>NZ_JBKESZ010000001.1:0-722344 GCF_056355775.1 Bifidobacterium sp. LH_743 | reverse complement strand
TCGCGCGCAGCACCTACCATTACCAGCTCAACGCCATGAAACGTCCCGACAAGGATGCTTCCCTCCTGGAGCTCGTGCGCGAGGCGTTCGAGAACAGCGAGCGGCGCTACGGGTACAAGCGGATCCACCTGGAGCTGAAGGGCATGGGCGTCAGGGTGTCGGCGAAACGGATCATGAGGCTCATGACCGGAAACGGCCTGGTGCCCCTGTTCAAGAGCGCGAAGCGGTACAGCTCGTACAAGGGCGAGCTGACCAAGGCCCCGGCGAACCTGGTGGACAGGGATTTCCACGCCGAGCGGCCGAACATGCTGTGGGTCACGGATCTCACGGAGTTCTCGATCCCCGCGGGCAAGGCGTACCTGTCGCCCGTGATCGACTGCTACGACGGGCTTCCGGTCGCGTGGACGATCGGAACGAGCCCGAACGCGGCGTTGGCCAACGGCATGCTCGCCGACGCGTGCTCCACGCTCAAGGACGGCGAGAAGCCAATCATCCATTCCGACCGTGGATGCCACTACCGGTGGCCGGAATGGATCCGCATCTGCAAGGAACACGATCTGACGCGTTCGATGAGCGCGAAGGGATGCAGTCCGGACAACGCGGCCGCGGAGGGGTTCTTCGGCCGTCTCAAGCAGGAGTTCTTCCACAAGCGCAGCTTCGCCGGCGTCTCGATGGACGGGTTCATCAACATGCTGGACGAGTACATGGTCTGGTATCGGGACAGGCGGATCAAGACGGAGTTCGGCATGAGCATCATGGACCGTCGACGCGAGCTCGGTCTTGTGGCATGATTGGTGGTGATGGAATCAATGACGAGTCCAACAAAACGGCACCAGCCCCCATTTTAAAACCTATTGTTTATAGCTACATATTTTTCTTCGATTAAACACATGACGCATGCCCGAAGGCATTCGATTAATTGAAAACAAAATCATTTGTAGATTCAACATAAAAATCCCTTTCTTTACATGGCGCCATCTTATTTCTGTTGATATTTCACAGAATAAAGTAAGAATCAACACGACACGGCATGGTACTTATCAGACATAAGCGCACGTCTTTATAACAAGTATTTATACATACACGAAAAAGAAATAGGGCGCATGATTATGCGCCCTATTCACAAAATTAAATATCGTTTTATAACTATTTTTAATAAGCCCCTGCTATCGCCTGGTCGAGGTCGGAGATGAGGTCGTCCACGTTTTCGAGGCCGATGGACAGGCGGATGAGATTGTCGCCGACGCCGGCCGCGTCGTAATAGTCGGCAGGCACCTCACGATGCGTCACCTTCGTCGGATTGACGATCAATGAACGCGAATCGCCGATGTTCGGCACATAGGAGAACACCTTCGTCGAATCCAGAATGCGTTCCACGTTGCGTTCGTCACCCTCCACCGTGAACGACAGGATGGTGCCCACGCCTTCCGGAAGGTACTTGCGCGCCAGATCGGAGGTCGGCTGCCCGTCCAGGGACGCGTAGTTGACCGACGTGACATGCGGCAGATTCTTCAGATGCTCTGCGATGGTCAGCGCCGACGCCACCTCCTGTCTTTCACGCACGGCAAGCGTCTCCAATCCAATCAACTGCAGATATGCGTTGAACGGGCTCTGCACCGCGCCGAACGTGCGCAGGTACTTGATGCGGATGCGCTTGATGAACGCCTGATCACCGAAACGGCTGACGAAGCTTTCCCACTTGCCGGCACGCTGGTCGCTGATGACCAGTTCCTCGCCCGTCAGCCCCGGGAACTTGCCGTTGCTCCAGTCGAACCGTCCGGCATCCACGACCACGCCGCCGAGCGCGTTGCCATGTCCGGTGATGCCTTTGGTGGTCGAATGCACCACGATGTCGGCGCCGAATTCGATGGGACGCAGCAGGTACGGCGTCGGCACGGTGTTGTCGACGATCAATGGGATGCCGTGCCGGTGCGCCAAGCTCGCAAGCCCCTCGATGTCGGCGACGGCGGTGCTGGGATTCGCCACGGATTCGACGTATATCGCCTTCGTGTCGTCGGCGATCGCCGCTTCAACGGCGGCCAAATCGTTGATGTCGCTGACGAAATCGCCCTGGATGCCGAATTTCGGCAGAAAATCGCCAAGCGCGTCCACGGAAGCGCCATACAGGTTCACTGGGGCGATGATCCGTCCGCCGCCTTCGCCAACGCACATCAGCGCATAAGTGACCGCGGCCATGCCGGACGACAATGCGACCGCGCCGACGCCGCCCTCCAATGCGGCAAGCCGCCGTTCCAACGCATCGACGGTGGGATTCGCCACACGGGAGTATTCGAATCCGTCCAGCCGGCCGCCGGCCAGCGCGTCGCCACGCTGTGCGTTCTCCAAATCGAAGGCCGCCGATGCGTAGATCGGCACGCTCACCGCGTCGGCGTTCGCCTGACGATCGTATCCGGCGTGAATGGCCTTGGTCTCGAAACAGCCGTCCTCCGTTGCCGTGGTCATAGTATGTCCGCTCCTTGAACGTTATTGGGCGCGAAAGCGCGTTGGGAATCCGATGATCCGTAAAAATCAGGCGTATACGTGCTGCGCGAGCGCGAATAGGTCCTCGCCGGCGTGACGCTTGAGATAGTTCTCGTATGCGATGTCGAACGCCTGTCCCAGATCCTCGATGAGGTCCTGCTTGTCTTCGATGCCGACGGCGAGACGCACCAGCTCATCGGTGATGCCGACCTTCAGACGTTCCTCACGAGGCAGCTCGAAATGCGTCATGCGGCACGGCAGTTCGGCAAGGGATTCGACGGCGCCGAGGGATACGGCCAGACGGAAGATGTGCAGGTTGTTGAGCACGTCGCCCGGGTCGACGCCCGGCACCACTTCGAAGCTCAGCACGGCGCCACCGCCCTTGAGCCCGTTGGAAGCGAGCTCGTATTCATGTCCCGGCAGTCCCGGATAGTGCACGGACTTGACCAGCGGATGCAGCAGCAGATAGCTGGAGATCGCGCGGGCGTTCTCCTGCTGGCGGTCCATGCGCAGCGCAAGCGTCTGGATGCCACGGCGCACCGAATCGCATTCGTTCGGCGCGAGCACGCCGCCCAGACGGTTCTGTGCGAAGTAGACCCGCTTGCCCAGCTCGTCGTCCTTGACCACCACAAGTCCGGCGTTGACTTCGGAATGGCCCGCCAGATACTTGGTGGCGGAATGGATGACGATGTCGGCGCCCTGATCGAGCGGACGCTGCAGATACGGGGTGACGAACGTGTTGTCGACGATGGAGATCGCGCCGTATCGGTGGGCGATTTCGGAGATCCTCGTCACGCTGTTGACTTGCAGCAACGGATTGGTAAGCACTTCGAAATACACGGCCTTGGCCGGACAGCCATGCGCGTTCCCCTTGACGGAACGTCCGGAGACCACGTCATCAAGCGCCTCGTAATCGGCCGTGTCCACTTCATCGACGATGACGCCCCAACGTTCGAAGTATTCGTGGAACAGCGAATAGGTGCCGCCATAGATGTTCTTGCCGACGACGATGCGGTCGCCTGGTTGGAAAATCGACAGAACCGCGTGGATGGCCGCGAGTCCGGAACCGAAGGCGAAACCGCGGGTGCCGTGCTCGAGCTGCGCGATCTGCTTCTCCAGGAACTCACGGGTCGGATTGCCGCTGCGCGCATAGTCCCAACGGGGCATGGTCTCGACCGATTCGAAAGCATAGGTGGACGAGTTGTAGATCGGCGGATTCACGGCTCCGGTATTGTTGTCGTTGACCGGCAGTCCGTGGACGAGCTGAGTATTGAATCTGGTCATGGTGCGCACCCCCTCGGGTTGTGGTTCGTTGCCGCGTGCCGTTCACGCGATCGCCGGTTCCCTACTTAACCGCATTCCGCGCACCGACGCGCGCCACGCCTTATCGACGTTGCTTATGGAACGCACGAATCGCCATAGCGTTTAGTTATGGAAGGTTATCAATCGGCGGAAAATCGAGGAAACAGCGGAAATGAAGCATGGAATCGCAAGACGACGAGGTCACAAATGAAAATGCCGCTCCCCGCAAGAGGACGCATATCACTCCCCTTGCGGAAAACGGCATTCCTGAAACGGCATTCCCGGAAAATCGCACACCTTACAGCGCGGCGGCCACACGCCTTACGGCTTCGCGCAGCTTGTCCTCGGATTTGAGCAGGCTGAACCGCACGTAATCCACGCCGACCTTGCCGAAGCAAGTGCCGGGCAAAGCCGCCACGGACGCCCGTTCCAGCAGCAGGTCCGCGAATTGCTCACCCGTCGTCCCCTCCGGCGCATGCACCCATGCGTAGATGCCGCCGTCCGAATCGAACACGTCCAGTCCGGCGTCGCGCAGTCCTCCGGCCACGATCTTACGGCGAACGGCATAGCGTTCCGCCAGTTCACGCACGCAGCTCTGGTCGGATTCCAACGCGGCGGTGCCGGCGTCCTGCACATTGCCTGTGATCATGGAGCCCATCTGGTAGTGGTACTGCTTCACATGGCTCACAATATCGTCGTTGCCGGCGATGAATCCGGCACGCCAGCCGGCCATCGCATACATCTTCGACAGTGAGCACACCTCCACAGTCACATCGAATGCGCCGGGAAGCGACAGAATGCTGATCTGCTGGTCATGCACGCCAAGTCCGGCGTAGGCGAAGTCCTGCACGATGGCGAAATGGTGTTCGTGCGCAAGCTCGATGGCGCGTTCCAGGAATTCGCGCGGTGCCTGCGCGCCCGTCGGATTGTTCGGATAGTTGAGCACCAGCACCTTCACGCGCTCCCAAGTGTCCGCGGGAACCGCGTCCAAGTCAGGCAGGAAGCCGCGTTCCGGCAACGACGGCAGCAGAATCTCCTCCGCCCGGCTCATCACCGTCATGCAATGGTAGGAGGGATAGTACGGGTCCGCATAGGCCACGGCATCGCCCGGCGAGACGAGCACGGCGAACAACGCCGCCAAGCCGTCGACGGCGCCTTCCACGGCGAACAGCTGCGTCTTCCAATCCAGATCGACGCCGTACGTGTCGCGATACCAATGCTCGGCCGCCTGGAGGAAACTCGGTTTGCCGTCGAACGGCGAATAGCGCGCGTTCGCGGGGTCATCGACGGCACGCTTGGCCACGTCGCGGATGAAGTCCGCCGGGAACGCGTCGGGATTGCCTTTCGCCAGGTCGATCACGTCGGCGCCGCCTGCCACCGCGGCCGCCACCTTACGATCCATTTCGGCGAACACGTTCGGCGGAATCGATTGCGCGATGGTGGTGAACGCGACCGGAGAGACATATGAAGTCATGGGAAATACCTGCCTTATGCAAGAAAGACGCGCGCGATGGCCGACTTAGGGGAACAGTTTCGGCCCCACGCGCGCCGTCGGTTTACGTTATGACAGCGACGCCGGACGAATCAGTGCGTCACCTTGCGTGCGATGAAATCGCCGATCCATTGGATGATCTGCACGATGACGATGAGGATGATCACGATCGCCACCAGCACGCCGGTCTCATACCGGTTGTAGCCGTACTGGATGGCCATGTCGCCGATACCGCCGGCGCCGATGGTGCCGACCATCGCGGAATATCCGATCATCGAGATGATGGTGAGCACCACGCCGCGGATGAAGGATGGCAGCGCCTGCGGGAAAATCGCCTCGAAGATGATCTGTCTGGTCGTGGCGCCGGTGGAGATGGCCGCTTCGAGCAGACCGGAATCGACTTCGGAGAACGCGCTCTCCGCGATTCTGGCGAAGAACGGGACGGCGGCGATCGACAGGGATATCACACCGCCCGTCGGCGTGTACGGGTCGCCGAGCAGCAGCTGGGCTACCGGGATGAGCACGACCATGAGGATCAGGAACGGCAGTGAGCGGATGGCGTTAACAATGAAGCCGACGATGACGTTGACCGCGCGATTCGGCGTGAACAGGCGGTTTTCGGTCAAATACAGCAGCAACGCCACCAATGTGCCGAGCACCACGCCGATGATGGCGGAGACCACCACCATGTAGGCCGTGTCGAGCAGAGCCTTGCCAAGGTTCTGTTGAAGGATTTCAAGGGTTTCGTTCATGTCACGCCTCCTTGTTTTCGACGGATTCGGACGATTCGACGGCCGCCGCCAGTTTTGCACGATCCAGCTCGCGGTAGCTGAACACGTGCGTCCGCAGCTCGTTCAGCGCCTGCGGCAGACGTTCCTTCGCGCCGGAGACCAGCACGATGAGAATGCCGATGGCCTGCGAGCCGAAATATTCGACGTTCGCGTGGAGCACGTCGATACTCACGCCGTAGTCCTGCGCCACGCGGCTGATGAGCGGCTCCAAGGCGGCGTCGCCCTTGTATCGCAGTTCCACGATGGTGCCCGACGGCAGCGAGGGAACAAGCTGGGGCGGCACCTGGATGCCGAGGTAGCGTTCCACCAGCGCCTTGGTGGTGGGGTGCTTCGGCGCGCTGAACACGTCGAAGGTGTTGCCCTGTTCCACGACCACGCCGTTTTCCATGACGGCCACGCGGTCGAAGATCTGCTTGGCCACGTCCAGCTGGTGCGTGATGAACACGATGGTGATGCCCAGCTCCCGGTTGATGCGCTGCAGCAGGGCCAGAATGCCTTCCGTGGTTTCAAGGTCCAACGCGCTGGTGGCCTCGTCACACAGCAGAATCTCCGGCTTGTTGGCGAGCGCGCGTGCGATGGACACGCGCTGCTTCTGGCCTCCGGACAGGCTGGACGGATAGCTGTCGATCTTGTTCTCCAGTCCGACGAGCTTCAGCAGCTCGCGGATCCGGTCGGCCCATTGTGCCTTCGGATATCCACCCGCCTTCAACGCGAATTCGATGTTCTTGCCGACGGTGACGTTGGTGATCAGGTTGAATCCCTGGAAGATGAAGCCGATCTTCTTGCGCAGCTCGCGTAGCGCGACGCCTTTCAGACTGGTGATGTCGGCACCGTCGACGAACACTTTGCCGCCGGTCGGACGCTCCAGAAGGTTGATGGTGCGCACCAATGTCGATTTGCCGGCTCCGGAGAAGCCGACGATGCCGAAAATCTCGCCTTTTCCCACGCTGAGGCTCACATGCTTCACCGCTTCGACGGTGCGCTTGCCCTCATGGAAGGTTACCGATACGTCGTCCAGCTCGATGACGCTCATATTTCCTCGTTTCGTTTAGGTCGTTGTCCAAATCGAAGGCCCGCATGCGGCCTATACGGCTCATGCAGGCCCGATGTATGACACCGTGGGGCGTCGGTCACCAAGTCTTCGGCTTGCCGAAGTCCTTGAACTCGCTCTTGGCGATGGCGTCCTTGAACTTCTGGCTGGTCAGCAGCTTCTTGGCCGCCTTGGCGAAATCGGAATCGACGTCCTGGGTGCGGACCACGAACACCTCGATCACGCCGTCATCCTGCTTTTCCAGGGCGAGCGCGGAGCTCGGATCGAGCTTGGCGGCCCAGGAGTAGTTGCCCGGCACGAGAGCCACGTCGACGGTGTCCAAGGAGCGGGCCAGCTGGGCCGCGTCGATCGTCTTGATCTTGAGGTTCTTCGGGTTGGACGCGATGTCGTTGACCGTGGCCTTGGTGGCGTCGACCTCGCCCTTGAGCTTCACCAAACCCTGCTGCTGGAGCACGCCGAGCGAACGCGCCAGGTTGGAGCCGTCGTTCGCGATGGAGACGGTGGAGCCGTCCTTGATGTCCTTGATGGACTTGTACTTCTTGGAGTAGATGCCCAGGCCCAGGGTCGGGGTCTGTCCGATGGAGGTCAGGTCGAGGTGGTTGTCGGCGGTGAACTTCTTCAGATAGTTGCCATGCTGGAACAGGTTCGCCTGGATGGAGCCGGAGGCGAGGGCCTTGTTGGGCTGGACGTAGTCGTTGAACACCTTGGTCTTCACGTCGAAGCCATCGTCCTTCAGCAGCGGCGCGATGACCTTTTCGACCATGTCTCCGTAAGGTCCGGGGCACACGCCGACGGTGATCTCAGTGGTCTTGCCCTTCGTGGTGTTCAGGCTTTCCTTGGATGCGGAATCGTTGTTGGATCCGCAAGCGGCCACGGAGACGAGCGTGGTGGCGGCGAGCACGGCCGCGAGGACGCGTTTGATGCCGTTCGGCTTCTTGAGGATGGCGATGGTCATGGTTGTTTTCCTTCTCTTGTTGTGCTGTGTTTCGTTTTAAGTTTTTTGTTTTCCGGTTCCCGTACGGTCACTCGCCCGCGTCGGCCTTAGCCTGCGCGACGATGTCGGGATGGTGGATGGCGAAGGCATGTTCGGCCAGGTGCACTTCGCGCGTCAGGAACTCATGCAGCTTACACACGTAGCCGTGTTCGCGGCCGATTCTGGCGATGTATCCGTTGATGTAGTCGACTTCCGTGGGCCGTCCCTTGGTCAGGTCCTGGTACATGGACGGGTAGTGCAGCGGATGCGCCACGCCTGCGGTGTGCAGGATGGTCTCCACTTCGCTTTCTCGGGTGCCGAGCAGTTTGAACCCTGCCGCCTCGGCCGCGCCGTAAGCTTCGTCCACCAGCTGCTCGGTGAGCCAGCGCGCGTCGGGATGCGCGTGGAATTCGCCGAATCGGATCTGGTACATCGTGCACAGCGTGTTGAGCACGGAGTTGAACACAATCTTGGCCATGCACATGCCGATGAAGTTGTCCACGATGGTGGGGTTCAGGGTGGCCGCGGTGAAATCGTCGAACAGTTCCTGTTCGGAAGCCTTCACCTCGTCGGTCGGCTCGTCCGCGTAGGCGCACAGGTTCATGGCCTTGGCGTGCGCGCCACCGGTGAAGTTGAAATCGCCGGGACCGTACACATAGGCGCCGATCAACGCGGTGCCGCCGTAGATGTGATCCTTGGGGAAGTATTCGTTGAGTTTTTCGAAGTGCCCGTAGCCGTTCATCGCGGAGAACACAACCTGCTTGTCGTTGAACAGGTGGGCGCAGCGCTTGAGCACGCCGTCGAGCTGCATCTGCTTCACGAACACGATCCACGCGTCCGGCCGGCCGGTGTATTCCTCCGGATAGTAGATGTCGATCGGTACGAGATGGCGGTCCTCGCCGTCTTGTGAGACGTAGGCGCCGCCCTGCTCGCGGATCTTCTCGACGTTCGGTTTCCAGGTATCGATGAAATCGACGTCCTTGTGGGCGAACTCCTGCAGCAGCACGCCATACTGGATGCCCATTCCGCCGGCACCGATCACCGCATACTTCATAACAGTGCTTCCTTCTCCCTTGTGTTCCGCTTACTTCTTTCAAGCGATAATCACAAGATATCGGGAAAAATATCTTTCCACGTCGGCGTGGCTATATGCTCTTCTTATGAAAGGCACAAATCGCGATAATTCTTTTCTATATACGGTTATCACGACATGAAAAAGCCTTCCGTGGAGCAAACCACGGAAGGCTTTGGAAAGAGAATCCGACGGACGTCAACGAGCGGACGTGCCGTCGGATCGCCGGTCAGTCGGCGGTCAGAGCTTGCCGCCCTCGACCACGATGTCATCGGGATCGACGTCGTTGCCGTACACCGGTTCCAAGGTCTTCTCGTAATCCTTGTGGAAGAAGTTCTCCTTGCCGAGCTTGTCGATCTCGTCGTTGATCCAGTTGAGCAGCTCCTTGTTGCCCTTCTGCACGGCGGGGGCGATGGTGTCCTCGTCACCGAGCTTGGTGATGCCCACCTTGAAGCCCTTGTTGGACTTGGCCCAGGCCAGCACCTCAGTGTTGTCGGTGGAGAAGGCGTCGCCGCGGCCGTCGAGCAGCGCGTTGTAAGCGTCGGCGTACTGGTCGTACTTCTGCAGCTTCACGTCGGGCTGGTTCTTCTCGAAGTAGCTTTCGGCGGTGGTGCCCTTGGCGATGATCAGGGTCTTGCCCTTGAGCTGGCTCACGTCGGTGATCTCGGCGTTCTCCGGGGAGACGACACCGAGCGAGACCTTCATGTACGGCTTGGCGAAGTCGACCTTCTCCTTGCGCTCATCGGTCACGGTGAAGTTGGCTAGGGTGATGTCCACCTTGTTGGAGGTGAGCACGTCCACGCGGGCGGCCGGATCGACGGAGGTGTACTTGACCTTCACGCCCAGATCCTTGGCGAGGCGCTCGGCGAAGACGATGTCGTAGCCGGCGTTCTTGCCGCTCTTGTCGATGTAGCCGAACGGGGCCTTGTCGGAGAACACCGCCACCTTGAGCTCACCGGATTTCTTGATTTCGTCGAGGGTGCGCGCGGTCACCTTGGACGAGCTGTTGCCGGAAGCTCCGGAAGCTGAGGCGTCCTCGCTCGGCGTGGCGGCGGACGGGCCGCAGGCAGCCATGGAGGCGGCCATGATCAACGCGGCCGATGCGGCCACGATGCCCTTGATTGTCCTATTGATGATTGATGCGGTCATGGTTTCTCCTCTCTTCGGTGGATGACTGCATTCAAGATTTGCGTTTATCCGGCCAGTCCGTCGGATTTGGCGGAATCGGCCGTTCCGGCCGCCACGGATGGGCCACGATGCCGGTCGAATTCGAAGGTGCTCAGGAACCGCTTGGCACGGTCGGTCTTCGGATTGGAGAAGAACGCCTCGGCGTCGTCGGACTGCTCCACGATGCCGCCATCCTCCAACATGATCACCTGGTCGGCGATGGCCCGTGCGAACTGCATCTCATGGGTGACGATGAGCATGGTCTGGCCGGAGTCGGCGAGTTCCAGCATCACGTCGAGCACCTCGCGCACCATTTCCGGATCGAGAGCGGCGGTGACCTCGTCGAACAGCAGCACCTCCGGATGCAGGATCAGCGCACGGCAGATGGCCACGCGCTGGCGCTGGCCGCCGGACAGCTCATGCGGCCAGGAATCCTTGCGGTCGGCGAGTCCGACGCGTTCCAACAAGGCGATGGCCTCCTTCTCGACTTCCACCTTGTCCCGCTTCTGCACCAGCGTCGGCGCGAGCGTGATGTTGCCGAGCACGGTTCTGTTGGGGAACAGGTCATAGCTCTGGAACACCATGCCGACGCGCGTGCGCAACTCGCTGCTTCGCTTGCTACGTCCGGCCGATTCCGTTCCGGGCTTGCCGGTTTCGATGACCTCGCCGTTCAGCGCGATGGTGCCGCCCTGGATCGGCTCAAGCCCTGCGATGGTGCGCAGCAGGGTCGATTTGCCGGAGCCGGACGGTCCGACGATGACGAACACCTTGCCGTGGGGCACGTCGAAGGAGATGTCGTCAAGCACCGGCTTGTCCGCATTGGCGTATTTTTTGACCAGATGCCTGATCTCAAGACTCGTCCGCGCGGCCTGCTCAGTCCGCTCAGTCATGCTTCCACCTCTTTTCCAACCTGCGGGCCACGATGGACAGCGGCCAGCACACGATGAAGTACATGAAGAAAATAGCCCCGTAGATCCACAGGGTACCCGTCGGATATTGGAATCGATTCGCGTCGATGATCTGCTGGCCCACCTTGATGACCTCCACCACGCCAAGCAGCGCGGCCAGCGACGTAGTCTTCACGATACGCGTGGCGAGGTTCACCGAAGCCGGCAGAAGCCTGCGCAGCGCCTGCGGCAGAATCACTTTCGTGAACGTCTGCCAGCCGCTCAATCCCAAGACATACGACGATTCGTACTGCGCCTTCGGAATCGATTCGAGCGCGCCACGCACCAGATCACCCAATTCGGCGCCGCCCCACAACACGAAGACGAAGACGCACGCGCCGGTCGCATCCATATTCCAGTTCCATGCCTGCGCGAAACCGTAGAACGCGATGAACAGCAGCGCCAGCTGCGGCATGATGCGGATGAAGTCCAGATAGATCCTGGTCAACAGCCGAACGACGGGATTCCTCATCGTCATCAGCCAGCCGACGACCAGGCCGACGGGCACGGAAAGCGCCACGGACACGCCGGCGATCCACACCGTGACCCACAGTCCCTGCAACAGGCGCGGAATCACGCCCGGCTCGAGCAGAATCTCAGCGCCGCTCATAGTCGAACCTCCGTTCCAGCCAGGTGCCGAACAGCGAGATCGGCAGCAGAATCACCAAATACGCGACGATCAGCAGGAACAGCGACTCGTAGGTGTCGTAATACATGCCGATCAGGTCCTTGGCCATGTACATCACATCGGCGAGCGCGATGGCGGACACCACGGACGATTCCTTGATGAGGAAGATCACGTTGGCCACGATGCCCGGAATGGACGTACTGATGGCCTGTGGAATCACCACACGGCTCAGCGTCTGCCATTTGCTCAGTCCCAGCACATACGCGGATTCGCGCTGCACCTCGGGAATGGTCTCAAGGCCGCCACGCATCGCCTCGGCCATGTAAGAGCCGCCGAGGAAGCCGAGACCGACGATGGCGCACGTTTCGGAGGACCATGCGAGGCCCAGTTTCGGCAGACCGAAATACAGGAAATACAGCTGCACCAACAACGGCGTGTTACGGCTCAGCTCGATGTAGACGCGTGCGATCTGCCGCAAAACGGGAATGCGCGCGATCTCGATGCCGGCGCAGACCAAGCCGACCGCAATCGCCAGAATGATGCCGAAAACCGAAATGAACAGCGTCATTTCGGCACCGCCGACGAAAAACGGCGCGTAGTGCGAGACGAACGTCCAATCGAACACGCGCGCCTCCCCCTCTCTCCTCAACGGTCCTTTTCGTATTTGTTCGTATTTGTTTCGAAGAACGAGGCCCATGGTAGCGCCTTATCCGATACCAACAGGCCGCGTCCGCTATCGATTTTTCATATAGGCTTCCATAAGGTAGTCATGGAACCGAAGTCCCACGAGCCTTCCATGATGCCCCTACAGTATGGCATAACGACGGATTGCGCCTTCAGCTCATATCGGAATGTGAAGATTGGGTATACCTTGCGAGAAAGTATGCACATGCTCATTCGACATGCAACGATGGAGGATTTGGACGCGATCGAGGCCGTGGAGGCCGCATGCTTCCCACCCGCGGAGGCCGCGAGCAACGAGAGCCTCACCGCACGCGTAGCCACATATCCGGATCATTTCTGGCTTTTGATCAACACCGATGACGACGACACCCCATTCCCCGCGAACGTTGCGGACGGCACTTTGGTTGGCTTCGTCGATGGCATGGCCACGAACGAGCCGGATCTGGCCGATGGCATGTACGACAACGCCGACATGCATGACGAGCATGGCGATTGGCAGATGATCTTCGGCGTGGATGTGGCCCCCGTCTACCAGCACCGCGGATGCGCCAGCCACCTGCTGCGCCAAGTGATTCTCGACGCCGCGAAGGCCGGGCGAAAAGGTCTGGTGCTCACCTGCAAGGAACGTCTGGTCGGTTTTTACGCGCGTTTGGGATTCGTGGATGAAGGCCTGTCCGATTCGACGCATGGCAATGTGGTCTGGCACCAGATGCGGCTTGCGCTGGCACATGACGGCGAGGCCGATCACGACGCGAAGACCTTGGAGTTTCCGCAGGTGGAGCCCGCCGTCTGACGAGCGACGGGTGAATTCCTCGAAGCACCGCGACACGCCGACGATTTGCATTCCGCCGAAAATCCACGTAAGTTAGCACTCGCTTCGGGCGGTTGGCGCAGAGGTAGCGCACTTCCCTGACACGGAAGGGGTCACAAGTTCGAATCTTGTATCGCCCACGCGAAGCGGATGACAAAGCCGGGAAACCGGCGGAGACATCCCACGGGTGATTGGCGCAGCGGCTAGCGCACTTCCTTCACACGGAAGGGGTCATAGGTTCGATTCCTATATCACCCACTGGTTTCCTGCTTCTCACGGCAGGAATCCTTTGCGGACATAGCTTAGTTGGTAAAGCGCAACCTTGCCAAGGTTGAGACCGCGGGTCCGAGTCCCGTTGTCCGCTCCATCCTGAACCCCACCACTACGGTGGGGTTTTCGTTTATCCGGCGATGCCAGCCTTCATCGTCTTCATTTTCATCGCCTTCATCGCCGTTGAGTTGGTCCGACGGCGGCCCTGCCATCCGTCACCAAACCAACCATGTCATCAAAACCATGTCAACGGATTCGGCAAAACGCCACCCGGCACATTCCCATGCTTCCGTACGGTCACTGCTTCCCCATGCCGCTCCACGCGTAGTCCAGGTGCATGAATTCCGGCACCTTGTACCATTTGACCGGATATCCGGCCCCGTGCGCGCAGAAGACCGAATCGGGCGTGTTCTCCAAATCGGATTCCGGATCGTAGGCCGTACTCCCGATCACCTCGTCGGCGTTGTGGCAGGGCCGGTAGCCGGCGAACACGCAACTCAGGTGGCCGCGTCCATGCGTGTACGCGTTCACGTCCATCGCATAATCGCGCATCTCGCTCACCGGCGCGACGCCGTCCAGCACCATGTATTCGCCGTCTCCGACGGGCGGGTCGAACGTGCCGGACATGCGCTGGATGTCGGCCATCGCGTGCCCGACCATGTCCTGCGGCACTTCCAGACGGAAGCCGTACCATGGTTCAAGCAGACGGCAATCGCCCTTCCTCTTCGCCTCCATCAGGCCCTGGCGTATCGCGCGGTAGGTGGCCTGGCGGAAATCGCCGCCTTCCGTATGCTTCAGATGCGCGCGGCCCGTCAGCAAGGTGATCCTCATATCCGTGATCGGCGATCCGGTGAGCACGCCCAGATGCTCGCGTTCCTTGAAATGCTGCATGATGAGGCGTTGCCAGTTACGGTCGAGCACGTCCTCGCTGCATACGGTCGCATATTCCATGCCGGAGCCCTGCGGCAGCGGCTCCAGCAGCACGTGCGCCTCCGCATAGTGGCGCAACGGTTCGAAATGGCCGACGCCTTCGACCGGTGCGGCGATCGTCTCCTTGTACAGGATGCCGCCGGGACCGAACGTGACGTCCAAACCGAAACGGTCGTGCATGATCTGCTGGATAATCTCCAGCTGCACGGCGCCCATCAACTGCAGATGCACCTCCTCGAGGCGCGGCTGCCAGACGACATGCAGGAGCGGATCCTCATCCTCCAATTCGCGCAGGGCGACGAGGCATTTGTGGATATCGCACTCCCCCGGTTCCAACGTGTACGTAAGCACCGGCTGCAGCACCGGACTGCCGGCGTCCCGCTCCTTGCCGAGGCCCTCCCCGGGAAATGTCCGCGTAGGCCCCGTCACAGCGCATATGGCGCCCGCTGGAACCGTGTCGACCGTGGTGGATTTCGCACCGGAGTAGACACGCACCTGGTCGGCCTTTTCATGCCACCGTCCGTCGTCGTCGGTTGCCGATGCCGTGGAATCGCCGGCGGAACCCGCCGTGCCGCTCAGCATCATCTTGGCCTTCAGCTCGCCGCCGGTCACCTTGAGCCAAGTCAGACGGTTGCCTTGCGCGTCGTGCGAAACCTTGTATACGCGCGCGCCGAAATCGCCGGCATACCGCGGTTCCTGTGTGAAACGTTCGAAGCCGGCGATGAACCCTTCGATGCCGTCCATTTTCAATGCGGAGCCGAAATAGCATGGGAACAGCCTACGATCGGCGATCATGGCGCGGATGGTCTCATCCGGCACGGTTCCGGTGCCGAGATACGCGTCCATGGCGGTCTCATCCTGCATGGCGATGTCCTCCATATGGGCATCGGGATCGGTGAAATCGATGCAGCCGTCGGAGAAACGCTTCCCGAGTTGGGCAAGCAATTGTGATTTGTCGGCGCCGGGCGCGTCCATTTTGTTGACGAAGACGAATGTGGGCACCTGATACCGGCCAAGCAGCCGCCACAGCGTTTCGGTATGGCCTTGGATGCCGTCCGCGCCGGAAATGACGAGGATGGCATAGTCGAGCACGGCGAGCGTACGTTCCGTTTCGGCGGAGAAGTCGACGTGGCCGGGAGTGTCGAGCAGGGTGATGGTGAGGTCGGGCGTGGCGATGACCGCCGGTTCGGCGAAGATGGTGATGCCGCGCTGCCGTTCCATGGCATCCGTGTCGAGGAAGGCGTCACCATGGTCGACACGACCGAGTCTGCGCACCTGGCCCGTGCTGTAGAGCAGGGCCTCCGACAACGTGGTCTTGCCCGCGTCCACATGCGCCAGAATGCCCGCGACGATTCGCTTCATGGTCTCCCCTATCTTGCCGACCGATGGACAGGAAAGCCCTCGTGCCATGCGAACATGGTACGAGGGCTTGAGATGGTGACCCCGGCCGGGCTCGAACCGGCGACCTTGAGATTAGAAGTCACATGCTCTATCCAGCTGAGCTACAGGGCCAAACCAGATTAAGTATAGTCAGTTCATGCATGGTTGCCAACTCGACACGGCATCCATTCCACCAAACCGACGCTTACAACCCTCTCACAGTCGGTTTCGCGGCATCCATTCCACCAAACCGACGGTGAGAGGGCGCTAGGCGTCGGTTTGGCCGAAAGGACTGGGCTTTATTCGATGATCCAGCTCAGGCCGACGAGCACGATGAGGAACAGGACGTTCACCGCGGTGTAGACGGCCAGATAGCGGCCTTTCTTGTCCGGATACGCGCGCGTCACGTTCTTATAGCCGATCAACGATGCCATGGATGCGATCAGCGTGCCCAGACCGCCAAGATTGGTGCCGATGATCAGTTCGCGCCACTGGTCACAGAAGCCGGACAGCAGCAGCGTGGTCGGCACGTTGGAGATGAACTGGCTGGACACCACGGAGACCTCCAGCGGATGCGCCCCGACCAGGGAAGCGGCCAATTCGTAGAATTCCGGCACGCGCTTCATGTTGCCGATGAAGATGAAGAACATGCAGAACGTGAGTGGCAGACCCCAGTCGACGTTGCGGAACACGCGGCGGTCGCACAGCAGGAACGCCACGAACACGATGACGCACATCACCCACAGCGGAATGAAATCGTTCACGGCCAACAAGCAGACCACGAACAGCGCAAGGTACACGATGGTGCGCCAGCCGCCGTAGCCGGCGCCATAGCCGGTCACGCGAATCTCATCGGGCTGCGGCTGGTCGGAATGCGGGGCGAGCACGTTCTGCTCGATGCCGGAGCCGTCGATCGCGGAGAATTCGGAAACCGGTTTGCCGCCGAACACGACGCATGTGATGATCACCAGCAGCACCGCGGCCGCGAAGGAATACGGCGCCATGATGCCGATCATCTCCGTGGCCGGCATGCCTGTCAGCGCCTTCAGATACAGGTTGTGCGCGTTGCCGATCGGGGTGAGCATGCTGCCGACGTTCGCGGCGACCGTCATCAGCGTGCCGACCAGCACCGCATGCTCCTCCATATGCGCCATCGTGAGCACGGCAATCGCGAACGGCACGAACGTGACCAGAGCCACATCATTGGTGATGAGCATGCCGGAGAAGAACGGCAGCGCGATCAACGTGAGCACCAGACCACGCGCGGTCTTGACATGATGCAGCAACCGCGAACCGATGATGCGGAACACGCCGATACGCTGGAATCCGCATACCACCAGCATCAGGCAGACCAGCTGCGAAATGGTGCTGGCGTGAATGTAACCGGCGTACTCCTTATCCGGCGGCACGATGAAACATGAAATCAGTGCAAGTATTGTAGCGACTACGAGAATGGTCTCGTTCTTCAGGACCTTGACGACCAATCGCCGCATGCATTCCTCCGTCAATCCCGTTTGCAATCGCCTTGCACACCTTGCAAATCCAAGCGATTTTCATGCAAACGCCTAGACCACTTTACCCAAAAGTGCGCCTAGCACAGGTCCTCGGCGTGCTGCTTTTCCGACCATTCCAACGATTTTCAGCCGCTCTTGCTTACTGCCGCATGCCATTGCAAACCGGCAAAATTCATTTTGGACGGTGAAAATCTTCACAATTCCCTTTTTCGGTCATGAAGGATTCATCCAAAATTCGCCGTCCGTTCGCAACGAATTCACCGGCAGCACAGATCTTTTCCGCCCTATATCGCCCTATCTCAAACATTCAGGCCACGTTATTACCGAAGACGCGAGACTGCAGATCCTTGCGCAGCATTTCCAGTTTGGTGATCTGACCGAGCAGCTCGATCTTCTCGGCGCCGTCCGGCAGTTGCGCCATACGACGTTGCGACGCGCCGATCTTGCGCATGATGCCGGTGTCGAGCAATCGTACGATCAGCTCGGAGGCGTAGCGACGTTCGTCATCCGTTGGCCTGCGCAGTTGCGCGGACTGTTCCTGTGATTCGTTTGTGTCACGGCTGGCATCCGCCTCGCTCGGAGGCAATGGCAACGGCATGACGGCCAGTTCGTTGATGACGGATTCGAGCATCGGACCGCCCGCCTTCGTCAGATTGTGCATCCACAGTCCCTGCGGCACGTCCGGCGCCGGCAATCCGCCCGCCGCGGCGACCGCTTGGAACAACGTGCGGAACACCGGCGTCATGAAACTCGACAGGGTCAGGCTGGCGAACATCGTCGGATCGACGGCCAACGGCACTTGGATCAACGTGGCCATGAACTGCTGCTCACAGATGAACACGGCGTCGTCGATGCGATAGTAGGTCTGCTCGACCGCGTCGCGATGCTCCAAGGCCTTGCGCGCGGCGGGATTCGCATACGGGTTCGCGCCACGGTCCGCGTACGAAGGTTCCGCCGATTGCCTCGTGTTGCCGGGGAAACGACGTTTCGACGCGTACGCGTCCTCGTCGCGCACGTTGAGCTTGCGTCGTTGGAACGACACCTCCCGCTGCATGATGTCCAAGTCAACGCCGATACGACGCACCGCCTTGCGGGAGTAAAGGTCAAGCAGCGAACGGTCGCGAATCTGCGCGATCAACGGAGCGACGGCCTTGACCGCGCCCATCTGCCCGGTCGCGTACGTGGTGTCGAAACGGTCGATCGCGGAATCGATCACGAAATCGTACAACGGGCGCGCGTTGGCGATCAGCGCGCGCACCGCCTCGTTGCCACGCTTGATGCGCAGATCGCAGGGATCGAGATTGTCCTCGGCAACCGCGACGAAGGCCTGCGTGGAGAACGCCGCATCCAAGCCGAACGCATGAATCGCGGCCTTCTGACCGGCAGCGTCGCCATCGAATGTGAACACGACGCGCGAGCTCAGCGCCTGCCCATCCACCTTCAACGGACCGACCAGCTGCACGGCGCCCAACGAATCGTCCGCAATCAAACGGCGGATAATCTTCGCGTGCTCCGCGCCGAACGCCGTGCCGCACGTGGCGACCGCCGTGTCGATGCCGGCCAGATGCATGGCCATCACATCGGTATAGCCTTCGACGATCACCGCCTGACGCTTCTTCACGATCGCCGATTTGGCCAAATCGATGCCGTACAGCACTTGGGTCTTGCGATACAGCTGCGTGTCGGGCGTGTTGATGTATTTCGCGTTGATCGCGTCGTCCTCATACAGTTTGCGCGCGCCGAAACCAAGCGTGCGTCCGGTGGAGTCGCGTATCGGCCATGTCACACGGCCGCGGAAATAATCGTAGACACCATGCTGGCCCCGCCGCGCGAGACCGGCGTCAAGCATCTCCTGCTGCGTGAATCCTTTGCCCGCAAGGTACCGGATGAGGTTGTCCCACCCCTGGGGCGCATATCCGCAACCGAAACGTTGGCAGTCGGCCTGGCTGAAATTGCGCCCATCCAGCAGTTTGCGGGCGGCGAGCGCCTCCTTGGTCATCAACTGGGAAACGAAGAACTCCTGAGCCGCCTCATTGGCCTCGAGCAGGCGCGCGCGCTTTGATCCGGTGTGCGCGGGGGTGTTGTCGGCCTTGTCGTAGTGCAGCTCGATATGGTATTTGTCGGCGAGCAGCTCCACCGCATCTCGGAAATCGATGTTCTCCTGATGTTCGACATAGCCGAACACGTCGCCACCAAGTCCGCAGCCGAAGCAATGCCACACGCCGAGCGCGGGGCGCACGGAGAAACTCGGCGTCTTCTCGTCATGGAAGGGACACAGTCCCACGTACGTGCCGGTTCCGGAGGGCTTGAGCGTGACGGACGCGGATACGATATCGTACAGGTCGGCGGCGACGCGGACCTTTTCTATGTCTTCCTTCTTGATCATTCCCGGCATACGCTCCAGCCTACCAGCCCATTCGGCCTCAGCACAGCAGGGAATGAAGCGTCATCGCGGAGGCGTCGGTCAGACTGGACACCTGGTCGATGGCCACGCGCAGCCGCGCGCCATCGTCCGCGGCCCGACGCCAATCATCGAGGAACACGTTCTCCAATGCGGCGGACGGTCTGGGATTGTCCTTCATGAACATGTCAACCAGATCCTTGACGATACGGCGTTCCTCGACGTGCATCGGATTGAGTTCGCCGGGCGCCATGACGAAATGCACGGCGATGCCTTTGAGCGCCACGATCTCATAGCCCGTCTCTTCGGGAATCACCAGATCGCCATGGTAACGGGTCAGCGGATCAGTGCCATATGTGTCCCTCGTGGCATATTCCACGGAACCGGCGAACCGGCCGATCAAATCGCTGGTCATGTTCTTCATTCGCGCGAGCGCGCGCCGCGAGCCGTCGAAACCGTCGGGGAACGTGCCACGTCGGCGCATACGAGCGAACGCGTCCACCAGCTTGCCACCATCCCATTGCGGCCCGTACCATGCGCGCGCGTCCTCCGCTATCGCATCGATTGCCGCGTCGTCGCGCAGTGCGCCCGGATCGAGCGCGCCGGTGGCGATGGCGTCCTCCACGTCGTGCACGCTGTAGGCGATGTCATCGGCAAGGTCCATGACCTGGCATTCGACAGGTTGGCGTGTAGGGTCGGGCGTGCCGCGTTTGAGCCAGTCGAACACATCAGTATCGTCCGGATAGACGCAGAATTTGGTTCCTCGCTCCCCTTTTGGATGCGCGGCGGCCTCGTCGAGCGTCCATGGATATTTGACGGCCGCGTCGAGTGCGGCACGGGTCAGGTTCACACCTGCGGAACGACCGTCGGGGAACATGACCTTCGGCTCGAGTCGTGTGAGCAGCCGCAGGGTCTGCGCGTTGCCTTCGAAACCGCCGATGTCTTGGGCGATTTCGGCGAGCGCGCGTTCCCCGTTATGCCCGAACGGCGGATGTCCGAGATCGTGCGCGAGGCAGGCGCAGTCGACCACGTCAGGGTCGCAGCCGAGCGAAGAGCCGATCTGCCGTCCGATCTGCGCGACTTCCAGCGTGTGTGTGAGCCGGGTACGGGCGAAATCGTCCGTTCCCGCGACCAGGATCTGCGTTTTCGCGCCGAGCCTGCGCAACGCGGATGAGTGGATGAGCCGGGCGCGGTCACGTTGGAAGGCGGTACGCGAGCTTGATTTGGGTGATTCGGGCGCCCAACGTTCCTCGTCGGACGCGCAGTATCCCTCGCTCGTCATGGCGTACCGCCTTTCGGTCGCTCCGGCGATTCCCGCGCGGATTGCTACAGAATGCTCGTCGGGTTGAGTTTGGCAAGATCCTCGGCCGGCAGCACTTCCGCGGCATGCTCGTACAGGCGCGGGATGCGGTTGCGCAGGCAGGTGAAGATCTCATAGCTGATGGTGTCGGCGGCGCGGCCCCAATCGTCGGCGGTCGGCTCGGCGTAGTCCTCGCCGCGGCCGGGGCCGAACAGTTCCACTGTGTCTCCCTCGTGGACGCCGAGCGCTTCGGCGGAACCGTGCAGGTCGAGCATGAACTGGTCCATGCACACACGGCCGGACACACGGTACAGCCGTGGTCCTTCCGCGGTCATCACTCGCACCGGCCCTCCGGGCTTGACCACATGCTTGGCGCCTTCCATGTCGAAGCCGGAGGCGGAACGATGGATGCCATCGGCGTAGCCGAGCGGGACGATCGCGGTGGAGGTGTCGGTGGGCGTCAGATAGGTGCGGCCATAGGAGATGCCGTGCCCGGCCTCCACGGCCTTGACCGTGCCCAACTGGGCCTGCAGGGTCATGGACGGTTTCAGATCGTATGTGGATGGGGTGCCCATGGCCGGGTCCGCCTCGTATCCGTACAGGCCGATGCCAGGACGGGTCAGTTCGAAATGGATCTCCGGACGGGACAGCGTCGCCGCGGTGTTGGCGAGGTGACGGACCTCCGGTGCGATGCCGGCGGCCTCCATGCGCCTGGTGAAGTCCTTGAAACATTCGACCTGCCGGTCCGTGGCGGCCACGAATTCCGGCACGTCGGGAGCGTCCGCCACGGCAAGGTGGCTCCACTGTCCGACGATGTGCAGCACGCCCTCCTTGGCGAGCGGCACCAGTTTGGCGAGCGCTGTGTCGAACGATGCCGGTGTGAAGCCGTTGCGGCCGAAGCCGGAATCGACCTTCACGTGCACGCGCGCCGTCTTGCCGAGCCTGCGTGCGGCCGCCGCGACGCCGTCGATGCCGGCGAGCGAGCCGACGGAGATGTCGATGTCATTGGCGATCAGCTCGTCGAACGGCACTTCGGCGCCGCTGTATACCCATGTCAGGATATGGCAGCGGTCCGGACCGATGCCGGCCTTGCGCAGCAACAGCGCCTCATGCGATTGCGCGGTGCCGAGCCACGTGGCTCCGCCGGCCAGCGCGGCGAGTGCCGCCGGAATCAGGCCGTGGCCGTACGCGTCCGCCTTGACGACGCCCATGACGGCGGTGCCGGAATGCGGCCCGCCCACGACGTCGACCAGATGCCGCATATTGTCGCGCAGTGTGGCGAGGTCGACGATGGCCTGCGCCGGATACTGCCGACGGGCGGCCTGATAATTCGCTTTGCCTTGTTCGGATGAGAAATCCCATTCACGTGTTGCGCTCAAAGTCATGGCTCCTATTGTCGCGCCGCTATGTGACAGGAATGGAACATCCGGAGCGCATGGTGAGACGATTCACGATGTTTTCACGTCTTTTGTCCGGTCTCGGTTTTTACACTTTCCATGCATAAGGCGTGTCGTGCAACGGCAACCTTTCTGATTTCTGGCGTTGAGGCGTGCCAGAGTCCCGGAAATCCGTCCGGTCCAGCCCATTTTTCAAACAATCATAGGGAATCTGACGACCATGGATCTATTTCGCAAGAAGTCGGTGGACCAGCTTGTCTCCGAATCGACTCCACTGAAGCGAACACTGAAAACCTTCGATCTGACCATGTTGGGCATCGGCGCCATCATCGGCACCGGCATCTTCGTGCTCACCGGCAAGGGCGCGCTCACCGCGGGACCCGCATTGTGCGTGTCCTTCCTGCTGGCCGCCGTCTGCTGCGGCTTCGCGGGATTGTGCTACGCGGAGTTCGCCGCGATGGCCCCGGTGTCCGGTTCCGCCTATTCGTACGCGTATCTGGCGTTCGGCGAGCTGATCGCCTTCGTAATCGGCTGGGATCTGATCTTGGAATACGCGTTGCAGGCGGCCACCGTCTCGGCCGGCTGGTCGGGCTATTTCAACAAGCTGCTGGAAGGCTTCGGACTGCATCTGCCGGTTGAGTTGACCGCCGCATACGGCACCACGCCTGGCGTGACCACCTATTTCAATCTGCCGGGCTTCGTGATCGTGCTCGTCATCACATGGGTGCTGTCCATCGGCATCAACCAGACAAAGAAGACCAACGACATCATGGTGATGATCAAGCTGGCCATCATCGTGCTGTTCATCGTGTGCACCGTCTGGTACATCAACCCCGCCAACTGGAAACCGTTCTCCCCGTACGGCATCTACACGTTCCAGCCGGGCTCGACGCAACCGTACGGCATCGTGCCGGCCGCGTCAATCGTGTTCTTCAGCTTCATCGGCTTCGACGCCGTGTCCTCCTCCGCCGAGGAGACCATCAATCCGAACAAGACGCTGCCGCGCGGCATTCTGATCTCGCTGGCCGTGTCCACCGTGCTGTACATCGTCATGACGCTCATCATGACCGGCGTGGTGCCGTACAGGGAGTTCGCGAAGTTCATCGACGCCCCGGTCGCCGGCGTGATCATGGAGACCGGCCTGAACTGGCTGGCGTTCATCGTGAACCTCGGCGCGCTGATCGGCATGACCACCGTCATGCTGGTGCAACTGTACGGCCAGTCGCGCATCTGCTACGCCATGAGCCGCGACGGCCTGTTCCCGAAGTTCTTCGGCGATGTGCATCCGAAGTACCGCACGCCGTTCAAGGGAACGTGGTTCTTCGGCATCCTGACGGCGATCGCCGGCGGCTTCATCAACATCAACGTGCTGTTCGAGCTGGTGAACATCGGTACGCTGTCCGCGTTCATCATCGTGTCGGCCGGCATCCTGTGGATGCGCAAGACCCAGCCGGACGCCCATCGCGGATTCCGCGCGCCGGGAGTGCCGTTCACGCCGATCTGCGCGATCGTGTTCTGCCTGATTCTGATCCTCGGCCTCAATTGGGAGACCTGGGTGCGTTTCGCCGTATGGTTCGCGCTTGGCCTGGTGGTGTATTTCACGTACAGCCGCAAGCATTCGAAGCTCAACGAGCCCGGCCTGTTCTGACCTCGCCCCATCGAAACAATGGAGGCTGTCTCCCGCATACCCGCGGAGGACGGCCTCCATTCATACCATCACATGTTCATCCCACGTGTTTATCCATCACGCCATTCGAATCAGCGAGGACCGGAAGGCATGATCATCTCACCACTCGTGGCGCTGGTAGGCGATTCTCGTGGTGTCGGTGGGCCTGTCCAGCAGCTGGATCAGTCCGCAACGCGCGAATCCGTTCGATTCGAGCACATGCTGCATGGCCTTGTTGTTCGGATGGGTGTCGGCACGCACATTGCCGTAATGCTCGATGCACCAGTTGATGCAGTCCTTGGCCGCGCCCTTGACGAGTCCGGACGATGCGATGCGATGGATGGTCACATACGAGTCGTCGTCCAGCCACGCCCCGTCGATGTGCGCGTAGGTCGGATCGTCCCCCGTGCATAGGGCGAACTGGGCGAGGATGCGTTCCCTGCCGTCCACCTCGTCGACCAGCAGTATGGTGCGGCGCTGGCGGATGTCATCGCGCACCACTTCCTCACGCGGAAACGTGTTCCCCCACTGAGTGGGATTTCCGTTGGCCGCCATGAGTTCACGCGCATGCTGGTAGATTTTCAGCATGGCGGGCAGGTCCTCCATGGTGGCGCGACGGAACCGACGTTCGGAAGTGGTTTCGTTCAACCCGTTCACCTCAATTCGACTGTATGCCTCTCTCAGGCATTCCAGCCGTCAAAGCTACCACGTCCACCGCACAGCGGCGCGTGTTTCACGCAGTATGTTTCACGCAACATATTTCACGCAATGCGTTTTCACACAACGCGGCGTTCGAACGGATCGGAGCTGATACCCTTGGCAAGGATGTCCTTCGCCCACTCCTTGGCGGTGAACAGACTGTGGTCGCGATAATTGCCGCAGCTTTCAATCGTCGTCGCGGGCACATCGTCCCACGTTGCCTTGTACGCGATGAATTCCAACGATTCCTTCAGCGCCTTCGCCACATCCTCCGTGGAATGCTCGCCCCACGTCAGCAGATGGAATCCGGTGCGGCAGCCGAACGGGGAGCAGTCGATGTATCCGGGGATACGCTCGCGCAGCAGCACCGCGATGGTGTGTTCGATGGTGTGCAGGCCTCCAGTCGGAATGGCGTTCTCATTCGGCTGCACCAGACGCAGGTCATAATTCGAGATCACGTCGCCGTGGGGGCCGGTCTCCTTGTCGATGTAACGCACATACGGCGCCTTCACCTTGGTATGGTCCAGCTGGAAGCTTTCCACAACCGGCTTGTCTTCTGCCATGTTTATGTCCTTTCTTTGGCTTTCATTGGCTTTCGTCCATGTTCCACTGTCCACGTTTCGGCCGTATCAGTCAACCGCCACGCCATACGTGTCGGCTATGACGCGCTCAATCATCGCCGCCGGTGGCCGCGCGGATCACATCCATGAACCGTTCGCCGTACTGTTCGAGCTTACGCTCGCCCACGCCATCGACTTCCAGGAATTCCTCATCGGTGCCCGGTTTGAGCCGCGCCATGCCGCGCAGCGCCTTATCGGAGAACACAATGTACGGAGGCTTGCCAAGCTCTCGGGCGATGTCCAGACGCAACGCGCGCAATCGCTGGAACAACGCCTCGTCCTCATCGTCCGGCACGTACGATCCGACGGCTGCCGGAGTGGCGGAAACCCGTTGCTTCGCCGCGGCCGACCGCTTGACCCGCTTGATCTCGTAATGAAATTCCGGCGCGACCGTCTCCGCGGCACGAGGTCCGAAGCGGACAATCGGCATGCGCCCCTCGGTGATCGTCAGGAATCCGTCGGTGGCCATCTGGCTCAGCACGTCGCGAACGCGTGCCTCCGGCACCTCGTCGAGCACACCGAACGACGGTAGGCTTTCGGGATTGAGATAGCCCAGATCCTGGGCTCTTGATCCGCGCAGCACCTTGACGATCTTGCCGCTGCCGACGCGCTGGTTCACATCGTGCACGCAACGGCTGATGGCACGTGCCACATCGGTGACGTCGATCGTTTCGAACGCATGCCCGCAATTGGCGCAACCTCCCACGCAAGTGCCGTCGTCTTTCGAGACGGCTCCCGCGTTTTCGCCGAAATACCTGGTCATGTACGCGTGCAGGCAGTCCGTGGTGCGGCAATAGCCGACCATGGCGTCAAGCAGACGTCGTTTCGAGGCGCGCACGGCCTCCTGCTCCTCGGGCGTCAGCCGATCGTTCTCGTAATCCATGTCGAGCAGACGACGACGCGTGACGACGTCCGATTCGTTCCACAGCAACGTGCAGCGGCTCGGCTCGCCGTCTCGTCCGGCGCGGCCCGCCTCCTGGTAGTACGCTTCGATGGATTCGGGCATGTTGTGGTGGATGACGAAGCGCACGTTGGACTTGTCGATGCCCATGCCAAACGCGTTGGTGGCCACGACGACGGGCACGCGGTCGGTGACGAAATCGCGTTGCGCCTGCTCGCGTGTTTCGGCGCTCATGCCGCCGTGGTAGGCGACGGCGACGGTGCCGCCTGGGACGTTCCCTCCTTCAGCGGCGGCCCGCCGTTCACGAACGGCGATGTTGATCGATTCGGCGAGCGCCTCCGTCTCCTTGCGCGTCGCGCAGTATACGATGCCGGATTCGTCCGGATGGGCCGCGATGTATGACGCCACCCAGGATGCCTTGTCCTTGCGCGGCATGTTGATAACGTCGAAATAGAGGTTCGGCCGATCGAATCCGGTGACGGTTATGGCCGGATCGGCAAGACCGAGAATCGATACGATGTCGCGCCGCACACGTTCGGTGGCGGTCGCCGTGAACGCCGCGACGGTCGGCCTGTTGGGAAGATGGGCGATGAATTCGCCGATGCCGAGGTACGAGGAACGGAAGTCCTGTCCCCATTGGGAGACGCAATGCGCCTCATCGACGGCGACGAGGGAGATTCGCACACGGTTGGCGAAGTTGCGGAAGCGGTCGGTTTCCAAGCGTTCCGGGGCTATGTACAGCAGTTTGATCTGGCCGGACGCCGTCTGTGCGAACACCGTGTCCTGTTCGTCCGGCGTCTGCGTGGTGTTGATGAACGCGGCCGGAAGACCCACATCGTTCAGGGCGTCGACCTGGTCCCTCATAAGCGAGATCAGTGGCGAGATGACGACGGTCACGCCCGGCAGCATCGCGGCCGGAATCTGGTAGCAGATGGATTTGCCGGCGCCGGTAGGCATGACGCCAAGTACGTCGCGTCCGGAGAGGATGGCCGAAACGATGCCGGATTGTCCGGGACGGAACGAATCGTAGCCGAAATAGCGTTTCAGCGCATCCAGCGCATGTGGGTCAACAGGTTCGACGGATTGAACAGCTTGCGTCATGCCTCCCAAGTGTAGCAATGCCGGAATGCGGCGATAAGGTTTCGCTGATGTCACGCGACGCCGACGAAGACGGGGCGGCCGGCATGGGTATTCCCCGTGCCGGCCGCCCCGCGATTTTCCAACGGGTGGATCAGATCTGACGGAACGCCTGCTCCAGGTCGGCGATGAGGTCGTCCGCATCCTCCAGACCGACGGACAGACGAATCAGGTTGGCGGGAACCTCAAGCGTGGTGCCGGCCACAGAGGCATGGGTCATGGCGCCCGGATGCTCGATCAGGGATTCCACGCCGCCCAGGGATTCCGCCAAGGTGAACACCTCGGTGGCGCCGGCGAACTTCTTGGCCGCTTCGAAGCCGGCGGCGATCTGGATGGAGATCATGCCGCCGAAGCCGCCGTGCATCTGACGTGCCGCGATCTCGTGGCCCGGATGAGATTCGAGGCCCGGGTACCACACGCGCTCCACTTCGGGGCGGGTTTCCAGCCACTGCGCGATCTTCAGCGCGTTGCGGCTGTGCTGCTTGACGCGCAGGTCGAGGGTCTTGAGTCCGCGGATGTCCAGCCAGGAGTCGAACGGCGAAGGCACGGCACCGGCCGCGTTCTGCAGGAAGGCCACGGCGTCGCGGGTCTCCTTGTCATTCAGGACCACCGCGCCGCCGACCACGTCGGAATGGCCGCCGATGTACTTGGTGGTGGAGTAGACCACCACGTCGGCGCCGTCATCCAGCGGATGCTGCAATACCGGCGATGCGAAGGTGTTGTCCACCACGACCTTGGTGCCGTGCGCGTGGGCAACTGCGGAGGTGGCGGCGATGTCGGTGATGTTGAGCAGCGGATTGGACGGGGTCTCGACCCAGATGTAGCGGTACTGCTTCTTCGCGAGTGCGGCGGACACGGCGGCCGTGTCGGTGATGTCGACCACGTCGAGGCCGATGCCCCACGGCACGAACACTTTGGAGAGCAAGCGGTAGGTGCCTCCGTACACGTCGTTGCCGAGCAGGATGTTGTCGCCGGGCTTCAAGGTGGAGCGCAGCAGCACGTCGATGGCGGCGAGGCCCGAGGAGAAGCTCAGCGCGTATTTCGCGTCTTCCACGCTGGCGAGCTGCTCGTCGAAGGAATTGCGGGTCGGGTTGATGGAACGGCTGTAGTCGTAGCCGTGACGCAGTCCGCCGACGCCGTCCTGCTTGAAGGTGGAGGTCATGTAGATCGGCGTGACCACGGCTCCGGTGGTCGGATCGGGTTCCTGGCCTGCGTGGATGGCGCGGGTGGCGCGGGCGGAGGCGTTGAGGGCTTCGGTGTTGGTCGAGATGGTCATGATGGGAACTCCTTGGAAATAGCGAATGGTTTGGGTTGTTCGGATGATGGGCATTGGATTATGGGTTGTCGGATGATGTCTACAGATACTGTTCGGCAAGGCTCGGCTTGGTGGTACGTTCCACGACGTCGGCGAACCCGTTGGCGCGCATCCAATCGTCGTTGAAGATCTTCTCCATGTAGCCACGGCCGGAATCCGGCAACAGCACCACGACAAGCTGATCCTCGTCGAGATCGTGCTCGCGGGCGTATTTGATGGCCGAGACCACAGCCATGCCGGAGGAGCCGCCTACGAGCAGGCCCTCCTCATTGGCGAGGCGGCGGGTCATTTCGAAGGCTTCGGCGTCCGTGACCTGCACGATCTCGTCGGGCAGGTCACGATCGAAGGCCTTCGGATAGAAGTCCTCGCCGACGCCTTCGATCTTGTACTGGTGTACGTCGTTCGGATCAGAGTAGATGGAGCCTTCCGGATCGGCTCCGATGACCTGCACCGCGCCGTCGGAGACGTCCTTCAGATAATGTCCGGTGCCGGAAATGGTGCCGCCGGTGCCGATGCCGGCCACGAAATGCGTGACCTTGTGGTCGGTGGCCTCCCAGATCTCCGGACCGGTGGTGCGGTAGTGGCTTTCCGGACCGTTCGGATTGTCGTACTGGTTGGGACGGTAACCGCCGGGAATCGCCTTGGCGAGGCGGTCTGCGACCTGATAGTAGGAGCGCGGATCGTCCGGACCTGCGTCGGTGGGGGTCACGACCACTTCGGCGCCGTACGCGCGCAGGACGGCGCGCTTGGCTTCGGAGACCTTGTCCGGCAGGGTGAAGATGGTGCGGTAGCCGCGCTGCAGGGCCACGAGGGCGAGTCCCACGCCGGTGTTGCCGGAGGTCGGTTCCACGATCACGCCGCCCGGCTTCAGCTCGCCGCTTTTCTCGGCGGCGTCGATGATGCGTTCGGCGATGCGGTCCTTGGACGAGCCGCCCGGATTGAGGTATTCGACCTTCACCGCGATGGTGGCCTTGATGCCGTCGGTCACGTGGTTGAGTTTGACGAGCGGGGTGTTGCCGATGAGTTCGGAGAGGGAGTTGTGAATGGTCATGGCGTTTCCTTTGCGCGACGTTTGCTTCGTGGAATTTTCGATTGGTTTTCGATTTCTTGTTTTCGAGAAGCTCGCGTCCGTCGCGTGCAATTGCTGAAACGGGACCTGCGTATCGGAATGTATGTCCATTCGTCATCGCATATGCCGGCTTCATCCGACATGCCGTTTTGAATGGTGTTTTGGCGATTCGCATACGGACTGCCTCAATCGCAGCCGTGCTATGAAAAGTCCTATCTCAAGTTATGCGTCGATGAACCGCGCGCCCCTCGGGGCGGGTGGTCAGCGACAACAACAACATGAGAAATTGAACATGGCTCACACCATAGCACACCCATTGACACCGGCGTGTCGACCGCGTTCGCATGATGGACATGTCATGGTCCGCGCAAGATCGGAAACGGCCGGCGTCATCGTATGGCCGACGCACATATGCCGCCCATCCACACGGCTACATCGTGGCGGCCTGCAGCAGTCGCTTCGTGTATTCGTCGCACGGGTGCGCCAGTATCCGATCGGTCGGACCGGATTCGACCGCATGTCCGTCGTGCAGGACCAGTATGCGGTCCGCGAGGTGCTGCACCACGCCCAGATCGTGGGACACCATGATGATCGCCATGTCGGGTTCAGCCTTGCGGATGGCTTTGAAGGATTCGAGGATTCTGACCCTTGCGGCCACGTCGATGGCGCTCATCGGCTCATCGGCGAGCAGCACCTTGGGCCGGTCCACGATGGCGCGGGCGATCGCCGCGCGCTGCGCCTGCCCGCCGGACAGGTCGATGGGAAAACGACCGGCGAACGTTTCCGGTTCGAGGCTCACCATGGCCAACGCTTCGGCCACACGATCCGCGATACGCTCCTGCGACCAATCCGGATGACGCAAACGAAGAGGCTCGCCCACGGAACGGCCGACGCGCCACCTCGGATCCAGCGAATCGTACGGATTCTGGAACACCAGTCCGGATTGCGCGCGCAGATCATGCGCCACTTCGCCGTGAAGCTGCTTCCCGCAATATTCGACGATGCCACCATCGGCACGCTCAAGTCCCAACAGCACGCGGGTCAGCGTGGTTTTGCCCGACCCGGATCCGCCGATCACCGCGAGGCACTCCCCCGCACGCAACCGCACATCCACATCGAACAGCACCTGACGACGATGCCGTCCCGTGCCATACCATTTGGCCAGGTCCCGGCCTTCCAGCATCGTCCGTTCGTCATCGCCCATGATCAGGCTCCTTCGTTTCCGGCGTGCAACGACAAGGCGCGCGCCGCCTCCACCAGCCGTCGGCCCTCATCGGTCCTGGGTTCCGTCAGCACGTCCGCGGTCGCGCCGGATTCGGCGATCCGGCCACGGTCCAGCACATAGCAACGCGTTGTGGCATGGCTCAGAACGGCGAAATCGTGGGTGATGAACAGCATGGAGGCATTCGCATCATCCACCAAGGATATGAGCAGGTCCACAATCTGCCGTTGCGTGATCGAATCCAAAGCGGTGGTCGGCTCATCCGCGATGATCAGCCTCGGAGACGTGACCAGCGCCGTGGCGATGCCGACGCGCTGCCGCTGCCCACCCGACAGTTCATGCGGATATTTGCACAGCACATCCTCGCCCAAGCCGACCTTTTCCAGCATGCGTGTGACGCGTTCCAATCGTTCGGCGAGCGTCAGATCGTAATGCAGGTACAGCGGAAGCCCGACCTGCTGTGCCACCGTCATCACCGGATTCAACGCCGCGGATGGATCCTGGAACACCATGCCCACGTATCGTCCACGCAGGTCGGCGATCACACTGTCGGACGCGCCCACGATCTGCTTGCCGCCCAATTCCACGCTGCCTTCCACACGTGCGGTGGAGGGGAGCAATCCCATCATCGCTTTGGCGATCATCGACTTGCCGGAACCGGATGAGCCGACCAGGCCGACGCGTTCGCCGTCGGCGATGTCGAGGTCGACGCCGTGGACGATCGGCTTGCCGTTGATGACGATGTTCAGGTCACGGATGGAAACGCTCATGAGATCTCCCTCAACGCGGGGTTGGCCAACGGGTCGAGCGCGTCGCGCAGTGCGTCACCGAACAGGTTCAGCGCGATCACGACCAGCGTCACCACCAGTCCGGGCCACAGAACGGCCGTCGGATGGATACTGATGAATCGGACGGAGGTGGACAGCGAATGCCCCCAGCTGGGAACGCCGGCTCCGACGCCCACGCCAAGGTAGGTGAGTCCCGCTTCGGCCAGCATCGAGGTGCCGGCGCTCATGGACAGCTGCACGCACAACACCGGCAATGTGTTCGGCACGATGTGCGAGAAGAACACGCGGATGGGGCTTGCCCCCGACCACAATGCCGATTCGACGTATGCGGAACGCGCGGCGAGCATGGCGGAAGGGCGTAGGATGCGGGCCAGGTTCAGCCCGTACGCGCAGCCGCAGGCGGCCACGACCACCGCGGCGGACGCGCCGAACGGCACAGTGAGGATCAATGCGATCAGCACCGTCGGAATGGAGATCAGCGCGTCGACCACGACCACCGACGTGGACGCGAGTGCGCCGGAACGTGACACCATCGCCGCCACCAGCGCAAGTCCGATCGCGGCGGCGACGATGACGGCGAGCAGTGCGATCAGAAGATTCGTGCGGGAGCCGGCCATCAGCCAGCTCAGCACGTCGGCTCCGGTGCCGTCGGTGCCCAGCGGATGCGCCGCGGACGGCGAGGCCCACACGTTGAAGCCGTCGGTGTCGAGCAGCGGATACGGCGTCCAGACAAGGGATATGGCTGCAGTCAGAAGCCACAGTCCGATGACGATCAGCGAGTATTTGCCTCCCGCCTTGGACCAGATGGACGATATGACGATTTTCGCCGAATTCATGCGATTGCCTTTCCCGAGGCCGCGCCGGTGGTTTTCAATCGTGGATCCAGCGCGCGGTGCGCCACGTCGACCACGAGTCCCAGCAGCAGGAAGAACGCGGCGAGCAGGAACAGTTCGCTTTGCACCGCGATGAGGTCGCGGTTGCCGACATCGGTGACCAGCATGGCACCAAGACCCGGCAGGGCGAACAGGTTCTCCACCACCATCACGCCGGTGATCATCTGCGCGAAGGTCAGACCGATCACGGACACCAGTTGCGGGGTGGCCAGACGCAGGGCCACGCGCAGCACCGCCTGCGTGCGGGTCATGCCGCAGGCCATGGCCATGTCCACCGCCTGCGAGGAGGCCATATCCCCCACCGCCGCGCGCGTGTAGCGCATGATGGATGCTCCGGCCGTGATGCCGGTGGTGAGCGCGGGCAACGTCAGCGAGGCGAGCGCGCGTAGCGGCGACGACCAACCGTCATCCGGGAAGCCCTGCGCGGGAAGCAATCCCAGCAGGCCCGATCCACGGGAGAACAGCAGTATCAGCAGCAAACCGCCCCACAACGCGGGGATGGCGCCGGCCACGATCGCGATGCCATGAAGCAGGCCGCGCAGACGGGGATTGCGCGCCAGCACGGCGGCGCAGCCGAGCGGAAGCCCTATCGCGAGCGCGATCAGAAGGCTCAGCACGATCAGCGGAAAAGTCACGGACATGCGCGTCACGACCTGCCCCGCCACCGATCTGCCGCCGACCGCGGACACGCCGAGATCGCCATGCAGCAGACCCAGCATCCAATCGCCGTATTGCGCGACAAGCGGCTTGTCCAACCCGAGTTCGGCGCGCAGCGACGCGATGCGTTCGGGGGTCGCGTTGGTGCCGGCGATCACCGCGGCCACGTCCCCCGGAAGCACGCGAAGCATCACGAACACCAACGCGGACAGGCCCATCAGGGCCGCCACGAACAGCATCAGCCGTTTCCCTACGAATCGCATGATCGTCCACGCAACCTTTACTTGAACTTGCCTGACCCGCTTGGTCCTACTTGGTCTCGGAGATCTGCCACAGCGGTAGCACCGTCTGGCTCAGCTTGCTTGGGAAGCCTTGCACGTGCCTGTTGCAGGCCACCGTCACGCGGTAGCCGAACAGCCAGTCCGCCGGCGAATCCTCGCTGACGGCTTTGGCCGCCTGCTTGAGGTAATCGGCGCTTTGCTTCCCGTCGGTGGCTTTGAGCGCCTTGGAGTACAGTTCCTGCGCCTGCTTGCCGTCGTAGTGGAAGTAGTAGTCCGGTGTGGTCCACTTGTAGAAGTCGTGGCTTTCGGCGTGGTCCACCAGCGAGAGCTCATAGTCGCCGTTGGTATGCACATCCTGCAGCCAGGTGGAGAATTCCACGTAGTCGATCTTCAGGTCGATGCCGATTTTGGCGAGCTGGCTTTTGAGCTGGTCGCCAAGCTCGGTGCCGTACGTGTTGGCGTAGGTGAGGGTGAGCTTCAGCGGATTGTCGGTGGAGTATCCGGCTGCGCTCATGAGTTGCTTGGCCTTGTCCACGTTGTACGGATACAGGCCGGTCAGGTCCTCGTAGCCCGGGTCTACGGACGGAATCGGGCCTCCGAGCGCGTAATCGACGTTTCCGCGGGAGGCGATGATCTCCTTGTGGTTGATGCCGTAGCGGATGGCCTGGCGGACGCGCTTGTCCTTGAGCTTGCTGTTCGCACAGTTGAACGCGAGCACGAATTTGTCGCTTCCGTCGGCCGCGGACACCCGATACGTATTCGTATCAAGCGATTTGGCGAGTGTGGCGTTCACCGGGGAGAGTACGTCGACGTCGCCGCTTTTGAGCGCGTTGGCGGCCGCGTTGTCATCGTTGATGAATTTGAGCACCACATGTTCGGTGGCCGGCTTGTGCGCCGACCCCCAGTATTTCGCATTGGCCTTGAGCACCATCTTGCTGGCCGGGTCGAAGGACTCCACGGTGTACGGGCCGGAACCGACCGCCTCGGTCTTCGCGTCGTATTTGGCGTTTCTGTCGAACACCAGTCCCGGACGCCCGGTCAGATACCACAGGAAGTTGGAGTCGGGGGCGGAAAGCGTGAGTCTGACGGTATCGGAATCCACGGCTTCGGCCTTGTCGAGGCTTTCCACCTGGTTGGCGTTGTAGTACTGCTTCTCCTTAAGCTGGTTGATGGACCATGCCACGTCGTCGGCGTCGAGCTTGTCGCCATTGGAGAAGCGCACGTTCTTGTTGAGGTGGAACGTGTAGGTTTTTCCGTCCTTGGAGATGTCCCAGGATTTCGCGATGCCCGGACGCACGTTGTTATCGGAGTCGCGGGACAACAGGCCTTCATATACGTTGCCGATCAGCACCTGTTCGATGGCGGAGCCGGATTGGTGGCGGATGTCAAGGCTGGCTGGCGCGAGTTTGAGACCTATGGAGATGGTATCGGCTTTCGACCCATCGGCACCGTCCGCACCGGTTTTTCCACGCGATACCGCAATGGCCACGATGATGGCGATGACGGCGATGACCGCCACGAGCACGTAAACCCATTTCCTCGGACCTGTCGGTTTCGGCGTTTTGGCGCGCGCATTCAGCGTGGCGTCGGTGCTGGCCGCGTCGTTTTGTCCGTTCTTCCGTTCGGTTGCGTCGGCTTCGCCGTACGCACCTGAAGATGCTGACATGATTGCTCCTATATTCCGTTATGCTTGTTCGGCTGACCGCCCGTAGGGTCGATCGCCGATGTCCGATTCTACCGTCCGCCATGCCCGTGGCGTTCCGCGCGGGGCATGACCATGGTTATATACTGAACGCGGAGCCGGTGCCATGCGGACGACCGGCATGATCGACAAGGCGGTTTTTCATGGCGCATATTCTTCTGGGGGTCACCGGCAGCATCGCCGCATTCAAGGCCTGTCACCTGGCTTCCGATTGGAGCAAGCAGGGTCATGAGGTGCGCGTGGTGATGACCGCCGCGGCGCAGGAGTTCGTCACTCCCCTGACGTTCAGCTCACTGACGCACACGCCGACGCGCACGTCCATGTTCGCCGGCGGACTTGATTCCGGCGATGTTGCCGACATTCCGACGAGTCCTCTGCGGATTGGCCATATCGCCGACGCGAAGTGGGCGGACATCGTGGTCGTCGCGCCGGCGAGCGCCGACATCATCGCGAAAATCGCCTGCGGCATCGCCGACGACCAGCTCACCAGCACCGTGCTCGCCTACGACGAGGGACCGAAGATTCTGTGCCCCGCCATGAACGTGCATATGTATGCGAACGCGGCGACGCAACGCAACATCGCGACCTGCAAGGAACTTGGCTGGACCGTCGTCGAGCCGGAAAGCGGCATGCTGGCCTGCGGCGACGCCGGCAAAGGGCGTATGGAGGAGCCGGCCGGCATCGAAGCGGCCGCGGACGAGCTGCTGCTCGCGAATCGTCCGGATGAGGAGCTGCCGCTCAAGGGGCTCAACGTGCTGGTCACCGCGGGTCCCACGCAGGAGCCGCTTGACCCGGTGCGTTTCCTGACCAACCATTCCACCGGCAAGATGGGGTATGCGCTGGCCGAAACGGCGCGCGACCTGGGAGCGCGGGTGACGCTCGTGTCCGGGCCCGTGGCGCTTGAAAAACCGTACGGCGTGGACACAATCGCCGTCGCCACCGCACGGGACATGTTCGACGCGGTGCGAGGCCGGTTCGACAAGGCTGACATCACCGTCATGGCCGCTGCGGTGGGCGATTTCCGCCCGGTCGAACAAGCTGCGGACAAAATCAAGAAGAACGGACGGACGAGCATCGAACTCGAGCTCACGTCGAATCCGGATATCCTGGCATGGGCGGGCGAGCACAAACATGCCGGCCAGATTCTGTGCGGCTTCGCCATGGAGACGCGCGACCTTGAAGCGAACGCCGCGAAGAAGCTCGCCGCCAAGCATTGCGACATGCTGGTGGCCAACAATCTACGTACCCCCGGTGCCGGCTTCGCGGCCGATACGAACGTGGTGACGGTGCTGACGCCCGGCACGGACGCGGAATCGCCCGTTATCGAGCATTGGGACAAGATGGGCAAGGACTCGCTGGCACAACGTCTGCTCGGCCGGCTTGCCGCCATGCGTGCCGAAGACGGACGCCGATGATCGTCCGAAAAAATAACAATCGATGGAACATACGCGAAACGCGAAGGAGAAACGCAGCATGCTTCTGATGGCCGTGGACATCGGCAACACCAATGTCGTGATCGGATTCCTTGATGGGGACCGCATCGCGGGAACGTACCGCATCACCACCAAGGCGAACCACACCTCCGACGAATACGGGCTGATGATCACGCAGTTCCTGGGATTGAGCGGCTACGGACCACACGACGTCGATGACGTGATCATCTCGTCCGTGGTGCCGAAGGTCATGCATTCGTTCCGCGCGAGCATTGTGAAGTTCCTCGGCATCGATCCGATGATCGTGGGACCGGGGGTCAAAACAGGGCTCAATATCCGCATGGACAATCCGCAGAGCATGGGCGCGGACTGTATCGCCGACTGCGCCGGCGCGTACTACGAATACGGCGGGCCCATTCTGGTCGCCGATTTCGGTACAGCCACCACGTTCAACTACGTCACCGGGGACGCGGCTGTGATTTCGGGACTGATCACCACCGGCATCCGCACCGCGGCGGCCGCGTTGTGGGAGGGAACTGCGCAGCTACCGGAAGTGGAGATCACCCGTCCGAAGTCGATTCTCGCCAAATCGACGAAACCTGCCATGCAGGCGGGCCTGTATTACAACTTCCTCGGCGGCATCGAACGGACGATCGCGCAGTTCCATCAGGAGATCGACGAGGACTTCCGTGTGGTGGCGACGGGCGGCTTGAGCCGCGTGTTTGCCAATGACACGGACATGATCGACATCTACGACCCTGATCTGATCTTCAAAGGCATGCGGCACATCTACGAACGCAACGTCCGCTAGATTCGACGAACGTCATCCACTAACATCGCCGTTACTGGATGACGAAGCCCTGATTGGCCCCATACTCCTCCAGGTCCTTCTGCCATCGTGAGATGCCGCCTTTGAGCTTGATACGGTCGGACGATTCCGTGTTCTTCAGCGCGTCTCCGATGCTGGAGGTGTCGGACACCTGCCCACCGGCTGCGATGATGTCGAGCCTGTCCTGCTCCTTGCGCAGCATGCTCGACCACTTGTAGGCCTTCCCCACCGTGGAGCGGAAATCGCCTCGCGCATACACTTCAAACGGCAGATACTGGTATCCGGTCGACACGTTCTCCGCGGCACGAGAAAGCACGCGGTTGTATTCCTGGCCGCCGAAATACGGTATTTCGATGCCACGGTCGTCGGTCACCGTGGTCCTGCTGAGGAATTTCGGATCGGACAGCGTGTCGTTGTCGGCGGGGAAAGCGCCGCCGTCCACACGGGTTTTGATGCCTTTGGCGTTGTGGCATGCGTATTCGATGAAGCGGTACGACGCCTCGGGCTTGCGGGAGCGTTGCAGCACGGCGAGTGCCGAGCCGCCGTTCTCCGACGTGACGGCCTTGCCGTCGGGCGTCGGCATCTGGGACACACGCCACAGGCCGGCGGCGCCAGGGATATCGGACATGAGCAACGACGGCAGCCAAGCACCCGAGAACAGCGAGGCGACCTTGCCCTGTCCCACGGCCGACTTCCAAGAATCCGACCATGTGGCGAGGTTCGTCGCCACCAGCCCCTCGTCGATCATCTTCTGCCAGAATTCGGTGAATTCGCGGGTGCCTTCATCCTCGGTGAGTTTGATCGTCACGTTCTTGCCGTCGTTGGACGTGGAGAACGGGCGGCCTCCGGCGAGCCAGATCATCGTGTCGTAGAAACTCGCATCTCCCGAATCGGCGGTGATGTATACACCGATCTTCTTGAGTTTCTTCGCCGCCTCATAGTATTCGTCCCACGTGCGGATCTTGGACGCGTCCACGCCGACCTGTTCGAACACGCTGTCGTTATAGAAGAACGCCATCGGACCGGAGTCCATGGGCAATCCGTACACGCGGCCGTTCAACTGCACCGAGGACCATGTGCCGGGCGTGTAGAAATCCGAATATCCCGCCGTCTTGCCGGTGATGGCCACCAACTGGCTGCTGACCGCGTATTGGCGCAGCGCGTAGTATTCAAGCTGCACCACATCGGGGATGCCATAGCCGTCCTGGATGGCGTTGTTGAGTTTGTCGTAGCCGCTGGTGTTCTTCCAGATGACACGAATGTCGGGATTCGCCTTTTCGAAGCCGGCTATGACCTGCTTCATACTCGGCTCCCACGACCATACGGTGATGGTCGTGCGTGTGTCCTCGTCGGCTCCGCATGCGGCCGCACCCATCGTCATGACGCAGGCGCAGCAGATGGCGACAAGCCGCCTCACCAATTTCAGTCCCACGCCCGCGATCCTCCGTATCCTTTTTCCATTGCGATCGATACCAACTCCAGATTATACGGAAAGTCTGCGTACAGTCTCCGGCAAACAACCGCTTCTATAGGAAACGGACACGAAACGATGCTGTTCCGCGTCCGTTTTTCCATACACGATCGTCCGTCATGCCGATGGCATGCAGGACCGATGAGCCGAATCAGGCTTCAATACCGAGCTTGGCACGTTCCTTCTTGGAATACATGAAGGCCGGCAGCTGACGACCCCGCTTAATCCAGGAATGATATTCGGCGGTGGCCGCGAACTCCACGTCGGAGGCGGAGTTCAGGCAGGTCTCCACGGAATCCTGGACGACGCCGATGATGAAGCCGACGCCCACCACCTGCATGGCGATGTCGTTGTTGATGCCGAACAGCGAGCAGGCCATCGGAATGAGCAGCAGCGAACCACCCGCCACGCCGGAGGCACCGCACGCGCCGAGCGCGGAGACCACGGACAGCAGGATGGCGGCCGGCAGACTGATCTGGATGCCGAGCGTGTTGGCCGCGGCCATGGCCATGACGGTGATGGTGATGGCTGCACCGTTCATGTTGATGGTGGCGCCCAGCGGGATGGACACGGAATACATATCCTTATCCAGGCCGAGCTTCTCGCACAGCTGCATGTTCACAGGGATGTTGGCGGCCGACGAACGGGTGAAGAATGCGGTCAGGCCGGATTCCTTGAAGCAACGGTAGACCAGCGGATACGGGTTGCGGCGCAGGAACAGGAAGATGACCAGCGGTCCGAACACAAGCGCCATGAGCAGCATGGTGCCGACGAGCAGGAGCAGCAGGCTGCCGTACTTGGTGAAGGTCGAAAGGCCGTTGTCAGCCACATTGGTGAACACCAGGCCCATGATGCCGAACGGGGCGAGGTTGATGACCCAGCGGATCACTTGGGAGACGCTGTCGGCCACGTTGGCCATGAACGCCTTGGAGCTTTCGGTGGCGATGGACTTCATGGCCAGACCGAACAAGCAGGCCCACATCAGGATGCAGATGTAGTTGCCGTCGATGATGGCCTGAATCGGGTTGGCCACGATGTTGGTCAGCATGGTCTGGATCACTTCGGAAAGCCCCTTGGGCACCACATCGGCCTTGGCGGCCTTGCCCAGGGACAGGGTCTGCGGGAAGGCGCGGGATGTCAGCACGGCCACGACCGCGGACAGGAACGTGGTGAACAGGTACAGGAACAGCACAGTGCCGAAGCGACGGTCAAGCCTGGAGCTGCCCTGCGCGAGGGCGCTGGCCACCAGCACGAACACCAGAATCGGGGCCACGGCCTTCAATGCGGACACGAACAGGGTGCCGAATTCTCCGATCCAGCTGGCAGAAGGCCAGACCAGTGCGAAAACCGTTCCGATGATCAGACCGAGGATGATACGCAGGATCAAACCCGTGCCGTTGTATTTGTTGACCGCCTTCTTGATCAGCGACGTTATGCCTTTCATTGTCCTTCTCTCTGCAAGGGGCTCGTAATCAAGCCCTTGGTCTCTCGAACACGCATATCGTAGCGGGTGCGTGTTTCGAACCCGCTAATCAGTCCATATCGGCATAACTCGTACGTGCTCCCCCGCGGTTCAGGCGGCCTTGTACGCTATCCGCAGGAACGAATCAGTGAAGCGATCCACGGGAACGGGCCTGCTGTACAGATACCCCTGCACCTGATCCGCCCCTATGGCGCGGACGAAATCCAACTGGCTTCTGTCCTCGACGCCTTCGACGACCACCGTGACGTTCATGCGATGGGCCGAGTCCACCAGATCCTTCAGCACGGTTTCACGGCGGTCCCTGACCCTGCCTTCCAAGCCGAGCACCAGCTCGCGAGCGATCTTCAATCGGTCTATCTCGTTCGACGAGAAGGCATACAGATCGGAATATTCCGTGCCGAAATCGTCGAGCGCGATGGTGAAACCCTCCGCGCGCAACTTGGAAATGGCTTTGTTCTCCTTCTCGAGGTCGGCGATGGGCATGGTCTCAAGAATCTCGAATGCGATATCGCCATGATCCACGCCGTACCCATCGATGATGGACACCGCCTGTTCCACGAAATCGTCATGCTCGAAATCAGCCCGGGAGAAATTCACCGAAATCTGCGGGAAACGCAGCCCCTCATTCTTCCATCCGACTATCGCCTGGCATACCAAGGAAAGCATATGCTCGTCGAGCATCATGCACAGGCCGCTACGTTCCAAATCGGGAACGAACGTACCCGGACTGACCACGGTGCCGTCGGACCGAATCCAACGGGTCAACGCCTCGGCGCCGGAAAGCCGACCGGTTCGCACGTCGCACTTGGGCTGGATATACAGTTTGAATTCATCATGTTCGATCGCCGAACAGAGCAGATGAGTGTCGAAACGTTCATGGTCCGTGTTCTTCGTGGAACCATTCTGGTACACGTCCATATGTTGCCGACCTTTTTCATTCATGGCGGGAAGCGTCATTTCGGAATTATCCGATGTGTACATACCTTTTCCGGAGGGACCTGACACCAATAGTTCGTCATAAACATGGTAGCAGTCCTTGCCGATATTCTTCGCCGCGTACAGAGCCTTGTCCGCACGCTCGTACAACTGCATGTACGTGGCTTTCGGGAAGGAGCGCGCGACACCCACACTGATGGACAGGTCCTGCCGCTGCTTATAGCTCATCAGACATGAGCGGGAATTCGCCATGAGCCGTTCGAGTTTGGCATGGAGCTCGCCGTCGGTCAGATCGCCCTCGCAGAACACGATGAACTCGTCCCCGCCCATGCGCGTGACCACGTCCGAGGAACGGAACGAGGAATGAAGCACACTGGCGAAGGACTTCAGCACTTGGTCTCCCCGTGCGTGCCCCAGCTCATCGTTCACCCGTTTGAAGTTGTCCATGTCCATGATCATGAACACGCCTTCGCCGCCGTCGGACAGATACTCGCTGATGGCCTGGCGGGCGGCGCGGATGTTGAGCAGACCGGTCAGGGTGTCCGTGTCCGCCAGCTTGTGCAGATCGGCCATGCGTTTGACCATGGCCTCCCTTGCCACGATCTCCTCGTTCACGTTCTTGATGGTGCCGAAGTACATGCCGGAGCTGTGCATGCGTTGGAACCGCACATATTGGCCGTTCTCAAGGCGGATGACCCGCTCGTCGATGTCATGGCTGAGCGCCGAGCAGATGAACGACCGGAGCCTGTCCGATGGATGCTTTCCGGATTCGCAGTAGATGTCGAGCTTGTCCATGTCCGGGATAAGCGTCCGCAGGTTCTTGGAATACAGGATCACATCCGTGGAGGGGATGTACTGGTAGAACGCGAAATCCGCCCCGGAAATGCTGTCCAGCAGATCGAATCGGGTCTTTTCCTCCCGATAGAAGGTTTTCAGTTCGTTCAGACAGTCGAAGATCTGCTGCACTTCCTCTGTCTGGGCCTGCCTGTGATGAACCGTCGTGTCGCCGTTGAGATAGGCGTTGATGTCGCGCTCGACCACCACCAGATCGTTCAGCACGAGCTGTTCGGATGCCCGTCGGACCGCCCATTCTAGGAGGCAGAGCACGAATATGATGATCACGAGGTTCGCCACGACGCTTCCCAGCGAATTCATCAGCAGTTTATGGATCGGTACCAGAACCACCACCATATATCCGGATGAGCGTTTGACGGACGCCAACACCGGCTTGCCATGCATCAGCGTGAGCCTCGCCTTGCCTAGATGTTTCCTCGCCCATTGCAGGCGCGCCGCATCGTCATGGGTATCGTCGCTCACATCCCCGTTCGATGCCAGGACCTTCCCAGTGGAGGCATCAAGCACCTGCCCTCTCCACCCGGGGTTGGCGGCGAGTTCCGGAAAGGACCTCCCCATGTCCGTTCCAAGCACACGAATCGCGTTGGTCGCATACTGTTCGGTCGCGTCCACAGCCCAATTCATCGAGAAACCAACGGTGATGGCTGTGGCCGCCACACACATCAACGCCCCGAAAAGGTATGAAACACGCCTGTATCGGGCAACGAAAGCCTGTTCCAGCGTCTTACGGGACCGTCCGCCCGCGCGCACTGAGTCACCCATGGTCACCGCTTCCCTTCCATAGCCTGGATCGCGGCGCCACGCGTCGCGCCTTAGCAACATCACACCATCATACGGCCCCATGCGTCCTGACGCCCAAGGGCACTTGGGAGACGAAGTGCCGCCGCACGCCGCTTATCGGATCGACGAATTCCAACGACCTGGCGACCAGTTCCAGCGGCCGGGAGAAGTCATCGTACGCCCGTTGCACCACGTCGGGGTAGAAATCATCGCCGAGAATCGGCAGGCCAAGCGAATCCATATGGACGCGAAGCTGATGCGTCTTGCCGGTTTTCGGATGCAACGTGTAGTTCACGAACGGTTTTCCATCGATGCGCCGCACGTCGTTCCCGCGCTCGATCAGCGTCTCCGCGTTCGGCGTATCGGCGCTTTCGTACGCCTGCAATCGGCCGCGGTCCTTGTTGATGCGCGACCTGCGCACCATCGGAAACGGTCGATGCCGGTCGATCAGTTCGACTGTTCCGTAGCGGGGACGCTGCGGCGGTGCGAGTGGTGCCAAGCATTCGTAGGTCTTGACCGTCCTGTGATTCTGGAAGAGCATCTGGTATGCACCCCGCACGGCCGGATCGCGCACGAACACGACGATGCCCGCGGTCGGACGGTCCAGCCGGTGCGCGGGCACGATGTCCGGCTCGCCGCATCGTTCGCGCAGACGGATCAGCGCCGTTTCCCGATACCACATGCCACGTGGGGTCGTGGCCAGGAAATGCGGCTTGTCGATGACAAGGATGTGCTCATCCTCATACAGGATCTCGTATTCGAAGGGAATATGAGGCTCCTCGGTCACGTATCTGTGCCTGCGCCCGGCATTCGATCCGTTTCTCGGCCCCTTGCCCAGTCCGTTATTCAACGGTGACTGACTTGGCAAGATTGCGCGGCTTGTCCACGTCGTAGTTCTTGAGCTTGGCCATGTCCATGGCGAACAGCTGCAGTGGTACCACGTCCACCAGCGGGCTCATCAGCGTCGGGCAGGCGGGACGCCAGAACACCACGTCGGCGTAACGCTCCACATCCGGATCGTTCTCCTCGGCCACGGCGATGATGTAGGCGCCACGGGCCTTGACCTCCTCGATGCCGGAGATGACCTTGGCGTGCAGCACATTGCGTCCGCGCGCCGGCGGCACGATGAACACGACCGGCTCGCCCTCATCGACCAACGCGATCGGACCATGCTTGAGCTCTCCCGCTGCGAAGCCCTCGGTGAAGGTGTAGGCAATCTCCTTGAGCTTCAGCGCACCTTCCATGGCGACCGGATACCCCACATGACGTCCGAGGAACAGGAAGGACTTCGCGTCCACCATCTGCTTGGCGGCCTCCTGCACGGTCTTGGTCTGGGTGTCGAGAACCCACTGGATCTTGCGAGGCATGTCCTTCAGGGAGTCCAGGGTCTGGGCGATCTCATCCCTGTACATGGCGCCTTTGACCTGCGCCAGATACAGACCGAGCACGTAGGCGGCGGTGATCTGCGCCACGAACGCCTTGGTGGACGCGACCGCCACTTCCGGACCGGCATGGGTGTAGAGCACCGCGTCGGATTCACGCGGAATGGATGCGCCCTGCGTGTTGCAGATGGCCAACACCTTGGACCCCTGTTCACGCGCGTGGCGCAACGCCATCAGCGTGTCCATGGTCTCGCCGGACTGCGAAATGGCCACCACCAACGTTCGGGGGGTGAGGATCGGGTCACGGTAGCGGAATTCGTGGGCGAGTTCCACTTCTACCGGAATGCGCACCCAATGCTCGATGGCGTATTTGGCCACCATGCCCGCGTACGCGGCCGTGCCGCAGGCGATGACGATGATCTTGTCGATGGCTTTGAAATCATGCTCGTCGATGCGCACCTCATCGAGGTTGATGTTGCCGTTCTCGTCGAGACGCCCCAGCAGAGTGCGCTGCACGGCAGCCGGATCTTCATGGATCTCCTTGTCCATGAAGGAGTCCCAACCGCCCTTTTCAGCGGCGGACGCATCCCAGTCCACGGTGTAGGTCTTCGGATCGGGCACGATGTTGCCCATGAAGTCGGAGACGACGACCTTGTCTGCGGACACCATCACGGCCTGGTCCTGGTCGATTTCCATGGCGCGCTTGGTGTAGGCCACGAACGCGGCCACGTCGGAGCCGAGGAAGTTCTCGCCTTCGCCAAGACCGACCACCAGCGGCGAATCGTGACGGGCGCCGACCACGATGTCCGGCTGGCGCACATCGGTGGCGAGGATGGTGAACGCGCCTTCCAGCATGCGTGCGAGACGGCGGACGGCCTTGAACAGGTCAGGCTTGCCGGTCTCTTCGATGATCTTGTCGCTGATCTTGCCCAGCAGCTTCGCCGCGACCTCCGTATCGGTTTCGGAAACGAAATGGTAGCCTTCCGTCTGCAGGTCGAGACGCAGCTGGGACGCGTTTTCGATGATGCCGTTGTGGATGATGGCGACCTTGCCGTCACGCGACGTGTGCGGATGCGCGTTGGTGTCGTTCGGCACGCCGTTCGTAGCCCAACGCGTATGGCCGATGCCCACGGTGGCGTCCGGCATCGGATCACGTTCGATGTCCTGCACCAGGTTGGCCAGACGTCCGGCCTTCTTGCGGACGGCCACACGCTCCATGCCAGGCGCCGTCAGCGCCACGCCGGCCGAATCATATCCGCGGTATTCCAATCGCTGAAGCCCTTGGAGACACACCTCCAAAGGCTTGCCGCACGCGGTCCGAACATTTCCTGCATATCCTACGATTCCACACATAGCTCACCAGTGTATCGGACGGATATGTCACCTGCTCACGGCAAAAACCACTTTCACACAACCCGCCAGCGGGAGAACGGTGGTGCAAGACTTCAGGCTTCTGTTTGGCACGCAATGTACTGTTTCGCCTTTGCAGCATCGTACCCGGGTACTGATTCATCGAAATACTTGCCGAATACGTCCTTGTCCTTGTTCTCGTCGCTGACGATCGCCTTGTAGTCATCCACCGTCATGGATTGTTCGGCGAGTCCGTATTGCTTCAGGCACTTGAGCAACGGCACCACGGGATCCTCGTTGTTGGGGTTGCTACTCATGTCGCCGCGCAGCATATTCATATCCGTGAAATCATTGTCCGCATCGCATTGCTTGACAATGGCATCACCGTCGGCCTCGCTCATTCCCGACGGATACGAGGTTGACATGCCGCCTTGTGAATCGACGGTGACTTCGACATTTTGCTGTTGCGCACAATCGCTGAAATGCTGGCTGAGTTCAAGGAACTCCTGGTCGGTGATCTTGCTGTCCTTGAGTATCTTCTTAGTCAAGGATTGGTGTGCGTTATCGTAGGTGCGTTTGATTTGCTGCGCGTATGGCCCGGTAAACACCGTGCCATCCTGGGCCGTGGCGCTGCTTGATGCGCCGGTAGCGGTACCGGCAGATGAATCGATATGCGTCGCTCCCCCACAACCGGACAGCAACATCAGGCAGCATGCCGCCACGCACACGAAGGTCGTCACACCGGTGTGACGATGCCGCGCGATATTCGAAGTTCCCATGTACTCTTCTCCTTGCGAATCCTTGTCTCTTCCATTCAGCCGGCCCGCGGCAGTAGGTGCGTGCCACGCTAGTTACGACACACACCCACTACCGACGCCGGGGTGCCAGTTCGACAGATGGGTGTCATCTGGGTGCTCATGCCGGTACACATACTGCGACAGGTCACTGAGCTTGTACCCGTCGTAGCGTTCCATGCATTCCTTTGCGACCCTGTTGTCCTTCTGCGCGTTCGCCCCCGTGTACGGGACCGGTGTCAGCGCACCGTCGGTCAGATAGAAGGTAGGGAAATCATCTTCGCTTTGAGCCTGTGCGCAGATACAATCCATGACTTTACTTTCCAACGCTGCGATGTCCTTCTCGCTGATTTTGCCGTCTTTGATGAGGTTGCGGGCGAAACCAGTCTGAAGATTGTCGTACGTGTCCGCGAACCTGCGGGCGTAGGCGCCCGTGAACTCAGTCCCGTCCTCGGCTTTCGCGGTGGTTTGCGACGGGCTCGGAACCGCGTCCTGACGTTCCGTACCGCACGCGACGCATGCCAGACATGCAACAATGATGCCGAAAATCGACACTATGCAGCGAACACGGACGACAATATCAGTCAGCATCGGTTGCCAATCACTTGTACACACGCCAATTCGCCGTGTAGAACTTCAGCGGTTGCCCGTGCGCGTTTGCGTATGACTTTTGATATGTTGGAGCCCACTTGCCGTAAGCTTTCTTCAGTGTTCCATCGTTTAATGAGTACGTCAGCACATGCTGCGAATACACCCCCTGTGCTGTAGCCATGGAATATGTCCAGTACACTACCCCGCGATTCCATACATCTTTTGCGTTCGCAGTACCTGCAAGCCCGGTAGCGAGCAACAACGACGCGGTAACCGCCGCCAATGCCGTTTTAGCCTTTTTCTTCATTGTGGATACTCTCTTGTATCTAGGTGACGCCCCGTTGACGTCATGCTCGCATTGTTTCGTGCTTCAGCAGACAATGCAAATCCTTGTCGTTAAAATTGCTACAAGGCCCAGCTTGTTGGTTATCGGTTCTTGAAATACCGGAACAAGTCACGTTCACGGGTGATCAGCATCGCCATCGAGGCTCCGGCCAGTACGCCGACGAGTGCTGCCGCCGGAATCCGGGAGAGAATGCCGACAAGCGTCGTAGACGAGATGATGATGCCTGTTTCCATATGTGTCAGCGCCCACACGATCAACGGTGCCGTCACGATTATCGCCGAACAGCACCACATCAATGTTTCAAGCAGCATTTGCAGCCAGAGCGCGATTTTCGGCTCCCCGCAATGCATGGCTGACGCCAGTTCGAGCCGCCGGGCACGCACCGCGGCATATCCTGCGAACAACGCGGAGACGAACATCACAACGGGAGCGAGCGCGCTTTGCCTCTCCCGGAATGTCTTGACGGCATCGAGCTGCGTGCCTTGTGTGCTGTTGAGCTGGCTGATCGTAGGTTGCTGCGAGGCGTCCGATGACCACGAGGATACCGTGGATTGGAGCAATGACTGCATGGCGTCAGGCACCGGCCAGGCTTTGACCAGGCATTGGTCGAAATCGTCCGCAGCTGCGGGAACTTGGCTAAGCGCCACATAGTCGTAGCTGGTTGATCTGCCGTCATCCGGGTATTGGAACACCCCGGCGACGCGCACCCTGCCGCCAGCACGCAATGCGAGCCGGTTCCCCGCCCGAGCGTGCACAGACCGCGCGGCTTGCGAAGACAACCAGATGCCGTCGTAGTCCCGTGCAGTCAACGTCGCCCCACTGGACCGTGTCGAGGAGGCGAAGACGCCAAGCGCCCCCGTGGTGGCATCGAGCGAGGGGATGCCCGCAGATGGCAGGACGGCGGATGTGACCTTGTCGTTCCTCGACCGTAACGCGCCGGATGCGAGCACCCCGTCCACACTGGACAACCGTTCGCATGCTTCACCGCTAATCCTGCCTTTGAACTCGATGACGTACGTCGACGCGCCCGATGCGATATACCGGTCAACCTGCTGCGCTATTGACCGAATGCTGAACAGGTCGGCAGCAGACAACCCGCCGACCAACGCGGCGAGAATCAACATAAGCATGAACGCATGCGAGGTTCCGGACACGATATCCCGCCATGCTTCGTCCACGACACCACGCAGACGCATACGCCCTGTCTCAGCCGTATCCCGGTCAATGGCAGGCGCAACGGTATCTTGTTCCCGGCTCACTGGTAGTCCCTCAAATCGATGATGTCCGTGCACGCGTCGCGGGTGCGCGGATCATGTGTGGCGACCACGACAATCGCCCCTGATATCGACAACCCGTGCAAGGTTCGGTTCACGCTCGCCGCAGTCGCCAAATCAAGTTGTGCTGTCGGCTCATCCACAAGAAGCAGTCCCGCGTGGGAGGCGACCGCGCGCGCAAGCATCAGCCGCTGAGCTTCGCCACCGGACAGGTCACGGAACTGTTTGGCGGCAAGATGGTCAAGCCCGAACACGCGTAACAGTGACAAAGCGTGCTCTTCGGCTTCGTTCCTGCGGTCCCCGCGAGAAATATAGGGCAGTGCCACATGGTCGATGACTTTCCTACGCGCTACTCCATGAGGATTCTGCAATACCCAGCACACCCGACCGCATGAGACGCGTATGACCTTGCCCTGCGCTGGCTGCTGCCAGCCTGCGACAATGGACAATAGCGTGGATTTGCCCGAACCAGAAGGACCAACCAACGCATAGACGCGCCGGGGATACAGCGTCATGGTGATATGTCTGAACAGCCAGTCGTCCCCGTCGAAACTGTGCCCGACATCGTCAAGCTGGACATGGGCAGACCGCTCATCACAGGAATCGTCCTGAACCGTACTGGTTCCCGCCAATCCTGCAACCGCGGGTCGTATGGACTCGAGCTGGTCTTGCACGCTCATCGGCACGCCTTGCCCGTGCTGGCGGGAACATTGACGGAAGTCAAGGATGCGCCGGATTCCACGCTGACCATCGATTTGCCAAGCTGGGAGGCGACCACATGGACGGCGACCGGCTTGCCGCGCGAAACCACGCATGCCGAATCCGCAGAGACGTCATACATCGCCGCCGGCGGCACCGAGACCACGTTCAGCGTTTTGGCGAGCTTCCAGCGGTACGTAACGTTGATGGTGTTCGAAGCAGTGTCTTGTCCCGTGTCGCTCTGAGATCCTGCGGTATCGGAGGCCTGCCCGGAGGCTGACGGCTGTTGAGCGGCACGGTATTCGTTGCTCGCACCGATGGCGGAGAGCAGGGAGGCGTCGGTGCTGTCCGCTGTCCGATCGGTGATGGTGAACGTCGCTCCATTGACTTCCATGACCCGATCACCTCGCAACATCGAGGAGTCATTGCGCCGGAACGTCGCACGAACCGGTTGGCTGGTAGTCGTCAGCACATCGGCTCCCTGCTCGACATGCCCGCCATATCGGGCCTGGCACTCCTTGACAGTCACCTTCTGTTGGGGCAACCATGCAAACAACGACGTATCGATGCTCCACTGGCGCTCCTGCGTGGCGCTCTGCGTCCCAGCGTGTGCGGCAAGTGCATTGAAGGCTTTCACTGTATCCCACGTCATCACGTCCGAATCCGGGGCCGTATATCCGAGCCGTCTGAGCTCCGCATTGAGCGCCGCGATATCGCCGCCCTTCATGCCACTGGTCATCGTCCGATACGGTGGTGTCCTCAGATACAGCGCGAGTTGGGGTTGTCCGTCAACGGCAATGAACGCGGAGCCTGATTCGATGCTGCTCCCGGACGCGCACTGTCTCAACTCCGTAACTACTCCCCCAACCGGAGCGGCTACAGAACCGGATTCGCTGCGTTCCACCGTGACGGTGACGGAACGCTCGTCATCATATGGTTCCGATTGCACGACGAGCGTGCCCGCGCGCGTAGTCGACTCGAACGCGGCAGGTTCGGGCTCACGGGTGAGCAGGAATCCGCCGCACACGCCGGCCGCCAGCATGACGAGCGCGAGCAGCACGGCCACGGAGACTGACACCGTGTTGCGGCCAGCGTTCCGGTTTCCACCGGTTTTTTGGTGATGCATCCGCATTCTGTGCTCCTTCGTGCAGAATCGAAACGTTGTCATTATCGGCGGGGAGGAATCCGCAGTCAAATCCTTGTCGTGCAAATACCTACACGGTCGCGATACTGGCACTCACGACAAACATGGCTTTGCGGTACGATTACCCGTTTTTCGTTGATTTTCCGCCGATACGGCACCTCATCTCCCAAGCAAATCATGATTGCGCATCTCACATTTTGGCGCTTTTTTGGAATATCCTACGGAATGGTTTCCGTGAAACCCATCGTTTGACGCCAATCCGGCGGCGCCGACACAGAGCTATGCTGGTGTATGAATACCGTATTCGAACAAGCACAGAGCCAGGCACCATCATGAGCCAACAGCAGACACCATCCGCGACCGGCAGCGACCAGACGACGGGCACCGTGCAGGTCGTGCTCGTCGACAACGACATCCTGGCGCTGAAGATGCTGCGCGAGATCATGTCCGCGTGGCCGCGCGTCGCCATCACCTGGACCGAACATAACAGCTCGGACGCCTTCGACCACTACCGACAATGCGAATCCGGCATCCGCGATCTGCCGGACCTGTTCATCACCGACATCTCGATGCACGGCCTGTCGGGCGTCGATATGAGCCGAGCCATCCGCTACACCAACGGCACGATGCCGATACTCGGCATCACTTCATACGAGCCGACCCAGTTCTACCATGATGCCGCCGACGCCGGCATGCAGGCGGTTATCGGCAAGAACGAGCTGTCGGCCCTCAAAAGCATCATCATGGAGGTCGCGGACACCGGCGCTCTCGCCGTCCGACCGCCCTTCGAGGTACCGGGGCGGGCGCATCTGCGCATCCGGCAGGAAGGCCTGCCGTACATCCTCTCGCTGAGTCAGCAGGAAAAGCAGGTGCTCACCATGTGTTCGCACGGATATAGCAACGCCGATATCGCGCAGGTGCTCGACGTTAGCCCGTCGACCATCAACACCTACATCACACGCGCGTCGCGCAAGATGGGCGTGGCCAGCAAACGGGAGGCAGTGGCGTTATGGACGAAAACCATCGGACTGTAGGCGGCTCGCCAATGGCGAACATCAAGACCATGATCGCGCCCCGGGCCACGCAGCGGCTGCATCACCATAAGATGCATATCGCCCTATGCCTGGTGGCCACGATACTCATGGCCGCAGTACTGACGTTCCTTCCCGCAACGACACCCACACAGTGGATCATCTGCATCATCGCCTGCTGCTGCCCGCTGGGCATCGCCTTCGCACCGGTACCGATGTCCGTCATCTCATTCGCCGTGGTACTGCTACTGATGTTCACCCCCGGGATATCGCTATCGGATGCCGGCTCCATCATTCACATGCTCACACCGCTGGCCATAGGCACGCTCGCGTATTCGACACCCACCCAATGGTCGATCTGGGGTCTTGTCACTTCGATCGTCACCTTGCTGCTGGCTTTCGACCCCCGCGAAGCGCTCTCGCAGGGGGACGCGCTCTCCTTCTTCGTGCTGCTCGCCTCGTACATCGTCACGTATGCGATGTGCGCGTCCATCCGCACCATCGCCATCGACGATCGGCAACGGCACCGCGACGCCGAGCTGGAGCTGTTGCAAACACAGCAGGCACATCAGCGGGAAGTCACCAGATTCGCGCAAATGACCCATGACGCGGTCACGGCAAGCCTGTCGAGTATATTCCTGCTCGCGCAACAGCATATTGACACGTTGGACACGGCCGGCAAGACGGCGGATGCGTCAGACGAGGATTGGCGGACCGTCCGGCAGCTCAGCGAGAGCGCCCTTGCCAGTATCCGCTCGGTCATCAGGACCATGAACGCCTCGGACGAACGCCCTGAGGATCATCTGGATGGCGCTTTACACAACCTTCCGCTACCGCAGCGCATCGGCATCGCGATCGAGCAGGGGCAGCATCTGCTGGCCCCGCACCATATGCATGTCGATGTGCATACGTCAGGGCAGATATCATCTCCCGCCTGCACACGGTCAGGCGACGAGGCGGTGACCCTCATCGGGGAGATCTTCACGAATCTGCTGCGGCACGCGTCCCCTGACAGCGCGCCCATGCTCACCATCAGCTACGATGACGACAACATGTCGCTCATGCAGACGAACGCGCTGACGCACAAGAACACGCGCAGACACGGCACAGGCCGGCAATCGCCTGAAGCCTCGCAAGGCCCGGCCGCGAGCGGTGACGCCCTGCCGCGATCACAGAGCGGACTGCTCCTCCACCGTGGCGTCATCGAGTCGCTGGGCGGCGAACTGCGCTTCAACAGCGAGGACGAGACGTGGACGCTCTACGCGCGTATCCCCCTGCACCCCAACGTCTAACCCCAAAGCCTAGGCACAGTAGGCTGCTCGGGCACAGCAAGGCCGCTGCGCCCGAGCGTCGTTCAAAATGCTCCTGTCAGGCGACGCACCATGGAAGCCACTTGGGGCATGTCCCCAACAAGACGCTGATACTTGCGGGAGCCGGCGTCGCAAGCGCATCATCATACCGGGCACCGGTGATTCCCGTGGACAGCCCGCAGACACCGACGGCGATGGCAAGGCACATCGCCAATGCCGCACGACTGTCATGGTTGCGGATTGCAACCCCACGAACGATTCGCATCATCAACACCACCTGTTCGTTCATCTTGACACGTGTCACAGCACGTGCTGCAGGAAGTCCTTGAAGCGCGGCTCGCTCGGATGATCGATGATCTCCGGTCCGCCCTGTTCCACGACCACGCCACCGTCCATGAAGACGATCTGGTCCGCCACCTCACGTGCGAAACCGATCTCATGGGTGACGACCACCATGGTCATACCCTCCTTGGCAAGGTCGAGCATGACGTTGAGCACCTCGCCCACCAACTCCGGATCAAGCGCGGATGTCGGCTCGTCAAACAGCATGATCTCCGGCTTCATGGCAAGCGCTCGGGCGATGGCCACACGCTGCTGCTGACCGCCGGAAAGCTGCGACGGATAGTAGTCGAGCCGCTCCCCCATACCGACGCGGTTCAGCTCCTCGACCGCGATTTTGCGGGCTTCCTTCTTATCCATGTGCTTGACATGGACCGGAGCCTCCATGACGTTCTCGAGCGCCGTCATATGCGGAAACAGGTTGAAACGCTGGAACACCATGCCCAGCTTGGACCGCTGCGCGGCAACTTCCTTGTCGTTGAGGGTCTGCAGCACACGCTCTCCGCCCTTGTCGACGTACTTGTAGCCGATCATCTCGCCGTCGACGTCGATCTCTCCGCCGGTCAGGGTCTCTAGCTGGTTGATCAGACGCAGGAACGTGGATTTTCCGGAGCCGGAGGGTCCGAGGATAACGGTGACGGTTCCGGGCATGACGGTCATGTCGATGCCTTTGAGCACATGCAGGTCGCCGAAGGCTTTGTGCACCTGGACCGCTTTGACCGCGGGGACGATTTCGTTGGTTGTGGTTTCGCTCATGATCTTTCCCCTCACGCGGTCATTCCCGCGAACGTGGCTTCGTTCTGCTTGTCGACATCGTCCTTGTGTTCGCCGGAGGTCTTGCCCGGCAGTGGAGTCCGCTTGCCGCGGGATCCGGCGGGACGGGCGTCGAAGCCCTTGCCGAAGTGCTTCTCAAGCTTCGACTGGATGACCATCAGGATGGAGGTGATCACCAGATACCAGATGCAGGCCACGATCAGCAGCGGAATCGGCTTGTACAGACGGGTCGCGATCGCCGTGGTGGCGAACTGCAGTTCCAGCGTGAACGGCACCGCATTGACCAGCGACGTGGTCTTGAGCATGCCGATGAACTCATTGCCGGTCGGAGGGATGATGATGCGCATGGCCTGGGGCAGCACGATACGGCGCATGATCAGGGTGCGCTTCATGCCCAAGGCCTTGGCGGCCTCCGTCTGGCCCGGATCGACGGCTTCGAGTCCCGCTCGCACGATTTCCGCCAGATAGGCGGCCTCGTTCAGCGCCAAGCCCAGCCAGGCCGCGTTGAACGCCGTGATGACCGACTGGGAATCGATGCTCCAGAATTCGATCGACGTGAACGGGATGCCAATGCCAATGCGCGGCACCAGCACGGCGAACAGGCCCCAGAACACCAGCTGCGTGTACACAGGGGTTCCGCGGAAGAACCAGATGTAGAACCAGCTCACGCCTCGCAGCACCGGATTGATGGACTTGCGCATCACCGCCAGAAGCACTGCCAGAACGATGGCGATGGCCATCGAGATGACGGTCAGGAGCAGCGTGTACTTGATGCCTTCCAGCACGTTCTCGTTGAACAGGTACTTCCAGACCAGGTTCCATTCGAAACGCGGGTTGGTGATCAGCGCCTGCACCAGCATCGCGGCGAAAAGCGCGACGATGACGGCCGCCACGATTGGTCCCGTGCGCCTGACAGGCAGGGCTTTGATGCGATTGGGGATATCGAGGCCGTCGCCATCGATGTTGTTTTTCGCCATAATGCTGTCTTCCTTATATTTACTGTCGATTGTGTCAGTCGAGCTTGGTCGGATTGATCTCGGCCTTGTCGAGCGCGCCGGACTCGACGCCCCAGTGCTTGAGGATCTTCATATAGGTGCCGTCGTCCATGAGCTTCTGCACGGCCTTCTGCACCGCCTCCTCGAGCTGCGTGTCACCCTTCTTGAGAGCGATGCCCTGCTTGGCCACGCCTTCGACCTCGCCCAATGCCTCAAGCTGGCCATCGGTCTGGGAGATCGCGTAGCCGGCGACCGGGGAATCGGCGTAGAACACGTCCGCCTTGCCGGTCGCCACCGCGGTGGCCGCTTCCGCCTGACGCTTGTAGGACATCACCTCGGCCTTGTTGTCGGCCTTGCATCCCTTGGCGATCTTGTTGGCCTCGTCCTCCTGGACGGTGCCGGTCTGCACCGCGATCTTGGCGCCGCACATGTCGGACGTGTCGAGCTTCTTCGGATTGCCCTTCTGCACGGCCCACGTGGAGCCTGCACGGTAGTAGCTCACGAAATCGACGGACTGCATGCGCTCCTCGGTGATGGTCATGGCGGTGATGCCCATGTCGTACTTGGAGCCAATGGACGGGATGATCGTGTCGAACATGGAGGAGACGATCTTCGGCTTCAGGCCCAGCGTCTGGGCGATGGCCTTGGTCATATCCACATCGTAGCCAACCGGCGTCTTGCCGTCCTCGGCGTAGAATTCGGCCGGAGCGTAGGACAGTTCCATGCCGGCGGACAGCTCGCCATCCTTGACGGTCTTCGCCGACGCCGCCAGCTTGGCCAGCGCGTCATCCTTCTTGATGGTGCTCACATCGTAGCCGACGGTGGTGTTGGCCGTCTTCGTATCCTTTTTGGTGTCACCGGCGTCCGTGGTGCCGCATGCTGCGACGGAGAACATCATGGCCGCGCTCAACGCGAGCGCCGCGACGGACTTGAATTTCAACGACATGTCGTATTCCTTTTCCTTAGCTCTTCTCATCCACTGAACAATAGTCGTCCATAGTCCAACAAATGTCCAGTATTCCAAAGGCTCACGATAAAACCGCAATGATACGCCGACGTTAATCGGCAAAAACGTGGGGCACCGGCCGTACGCCGATGCCCCACATCCGTCAAAGCCGATGGGCCGTTCAGCCCAAATCCTTCGGATTGATCTCAGCCTTGTCCACAGCGCCGGACTCGACGCCCCAGTGCTTGAGGATCTTCATGTAGGTGCCGTCATCCATGAGCTTCTGCATGGCCGCCTGCACCGCCTTGGCCGTTGCCGAATCGCCCTTCTCGATGGCCACGGCCTCCTTGGTCACGCCGACGTCCTCGCCAAGGGCCTCAAGCTCGTCGCCCGTCTGGGAGATCGCGTAACCGGCGACCGGGGAATCGGCGTAGAACACGTCCGCCTTGCCGGTCGCGACGTTGGTGGTCACATCGGTCTGCAGCTTGTTCGACAGGACCTGGATTCCGGGTTTGCCGTCGGCCTTGCACTGCTTGACGGCCTTGTTGACCTCTTCCTCCTGCGTGGTGCCGGTCTGCACCGCGATTTTGAGGCCGCACGGGTCGGAGGTGTCCACCTTGTTCGGGTTGCCCTTCTTGACCACCCAAGTGGAGCCCGCCTTGAACATGCTGACGAAATCGACGGCCTTCATACGATCAGGGGTGATGGTGAACGACGAGACGCCGATATCGTACTTCGTGCCGATCGACGGGATGATCGAATCGAAATTCGATGTCTCGGGTTCGGCCTTGAGACCGAAGATGTTCGCGAGCGCCTTGACGATGTCCACGTCGAAGCCGACCGGCGTCTTACCGTCCTCCGCCAGGAATTCGGCCGGCGCGTACGACGTGTCCATGCCGACCGTGAGCTTGCCGTCCTTGGTGACGGAGGACGGCAGCATCTTGGCGATTTCCTCATCCTTCTTCACACCGGACACGTCGTATCCGGCGACGGATGACGAATCCGTCTTGCCGTCGTTCGCGGAATCCGTCTTGTCGGAGGTTCCGCAGGCGCCCATCGTCACGACCATCGCCGCGCTCAGTGCGAGCGCCGCCCAACCTTTCATGTTCCTCGTCATGGCAAGTCCTCTCTTCAACCCAGCCAAAACAACCAGCCAAACTGGCCACGCCAGATAACCTAAGAGCGAAATGCTACGAACGTATTAACAAACGACGGTTTTCAAGAAAAGAAGGTCACTCGTTGTCGCCGGGGGTGTTAATCTCCGGCTTGTCGATGGCGCCGTCCTCGACACCCCAATACTTGAGGATCTTCATATAGGTGCCGTCGTCGATGAGCTTCTGCAGAGCCTTCTGCAGGGCCTCGTCCATCTGCTTGTCGCCCTTCTTGACGACGATGCCTTCCGGAGCGATGCCTTCAGCCTTGCCGAGCATCTCGAGCTCGCCGTCGGTCTGGGAGATCGCATAGCCGGCGACCGGGGAATCGGCGTAGAACACGTCCGCCTTGCCGGTAGCGACATTGGTGGTCACATCGGTCTGCAACTTGCTGGAAATGACGTCAAGCGCCGGCTTGCCATCGGCCTTGCACTGCTTGGCCATCTTGTTGGCCGCGGTCTCCTGCATGGTGGCGGTCTGCACGGCCACCTTCTTGCCGCACAGATTGGAAGTGTCCACCTTCTGCGGATTGCCCTTCTTCACGGCCCAGGCGGAGCCGGCGTCGAAGTGGCTGACAAAATCGACGGCCTCAAGGCGTTCCTTGGTGACGGTGAACGATGAAATGCCGATATCGTACTTGGAGCCGACGGATGGGATGATCGAATCGAAATTCGCCGTCTCCGGATCCGCCTCAAGACCGAAGACGCCCGCCAGAGCCTTGGCGATGTCCACATCGAAGCCGACCGGCGTCTTGCCGTCGGACGCCAGGAACTCGGCCGGAGCGTACGACGTGTCCATGCCGATCGTCAACTTGCCGTCCTTGGACACGTAATCCGGCACGAGCTTGGCGATTGCGTCGTCCTTCTTCACGCCGGAGACGTCATATCCGGTCATTTCGCTGGATTTCGCGCCGGATTGCGACGAAGTGCCGTCCGCGTCGCTGGTTCCGCACGCCGCGCCGGTGACGAGCATGGCCGCTCCCAGCATGAATGCGACGGCCGATTTCAAGGTTTTCTCTGCCTGCATGTTCTCTTCTCCTATGGATTCTTCAGTGCGTATGACCGAACTCGTATCCTAGCCTAAAGAGGGCATGTTACAAAAAATTTCTTGTATCGGCGTTCTTTCAGCATGTGAAATCGGAAATTTTCCGATTAACGCACTTGCTTGTTGGCATATCGCATGGCACGCAACGCCTCACGCTTGTCCTGCTCCTCACGCAGCGACTGTCTCTTGTCGAATTCCTTCTTGCCACGGGCCAACGCGATCTCCACCTTCACACGACCATCCTTGAAGTAGAGGCTCAGCGGAATGATGGTGAATCCCTTGGCCTGGCTCTGCCGGGCCAGTTTGTCGATCTGCGCGGCATGCAACAGCAGCTTGCGCTTGCGCTTTGGAGCATGGTTATTCCACGTGCCATTCAGATATTCGGGGATATTCGCCCCCTCAAGCCACATCTCCCCACGACGGTCGATGGTGATGAACGACTCGGCCAACGACGCCCGTCCCTCACGAAGCGATTTCACTTCGGTACCGGTCAGCACGAGACCGGCCTCATATTTGTCCTCGATGGCATAGTCGTGACGCGCCTTCCTATTCTGCGCGATCGGCTTGGTTCCCTGTTCCTTTGCCATATCGGACCTCCTTTCCGGTTCCGCGGTTCACTATGCCTCACTGTATGAACCGTATACGAATGTCTGCAACGCGGCTTTCCCGACAATATCATGAAGGCGCGCCGCCCGATCATACGGACGACGCGCCTTCATACGCCCCATGACGTGGCCTGGATCAGTGCACGTACCAGAACTGGGAGGCGTTGGTCAATGTGCGGTACGACACCACATAGGGGCCGACCACATTCATCTCGGAGATGGTGATGGTGCTTCCGCTCACCGATTCGACGACGGCGACGTGTCCATAGAAGCCGTCCGCACCGGCCTGTCCGGGCAGGAATGACAGGGCCGCACCGACCTGCGGGTTGTGGTCCACGCGCAGGCCATATGACGGCGCGGTCAGATACCACTGGCCGCCATTGCCTAGATAGGAAGGCGTACCAATGCCCATCTGCTTACGACGGTTGTAGGCCCACCACGTGCACTGTCCGCCGGCGTAGGCGTTGCCGTAATCGCCGTTCGAGGTTCCCTGGCCGGTATTGTTGCTGGGCGTGGGTGTCGGCGTCGGGGTCGGAGTAGGCGTCGGCGTGCTGCCGCCGCTATTCGTGTTCGAATTGGTGTTTCCACCAGTGTTCGAATTGGTATTCCCACCCGTATTTGGCCTGCTGCCGCCGCTGGTATTCGGTCTGGTCTGTCCCTGGCTTCCACCGCTCGTCTGATTCGCGGCGGCCGCCTGTTCCGCGGCATACTGGCGATTGAAGGAATCGACCTGCGATTGCAACAGCACGGTCTGCGCGGCCTGCTGAGCCACGGTTCCCTTCAATTCCGACTGCTGGCTTTCCAAGCTTGCGCGACGCGTCTCGCCTTCCGCACGCAATTGGTCGAGCGCATCACGCTGCGATTGCGCATCGGCGGCGGCCTGCTGAGCCGAAGCGGCTTTCTCATCGGCCGTGGACTTCAGCTTGGCGATCTGCTTTTCAATCGCCGCAAGACGCTCGCCACGGTTCATGGACATGTTCAGCGTGTTCGCGGCATCCGTGGCCGCATTGGATTCCGTCCGTGACAAGGCATCGCGCGATTGCATGGAATTGATGAACTCCTGAGTGCTGGTGGCACCCGTCACCACACTCATCACCGTCGAGGCATCGGAACCATGAAGGTCCTCACGCGCCATCTGCGCCACAGCGGCGTGCGCGTCATCATAGTCCTTGCCGGTCTGTTCGATCTGAGCCTCGAGATTGGCCTTGTCCTTCTGGGCGGCCTCAAGACGGGAAGCTGCCGCTTCCGCCTCGTTCTGTGCCGAGGCGGCATCTGCGTTGGCCTGTTCCACAGCGGCCTGTGCCGCCGGAATCTTGGTGTTCGTCAGCTCGTCGAGCTCCACAATCTTGTCCGCCAAATCGGATTTCACACCGGCCAGTTGGGAACGAAGCTGGGCCTCGCGTTGGGCGCTTGCGGCCTTCTTGTTCTGAGCGTTCAGCAATTTGCTATAGGTATTCGCCGCTTCGGCCCGCTCAACCATGGGCGAGAACGGAGCGACTGCCATGGTGGCGCACATCGCACCTGTGGCAAGCATGGCTGCGACCGTCCTGCCGACTTTCGCGTTATTCATACCGTCATGTCCTTCCACTGTATCTCACACCTTATCATCATCACTTGTACGGAATCATCCGTTCCACCGCAGCCGCGCATCACGTACGCAGGTATTTGCGCAGGGAGACCATCGAGGCGATGATCGACAGAAGCACGGCCCCAAAAATAAGAATCGGGGAAACGTACAGCACCGACATCTGGTTGACGAAGGGAATCCATTTGATGGAATTCGCCAGTCCGTCCGTGATGAAGACCTTCACCAACGCCGACAGAGTAACGCACGACAACAGCGAGCCGACCAGCGAGGCGACCACGCCTTCCAGGATGAACGGCAGCCGAATCGTCCAATTCGACGCGCCGACCAATCGCATGATCTCCGTCTCGGTCTTGCGGGAGGCGGCCGACATGCGGATGGTGGTGCCCGTCAGCAGAATGGCCACGATGACCATCACCATTGCCAGCGACGCGGTGGCGACAGTGGCCTTGTTCAGCACGGCGAACACCGGTTCGAAGATTTGGCGCTGGTCGCTGACGGTGTCGACGCCGTCCTTGCCGGACAGCACTTCGGAGACCACCTGGTACTTCTCCGGGTTTTTCAGCTTCAGCCACAGCGAATCCTGCATGTCGTCCGCGGTCAGCGTACGCCCTTGATATTCGCCGTTGGGGTACTGCTTGAGGAACGTGTCCTTATAGAACTTCTGCTTGCTTACGAAAGTAATCTTCGAAACGTCATTGGACAGCTCGTTGCGGATGGTCTTCTGCAAATCATTGATTTGCTGCGTGGTGGCCGCGGTTCCCGATGAGCAGTTCACCGACTGGCTTGCGCCGTCGGGGCACATCCACACCACGACCTCGACTTTGGAATACCAGTCCCCCTTGGCTCTAGTGATCTGGGCCTGGGTCAGCACCGAGGCCCCGATGAACAGGAAGGAGATGAAGGTGACCAGCATCACCGAAAGCAGCATCGGCACGTTCCGTTTGAGGCTGTTCCAGGTTTCGGAAAGAATGAAACGCAGGCGCATCAGTCATCCACCTCGTCTTCCTTGCTGTTGTCGTCATGCCCGGTCGGAGGAACGGGCGACGCGGGCGGGGCCGGAGGAACCGGAGGTGTGGGAGGTGCTGGCGGTTCGGAAGCCGTCTCGGTGGCACCGACCGCGTCGGCTTCGGAGGCATCGGTCCCAGCCGGCCTCTTGAAACGGGCGTCCCCATCCTCATGTTCGGCCATCTCATCAAGCTTGAGGCCCTTGCCCCAGGTCAGCGTGGTCTCCACCGAGGCGAAGGCCTCGCCATAACGTCCGGTACGTCCGGAATGCACGGAATTCGCGAGACGCGCGATGCCCGCATCGCCCTTGCCGTCGGTCAGCGCCGCCGCAACCATATCGGCCGCGTTCACCGCGGTCTCGGCACGCGTCGAGCCTTCCACATCGACGATTCCGTCGGTGTCGTCAGTGGCTTCGATGGAATCGCGCTGACGGAACTTCGCGTTGCGGTCGGTGACACCCAACGCCTGCTGCGATTTCGACTCGACCTCGGCGTCCGGGAAGTACAGCGCGGAATCGTAGGAGCCCTGCTGCTCATCACGGACGATTTTGCCGGCGTGCAGCTCCACCACACGCTTGCGCATGGAGTTGACGATCTCCTCGTTGTGCGTGGCCATGACGATGGTGGTGCCGGTACGGTTGATGGCGTCCAGCACCTCCATGATGCCGAGCGACGTGGTCGGGTCCAGGTTACCGGTGGGTTCGTCGGCAAGCAGGATCTGGGGATGGTTCACATACGCCCTTGCGATGGCCACACGCTGGGCCTCGCCGCCGGAAAGCTCGTGGGGATAATTGTCCTCCTTGCCGGTCAGCCCCACGGTCTGCAGGACCTTGGGCACCAGCGATTTGATGGTGGAACGGTTCGTGCCGATCACCTCGAGGGCGAAGGCGACGTTCTCCCACACCGTTTTGTTGTTGAGCAGCTTGTAATCCTGGAAGATGAAGCCGATCTGTCGACGATAGTGCGGCACCTGCCGCACCGACAGGCGTCGCAGGTCGTTGCCGGCGACGCGGATCTCGCCGTCCGTGGCCTCCTCCTCACGCAGCAGCAGGCTCAGCAAAGTGGTCTTGCCGGAACCAGACGCGCCCACGAGGAAAACGAAATCACCCCGATCGATATCGAGATTGATGTCATCCAACGCGGGACGCGTGCCCTTCGGATAGACTTTGCTCACATGTTCAAGCGAGATCAGCGCCATCGTGTTCTTCCTCCGCCCGTCGCTTAGGCTTCCTGCTCCTCGGCCGCCGCACGACGCTGCTCATGACGCCAACGGATGCCAGCTTCGATGAACTCGTCGATATCGCCGTCGAAGACCGCCTGGGTCTGCGAGGTCTCATATCCGGTACGCAAATCCTTGACCATCTGGTACGGGTGCAGCACATAGGAGCGCATCTGGTCGCCCCAGCTGGCCTTGATGTCTCCGGCGAGCTCCTTCTTCTTCTTGGCCTCCTCCTCGTGGCGCAGCACCAGCAGTCGCGACTGCAGCACGGCCATGGCGGCGGCACGGTTCTGGATCTGCGAGCGCTCGTCCTGCATGGTCACCACGATGCCGGTCGGGATATGGGTGATGCGAACCGCGGAATACGTGGTGTTCACACCCTGACCGCCAGGACCGGAGGAGCAGTAGGTGTCGACGCGGATTTCGGAATCGGGCACGTCGATGTGGTCGGTGGCCTCGACCAACGGCACCACTTCCACGGCGGCGAAGCTGGTCTGACGGCGTCCTTGGTTATCGAATGGAGAGATGCGCACCAGACGATGGGTGCCGCCCTCCACGCTCAGTCGTCCATATGCGTACGGAGCGTCCACTTGGAAAGTGGCGGACTTGATGCCCGCCTCCTCCGCGTAGGAGGTATCCATGACCTTGGCCTTGTATCCGTTGCGTTCGGCCCAACGCAGATACATGCGCAGCAGCATCTGCGCGAAATCGGCCGCATCCACGCCGCCCGCTCCGGAACGAATCGTCACCACCGCGGAACGCTCGTCGTACTCGCCGTCGAGCAGCGTCTGGATCTCCATGTCGTCGAGGTCCTTCTGGATGCTTTCGACTTCGGACTTGGCCTCCGCAAGAGTGTCGGCGTCCTCTTCCTCCTGGCCGAGCTCGACCAGGGTCTCCACGTCCTCGATGCGCTGGCTTGCGGAGGCCAGACGCTTGAGCTGCGACTGCACGGCGGACAGCTTGCTGGTCACCTTTTGGGCGTTCTCCGGGTTGTCCCACAATCCCGGCTCCGCGGCCTTCACCTCGAGCTCCTTGGCTTCGGCGGTCAGCCGGTCGACGTCAAGCGCCTTGGAAATGGACTCGTATTTGGCGCGCGCCTCGCCAATCGCTTCGGAATAATCAAATTCTGCCATCGTTCACACCATACATTTCTTGTTGCGTTCTTGCTTTATTCTGCCATGGAGCCATACACGGCCCCGATGCGGTCCATAGGATTTTTTCCACGTGCCCACATACCCGTCCCATCGTGCCGGACCGCGAACCTGTCCGCGCACACTTGGAAACAGGGACCCGTTTCGGATCGCACCAGGTCGGGAACGTCAAAGACCCGCGTAAATGGCGGGAATGACCAGACACAGCAACATCGCCGCGGCGATGACGATGCACACCGTGCGCACCATGGTGCGCCGACGGCGTTCCCGTTGCTCGCGTTCGTCCCTGTAGTCACTCATACGCGCCACTATACCCGGTTATCCCTACTTTGCCGTTCGCCCGGAGGCTCCGGAATCATTTATGGTAGGGCTCCCCCGCGTTGATCTTGTAGGCGCGGTAGATCTGCTCAAGCAGAATCACGCGCATCAGCTGATGGGGGAATGTCATTTTGGAGAAGCTCAGCAGATAGTCGGCGCGTTTGAGAATCGACGGATCCAATCCCAACGAGCCGCCGATGATGAATTGGATATGGCTGGTGCCATGGAGTCCAAGACCGTCGATCTTCGCTGCGAGCTGCTCGCTGGTCAGTTGGGTTCCCTCGATGGCGAGGGCGATGACGAACGCATCGGAACGGATATGTTTGGCGATGCGTTCGCCCTCCTTGGCCTTGATCTGCCGCTCAAGCCCGTCGCTGGCATGCTCCGGCGTCTTTTCGTCGGCCACCTCGACGATGTCGAGCTTGCAATACCGGCCCAGTCGTTTCGAGTATTCCGCGATGGCGTCGCGCAAATACCTTTCCTTGACCTTGCCGACGGTGATCAGTGTGATTCTCAATTTTTGTGGAGCTTCTCGTTGAGCTCGATGCCGGTCTTGCGATAGCGCGCCTCGATACGGCCGGACACGGAATTGCGGATGAACAGGATGTTGTCCTTGCCGGAAAGCTCGGCGCCCTTGACGGTTTCGAGCGGCTCGCCGGCCGCGACCTTGGCCTTGTCGTAGATGGTGACCTTGGTTCCGGCAGTGACGTACAGACCGGCTTCGACCACGCAGTTGTCGCCCAGGGAGATGCCGATGCCGGCGTTCGCACCGAGCAGGGAATGCTCGCCGATGGAGTTCTTCAGCTTGCCGCCGCCGGACAGGGTGCCCATGATGGACGCGCCACCGCCGATGTCGGAGCCGTTGCCGACCACAACGCCTTGCGAGACACGGCCTTCGACCATGGAGACGCCAAGGGTGCCGGCGTTGAAGTTCACGAAACCGGCATGCATGACGGTGGTGCCTTCGGACAGGTGCGCACCCAGACGCACGCGATCGGCGTCGCCGATGCGCACGCCGGACGGCACGACGTAATCGACCATACGCGGGAATTTGTCGATGGACAGCACGCTCACGTCGACGTGCGGAGCCAACGCGGCACCCGCCTGACGCGTGGTGGCCATCACGTCAAGTTTGCGCAAAGCGAAATCCTCGACCGCGAACGGACCGTAATTGGTCCACACCACATTGTTCAGCTTGGCGAAGATGCCATCAAGGTTCAAAGTATTCGGCTTGGCCAGACGCATGCTCAGCAGGTGCAGACGCAGGTAGGCGTCCGCCGCGTCCTCGATCGGCTCGTCCAGCTTGGATACGGTGAAGACCGGCACACGGCGCACTCCACGTGCATCGGCCTCGGCATGCGCGATGGCGCCGAAATTATGGTTCGGACGCGCGGATTCGGCTGGCGCCTGTCCCAGCTTGAGTTCCGGATACCAGACGTCCAGGGTGTTGCCGGCGGCATCGATGCTCGCCAGACCCCAGCCCCACGCGGTACGCTGATCAGTCATGTGTACGCTCCTTTGAGGATGCCGGAACCATGGGAGGTTCCGTTCGTTGGATTCTTCGGTTCCTTGAAACACTGTAGCGGCAAGTCGCGGCAGACGCGGACGCAGGTCCGAAGGCCGGTTCCGCGCACACGCCGGAACCTGCGGTCAGCGCTGGTCCATCGGCACGTAATCGCGCTTCGTGTAGCCGGTGTAGACCTGGCGCGGACGACCGATCTTGGTGTTCGGATCGGCGAGCATCTCACGGTACTGCGCAATCCAGCCGGGGATGCGTCCAAGCGCGAACAGCGTGGTGAACATGGCCGGGTCGAAACCGATGGCGCGGTAGATCAGTCCGGTGTAGAAGTCGACGTTCGGATACAGGTGGCGGGAGACGAAGTAATCGTCGTTCAATGCGATCTGCTCCAGCTCAGTGGCCACGTCGAACAGCGCGCGCTCGTCGGCCGGTAGCTTCAATGTATCGGAGCGGGCCATGATCTTTTCCAAATAGCTCTTGGCGATGGCCGCACGCGGATCGTACGACTTGTAGACGCGGTGCCCCAGTCCGGAAATGCGCTGGCCGTTGGCCTTGGCATCCTCCACGAACTCCCTGACGGTCTTGCCCGAATCGCGAATCGCCTTGAGCTGGCGGAGCACGGCTTCGTTCGCGCCGCCGTGCAGCGGGCCGGACAGCGCATTGATGCCGGCCGCGATTGCGGAATACAGGTTGGCGTGTGCGGAACCGGCGATGCGCACCACGGAGGTGGAGCAGTTCTGTTCATGGTCGGCGTGGATGATGAGCAGTCGGCCGAGCGCGTGCACGTACAGCGGGTCGGATTCGAACGGCTCATATGGTACGGCGAAGCACATGCGCAGGAAATCATCGACGTAGCCGCGCGAGTAATCCGGGTACAGCATCGGCTCATCGCGGCGGCGGCGGAAGATGTAGCTCACGATGGTACGGGCCTTGGCCATGATGATGGTCGCCGCCTCGTCAAGCTGGTCGGAGTCGTTGATGTCCGTGGTGTCCGGATAGAAGGTGGCGAGCGCGTTGACGGCGGAGGCCATCACGCTCATCGGATGCGCGGTGCGCGGGAAGGAGCCCATGAAGGTGCGGAAGTCCTCCCCCACCATCGTGCGGTGGTTGATATCGGAGATGAAACGGTCGTACTGCTCCTTGCTGGGCAGTTCGCCGTGGCGCAGCAGCCACGCCACTTCCAGGAAGTCGGACTGCTCGCATAGCTGTTCGATCGGATAGCCTCGGTAGCGCAGGATGGAGTTCTTGCCGTCGATGTACGTGATTTTCGATTCGCACTGCGCGGTGGTCAGGAAGCCCGGATCGAGCGTGACCCAACCATCGTTGCGCAGCGTGGACACCACGATGCCGTCCGCGCCCGCCGTGGCCTCGACCACCGGCAGGGTGAAGTCCTTGGATTCCACACTCAGATTGGCTGTGGCCATATGTTCACTCCTTACCGATTAAAAAAGTATCGTCAACTATATGGCATACGCGTTTCGGCATGCTTCCATCGTCTCAAAAGCGAACGTTCCCGCATCGTTTCCGAAGCTGTGCAACGGTCAGAACGATGAAAGGGCCGTGCGTGTGATCGCACGGCCCTTGACGGGTATGTCGCTACGGACTAGTCGCGGACGGTGAGAATTTCCGGACCATTCTCGGTGATGGCGATGGTGTGCTCGCTGTGCGCGCCACGGGAGCCATCCTCGCTCTTCAGGGTCCAGCCGTCCTTCGGATCCTGGTAGATCTCGTCGGTGGTCTTGAGGAACCACGGTTCGATGGCGATGACCAGGCCCGGACGCAGCTTGTAGCCGTGATGCGCCCTGCCGTCGTTCGGCACGTGCGGATCGCCGTGCATGATGCGGCCCACGCCGTGGCCGCCGAATTCCAGGTTGATCGGATAGCCGTATTCGCGTGCGACGTCGCCGACGGCGCAGGACACGTCGCCCAGACGATTGCCGGGCTGCGCTGCGGCGATGCCGGCTTCCAGCGCCTCTTCGGTGCACTTGATCAGACGCAGGTCGTCGGGATGCTGCGTGCCGACGCAGAAGCTGATGGCGGAATCCGCGACCCAGCCATCGACGTTGATCGCCAGATCGAGGCTAATCAAGTCGCCGTCCTTCAGGTTGTAATCGTACGGAACGCCGTGCAGCACGGCATCGTTCACTGACGTGCAGATGTAGTGGGCGAACGGGCCGGTGCCGAAATCGGGCGCATAGTCGACGTAGCAGGATGTGGCACCCTTGCGGTCCACGATACGCTTGTGGACGAATTCATCGATTTCCAGCAGATTGGTGCCGACTTTGGTGAAATCCTTCAGGTCGCGCAGGATGCCGCCGACGAAACGGCCCGCGGGCTTCATCGCTTCAATCTCTTTGGGAGTTTTCAGTTCAATCATGCCCTCAACCCTACTTCGCGGGCCATACAGCGCGAAGCCGCATTCCTCCTGCCGGATTTCGTCCAGACGATTGGCCGGAACGCTCCGTCTTGTCACCAAAGATGGATAGTGTGAAGCCATGAGCACTACTACGAATTCTTTGGTTTCAGGCATCGATCCGGCATCGTTCTCCGCCGTGACCGGTCCTGCGCAGGATCTGTTCCGTTACGTCAACGGTCCGTGGATCGACATGTACCGCCTTCCCGACGACCGTTCCCGCTACGGGTCCTTCGACAAGCTCGCCGAGGACGCGGAGAGCCAGATCCGCGACATCCTCGAGGAGGATGGCTGCCCGGCCGTCAAGTCGCGCGCGCTGTACAAGAGCTTCCTCGACGTCGACGCCATCGACGCCGCCGGACTTTCCGCCATCGAAGACCAGCTGGCCGCCATCGACGCGGCCGGAGACAAGACGGCGCTCACCCGCGCGCTTGGCGCGATGAATCCGGCCGGCGGCCCCGACCTGCTCGGTATCGCCGTCTACGGTGACCCGGGAGCGCCCGAGACCAACGTCATCCACATCGAACAGGACGGTTTGGGACTGCCGGATGAGGCATACTACCGCGAGGACCACTACGCGCCGATCCGCGAGGCGTATGTCGGTATGGTCTCCAAGCAGCTGAGGAACGCGCGTCTCGCCGCCGACGCGGACGACGCCGACGCTCAGGCCAAGCGTTTCCTCGACGTCGAGACGCGCATCGCGTCGAACCATTGGGACAACGTGGCCACCCGCGATTCGGTGAAGACCTACAATCCGACCGATTACGCCGATCTGCAGGCGACGCTCGCCGATTTCGACCTCGGCGCATGGATCGAGGCATGGCAGACCGCCTACGATGCGACCACGGCCGCCGCCGCGCAGCCTTTGGACCTCCGCGGCTCGTTCGAGCACACGATCGTCCATGAGCCGAGCTTCCTTACCGGAATCAACGCATTCTGGAAGGAGACCCCGCTGGACGACCTCAAGCTGTGGGCCCGCGTGCATGTGATCATCGGCTCCGCCGTGGAGCTTCCCCACGAATTCGACGAAACGAATTTCGATTTCTATGGCAGGACGCTGTCCGGCCAGAAGGAGCAGCGCGTCCGCTGGAAGCGCGGCGTCTCGCTGGTCAACGGCGTCTGCGGCGAGGACGTAGGCCGCGAATACGTGAAGCGGCACTTCCCCGAAACGTCCAAGCGGCGCATGGAACAGTTGGTCGGCAATCTCATCGACGCCTACCGCGTGTCCATCTCCAGCTCCGCCTGGCTTGGCGAGGAGACCAAGAAGAAGGCTTTGGAGAAGCTCTCCAAGTTCGTGCCGAAGATCGGATACACCAACCATTGGCGCGACTACTCCGCACTGGACGTGCGCGAGGACGCCGGATTCGCGGAGAACATGCGTGCCGCGAACCTGTACGAGACTGGTTACCAGCTGGCCAAGGTCGGCAAGGCCGTGGACAAGGACGAATGGCTGATGAACCCGCAGACGGTGAACGCGTACTACGAGCCGACCATGAACGTGATCGTGTTCCCGGCCGCCATCCTGCAGCCGCCGTTCTTCGACCCGGACGCGGAGGACGCCGCGAACTACGGCGGCATCGGCGCCGTGATCGGCCATGAGATCGGCCACGGTTTCGACGACCAGGGCGCGCAATACGACGGCGACGGCAAGCTCAACGACTGGTGGACCGAAGAGGATAAGGCCAATTTCAAGGCGCTCACCCAGAAGCTCATCGACCAGTACAACGAGTTTGTGCCGACGCAGCTTGCCGAGAAGTACGCCGACGACCCATCCAAGGCCCCGCACGTCAACGGCGCGCTGACCATCGGTGAGAACATCGGCGACCTGAGCGGCGTGAACATCGCGTTGAAGGCTTATGCGTTCGCGCTGGACGAGGCTGCAGGCCGTAGCAAGGACGGTTCGATGGAGGCCATCGAGGCCTCGCTCGCCGAAGCCCCCGAGATCGACGGCTTCACCGGTCTGCAGCGTTTCTTCCTGAGTTACGCCTCGATCTGGCGCACCAAGAACCGCGACGAGCTGGCCGAGCAGTATCTGCAGATCGACCCCCACTCCCCCGCCGAATGCCGCACGAATGGCATCGCCCGTAATGTGGACCTGTTCCACAAGGCGTTCGATGTGAAGCCGGGCGACGGCATGTGGCTCGAACCGGAACAGCAGGTGCGCATTTGGTGACGGAGCACGCAAGCGGTTCCATCGCCGGATAATCGTCAGAATCCATCGCCGTCGAACTCCTCCTGTGGGACTTCGGCGGCGTTTTCATCCATGCCGACGGGCCGCTCGTCCCACGTTTCGGCCGGATCGGCATTCCGCTCATCCAGCACCTCGACCGGAGCCGCCTCCTGCGGCCGGTCGTTCCGCACGTACGGATCGTGTGTGGAAGTCCGCTCCACGCGCGCGTCCTGCCCATCGTTCTGCTTGGCGAACCTACGCAGCGTGGACACCCCGTAATTGAGGTCATGTCCCGCCGCATTCGCCTCCATGACGAGCTTCGACTGGTGTTTGCCGTTCTGATCCACCCAGTTTTCCGAAGCCAGGACACCGGATACGATGACCGGTTCGCCTTTTTTGAACGATTGGCAGATGCTTTCGGAAAGTCCACGGTAGGCTTTCACCGTGATCCATGTGGTGGGCAGGTCCTTCCACTGCTGCGTCCGGCCATCGAAATAGCGTCTGGTGCTGGCCAGACGGAACGAACTGGCATGCGGCATGCCTTCCCGATTGAACTGGGTGGGGTTTCCGCCCACATATCCCGTGACGGTGAGGAGCCCTTGCTGCTGTGCCATGACCGGCCTTTCTACTCGATGGAAATGGTCCGCGGAAAGCGCCGAAGCCGGCGCGGAAGCGGCACACAGTCGGAGGTGGGTGTTGAGAGAGGAGCTCTGCGCGCCCTCCCCGCGTCCTTGCGTTTCCGCGGTAGTCACCACTATCTTCGACACACACGCATGCCCGCAAGCCCAAACGGCGAATGTGGATAACCTAAGGCGTTCCGGGCGAGTCGTGGATAGCAGGTGGATAATTCCGACTTTTCCACACCCATCCACAATTCATATGCGAGCAGGGCTTTTGCGATGTTCCCCATAAAAAAACGGAAGACCACGCATTACGCATGGTCTTCCGTAGTCGAATGACGCCGTATCGGTCCGACGTCACATGCTCGCCGACATACCGCTACTTGAGCAGCGCCGCCACCCGGTCGGCGATGGACTGCGCGGCGTCCGCGACCGGCACCGCCTCGGCGTTCTCGCCATTGCGGTCGCGCACCTCGATGGTGCCGTTGTTGACGGTATCGCGTCCGGCGACGGCGATGATCGGCACGCCGATGAGCTCGGCATCCTTGAATTTGACGCCCGGAGAGACCTTCTTCCTGTCGTCGAAGATGACCTCGATGCCCTTGTCCTCAAGCTCGGCGATCAGTCGTTCGGCGGCTTCGAACGCGGCGGCGTCCTTGCCCGTGGCCACCACATGCACCTGCGCGGGGGCGATGACTGCCGGCCATGCCAGGCCCTTCTCGTCGTGATGCGTCTCGGCGATGCAGGCCATCACACGGGAGACGCCGATGCCGTAGGAGCCCATCCACACCGGAACCGCCTTGCCGTTCTGGTCGAGCACCTTCAGGCCGAGCGCGTTGGAGTACTTCAGGCCAAGCTGGAACACCTGGCCGATCTCCACGCCACGTTCGAAGCTCAGAGGGCCGGAGCCGTCCGGGCTCATATCGCCGTGGCGGACCTGCACGGCCTCGACGGTGCCGTCGGCCTCGAAGTCGCGGCCGTACACCAAGTCGTAATAGTCCACCTCATGCTCGTCGGCGCCGGTGAACCATGCGGAGCCACGGGCGATGTGCGCGTCCACGAGGTAGCGCAACGCGTCGCCGGTCTCGTCGGCGTTCTCGGCCTTCTTGCCGCCACGGGCCTGCGGGCCGAGCGCCATCGGGCCGATATAGCCCTTGACCAGCTCGGGGTGCTTCTTCAAGTCCTCTTCGGTGGCTTCCTCGATCTCGGCGGGAGCGAACTGCGCCTCAAGGCGCTTCATGTCCACCACACGGTCGCCGGGCACGCCCACGACCACGAGTTCGCGCCACGGCTCGTCGTGGTTCTTGTCCTCGGCGTGCTTGACCGCGATGACGACGTTCTTCAGGATGTCGCTGGCCTGCCATGCGCGGCCGTCGCTGCGCGGATGGTTGGCGTTGGCGAACTCGACCATCTTGTCGATGGTCTCGGCGTTCGGCGTCGGACGCTTCTCGGCGGCCGGGGTGTCAGAATAATCGATCGCCGCCGGTTCCGGAGTGGTCAGGGCCTCGACGTTCCACGCCTTGCCGGACGGGGACTGCGCGAAGGTATCCTCGCCGATCTCCATCGGGGCGAGAAACTCCTCGGATTCGAAGCCGCCCATCGGACCGGCCATGGCGTGCACCGGCACATAGTCGAGGTCGAGACGCTTGAAGATGCGCTCGTACGCACCACGCTCGTCCATGTAGGCCTTGACGAGGCCCTCTTTGTCGAGGGTGAAGGAATAGGCGTCCTTCATGATGAATTCTCGGCCGCGGATGAGGCCCGCGCGAGGACGGAACTCGTCACGGTACTTGGTCTGGATCTGGTACAGGGTCACCGGCAGGTCCTTGTACGAGGAGTACAGGTCCTTGACCAGCAGGGTGAACATCTCCTCGTGGGTCGGCGCCAGCAGGTAGTCGGCCTCGTGGCGGTCCTTCAGACGGAAGATGTTGTCGCCGTACTCCTCCCAACGGTGGGTGGCCTCGTACGGCTCACGCGGCAGCAAACCGGAGAAGTGGACTTCCTGGGCATTGATCGAAGCCATCTCCTCACGGATGATGTTCTCGATCTTGTTCAGGACATTGAGGCCCAGCGGAAGCCAGGTCCAGATGCCCGGAGCGGCCTTGCGCAGATAGCAGGCGCGCTGCAGCAGCTGGTCCGACACGACGTCGGCATCGGCGGGATTCTCGCGCAGCGTGCGCAGGAACATGGTAGACATACGAAGTGCTTTGGTCATACGCCCAAAGTTACTCAGGCAAGGAGACGTAACGGCGTGGAACGGCCGCGCAAACAGACGAAAACTAGACGAAAACTATTTATTTATAAGTTTATAAACAAGTCTTACACGGCGTTTATAATCACCCCCTACGAAGACTCCGTCAGGCGGATCCCGAACACATCGCACGCGCCGCACGGAACGCTGGAGAGGAAAGACATGCGTCATATCACCGCGCATATTTCGATTTGGAACAAACTTGGCTGGATCGGCATCATCTGCTATCTCGTGTTCGCCATGGCAACGCCGGAAGTGCTTACCGGCGCGAACAAGTGGGTGGGCTTGAGCATGGCGTTGCTGTGCGCGGCATTGATCTCGCTGCCTTGGCGCAAACCGCTCAACGTGGCCGCCATGACCGGTCTGATGGCGTGGATCGTCATCACGCGCGCGGTTCCGGGGTTCGAAGCGCTGCAGCGCAATCCCGTATGGCTGCTCGTGGGCCTGGCCTGCGCGATCGCAAGCTGCTGGGACACGGATCCGGCCAGCGAAGAGGAAGAGAACGAGCTCGACCCGGATCTCGCGCGTTCATTGCAGGCGATGGGCTGACGCCGGTCACCCGACGATCGACATATGGGGCGTCAGTCCGATGCGACCTGACGGTTGGCATCGAACTGACGCCCCATTCGTCAAAACAGCGCGTCCTGCGCGAACCCGTCATCGTCTCCATCAACGGGCTTTGACATACGGTCACGGAAAGCGGAAACACCTTCGCGGGCCAATACGCCGGCGGCCAACGCCGATTCCGACCGCAATCGCCCATCCAATCGAACCGCGTCCGGCGACACCAGGAACATACGCTCGTTGACTCCTTGCAGATACAGGCCATCGAGGCTTTCCACACGAGACAACGCCACATACCCCATGCCAGGTGCGAACGTGCGCCGCAGATCCATCACGGCACGGTCCAACGTCATGCCCTGCGATTTGTGGATGGTGATGGCCCATGCGCAACGCAGCGGCACCTGTTTGACCGTCGCCAGCACGGTGTCGCCGTCCTGCATTTCCCAGGAAGCCGGCTTCATGGTGACGATGTTGCCGTTTTCGAATTCGACGATGGGCCAGCCGCCTTTCGATTGGTCCGCAAAGCCACGCACGGTTCCCAGCGATCCGTTGACGAACTGGCGGTCGGGGTCGTTGCGCACCGCCATCACCGCAGCTCCCGTCTTGAGCAGCAGCCGTTCCGGAGCGAGCATATTGCGTTTCATCCGTTCCACCATGGCGGCCGCGCCGGAGGATTCGGCGAGATACTCGTGCGGTCCCTCCTTGATTTCGAACAGACGCAGATCGTTGAGCGCGTCCGCCTGCCTGTTGACGGGAAACAGATTCACCGCCTGCTGCCCCGGCTCCGGCAGCACGCCGAGTCTGGTCAGCAGGATGTCACGGTCAGCGTCGTCCACGGCGCCATCACGGATGTCGGTCAGCACGTTCAGCAGTTTGCCGTCATCCTGACGATGCTGTTCGGTCAGATAGCAGATGACGGGGTCGAGTTCCCGCCATACCAGCGATTCGGTGACGAAGCCCTCCGGATTGAGACCGGCCTTGGCGTACCGCTCCCGACTGGCCAGGAATTCGGGTCCCGGAGCAATCAGGTCGTTGTTGCGCCCAGATACGGAGACGGGAGGCAATTGGAAGAAATCACCGGAAAGCACCACTTGCAGACCGCCGAACGGACGTTCATCGCGACGGATGATGCGGCAGACCTGGTCAACCATGTCGAACAACCATGCGTGCAGCATGGAGACCTCGTCGATGATGAGGATGTCAGCCTCACGCAACTTGCGTTTGCGACGTGTGCGGACGGTTTTGATCAGGCTGTCGGTCAGCGCGGTGGCCAGTCCTACACCACTCCAGGAATGGATGGTGGTGCCGTTGATGTGCGTGGCCGCGATGCCCGTGGACGCGGTGACGGACACGGAGGCGCCATCGGCACGTGCCTGACGTATGAATTCGTTGAGCACATACGTCTTGCCCGCACCGGGCGCGCCCGTCAGAAACACGTTCACGCCGGAACCCAGAATCGCAAGCGCCTCGCTTTGCCTCATACCGTGTCCCCTTTCCCTTATCCACACCCATGCGGACGCGATCGCACCGGCGACAGGTCAGACGATCAGCCTGTCCAGAACCTTGAGCACGCCATGATCGACGTTCGATGGAGCGATGTAACGTGCGGCGGATTTCAGGTCGGGATGCGCGTTGCCCATGGCGAACGACCAATCGCCGGTGCCAAGCATCAACGCGTCATTCAAATAATCGCCGAATACGGCGGTCTGCGCGGACGTGACGCCAAGCGCACGCTGCAATGCCTTCACACCCTGCATTTTGTCGGTTTCGGCGTTCATAATGTCGACCCACAGTTTGCCGGAGACGACCACCTGATAGTCCGTACGCAGATGCGTGAGATGCTCGTCGGTGAAACGTTCGGCATCGTCAAGGTCGAGCACCGCGAGTTTCAATATTATTTCGGCGTCGCCGCCCGGCTTGTAGGCAGACGGTTCCTGGGCGACGTCCAGCACCGCGTGCAGATCATCCACAATGCGCAGCGCCGCGTAATACTTGCTCACCTCGTCGATGAACGGTTTGTCGGTACGTTGCACGTAGGCCGACTTGAGACCGCAGACCACCAAGCCCACATTACTGCCGGACGCCGCGGCAGCATCGATCAGGTCGATGACGTGCCGTGTGACGTCCAGGTCGATGCCGTGCACCTCCACGACCTTGCCATCAAGCGCCACCACATTGCCGTTCTCGGCGATGTAGGAAAGCTCTTCCCCGCCAAGCAGTTGCGCGGCCTTGTCCGCGAACATGCCACGCAACGTGGCATACTGGCGTCCGGAAGCAGGGACGAATTCGACGCCGCGGCTCTTGAGACGGGCAAGCGTCGGCCAGAATCCGTCCGGAATCTCACTCCGTCCGTCAAGCAGGGTGCCGTCCATGTCGGCGACCACAAGACGGATGTCCTGCGGCTGGCTGATGGTGGTCCAATCGGCTGCGGTCATGCCGCTCCCTTCGTGCAATCGTCCGATTTCCACGGACATCGTATTCGATGAAGAATCAGTCCTTGTTGAGCAGGCTGGTGCGCTGGATGTCCGCAGCGATAGCCTTCGCCTCGGCCTCGTCCGGTCCCGGCACCGGGGCCATGAACGCCTTGCGGTAATAGCGCAGCTCGTCAAGCGATTCGATGATGTCGGCGAGCGCGCGGTGGCCGCCGTTCTTCGGCGGACGGTTGAGGTACACGGCCGGATACCAGCGGCGCGCAAGCTCCTTGAAGGTGCTCACGTCGATGGTGCGGTAATGCAGGTTCTCCATGAGGTCCGGCATGTAATGGTCGAGGAACTTCTTGTCGGAGCCGATGGTGTTGCCCGCGAGCAGGGGCTTGACGCCATCCGGGGTGAACCGCTTGACGTATTCGATGACCTTGGTCTGCGCCTCGTCGAGGCTCAGACCGTTCTCCCACTCGTTGATCAGTCCGGAACGGGTGTGCATGGCGCGCACGAAATCGTTCATATGGTCGACGGCCTTCTGGCTGGGCTTGATTACGTAGTCGACACCTTCGTCGAGCACGTTCAGGTCGAAGTCGGTCGGCACCACGGACACTTCGACGAGCTCGTCGCCGCCGAAGATGTCCAATCCGGTCATCTCGCAATCGATCCAGATCAGGCGCGAGCCTGCGGACGTGTATGTTTCGCCATCATGTGCATCTACCATCGTTGCCTCGTTTCGGTTTGGGTTCCTCGCCCCACGTTCTTTTGCGCGGGCCGAACATACGAAGATACCGCGAGGTAGGTACGTGATTCCCGGCAGGTGGCGCGAAAAACGGGAAGTCCCGTTCCACAGCTCCTGCCATGGGACGGGACTTCACTCGATCGGACCGTCGTCCGAACACTCACTGGCGGCCGGAGTAGTTCGGCGCTTCGGCGGTCATGACGATGTCGTGCGGGTGGGATTCACGCAGACCAGCATCGGTGATGCGGATGAACTTGCCACGTTCCGGCATTTCGGCGATGTTGTGGGCGCCGATGTAGAACATGGACTGGTGCAGGCCGCCGATCATCTGGTAGAGCACGGCGTTGAGCGCGCCGCGGTACGGCACTTCGCCTTCGACGCCTTCCGGAACGACCTTGTCGTTGGACGTGACGTCGGCCTGGAAGTAGCGGTCCTTGGAGTAGGACTTCTTGCCGCGCGGAGCCATGGCTCCAAGGGAGCCCATGCCACGGTACAGCTTGTACTGCTTGCCGTGCAGAAGCACCTTCTCGCCCGGAGCCTCCTCGCAGCCGGCAAGCACGCCGCCGAGCATCACGGAGGATGCGCCGGCGACCAGAGCCTTGGCGATGTCTCCGGAGTAGTGGATGCCACCGTCGGCGATGCACGGCACGCCCGCCGCGCGGCAGGCCTGAGCCGCCTCGTACACGGCGGTGAGCTGCGGGACGCCGACGCCGGCGACCACGCGGGTGGTGCAGATGGAGCCCGGTCCGACACCGACCTTGACAGCGTCAACACCGGCGTCGATCATGGCCTGCGCACCCTGACGGGTGGCGACGTTACCGCCGATGATGTCCACTCCGTCGAACGCGGAGTCGGACTTAAGGCGACGGATCATATCGAGGGCGAGCTTGGCCTCGCCATTGGCGGTGTCGACCACGAGCACGTCGACACCGGCCTCCATCAGAGCGGAGGCACGGTTGTAGGCGTCGCCGAGGAAGCCGATGCCGGCGGCGACACGCAGACGGCCCTGCTCGTCCTTGGTGGCGTCCGGATACTGTTCGGTCTTGACGAAGTCCTTGACGGTGATCAGGCCGGTCAGGTGGCCTTCGGCGTCGACCAACGGCAGCTTCTCGACCTTGTGCTTGGCCAGCAGGTCGTGGGCGTCCTCCTTGGAGATGTTGGACGGGCCGGTGATGAGGTTCTCGCGGGTCATCACTTCGGAGACCTTCAGACGGTCGTAATCCTCGGAAGCGATGAAACGCATGTCGCGGTTGGTGATGATGCCGACGAGCTTGTTGTCCTTGTCCACGACCGGCAGTCCGGAGATGTGGAAGCGACCGCACAGCTTGTCGAGATCGGCCAGGGTCACGTCCGGGCTCACGGTGAGCGGATCGTTGATCATGCCGGATTCGGAACGCTTGACGATGTCGACCTGTGCGGCCTGGTCATCGATGGAGAGGTTGCGGTGCAGCACGCCGATGCCGCCGTTACGAGCCATGGCGATGGCCATGTCGGACTCGGTGACGGTGTCCATGGCCGCGGAGATGGCCGGGACCTTCATCGTGATGTTGCGGGTGAGATGAGTGGTGGTGTCCACTTCGGACGGAATGACATCCGTCTCGTTCGGCAGCAGCAGCACATCGTCATATGCGAGGCCAAGCTGGGCGAAAATAGGAGGAAGTGGGGCGAACGTGGAATCTGCATTCATATCAGGAATTGTAGCCATAGACCCACTATATGAACGTGGGCTGACTTACTGCGACACGGCGCGAAAAGCCGAAATTATCAATCGTAATAAAAGCTGCTTATATCGTTTGGCAAAGCGTTTCATCAGTTTTTCTTGCGATTGCGCCGGACGGACAATCAGCGTCCACCGCGCGTTTTGTCGCCGCGCGCGCGTCCGACCGACGCGTGTTGCGCATCGGTTCCGGAGATTGCGTTTTCCTCACGGATTTCGGGAATGCGGTGTTTCAGATACGGGTACATCGTGGCGACCGTCAGCAGCGCCGCCGCAATGAGGAAGCCAATCAGCACATACTGCGCTTTGAAGAACAGAATCATGATCGAGCCGAATGCGATCAGCGACGCCCACCCCCAGAGAATCAGCACCGCGCCCTGCACGGTGTGTCCGATGCGTAGCATGCGGTGGTGCAGGTGCATGCGGTCCGGATGCATCGGCGACTGTCCTTTGCTCAGACGCCGCACAATCGCCAGACACATGTCGAGGATCGGCAGGAACAGCACCAGCATCGGCAGCAAAATCGGCATGAATACCGGCAGGTAGATACTGGCATGGATGGAAGCCGGGTCGAGACGGCCCGTCATGACGATCGACGCGCAGGTGATCAGATAGCCGAGCAGCATGGAGCCGGAATCGCCCATGAACAGTTTCGCGGGATGCCAGTTGTGCAGCAGGAAGCCAACGCACATGCCCACCATGGCTATGTCGATCAGCGTGGCCATGGATGCATACGATGGCGAATTTCGCGCGATGATATACGAATAGATGGCGAAGGCGATGCCGCCGATCGCCACGATGCCCGATGCGAGGCCATCCAAGCCGTCCACGAAATTGACGGCGTTGATGGACGCGACGATCAGGAACGCCGTGATGGCCATGGACAGGCTCGGTGACGCGGTGACAAGCGAGCCCAACGGCAACGAGATGATCTGCAGTCCGCCCCATGCCACGAAAACGGAGATGAGCAGCTGACCGGCGAGCTTGAGCATCCAGTCAAGATCCCACAGGTCATCGGCCATGCCGAGCAGGCTGATCATGATGGCTCCGGCGAGAATCACCCACGCCTGATGCGATTGGGTGAACAACCCTTCGATGAACGGGATGTGCGAAGCGAACAGCATGGCCACGGTGAAGCCGATAAGCATGCCCAATCCACCCATACGCGGTGTCGGAACGGTATGCACGTCACGCGCGCGCACTTCTCCGACGGCGCCGATCTCGATGGCGATATGCCGGATCAGCGGGGTGAGCAGGTAGGTTACGCCGCCTGCGATCGCGGCAATGAACAGGTAGATTCTCATACGCCCAATGCACCGCCGTTCAATGTCAAAGCCTTGCGGATGACCGGCTCGCGGATCACTCCCTCCCGAAGAATCACAATGCCGTCACGCTCATGCGGATCGGCTCCGACCACCGTGGACGCCACATGACCGGGCGTCGCGCCTCCGTCCAGATACAGGTCCACCGCGTCGCCGAGCGCCTCCTTGGCCTCCTGGACCGTCTGCGCGCTTTCCTCGCCGGAACGGTTGGCGCTGGTCGCGGCCAATGGTCCCGTGGCGCGCAGGACACGCAACGCGACCGCGGAATTGGGGATGCGCACGCCCTGTGTGGACCTGCCGCTCACCGGATCGCGCCGCACGGTGGCGAGCGAGCAATCATCCTCCGCTTCGGCTATCGGCGAAAAAGCGCCCGGCATGAACATGGCAGCCAGTCGATTCAACGGCACGGGCAATGTCAGATGCAGCTTCTCCATGCTTTCAATCGATGGCAGCAGCACCTGCAACGACTTGTATTTCGGGCGCTTCTTGGCTTCGAAGACCTTGCGAATCGCCTCGATATTACGCGGATCGCAGGCAACGCCGTACACGGTGTCCGTGGGAATGACCACCAATCCGCCATCATGGATGATTTCAACGGCCCGGGCAAGGGATTCGTCGTTTATCGTGCAAATCTCGCTCATGACACCTCCCTTTCAGCCAATCAACTCACCTATTGTACGGCATGGCCCATGGCGCCCCTCGTGCCGCGGAAACGCCCATCCCCGGTACAGGGCAAACGAAACGGGCATGATACCTGATGTATCATGCCCGTTTCCATGTCGAAACTCCCCCGATGCCAAGCGGCCCAAGGCAATGGCTACGCGCCCAGATACGCCTTGCGCACCTGTTCGTTGTTGAGCAGCTCCTTGGCGTCGCCTTCCATGGTGATGCGGCCGGTTTCCAGCACATACGCACGGTCGGCGATTGACAGCGCCATCTTGGCGTTCTGCTCGACCAGCAGCACCGTGATACCCTGCTCGTGCAGCTTACGGATGATGGAGAAGATCTCCTTGACGAGCTTCGGCGACAGGCCCATGGACGGTTCGTCCATGAGGATCGTCTTCGGATGGCTCATGAGAGCGCGGCCCATGGCGAGCATCTGCTGCTCGCCGCCGGACAGCGTGCCGGCCTTCTGGTTGCGGCGTTCCTTCAGACGCGGGAACAGGCCGTAGACCATGTCGAGGTCCTTCTTGATGTCGGACTGGTCCTTCAGGCTGAACGCGCCCATCTCGAGGTTCTCCTCGACGCCCATGCGCGTGAAGACGTGACGGCCCTCCGGAATGTGCGCCATGCCAAGGGTCACGATCTTGTTGCTGTGCGTCTTGAGCAGGTCGACGCCGTTGTACATGACGGAACCGGACTTCGCCGGCACCAGACCGGTGATAGTGTGCAGCGTGGTGGTCTTGCCGGCGCCGTTCGCGCCGATCAGGGACACGATCTCGCCGTCGTTCACGGTGAAGCTGATGTCCTTGACGGCTTCGATGGCACCGTACGAAACGGAAAGGTTCTTGACTTCCAGCATCAGGCCTCCTCCTCGCTTTCGTCATCGTCATCATCGGAACCCAGATATGCGGAGATGACCTGCGGATTGTTGGCGATCTCCTCCGGCGTGCCAGATGCGATGGTGCGTCCGTAATCAAGCACCTGGATGCGCTGGCAGACGTTCATCACCAGGCTCATGTCATGTTCGATCAACAGGATGGCGATGCCGAAACGGTCGCGGATGGTGTTGATGCAGTTGAGCAGGTCCTCGGTTTCCGTAGGATTCATGCCGGCGGCCGGCTCATCGAGCAGCAACAGCTTCATGCCAGTGGCAAGAGCACGGGCGATTTCCAGCTTGCGCTGCGCACCGTACGGCAGGTTCGCGGCCTCGGTTTCCGCCAAGCCCTCAAGCCCGAAGATCTTGAGCAGATCGATGGCCTTGGCATGCATCTCGCGTTCCTGCTTCCAGAATTTCGGAGTGCGGAAGATCGCGCCACCCATATGGTAGCTGAACGATTCGTTGAACGCGACCAGCACGTTCTCCTCGACGGTCATCTGTCCGAACAGGCGGATGTTCTGGAAGGTTCTGGCGATTCCAGCGCGTACCACCTGATACGTCTTCTTGCCGTTCATGCGTTCGCCGTCCAGGAAGAACTCGCCTTCCGTGGGCTGGTACACGCCGGTCAGCAGGTTGAACACGGTGGTCTTGCCGGCGCCGTTCGGTCCGATCAGACCGATGAGCTCGCCGGAGTTGATGGTCATGTTGAAGTCGGATACGGCCTTCAGGCCTCCGAAGGTGATGCCGAGATGCTCGGCCCTGAGGATTGGCTCGCTCATGCCTTCGCCTCCTTGGTCTTGGTGGCCTTTTCGGCGCTCTTGCCGGCCTTCACGGCCTTCTCGGACTTGCCGTCGGTCCCGTCCTGCTTGGACTTGCCGTGCTCCTTGACCTTCACCGGATAGAACAGCTTGTTGATGACCTTGGTCAGGGAGAACTCCCAGTTGCCGAAGATGCCCTGCGGACGGAAGATCATGATGAGCACCAGAGCCACCGAATACACCAGCATGCGGTAGCTGGAGAATGCACGGAGCAGTTCCGGAAGAATCGTCAGGCCGATGGCGGAGACGATGGAACCGGTCAGGGAGCCCATACCACCAAACACGACCATGATCACGTAGTTGATCGACTGCAGCCAGCCGGCCATGGCCGGGTTGAGCGAGCCGATATACTGCGCGAAGATGCCGCCTGCGATGCCCGCGAAGAACGCGGAGATGGCGAAGACGAGCACCTTCATGTAGGTGATGTTGATGCCGGATGCGCTTGCCGCGATCTCATCGTCGCGGATGGCCTTGACGGCACGTCCGTAACGGGAGCGGGCGAACATGAACAGCAACACCACGGTGACGACGGTAATCCAGAACACGACGTACAGGTTGGCGAGTCGGTCGATGCCGATCAGCGCCTGTCCCGCGGCTCCCTTGTCAAGGCCCATGCCGCCGGCGACCTTCAGGTTCTGGATGATCACACGGATGATCTCGCCGAAGCCGAGCGTGATGATCGCCAGATAATCGCCATGCAGACGCAGGGCGGGGATGCCGACCAGCACGCCGAAGACGCAGGCGACCACACCGCCGACGAGGGTAGTGAACAGGAATCGCAGGGTCGGATCCATTGCAACGCCGTTGGCGACGAGCAGCTTGCTCATCAGAGCAGCGCTGTACGCACCGATTGCCTCGAAGCCGCAGCAGCCCAGCGTGAGCTGTCCAAGCACGCCGATGGTGAGGTTCAGCGAGGTGGTCATGATGATGGCGATGCAGCAGGTCATCATGATGCCCTTGATGTAGGCGTTGACCAGACCGGATTCACACACGCCCATCAGGATGCCGAACAGCGCGACCACGCCGATCGCGCAGATCAGATAGGACTGTTTGATGGAAAGCATTGATTTCTTCATAGGGTCACACCTTCTCGGTTTCCGGTTCGCCCATCAGGCCGGACGGCTTGACCAGGAGCACGATGATGAGGATGCCGAACACGATGGCGTCGGAGAACGCGGACGTGATGATACCGCCGGTGATGGTGCCGATGTACGCCTTGGTCAGGCTTTCGACCACGCCGATCACCAGACCGCCGACCATAGCGCCCGGGATGGAGCCGATGCCACCGAGCACGGCCGCGACGAAGGCCTTCAGGCCCAGCATCGCGCCCATCATCGGGGACACCTGCGGATAGGAGACGCAGTACATCAGCGATGCGACCGCCGCGAGGCCCGAACCGATGGCAAACGTGAGCGTGATGGTGGAGTTCACGTTGATGCCCATCAGAATCGAGGCTTCCTTGTCTTCGGAGACGGCGCGCATGGCCTTGCCCTGCTTGGTGTAGGTGACGAACAGCTGCAGCGCGACCATGATGATCACGCCAAGCACGATGGTGATGATGGTGGCGCCATCAATCTTCAGCTTGCCGATCGACAACGTCGGAATCTGGATGATGGTGGGGACGGTCTGGTAGTCGGCGCCGAAGATGGCCTGGGAGCCGTTCTCCAGCAGCAGGCTCATTGCGATTGCGGTGATGAGGGCCGTCATGCTGTTGCCCTTCTCACGCACCGGCTTGTATGCGGCCCTCTCCACGATGACGCCTACCGCCACGCACATGAGGATCGCGGGAATGACGGCCACCCATGCGGGCAGGCCGAAGGCGACAATCGCCGGAATGGTAAGCATCAGCACGTAGGAGCCGACCATGATGAAATCGCCGTGCGCGAAGTTGATCAGACGGATGATGCCGTAGACCATGGTGTAGCCGAGTGCCACGAGCGAGTACACGCTGCCGATTTTCAGACCATTGAAGATCTGGCTGATGAACATGATGATCTGATTGCCCATCACTCCTCCTTTCAAAGTTTGGTTGGCATCGGGCGGCTTGGCCCGATGAATCATGAATGATTATGAATGAATGTGGATGAATCCGCCTTGATACGCGAAAGGGAGAGAACCGGTTTCCCGATTCCCTCCTCTTACGTGTTCAGGCTTTCAAAATCCTGTCTCCAAGCGGTTGGAAATCACTTGGACGGCTGGATGGTGGTCTTGTACTCCGGCTTGCCGTCCTTGAGCTCAAGCACGACGACGGACTTCTTCGGGGAGCCCTTCTTGTCGAGCGTGAAGTTGCCGGTCACGCCTTCGAAGCTCATGCCGGCGATGGCGTTGCGCACGCCTTCGCGGGTGGCGTTCTTGCCGGACTTCTCGATGGCCTGCTTCATCATGTACACGGAGTCGTAGCCCAGTGCGGTGAAGGTGTTCGGATCGGCGTTCTTGTTGGCCTTCTTGTAGGACTTGATGAAGTCCTGCACCTTGGCGTTGGAGGTGTCGTCCGGAGAGTAGTGGGTGGTGTAGAGCACCTTGTTGTACAGCGACTTGTCGTCGGTCATCTTCAGGCCGTCGTAGCCGTCAGGACCCATCACATAGCCCTTGTAGCCGACGGAGCGGGCCTGCGGGATGATGTACGGGCCAGCGACGGAGTAGTAGTACGGAGCGTACAGGAACTCGGCGCCAGCGGCCTGGATCTTCTGCAGCTGGGAGGAGTACTCGGTGTCGTCGGCGCTGGAGGAGTTCTCTTCGGCCACGACGTCAAGGCCGGCCTTCTTGGCGGCAGCGGCGAAGGCCTTGCCCACGCCGGAGGAGTACGGATCGCCGGTGCCGTACAGCACGGCGACCTTCTTGACCTTCAGGGTCTCGGCTGCGAACTTGGCAGCGATCTCACCCTGGTAGGAGTCCTTGAAGCAGGTGCGGAACATGTAGCCACCGGTCTCGATGGAGTCGGAGGTGGCGGCCGGTGCGATGGCCGGCAGCTTGGACTGGTCGGCCAGCGGAGCCACGGCCGCGGTGGTGGAGGAGATGGTCGGGCCGACCACGCCGAGCACGCTGTTGTCGCCGGCGAGCTTGTTGAAGGCGTTGGAGGCTTCGGTGGCGTCGCCCTTGTCGTCCATGGACTCGAGCTTGACCTTCTTGCCGTTGATGCCGCCCTTGGCGTTGATCTCATCCACAGCCAGCTTGAAGCCGGCGACCTCGGCCTCGCCGTATGCGGCGGCGGTGCCGGAGTTGGTGGTGACGGAGCCCAGCGTGATGGTGTCGCTGTTGGCCGCGCTACCGTTGGAGCTGCTGGAATCGTCCATGCTGCCGCCGGAGCAGGCAGCGAGGGACATCGACATTGCGCCTGCCGCGATCAGGGCGACGCACTTGGCGGAGAACTTCGCGTTCATTCCGTTCTTCCTCTTTTCTTGAAAACGCTGCACATTCCTTTCAACACGCACCTTGGAAAAAATCATGTTCATCTCAAACCCCGTGCGCGGAACCACGGCGACCACTCATGACGGACGCCCGTTCTCTCTCTGTGCATTCCGATTGTTCTTTATAGCCTGACGGACGGCGGCCTGCATAAAATGTTCTTATAGTGAGACTCAACTTCTGGTTATATCCCCGTCAGCATGGCGCAAAAGAATATAAGTTACTGTGCCGGCTGTTTTTCCGCCGTCAGATAACGTGGCCGTCCGGTGTAGTCGTTATGCACGGTAACGTCGACGAAGCCGCAGGTTCGTGCGAAGGCGGCAAGCCGCTCCCCCTGCGTGATGTCGTGCTCCATCACCATAAGTCCACCCGCACGAAGCAGTTTCGCCGCGCGTGCGATGATGCGTTCCGGAATGAGCGTGCCATCCGCCGAACCGCCGTATAGCGCCAGATCGGGATCATAATCGCGCACTTCCGGCTGTTCGGGAATGTCGGCAAGCGGCACGTACGGCGGATTGGTGAGCACGATGTCGATGGTGCCGTCAAGTTGGCTTAGCGTCGGCATTTGCGTGGCGTCGGCGATGTCCAGATGATAATTGCCGGCGATTGCGGAATACCGTTTCGCGGTCTCGTCGAGGTTGCGCCGCGTCCACTCGGCGGTCGTAGCGCTTTTCTCGACGGCCCACACCTCGCTGCCCGGCACTTCCGAAGCGAAGGCGAGGCCGATCGCACCGCTGCCGGCGCACAGATCGACCACTTTGGCGCGGTACATGCCGTTTCTGGTGGCCCAGTCGACGCCTTCCTGCACGACCAGTTCGGTTTCCGGACGTGGAATGAACACGCCTGGACCGACTTTCAAATCAAGGTAGCGAAACGGCGCGTGGCCGGTGATGTGCTGCAACGGCTCGCGTTTGACACGACGGGCCAGCATGGTCTGGAAACGTTCCATCGCCGGTTCCGCGTCTTCTTTTTCGGCCAGACGTTCGACGCCATCGCCCATGAGCATGGCTTTGTCCACGTGCTGCAGGTCCGTGCGGAACGCTTCGGCGAGCAGCAGTTTGGCGTCGTGCTGCGGAGTGTCGACGCCCGCCGCACGTAGTTCGTCCGCGGCGGAACGCACCGTTTCGAATACCGTCGCCACCCAATCGCCTTACTTCTGGTTGGCGAGACGATCGGCTTCGTCCGCCTGGATGTCGCTGTCGATCACGGCCTGCAGATCGCCGTCAAGCACGGCGTCGAGGTTGTACGCCTTGTAGTTCGTGCGATGGTCGACGATGCGGTTCTCCGGGAAGTTGTACGTGCGGATACGTTCCGAACGGTCCAGCGAGCGCACCTGGGAATGGCGCATATCGGCGGCCTCGGCGGCCTCCTGCTCGTGTTTCATGGCCAGCAGGCGGCTCTTCAGAACGCGCAGTGCCGCCGCGCGGTTTTGGATCTGGCTCTTCTCGTCCTGCATGTTCACGGTGATGCCGGTGGGGATGTGCGTCATGCGGACCGCGGAATACGTGGTGTTCACGGACTGTCCGCCGGGACCGGAGCTCATGAAGATGTCGATTTTGAGGTCTTTCGGATCGATTTCGATTTCATCGTCGTCCTCGTCGGCTTCCGGGAAGACGATCACGCCGGCGGCGGAAGTCTGGATACGTCCCTGCGATTCGGTGACGGGGATGCGCTGCACGCGGTGCACGCCGCCTTCGTACTTGAGGGAAGCCCACACGCCGTCCTCCGGCGCCGGAGTGCCTTTGGCGCGGATGGCCAGCTGCACGTCCTTGACGCCACCCAGCTCGGTGGTGTTCTCGCTTTGCACGGTGACCGACCAGCCGCGCTTTTCCGCGTATCGCATGTACATACGCAGCAGGTCGCCGGCGAACAGCGCCGCTTCCTCACCACCGGTGCCGGCCTTGATCTCCATGATCGTGTCACGCGCGTCATCGGGGTCACGCGGAATCAGCGCGGTGCGCAGCTTCTCCTCGACCGCCGGCAGCTCGCCTTCAAGGCGCTTGGCCTCCTCGGCGAAGTCGGAATCCTCGGAAGCCATTTCGCGCGCCGCGTCCAAATCGTCCTTCACCTGCCTGTAGGCGGTGTATGCGGAGACGATGGCTTCCAATTCCGCATGCCGGCGGCCCAGCTTGCGCATCTTGTCCGGGTCGGAAGCGACGTCCGGCTCGGCCATCCGTTGTTCGATATTGTGGTATTCCTCAAGCGCGGTGACCGCCGCGGGGAACTGTTCGTCTGCCAATGTAAGCCTTTTCTTCGTGTCTGCGCTTCAGCGGAACACTCATCGCTGAACCTTACTCAACCTGTCCATCATATAAGGTGGCGGGGAAGTGCGATCCGTGGCGGACGAATCGCCGATAAAAAAACGCCGGCCCGACCGGACCGACGTTTTCATTGCCTAAGCAATAAGACTCACTTGGCCTTCTTGCCGTAACGCTTCTCGAAGCGAGCCACACGGCCACCGGTGTCGAGGATCTTCTGCTTGCCGGTGTAGAACGGGTGGCAGTTGGAGCACACGTCGACGGTCATGTGATCGCCGTTGTGGGTGGAACGGGTGACGAAGGTGTTGCCGCAAGAGCAGGTGACCTGCACTGCGTGGTAATCAGGATGGATACCCTGCTTCATAGTTTGTCTCCTAGAGATTCGGGGGACCCGGGTCGCCGCACCCCGATGGCATGGCGTGAACCGGATAACCTTTGGGAGTATAGGAGATGGCCGGGACACCGGTTTCTCCCCATCGCGCGTGGCGAAACCGGCCAACCCGCCGCCGAACCGCGCGGGAAAGCCGAAAAAACGAGAAAACGCGGCGCACGCACGACGGCATGGTTTCACATGGGAAGATGCGCATGAAAAAGGACCCGCCGTTCCGGCAGGTCCCGCATGTGCCCTCGCTGGGACTTGAACCCAGGACAAACACCTTATAAGGGTGCTGCTCTAACCGACTGAGCTACGAGGGCAACAGGGACAGTGTATCCCAACCTCGGAATATTGGCGGAGGCCGTCTCCGTTTTTCGCACAACACGCGCGCAAATCGCTATTTATAAGTTTATAAATAACATGCTGACCTATTAGTTACATCAATGAACGATACATCGCAAACACGTTCCGTTCACACCATTTCACCGATGAAAGGACATCCATGCGCTACGGCCATTTCGACGACGCGGCAAAGGAATATGTGATTGAGACCCCGGCCACCCCGCTGCCGTGGATCAACTACCTCGGCAACGAGGACTTCTTCTCCCTGATCTCCAACACCGGCGGCGGCTACTCCTTCTACAAGGACGCCAAGCTGCGCCGCATCACCCGTTATCGTTACAACAACGTTCCGGCCGACAATGGCTCCCGCTGCTACTACCTGAGCCTGATGGATTCCGACGCGGCCGACGCCAAGCCGGTCGAGACCTGGTCCCCCACCTTCCTGCCATGCAAGACCCCGCTCGACTCCTACAAGTGCCGCCAGGGCATCGGCTACACCGTGTTCGAAGCCGCCAAGAACGGCATCGAATCCAAGCTCACCGCGTTCGTGCCGCTGCACACCCACGCCGAGATCAACCGTCTTGATGTGACCAACACCACCGGCAAGCCGGTCGTCATCGACGTGACCGGCTCCGTGGAATGGTGCCTGTGGAACGCCGTGGACGATTCCTCCAACTTCCAGCGCAACCTGTCCACCGGCGAAGTGGAGATCGAACGTGAGGCGGACGCCACGCTGCTGTACCACAAGACCGAGTTCAAGGAGCGCCGCAACCACTACGCCTTCTATGCCGTGAACTCCCCCGTCGTCGGCTTCGACACCAGCCGCGACGAATTCCTCGGCCAGTTCAACGGCTGGGACACCCCGCAGGTCATCGCCGAAGGCAAGGCCCACGATTCCGTGGCGCATGGCTGGTTCCCGATCGCGGCCAACCGCGTGCGTCTGACCCTCCAGCCCGGCGAGACCAAGTCTCTGGTCTTCGTGCTCGGCTACATCGAGGTCGCCAAGGACCAGAAGTGGGAGGATCCGAACGATCCGGCCAAGGTCGGCATCATCAACAAGAAGCCGGCGCACGAGCTGTTCCGCCGCTTCGCCAACGTCGAGCAGGTCGAAGCCGCGTTGAAGGAGCTGAATTCCTACTGGACGGAGCTACTGAGCACCTACAGCGTCGAATCCGGCGACGAGAAGCTCGACCGCATGGTCAACATCTGGCACCAGTACCAGTGCATGGTCACGTTCAACATGTCCCGCTCCGCCTCCTATTACGAGTCCGGCATGGGACGCGGCATGGGCTTCCGCGATTCCAACCAGGATCTGCTCGGCTTCGTGCACCTTATTCCGGGCCGCGCGCGCCAGCGCATCATCGACATCGCCTCCACCCAGATGGAAGACGGCTCCGCATGGCACCAGTACCAGCCGCTCACCAAGAAGGGCAACGCGGACATCGGCGGAGGCTTCAACGACGACCCGCTGTGGCTGGTGGCCAGCACCTACGCCTACCTCGCCGAGACCGGCGACGCGAGCATCCTGACCGAGCCGGTGCCGTTCAACAACGTCGAAGGCTCCGAGGTGCCGCTGCTCGAGCACCTGCGCCGCTCCGTGAACTTCACCATCACGCACAAGGGCCCGCACGGACTGCCGCTGATCGGCCGCGCCGACTGGAACGACTGCCTGAACCTCAACTGCTTCTCCGACACCCCGGGCGAAAGCTTCCAGACCGTGGAGAACAACGACACGGGCGTCGCGGAATCCGTGTTCATCGGCGGCATGTTCGTGCTCTACGGCGGACAGTACGCCGACATCCTCGAGCACTATGGCAAGCTCGCCGGCATGACCGACGCCGACGTGGCCAAGGAGGCGGCCAGCACGCGTGCGGAAATCGGACAGGTCTCCGAAGCGGTCAAGACGGCCGGCTGGAATGGCGAGTGGTTCGTGCGCGCCTACGACGCCTACTCGCGCAAGGTCGGCACACACGAGGACACCGAAGGCCAGATCTACATCGAGCCGCAGGGCATGTGCGTGATGGCCGGCATCGGCCTGGACGACGGCAAGGCCCAGCAGGCCCTGAAGTCCGTCAAGGACCGTCTGACCTGCGATTGGGGCACCGCCATCCTCGCCCCCGCCTACTCCACCTACCGCATCGAGCTCGGCGAGATCTCCTCCTACCCGCGCGGATACAAGGAGAACGGCGGCATCTTCTGCCACAACAACCCGTGGATCTCCATCGCCAACGCCCTCGCCGGCAACGACGACGAGGCCTTCGCCGTCTACCAGCGCAACTGCCCGGCCTACGTGGAGGACAAGTCCGACGTGCGTAAGGTGGAGCCGTACGTGTACTGCCAGATGGTCGCCGGCCCCGAGGCGGCCACCCCGGGCGAAGGCAAGAACTCCTGGCTGACCGGCACCGCCGCATGGACCTTCGTGGACGTGTCGCAGTACCTGCTGGGCGTCCGTCCGACGCTCGACGGCCTGGCCATCGAGCCGCATCTGCCGGAACGCTTCACCGAACTGGTGGTGACCCGCGTGTTCCGCGGAACCACCTACCGTATCCATATGAAGCGCACCGGCGAACGCACGGTGAGCGTCGACGGCAAGCAGCTGGACGGCAATGTCGTGCCGGCCCAGGAATCGAACAGCAGCGTGGAAGTTGAAGTCACGTTCTGATAATCCACCGCGCGAGCGTCGTGGCGGGCACCCGAAACGGCGCCTGTCCGCCACGACGCTCGCATAATGTTCGTACCCATGCGCATAGCATGGAAGTCTCCATGCGGCGCACCCGCGCCGCCGAAAGGATAGACCAATGAAGTACTTTGAAGATGAGATTCCCGGCATCGACGGCAGCCATGCCAAATTCGTCGGATATTGCCTCGATAACAGCGAGGAGATCGTTCCCGACCGTGTGCGCCCATCCGTGCTGGTGATTCCTGGCGGCGGCTATGAGATGACCTCCGACCGCGAGGCCGAACCGATCGCCATGCAATTCCTTGCAGCCGGATACAACGCCTTCGTGCTGCGCTACTCCGTCAAGCCCTCCGTGTTCCCCGTCGCGCTGCTGGAAGCCGCCGAGGCGATGAAGCGCATCCGCGACCATGCCGCCGAATGGCATGTGGACGCCGATGCGATCGCCGTGATCGGATTCTCCGCGGGCGGCCATCTCGCCGCCAACCTTGCGACCAGCGCAAGCGACGACGTGATCGCCGCGCACGGCTACGATCCGGACTATGTGCGTCCGAATGGCCTGATGCTCTCCTACCCGGTGATCACCTCCGGCCCTCTCGCGCACCGCGGCAGCTTCGACGCGCTGCTCGGCGACAGAAAGGACGACAAGGAGGCACTCGACGCCGTCTCCATCGAGAAGCACATCGATGCCAAGACCCCGCCGGTCTTCGTCTGGCACACGCTCCCCGACGGCTGCGTGCCGTGCGAGAACACGCTGATGCTCATCGACGCCTGCAAGAAGGCCGGAGTGAGCATCGAGGCGCACCTGTTCCCCGAAGGCGGCCACGGCCTGGCTCTGGGCAATGCCGAAACGGCATGGCAGGGCGTGAACGGCATCGAACCATGCGTGCAGGCATGGCCGAAGCTCGCGATCGACTGGATGCGCAGGACGTTCGCAAAGTGATCGCGACGGCGGGTGATCGTCGGACATTCCGATAATCACCCGCCGGAGTACAGTAAGGACGATACCCCAGACACCGACTTTTTCGAAGGAGACCGAATGAGCGTCGCGGCATGGAACCGGTTTCTGCAGGAGCAGGACAACTGGCCTGCGGCTTCCCGGGTCAACAGCCCGACCCCGTACGCCGTCCAGGCACGCAATGCCCTGGCCGGCAAGACCTTCGAAAAGAAGAAGCGCATGAGCCAGGAGGAGCGCCACCTGCAGATTCTTCAGGCCGCGGTCAAGATCCTCGCCACCAAGGGATTCTGGGGCATGAGCCTGCAGGACATCGCCGACGAGATCGGCATCACCGAAGCCGCGCTCTACCATTACATCTCGTCGAAGGACGACCTGCTCAACATGGTGTTGTCGGAATGCTACGACACCCCTGATGCGGACGAGTACAACGCGGTGACCGCGGGTGTCACGGACAGCGACGGCCATCGCGTGTATTTCTATCCTCGCTACTGTCTGAACATCGCGCTGTACAACCTGCAGCGGCCCGAACTGGTACAGCTGTACTCCGTGCTCAACGGCGAGGCGCTCAGCCCGACGCATCCCGCGCACAGCTTCTTCATCGGCCGCCACATGCGCAATTGGGAGATGATCGGCTCGATGAACTGGGTCCTGCCGCCGGACGTGGATGAGGAACGCTTCTACGACCTATACACCTTGGCGATGAGCGCGATGGACGGCCTGCAGTACCGTTGGCTCGGCGACGACTCGTTGAACCTGCTCGAGGAATGGATTTCGATCTCCGACATCATCTTCCCACCGAGCGAATGGGCCGGATACACCGATCCGAGCGAATACGACCCAGCGCCGGATCATTGTCTACTGCCGATGACGCTTTCCGCACGTCAGCAGATGGCCTGAGGATCCTCTTCCGAATCCGGCCGCATGATTCGGACGGCGCCGTCCGAATCACATCGCGAGCCACGCAGGCCGCGACGATGGCCACACCATCCGCGAATCAGCGGATCGGCACCTGCTCCAGCCCTTCGACTTCGGTTTCGAACGCGTAGTAGGCTCCGATCAGGCCAGCGTTGTTGGTATGACGGCAACGCTTCACGGACGTGCGGAAATCGGCCCACTGCGGAATCCCGTCAAGAGCCGCATTGACCATCGGCAGGATCTGCTGCTCCCTGCAGATGCCGCCACCCAGCAATATGCATTCCGGATCGGCGATGGCCGCGATGTTGAAGACCGCGATGGCCAGGTAATCGATCCACTTGTCCACGATGGCGCGGACGCGCGGCTCGTCAAGCCTGCGGAACAAGGAGGCCGGAACGATGGATCCCGTCGGCACGTCGAATTCCTTGGAATAATCCTCCGCGAGCACGATGGTCGACAGGTAGTCCTGCATGGTCAGGAATCCGCCGGTCTCGTAGTTCGGGATCATCATGCCGAGCTCGCCCGCGCGCCAATCCTTGCCGCGGCGGATCTTACCGTCCAGGAACAACGCGCCACCCACGCCACTGTCGATGGTGATCAGCGCGAAATCGTCGAGCTTGACGGCGTTGCCGGAAAGCTTCTCCGCCATGGCGGCGCAGTTGGCGTCGTTTTCCATCCACGTGGGCACCGGATCGTCGAGGTATTCCTGCAACTCCTTGCCGATCTCATGCTTGTACAGCATGCCCAACGCGCCGGCGGTCACGGCCAGCTGCTTGCTGACGTCGATGAATCCCGGCACGCTGATGGCGATGCCGTCAAGCTGGCAACGCTGGTTGTTGGCGATGTGGGCGAGCGCCTGATAGAAGGATTCCACGCTGTCGACCGGCGTCGCGATGGTACCGGGAATCCCCATGCGCCCGTCCTCAAACACCACATAGCGTGTGAAGAATGTTCCGATCTCGAATGCAAGTATGTGCTTCGACGCTGCCATATCGCTATCTAACCTGTCTTTAATAGAAGTCAAATCTTGATACAGTATAGCGTTCATCGGCGCTTTTCAAGCGATTCCGCCCACGACGTGACACCTTTCCGTCATATCGGCAAGACTCCCTTATTTGAACCGCCCGTCATCGCTGAAACCTTCATCGCATCAAACAGACAAACGGATGCCTTGTCAGCGATTACAACTAATCTCACACATTGGAGGGTTCGTTATCGATAATTAGAATAACCCCCCCCCGGCCATATACCCCTAGATATACATCCCTTAGACGATGTCCAACATTCGTCAGGACAGGAGTAGCAGATGAGAAGAAAGGCAATCACCTGCCTTGGTGCAATCGCGGCCTGCGCGATGACCTTCGCGGGAATTCCAGCCAGCGCCATTGCGGATGAATCCGCCAGCCTGGCACCCAAATACACGTACAATTCCCAGAACGGCAACGGCATGACCTTCGAGAAGATCAGCCATGCCGATCAGGGGCTGAGCCAGGCCGACGGCGTGGTCGATTACACCGGCAACGGCACCATCGCCCCGTACACCGCAGGTCTGAGCGCCGCCGGCAACGGCGACCGCGGCCAGTCCTACAGCTACGCCGCCGCATCCTCCGGCGACTGGGTCTACATCGGCACCATGTACGGCGGTCTCGGCGTGCAGGCCATTCTGAGCCGCGACATGACGAGTCTGGGCATGACCGCCAAGCAGGCCACCGCGCTCATCCAGACCATGTACGCGGGCAACATGTATCTCGGCGAGCCGGATGGCAAGAGCGCCGGCGGCATGCTGTTCAAGTTCAACGTGAAGACCGGCGAGACCAAGATCCTCATGTCCCAGAGCGCCGGCGTCGCCGGTGGCAAGGGCGTGATCCCGACCTTCCGCAGCGCCTTCAAGATGAACGGCAAGCTGTACTTCGAGGGCATGGTCATGGATACCAACAACAAGGATCTCACCCAGAAGGAGATCCAGACCGCCATGGCCTACCAGAACGGTTTCCCGTGCATCTACGAAATCGACCCCGCCAATAACGACAAGCTCACCAAGGTGTACGACAGCGTCGACGTCGACGGCTTCCGCTCCCTGGTCAAAGGCAACGTGTTCACCTCCACCCGCGCCATCGGCTCCTTCGGCGACACGCTGATCGCCGGCGACCTCAAGCCGACCGCCGACGGCAAGGGCCAGGCACTGCTCGTGGCCTCCAAGACCCCGTCCGATCCGAACTCCTACAAGGTGATCGCCGACATGGCGAGCTTCGACAACCTGCCCGCCATCCACCGTCAGGACGTCAATGGAGGCGGCGGCATCTACCAGGTTCAGGAATTCAACGGCAAGCTGTACGTCGTGGTCTGCACCGGCGACACCAGCACCCTGAACGAAGAGACCGGCACCATGCGCTCCTTCGCCATCTACGTGGGCGAGAACAAGGGCGATTCCACCAACAAGGCCGATTGGACCTGGCGTCCGCTCGTGGGCGACACCTCCAAGGGCGCCAAGTACTACTACGGTCTTGACAAGAGCCGCGTGAGCGCCGGCGCCTGCACCCTGCAGGTCTACGGCGACCACCTGTACATCGGCGACTACAACGACGTGTCCAGCGCGCTGCAGGGCTTCGTCACCAAGAGCAACTTCGTGACCCAGGCCACCAACCTCGAACAGTCCGTCAACCTGTACCGCATGGACAAGAACGAGAACGTCGAGATGCTCGTGGGCGACGCCAACGACACCTTCCCGAAGGGCGGCTCCACCGGTCTGGGCAGCGGCTACGACAACCACATGAACCAGTACACCTGGCAGACCACCGTTCACGAGGGCAAGATGTACCTGTCCACCATGAACACCACCACCCTGCTGGAGCCGGTCGCCCAGTTCACCAACGGCGATATCCTCAACATGAGCGAGAAGGACTGGAACAACACCGTCCACTACCTGCGCGTGTTCCTGCGCCTGCTGTGGGGCATGGGTCCGACCGATCCGGCCTCCGCCGTCAACGCGCAGAACGCCGATCAGAACGCCAAGGCGTCCGCCCAGGCCATGCCGTCCACCGACGATCCGGAAGCGCTGGTCGATTGGGCCCGCACCCAGGCCGGCAAGGACGCCTCCGCAGCCCAGCCGCAGACCGCCGACTCCAAGTCCGCCTCCTCCGCCAAGGCGATCGACCTGACCAAGGAGCAGACCCAGGAACTGGTCGACGGCATCAAGGACGGCAGCATCGTCCCCGGCAGCCTGGCAGCCTCCAATTCCGCCGATGAGGCCTCGCAGCTCTTCGACATCAACAACGAGCTCGACACCCTCGGCTCCCAGCTGGGCGACAAGGGTTCCGCCGACTTCGCCAACGCCTACGGCGAGGTCGTGGACGCGTTCTCCGGCATCTCCGACATCATCCCCGACAAGTTCAAGGGCCTGTACGAGACGCTCGTCAAGCTGACCAGCAAGGCCAACCTCAAGGCCTACGCCAAGTCCCTGCCGTACCTGACCAAGTCCAAGCGCGGCTTCAACCTGTTCGAGATCACCGACCGTTCCGCCGCGAACGAGGGCGTGACCGTCGGCACCGTCACCGACAACGGCTTCGGCGACCCGTTCAACCACGGCCTGCGCATCTTCTGCGACACCGACGACTACATGGTGATCGGCACCGCGAACCCGTTCTACGGCACCCAGCTGTGGCGCGTGCGCGATACGCAGTACGCCGTGAACGTCTCCTCCACCGAGGGCGGCTCCGCCTCAGCGAATGCCGAGCGCGCCGCCAAGGGCAGCAAGGTCACGCTGACCGCGACCGCGGACAAGGGCTACCACTTCAAGGAATGGAAGATCCTCAAGGGCGGCGTCACCGTTGAGGACAACACCTTCACCATGCCCGACGGCAGCGTTTCCGTCCAGGCCGTGTTCGAGAAGGATGCCAAGGATCCGTCCACTCCGTCGGATCCGTCCACTCCGTCCAATCCGACGAATCCGGCAAAGCCCGCCGCCGACACGAAACCATCCACGGCTCCGACCGGCACCACGTCCACTCCTGCAACCGGCTCCTCCGTGCTTGGCATGGCGGTGGCCGCGATTGTGGCGCTGATCGCGGGCGCCGCGATTCTGCTGAAGAAGAAGCAGGCGTGATAATGGCCAGTGCCGCGATTGCGGTCTTTCGCTGAATGCGAAACGACGTAATCGCACCGCTGGTTCCAATAAGGAAGGCCGATGCCTATCAAGGGCATCGGCCTTCCTTATATTCGGGTTGCGTTGGACACAACTTATTTCATCCAACGCAACCTATCGAACGCGGTCACCGCAAGGCGATCACATCCACGCCATACGACTTGAGCGAGATCACGCCGTTGATGACGGAACCGGAAAGCAGCTCCCTGCCACCGTCAAGCTCGCCAAGGCACAGCTGCTTGGCATTGGCCGACTGGTTGATCAGAAACGCATACCGCGTGCCGTCGTCGGCATGGCGGATGGACAGGCTCACGTCCTCCGGGGTGTCGAGCGGCTTCAGATCGAGCTGCTGGACGATCGGCGCCATGAAGGCGCTCATGCCGGTCTCGTCCAACGGGGTGCCGACGAAATAGGCCTTGCCCTTGCCGTACTCGTTGACAGTGAGCGCGGAATGGCCGGCATAGAATTCGTTGCCGCCGTACGAGGCGAGCCGTTCCGCCCCCTCGCGGTGGATGATGCTGGCCACGATCTCGCCCTTGGCGTCGACCACATCGCCGTGCACTTCGATGGTCTCGTCCGGTGCGAGCGCGTCGATCTCCTCGACCCACACGCCCATGAGCCTGCGTAGCTTGCCCGGGTAACCGCCAGGCACCACGAGATCATGCTCGTCGTGGATGCCGGCCATGTAACCGGTGATGAAGCTGCCACCGTCGGCCACATACGATTCCAGTGTTTCCGCCACGCCCGGAAGCACGGTGATGAGCGCCGGCGCGATGACCAGATCGTACTTCTTGAGATCATCGAGCGATGCCGTGCTTTCGATGAAATCTACCGGCACGTTGCGGCGCCACAGCGCGCGGTAGAAGCGATGCACCTCGTTCGGATAGTTGAAACCGGCGGTAGGTCCCACACAGCCCTCAAGCGACCAGTAGCTCTGCCAGTCGAACATGATGGCCACGCGCGATTCGATGCGCGATCCCATGATCCGCCCGCCGATACGGTCCAGCTCCTCGCCCAAGGCCGCGGTCTCCTTGAACACGCGGGATTCCTCGGTGCCGTCGTGCGCGATGACCGCGCCGTGGAAACGTTCGCAGCCGCCGATGGACTGTTTCATCTGGAAGAACTGCACGGTGTCGGCGCCATGGGCCACGGCCTGCCAGCTGAGCTTGCGCACCTCGCCGGGGCGCTTGACCTTGCAGAACGGGAACCAGTTCTGCTGGTTCGGGGTCTGTTCCATGAGCATGAACGGCTTGTTGCCGCCGATGCCGCGCATCAGATCATGGCACATGGCGGTGTAGCTCGGCGGGGTGTCCATGCCCGGGTAGTTGTCCCAGCTGACCACGTCCATCTCCTTGGCCCACTCGAAGTAGTCGAGGTCCTTGAACGTGCCCATGAGGTTCGTGGTGACCGGTGTGGCGGCGTCGTATTCGCGGATCGCGTCGCGCTCGTTCCTGTAGCAGTCGAGCTGGGCCTGGCTTTGGAAGCGACGGTAGTCCATCTGCAGGCCGGAGACCACGCATTTGGCGTCGCTGATGCCGTCGCCGTAGCTGACGGGCGGCACCACGTCGTCCCAATCGTAGATGGTGTGGCTCCAGAAGTTCGCGCACCATGCCTGGTTGAGTTTTTCCACGGTGCCGTACTTGGCTTTGAGCCATTCGCGGAACGATTCGGCGCACTGCTCGCAGTAGCACAGGCCGCCACCTCCGCCGTACTCGTTGCACACATGCCATGCGACCAGTCCAGGGGTGCCTGCGTAACGTTCGGCCACATGTGCGGCGAGCGCACGGGACGCCTTGCGGAAATACGGGGATGTCGGGCAGAAGTTATGTCGGCCGCCGAACACGTGTCGGGTGCCGTTCTGCTCGGTGCGGATCACTTCGGGGTGCTGGCGCACCATCCAGCCGGGCAGGGCCGCGGTGCCGGTGGCCATCACGATGTTGAAACGATGCTTGACCAGCAGCGCGACGATTTTGTCGAGCATGGTGAAATCGTAGCGGTCCTCCTCGGGCTGGAGCAACGCCCACGAGAACACGTTGATGGTGGCCTCGTTGATGTGCGCGTCCTCGAGCATCTCGATGTCGTGCTCCCAGGTGTCTTCCGGCCACTGCTCGGGGTTCCAGTCTCCGCCGAACAGGAAGCTGTCGAACATCGGCTTCATTGTTCTTCTCCTTTGTTGTGCATGGGTGTTGGCACGCCGCAGGACGCGCCGGATATGACGAATCGGAATGTGACCGGCCGGTCAGTCGCGCAGCCGCGTGCGCGCGTCGGCGAAGATCCTCTCGACCTCGGGGTCGAAGAAGCGTCCGGTCTCACGGTCGAGGAACCGCATCTCCTTGGTGGAGGTGTCCCACAGGATAGGGCATGAGCCGTTGTCGAGCGCGCAGCGGACTACGGTGCGCAGCCAGGCGAGGTTGCTGGCGTGGTCCTTGTGGTCAACCGGCTCGGTCAGCAGGCCGTATTCGCCGATGATGACGGGCACGCCATGGTCGATGAACCGCGCCTTCTGCTTGGCGAAGTCCGCTTCGACGGCGGCGATTTCGGCATCGCCGCCCCAATGGTCGACCGGCGTGCACCAGGTGCTGTCGTGTTCGGCGAGCACGAATTCGGCTGGCGAATAGTAGTGGATGGAGACCATGAGCCTGTCGTGCGCGGAGTCCTTCGGCAGGCGGAAGCGGGCGTCGCAGGTGAGCGCTGTATCGGTGTTGTAGCCGGGGATGAGCAGGAAACGGTCCACGTTTTTCGAACCGCTGGCGCGTACCACATCCACGAAGGTCTGATTGAGCTGGTTGAGCAGTTCGTAGGCGGTGTCCTGATGGGATGCGCTCGGGAAGCAGATCTCGTTGCCGCCTTCGAAGATCAGATGATGGTCGTAATCCGCGAATCGCGCGGCGATCTGCCGCCAAAGTTCGGAGAATCGCGAGCTGACGCCGAGATAGTGCCTTTCCGCGGTCCGAATCCAACCGAACGGCCCGTTGCCGCCGTCATGGTGCACGTTGATGATCACGTTCAGACCGGCCTCATAGCTCCAATCGACCGCTTGCTGGACCGCGTCCATCCACACGTCGTCGACTTCGCCGGTGACCGGATCCTGCCAGTCCTTCCATGTCACCGGAATGCGGATGGTGTCGAATCCGGCCTGCTTGACATAGCGCGCGCATTGACGGGTGAACGGCTTGTTGAACCACAACCGCTGCTGGTCGTCGGGAGTCCACACTCCCCCGGTGGTGATTTTTCTGTTCCGTTCGTCATTCAGGGGAATCGAATCGAAAGTATTGCCCAGATTCCATCCAAGGCCCAATCGGCTGACGAATTCGAGTGCGGTGACCATACCCTTGCCGTTTCTCCTTTCCCAAAGCGTCCGCCAAAAAACGGCTCCCGCAACCAATTGATCGACGGGAGCCGTTCAGGCGATTTTTTCAGTCCGTCAACGGACTATGCGATTCGACACGGCTCACGCGTGCAGCGGATCGGTGCCCGGACGAGCCAGCACCGGCAGGGTGTGGTAGTCGTACTGCTCGGTGTACCACTTGCCCGGCTCGTAGGCGGTCTTGGTGATGATGTTGGTCCACGGCTGGCCGCTGCCGTCGTCCGGCACGTAGAAGCGGGCCACGCCGTCCTCGCGGAAGATCGGGGCGACCAGCAGGTCGTCGCCCAGCATGTACTGGGTGTCGATGTCCTCGCAGGTCGGATCGTCCGGGAATTCGAGCACCATGGCACGCATCATCGGAACACCGGTCTCGTGGGTCTCCTGAGCCATCTTGAGCAGGTACGGCTTGAGCTGCAGCTTGAGGTCCACGAACTCGCGGGCCACATCGACGGCCTCGTCACCGTACAGCCACGGCACCTTGTAGGCGGTGGAGCCATGGTAACGGGAGTGGGAGCTGAGCAGGCCGAACTGGGTCCAGCGCTTGTACAGGTCCGGGCTCGCCTGGTCTTCGAAGCCGGCGATGTCGTGGCTCCAATAGCCGAAGCCGGACATGCCGAAGCTCAGGCCGGCGCGCAGGGATTCCGCCATGGACGGATAGTTGGAGGAGCAGTCGCCGCCCCAGTGGACCGGGAACCGCTGGCCACCGACGGTGGCGGAACGGGCGAACAGGATGGCCTGATCGGCGCCCTTGGTCTCCACGAGCACATCGTAGACAGCCTTGTTGTACAGGTAGGTGTAGTAGTTGTGCATCAGCTCCGGGTCGGAACCGTCATAGTACTTCACGCCTTCGGTCGGGATACGCTCGCCGAAGTCGGTCTTGAAGCAGTCGACGCCCATGGCCACGAGCTTCTTCAGGTAGCCCTGGTACCACTTGGTGGCCTCCGGGTTGGTGAAGTCGACGATGGCCATGCCGGCCTGCCACTTGTCCCACTGCCAGACGGAACCGTCCTCGTTCTTGATGAAGTAGCCGTTCTTGGCGCCTTCCTCGAACAGCGGGGACTTCTGGCCGATGTAGGAGTTGATCCACACGCAGATCTTCAGGCCGCGGTCGTGCAGTTTCTTGAGCAGGCCTTCCGGATCGGGGAACTTGGACTTGTCCCACTCGAAGTTGCACCATTCGAGTTCCTTCATCCAACGGCAGTCGAAGTGGAACACGGACAGAGGAATGTTGCGCTTCGCCAACACCACCGGCAGGCTCTTCTCGCTATCGGCGATGTTCCCCTGGCGAGCCTTCCCCTGCTCGCTCGTCCTCGTCGTCATCGACGTACTCGCGGCCGGCCTGTCATATTTCGTACCGTTCATACGCGTTCTCGCCATCCTCTTCGGCATCGCCTGGGTGGCGTATGCGAAATCCCTCATTCTGCTGTGGGGCTTCAAACGGTATGGCGGAACGGGCAAAGTGGAGAATCCGCAATATGTCAATGCGCACGAGTGACGTTGCGGCGGCGCTCAGGAATCATGCTTTGTCGGCGATGAACGTCAGCGGATTGTCGATGAATTTGCGCAAGCCGACTTCCGCGGCACCGTACAACGCCGGATGGTCGGCCACCAACGGGATGGACACGCTCACCTGCATGTCCGACGCCCCCAAGACCTGCGATTCCAAACGGTTTTCGAGCGTTTCGTAGAAGAACGGCCCGAAATCGGTCCACCAACCGCCCAGCAGCACGGTATCGACATCGGCCAGATTCAGTGCGGAGCCGATGGCCGAGGCCAGCGCGTCGATGGCCCGTCCGACGGCCTCCACGGTCCGCACATCATGGGAATGCCATGCGTCCAACAGACGCTCCAGTGCCTCACCGCTCGAAGCCGCATTCTTTTCGGCCACTCCGGAAGCCTCGACCAGCGCGCGACGGCCAGCATACGTTTCCAAACATCCGCGTCGTCCGCATCCGCACAGCGGACCGTCCAAAGACACCGACACGTGACCGATCTCACCGGCGAAACCGTGGCTTCCCGACACGATCTCACCGTCACGGACGATCGCGCCGCCGATGCCGATATCGCACGACAGATACAGGAAGGAGTCGGCGCAATCCACGCCATCGAACACGTCCGCACGCGCACAGGCATATCCCGGAATCTGCGCGATGGCGGCCAGCTTCGCCTCATTGCACGGGGTAACGTCATACCCTCGCATAACGTCGAACGTGGTCAGATCGACATTCTCCCAACCGAGATTGCGGGCCATGAGCAGCCTCTTGTCGGAGGTGACCAAGCCCGGCAGCGCACACGAGACGCCCGCGATGATGCATCGTTTCGATTCCAGATCCTCAGCCATCGCCTTGGCCATGGCGTCAAGCTTGCCGAATACGACGTCCGGCTCGACGCCGCTCATGTCGGCATCCACCCATTCGTGCCTGAGTATGTCGTGGTTGATGTCCAAAGCCATGCATCCATAGCCGTCGGTGTTGACCTGCATGCCGATGCCGCACACCTTGCCGCCTCCCAGCATCAACGGCGTGGACGGGCGCCCATAGCTGGCCGAGTTCTGCGGCTCACCCTCCTTGACGACGCCCGCATCGATCAGCAGCGACACCAGCAACGACATCGTCGCCTTGGTCAGCCCGGTCTCCTTGGCAAGATCCGCTCGGCTCATCGGCCCGGAGGCACGCAGTAGCGTGTCGATCACCACCGAAAGATTGTGATTGCGCAGATCGTCCTGATTGATCCTGCGAAGAGATGCCATAGCCGTTCCCGTCCCTGCCCTGTTTGCCGTGTTGCCGCATCAGCATGAATTCCCCGAACCGATGTTCCGGAGCCTTTCCTGGTGCTACACTACTATAGTATAGTTTATTCATCTAACTATTAACCGTGCGCCACCGGCGAACGGCACATGCAAGGAGGCAACACAAACCATGGCAAGGACTCTGGTTGCAGGCGTCGACACATCGACGCAGTCCTGCAAGGTACGCGTGACGGACGCCGAAACCGGCGAGCTTGTACGATTCGGGCAGGCCAAACACCCGAACGGCACATCCGTCGACCCCTCATACTGGTGGAGCGCATTCCAAGAGGCCGCCGAGCAGGCCGGCGGCCTGGACGACGTATCCGCGCTGGCCGTCGGCGGCCAGCAGCACGGCATGGTGATCCTCGACAACCAAGGCAATGTGATCCGCGATGCGATGCTGTGGAACGACACCAGTTCGGCGCCCCAGGCTGCGGCTCTGATCGAAAAGCTCGGCGCAGCGCCCGCACAAGACGGCGAGCCGGAAGACCCAATCGCCCGAGGCAAGCAGCGTTGGGTCAAGGCCGTAGGCTCCTCCCCCGTCGCCTCCTACACGCTGACCAAGGTGGCATGGGTGGCCGAGAACGAGCCCGAAAACGCCAAGAAAATCGCCGCCATCTGCCTACCTCACGACTGGCTGAGCTGGCGCATCGCCGGTTACGGCCCGGTCACCGAAGGCGAGGACGCCCATCTTGAAGCCCTGTTCACCGACCGCTCCGACGCCTCCGGCACCATCTACTACGATGCCGCGTCGAACGAATACCGCCGCGACCTGATCGCCATGGTGCTCGAGGCCGCGGAAGGCGCCGAAGCCGCGCAATCGCACGCCGAGGCCATCGTGCTGCCCACCGTGCTGGGGCCGCGCGACGCCGCCCCCGTCAAGGCCGATCCGGCCATCGCCGGCAAGAACGTCGAAGGCGGCTGCCTGCTCGCCCCCGGCGGCGGCGACAACGCCATGGCATCGCTGGGACTGGGCATGGCCGTCGGCGACGTGTCCATTTCCCTGGGCACCTCCGGCGTGGCCGCAGCCATCTCCGAGAACCCAACCTACGACCTGACCGGCGCCGTATCCGGCTTCGCCGACTGCACCGGGCACTACCTGCCGCTGGCCTGCACCATCAACGGTTCGCGCATCCTCGACGCCGGCCGCGCCGCCCTCGGCGTGGATTACGACGAACTGGCCAAGCTGGCCTTCGCCTCCAAGCCCGGCGCCAACGGCATCACCCTGGTGCCGTACTTCGACGGCGAACGCACGCCGAACCGCCCGAATGCCACCGCCACCTTCTCCGGCATGACTCTGGCCAACACCACACGCGAGAACCTGGCCCGCGCCTTCGTCGAAGGTCTGCTGTGTTCCCAGCGCGACTGCCTGGAACTGATCCGATCGCTCGGCGCAAGCATCACGCGCATTCTGCTCATCGGCGGCGGCGCGAAGTCCGAAGCTATCCGCACGCTGGCACCAAGCATTCTGGGCATGGACGTGACCCGACCCGCCACCGACGAATACGTGGCCATCGGCGCGGCCCGCCAGGCCGCCTGGGTGCTGTCCGGCGAAACCGAGCCTCCGGCATGGCAACTCACCATCGACGGCGTGGAGACCGGCGAACCGACCGAAGCCGTATACGAAGCCTACGCCAAGGCCCGCGGCTGATCCATCACCGCAGGAATTCAGGCATAGGGCCGGGAAGCTTCCCAACAATGGGGCTTCCCGGCCCTATGCTGATTCATGAACCATACTCATAGAAACGACAATATGAACGACAGCTTCCGTATAAGGCTTTACGCGCTCACCTGCATCGCATGGCTGGAGAAATCGATTTGCCGTCAACACCCCCTATGAAACGTTTGCAAAACTACAGCAAACCTTCCACATCGGCGAAGGCAGGGTCATGTTCGGGAATCTCACGAATCACATGCGCTGGATTGCCCACGGCTATGACGTTCTCCGGAATGTCACGTGTCACCACGGACCCGGCGCCGATGATGGAATTCGACCCGATGGTCACCCCCGGCGTGACCGTCACATTGGCGCCGAACCACACGTTATCACCGATGGTCACGGCACTGGCATGCTCCCAGCCCGCCAGGCGGGTGGCAGCGTCCTTGGCATGGTTGGGTGTGGCGATGGTGCAGCGCGGACCGATCAGACAATCCTCACCGAGCGTCACATATCCGCCGCCGCACACCATGAAATCCTTGTTGAGGAACGTGCCGCGGCCAATGGTCAATCCGATACCATAATCGACATTGAACGGCGGCGTGAACTGCACGCCCTCCCCCGCGTCCGGGACCAGCTCGTGAAACAAACGGTACGCCTCGTCCGGATCATCGAAGAAGATGCGGTTGATCTTCGCGCAGGCGCGCATGGCCTCGCCTGTGAATTTCGGCAGCGACTTCGATTTGCGATATTGCGTCGGCTTGCCGGCGAACAGTTTGGTCAGATCCTCGTCGGACGCGATCAGCGCTTCCGTCTCCTGCGTCATATCCGTCTCCTTCATCACATTCCACCGCACTATAGTGAACGCTCACACCATACTATATTCACTTACTTGACCATGACGCATGAAACGTTACCCGGCGTATCATGGCATCCACCGAACAGCATATATCGTTGACCATCAGGTCCGCATGCCGTCCACTCAGGCAATCCGGAACCGTTCGGATCACCTGTCGCCGCGAAATTCACCCAATATCGATTCATCGCATGGGACAAATCGTAATGCCAGCCTCGAAACGGCCGCCAGCTCGCAGGGAGCGTCCCGAACGAAAACCATAAATCGGACGAATGAAACGCACCGGCATCATCCCCCGGCATATCCACATCGAATCGATATCTGTATGGTTCCGAGCCGCCGCCTGACACCCATGCATCGATCATATCCAGATTGCCGCATTCACCCTCCGGATACGGAGTGCCATCAGGGCCCGGAACCATGAACTCGCCGGTCGTGTTCCCCACCAACAAATCACACGGAACGCGATGTCCCGCAATAAGCGCATCACGGTATTGCTCGACAAGGAATGTCCCATCGACGCAGGGAATCCAATTAGTCATCGGAGCCCATACGACATCATCACCCTGCCCAGACCAATCGCAAGCAGGAAAAGTCACCGCCGCCTCCAGCAGATCAGTCGCAGGAACAGAACGCGCCTCGGCAATCGATTCAACTTCCAGATACTTCAAAAAACGCGCTCCATTTCGCTGCGCATCCTCAAGAGACCACAGATGGCGATTGAACAGACCAGTTCCACCTCCAGACTGCATGATGACGCGTTGGAACAGACCATCGTTCATCGGCGAGACACTTTGCGCCAACGCGCTTGCGGCCCCTGCGGACTGGCCGAACACGGTAATGTTCGCAGGATCGCCACCAAACAAGGCAATATTGTCCTTTACCCACTGAATGCCCATCCGCTGGTCAAGAAATCCGAAATTCGCACAAGGCCGTCCATCAACCGCTTCCTTTTCCAACATGGCATGCGCGAAAAAACCAAACACATTCAACCGATAAGCAATGGAGACCACCACCACGCCCTGACGGGCCAGCTGCTCTCCATTGAACTCCTTCTCACAGGTAGATCCAGTCTGAAACGCTCCACCGTAAAGCCATACCATCACAGGCAGCCCATGCCCATCGCAACGGGAATCCGTACGAATCTCGGAACCACTGCCGCATCCACGGAAGGCCGGCGTCCAGATATTCAGATACAGACAATCCTCAGCCATCGGAGTGTCAGCGTCAATCTGTCATTCCCTGCCGTAGAACTCATCCGAGCCGGGCAGCGGCTGCATCGGCATCGGCGCGAAATCACCGGCTTCGAGCACGCCATCCCACGCTTCAGCAGGTTGTGGCTCACGCCAGCGTAACTCATCAACAGGCGGCTTGGCATATGGAATGCCCCGAAACACGGTGATCACAGGATCCGCATCGGAGAATCCGTCGACACATCCTTGACGAATCATGACTTGTCTGCGCATGACTGCCCCTAATCAACCATGGGCAACGGCAGATGAAACGGCGGAAGCAGAACACCGTCCCCGTCGCAGATGAGACCGGATTCCGGGCTGTTGCTCCACGCATACCGCACCTCGTCCGGCATGCGCGACGGTATGCGCGCCACAATATCGCAACCATCCAGCCATGCCTCAGCCCGCACCGAAGTGGCGCAGTCGTGCCACAGGAAATCAATTTCTCGCGGAACGTCACCATCCAACGTCATCAGATGGCGATTCTGCGATTGCATCTGTTCGCCCATGGAATTCCGCCACACGCAGTGCATCCTCAACAATCCATCGTCCGCCTCTGCGGTTTCAACAACCGGCTGAGGCTGAGCCTGCTGGCCATACACAAAATCCATCGCGACATTGAATGCACGATCCGCGATGGTTTTCTTATCATGAGGATGCAAATCATTGCTTTCACCGGCATCAAGCGTCACCACCGCAGCCACGTGTTCAAGTTCGTCCGCCACTCTCCATTCCTGTTCTCGAATAAGCGGCCAACCACCATCCTCGATGGCGTCGATGCCGAATTTCGGAAGCTGGACGATCAGGAACGGCATATCCGGCTGATGCCACTTGCCACGCCACAATTCAATCATGGCCTTCAGCTCGTCACCATATTGCATGGCGTAGTCGCCGGTATTCGATTCGCCCTGATACCACAGCACGGCCCGCACCGCATATGGAAAACACGGGGCGAGCATGGCGTTGTACAGGCCGGTCGGCTTCCATCTGACGAAATCCTCGAATGGGCAATCGCGGTCGGCTTCGGCGGTCACGGCATACTGCCAGATGCCGGACAGGTCGAAGACATCGTCTCCGATGGTCAGTGTCATCCGTTTGCCGGGCGTCACACGGCCGCCGGGCCGTTCAACGACCAGACGCATGCGGATTTCGTTCGCGCCGGCGCGCAACACGCCGGCTGCGACCGGATAGTCCCGCGGCTCATACACATTGCTTCGCCCACCGACCAACACACCGTTGACCCACGTATGGTCGGCATCATTCATGGTGCCCAGACGCAGTAGGGCGGGCTTCCCCGCATCCGACGGAGGCAGGAACACGGTTTTTCTCATGGTAATCTCGCCACGGAAACCGGCAAGTCCGCGATCCTTGTACCATCCAGGCAGGCGTATGTCATGCCATGCCACGTCGCGCGGCTCGATGTTCTTGGATTCCGGACAGTCCCACGCGATCAATGGCAGCCATTCATGGTGGGCATCGGCCACGGCCTCGTACCCGAGCGCCTGGTACCACCGGTCCCGCTCGGCAACGGAATCGAGGCTTCTTTTCGACGCCACACCATCGCCAAGGTACGGTTCAAGACTGGCGAGCGCTTCGGGGAACGCTCGTAATGTGTCAATGTCCATCCAGGATTCGATCGGAGAGCCGCCCAATGAAATGTTCAACAGACCAACGGGCACACCGAGCCACTGGCGGATCCTGCGACCGAAAAAATATGCGAGCGCTGAGAAATCATCAAGCGTATCCGCATCGCAGCCCTGCCAGAACGCACGGTCGTGATCGTCGCGAGGACCTTTGAAATCGTAATCGGGAATCACTTTGTACTGCCGCAGCAATGGATCGGGATCACGGTCCCACTCCTGTGGATAGTCGGCGCGCACCCAAGCCATAGGCAGTTCCATATTCGACTGCCCGGAGCACAGGAACACCTCTCCCGCATAGCACTGCCGTGAGATACGCTCCGCTCCGTCCTCGTAGCATATGGTCAGCTCGTACGGCCCTCCAGCTTCGATCGGACCATACGGCGCGTTCCAAGTTCCGTCGTCTTTCACCTGCACCATATGCCGCTCGTCAGCAAGCCGTGTCAATACGATGCGTCCGGGATCGCCGGTGCCCCAAATATGCATGTCCACACCGGCTTGCAGCACGCAGCCGTCGTCAAGTAGTTTCGGCAATCGCAAAGTCATCTCAGCATTCTCCCCATTGAGTCTGCGTTCATTTCACCAAATAACCGACGGGCGGCAGGAATGCGGCGAATCGCCGCCCGTCGGCATCGACTACCGGTTGTCGGGAAGCTCCCGATAATCGAAATAGTCGAATTCGGCTTTCGCGTCATAGCCAGACAGATCAACACAGGCGAGACCCACGAACGCGCCGGTGAAGAAGCCGCCATAGCGCTGGTTCACATAGTCATCGGACAGAATCTTCGCATCGAGCTTCACCGGAATCTCGGTGAAGCGCTCACCGTCGAAGGAATATTCGTAGGAATAGTATTCCGTGCGGACCTTGGTGCGCAGCCATACCGCTTCGGCGTCTTCGGGCACCACGATGGCGTCATCCTTGAGGAACGACGTGTATTGGTTGAAATCGTTCTGAGCCACTTCGATGACCCTTGCATGTCGTTTCTCATCCCAAGTGACGAACGCCCATGACCAGCACAGGTCATCGTAATAGTTGGTCAGGCCTGCCATCTGCATGTAGTTCTTCGGATCGAAACGCACCTTGGTTTCGGCGTCGAAATCGAATGCCTGCCAGCGACGAGCCACAAGGGACAGGTCAAACAGGTTGCACAGCGAGCCCTGACCACGCAATGCCAGTTTGCCGTCGCCCACCGTGCCCATGGCGTCGGTGAACGGGACGCGCAGGGTGTTCCAATTCGGTCCGAGTTCGTCGGATTCGAACTCGTCGCGCTCGTCGCGCGTCGCTGGGGCAACGGTCTCGATGGCGTCTTTCGGAGCGTCGACGTAACGCTGTCCGCCATGGCCTCCGACCACGCGCGGCCAACCGTCCTCATCCCATTCGACTTTCTGGATGGAGGTCTCGCGTCCGAGTGTGCACCATCCGCGGGTGCCATGGGCCGGTTCGGTATCATGACGCCACGGACGACCGCATAGGGAGGCGTAATACCACTCGCCGGACGGGGTGTCCACCAACGCTCCATGGCCCTGCTTCTGCAAATAGGTGTCAGGAGTGTCGAAGTTACCGATGAACGGGCCATTCGGCATAACTTCGAAGGAGCATTCGTCAAGGGTACGGGAACGCGCCACAGATTCCTGATGCTCATACACCGTGCCGCCTTCTGCGGCAAACAGGTAGTACCAACCATCCTTCTTGTATAGGTGGGGACCTTCGGTGATCTTCACCGAGGTGCCATCCCAGATGGTGCGGGCCGTTTCTGGCTTGAGCTTCATGGTGTCGACGTCGAATTCCGTCAATGTGATACCGTCGAACTGGTGGTGGTATTCACGGAAATCCCATGTCTGCTGCACCAAGTATTTGCGGCCGTCGTCGTCATGGAACAGGCTGGCGTCAAAACCGACCCCGTTGATGCGAACCGGCTCGCTCCATGGCCCGTGGATGTCCTCGGCGGTGACCAAATAATTAGTGCAATCCTTGAATGCACCATTGACCACCTTGACATCAGTGTAGATCAGCCAGAACCTGCCATCCGCATAGCTTAGGTCAGGAGCCCAGATGCCTCCCGAAGAGGGGTTTCCTCTCATATCAAGCTGGCTGGACCGGCTCAACGGGCTTGGAAGAATGTTCCAATGCACCAGGTCCTTGGACTCATGCAGGCGAACGCCTGGGAACCATTCGAAAGTGGAATTGGCAATGTAATAAGTGTCACCGACGCGAATCATTGAAGGATCGGCATGAAAACCGGTGAGCACCGGGTTGGAAATCTTCATAATGTACCTCTTGCATAAGAGATGAAGCCCGGAAGACGGAAAGGAACATCTTCCGGGCGTGGGTTGTCACATTCCGTCAGCCCTTGACCGCACCTGTCAGGCCGCCGACGATCTTCTTCTGGAAGATGGTGAAACAGATCAGGGCCGGAATCATAGCCAGAGAGGTGAAGGCCAACACCTGTGCGGTGTCAACGGAGTGTTCAGAGCTGAACATCTGTACGCCAAGCGGCAATGTGTACTTGTTGGAATCACTGAGCACGAACAGCGGCAGCATGTAGGCATTCCAGCTTCCCACGAAGGTAAGGATTCCAGTGGTGGCCACGCCAGGCATGGACAGCGGAATGACCATGCGCCAGAAGAAGCCAAGGCGGGAGCATCCATCGAGAAGACAGGCCTCCTCAAGCTCATTAGGAATCGACTGTAGGAACGGCACCAAGATGATGATGGTCTGAGGAAGTCCGAAGGCAATTTGCGGAAGGATCAGACCCCACAGGGAGTTGGCCAGACCCAGATTGCGAATCAGCAGATACAAAGGTGTAATGCCAACGGTCATCGGGAACATGAGACCAGCAGAGAACAACGCGTACATAAGCGGCGCATAGCGGAATTTGTATCGGGCGATGACAAAGCTCACCATGATGCTAAGCACCACGACGCCTACCATGGTGGCGATACCCACGATGGTAGAATTCTTCAGTTCCGTCCAGAAAATATCACTTTCGAAGACCGTCTTGTAGTTGTCGGGGACCCATGGGTTCGGCATCCCGGACGGATGGTTGGTGATCTGCGAATTGGTACGGAAACCACCGAAGATAATGTACAACACCGGAGTGATGCAGATGGCCACAAGCACCAGGGAGAAGAAGTAGACGATTGGGTTGCCCCATGGCGTCTTGGACGACTTACGGTAACCATTCTTCTTGCTGTACTCGCTTTTGTTGGAATGTCCTGCGATTGTTGCGGCAGTCATCACTTCACCTCACTTGCCAGGGCAGCAACCTCACGATGCTGCGCTTCCTTTGCGCGCTTCCTGGCACGCTTCTTGGCTTCTTTCTGTTCAGTAACAGCACCGTCCAAGTCACGGTTCAGCACGAACTTCTGATAGACGAGTGCGATGATCAAAGAGATCACGAAGATGATCAGAGCAACGGCGGAACCATAGCCATAGTTGCCGGCTCCACGACCTTCACGCACCATGTAGGTGGCCATGGTGGACACACCAGCGGTGGTCGACACATACTTGCCCCACACGATATAGACCAGATCGAAAAGCTGCAGAGAGCCAATCATGGAAAGGAACACCCAGATCCGCAACGTCGGAGCAAGCAACGGCAACGTGATGCTTTTCTGCATCTGCCAGAAACTCGCCCCATCCACCTTGGCTGCTTCATACAGTTCCTCGGGAATGGATTGCATGCCGGCGAGCATCAGAATTACGGCGAAACCGACGTATTTCCAGCTGATCAGCAACAGCAGCGTCCAAATAGCGATCTTCGGGTCGGCCAGCCAATCGGGACCATTGATGCCGAAGTTGGCCAGAATCTCATTGATGGCGCCCTTCTTCTGTAGCAACAGGCTCCATCCTGTGCCGACGATGACCTCGGAAACGACATACGGCACGAAGATGAGGGTGCGGATGAGACCACGCCCCTTGAACTTCTGGTTCAGCAGCAATGCGAACAGGATGGCGAGCGGAGCCTGGATGACCAACGAGCCGATCACGACCTCGAAGGTATGCAGAATTGCCGCCTGGAACGCGGGATCCTTAAGCGCTGTGATGTAGTTCTGGAGACCAACGAATTTACCTGTCTTGGAGGGAAGTCCGTAGCCCTTCCACTGATAGAAGCCGTAATAAGCACCCAAGACGATAGGCAGAATCACAAAGCAGACGAACAGAAGAATCGCAGGTGCGGACAGTACGAAAATCTCAACATTACGACGCATTTTGCCATCGGACGGTTTCTTGGACCGCTTAGCGCGCAGCGTCACCGCGTCTTTGCTTGTACTTGACATGGTTTTCTCCACTACCAGATACGTTTCTCGAATAGGAAGGAGGGTGGATGAATATCTGTCTATCCACCCTCCTTTGGCCGTCAACCAGCCATGTTCACTGTCAGCCCTTGGCCGCTGCGTCCTTCATCGCCTTGACGATGTCAGCCGAAGTCCCCTGTCCGGAAAGCAGATTCACCACTCCGGAATTAAGAGCGTTGCCAATATTTCCGCCGAGAGCGGTATCCATCCACAGCTGCATGCCATCGGACTTTTTCATAGCTTCGATGATGCTCTTAAGATTTTCATCGGTAACCGCATCGTAAGCTTCGGCGGAAGCCGGAATGGTGCTGAACGCAGTGGCGTATTTCTCCTGATTTGATTTCTCAGCCATGAAATTGACGAAATCAACAGCAGCGTCCGGAGCCTCGGGATTGACAGCGAAACCGGTCACAGCGCCCATCAAAGCACCTTCCTCGCCTTTTCCTCCGTCCACGGTCGGGAAGGCGAAGAAGCCAAGGTCAGCCATTGGCTTCTTGTCCGGAGTCAGGTCCTTGAGAACTCCAGGCTCCCATGTGCCCATGAGCTCCATCGCAGCCTTATGATTGGCCAGCAGACCTGCGGATGAGCTGGCGCCCTGCTGGGCCGTCGTGGTGAGGAATCCTTCGTTAAAAGCATTCGCATCCAACAAATCCTTCAGATCATCTCCGGCCTTGGTCCAGCAGGAGTCGGAGAAGTCCTTGTCATTGACGCCCTTGGCGTAGGCCTTCGGAGAGCATTCGCGCATGGACAACCAGTAGTACCAGTGACCGACCGGCCAAGCATCCTTGCCGCCGAGTGCGATCGGATCGATGCCAGCGCTGCGAAGCTTCTGTACATCGGTCTTCAGCTCGCTGAAGGTGGTCGGCGCGGCATCGATGCCAGCCTGCTTGAACAGATCCTTGGAATACCAGATGCCACCAGGCTGCACAGTGACTGGAACACCATAGACCTTGCCGTCATAGGACATGGACTCCAGCGCAGAAGACATCTGCTTCTTGACGGTGTCACTGATCTTATCAGTGAGGTCCATGCCCTGTCCGGCGTCAATCATGTCCTTGGTCTTGGCTCCACCAAGGGTCATGTACACATCCGGGCCGGAGGCGGGATCCTGCATAGCGGTGGTCAGCTTGCCTTCGAAATCCTCGTTTTGGATGGCTTGGATCTGGACCTTGACACCGGTCTTCTTCTCGAACGCTTTGGCCATATCCTCCCAATACTGCTTGCCGTCACCAGCTGTTGCGTTATGCCAGAACGTAATGGTCTTATCGTCTTTGGCACCAGCGCTGGAGCCGCAGGCACCCATGCCCAACATGGTCGCCACCGCAAGAGTGGCAGCTGCAATGGTTTTGAACTTCATTGTCTTCTCCTTATTGACCAAATCATCATCGACAAAATGATGGCAACGACAGGAACGATTTCTCTCGAATGGGCCGAATCGGGAAGCATGACCGCAACGAATGCTGCCGCAGCTCCCTGGCAGACAGAGAATCAGCCTTTGACTCCCTTCGAAAATTTCCATTCCGTTTTCGCTGTACCTACAGACTACCGAAACAAATCACACAAAGTCAAGTTTTTTGTAAAATCAGAAAACTAACTATTTTTTCGTTGATTTTACAACGTTTTTAAGCATTGCCAACATATCGAAAGTTTCGAAAAACGTAAACCGAAACTTTCGTTCGCATTTTCGGATATGATGAAAATGAAGAAGGAGTGACTCATGCGCAATACGGCAAAAAAAGCTACGGTACGACTCTCTGACATAGCTAAAGAGACCGGTTATTCCCTTTCCACCGTATCCAAGGCGCTCAACGGCAGAGCCGACGTTTCCGAAGAGACGCGGCAAACCATCAACGCGGTGTTGAAACGGTATGGGTATTCCCGTAAAGCGACAAGCACGAAAAGCCAACGAATTATCGAAATCGTGTTCCAAGATTTCGATAATGTTTGGGCCCTTGAAGTACTCCGTGGCGCCATTCGCGAAGCCAAGTTGCATGATTTGAACGTCATCACCACCGAAGGCGGCAATCGCCAGCACCCGGACTCATCCTGGATTGACAACATGCTGCGTCGGCAGACAGATGGCGCCATTCTTGTCTTCTCCAGTCTGACACGTATCGAACGGAACAAGCTGCATTCCAGAGGTATTCCCTTCGTCTTGTTCGATCCATTCGGTAATCCAGATCCAGACACGCTGTCGGTGCAAGCGGACAACTGGACCGGAGGCGTAATCGCCACCAGGCATCTGCTCGCACTCGGACATACCCGCATAGGCATCATCACCGGACCGGAGGAAATGATGTGTTCCAAAGCACGTCTGGACGGATATACATCAGCGCTTGCAGAACATGGAATCGAAACCGATCCCGAACTTATCACCGAAGGCGATTTCACCACTTCCGGCGGTTACGCACAGTCCATCTCCCTGTTGAAACGACCAAATCGTCCGACCGCAATCTTCGCCGGCAGCGATCTGCAGGCCATGGGCGTCTACGAGGCGGCAAGGCAATTGGGGTTACGTATTCCGGAGGATCTATCCGTGGTCGGATTCGACGATGTGCAGACCGCCGCATTCCTCGGCCCGGCGCTGACCACCGTACGGCAGCCGCTCCAAGACATGGCAAGGGCCGCCGTACGCATGCTGATCGAGGCGCTGTCCACCGACGACGTGATCCAACCGCACATCATCATGCCGACATCGCTAGTGGTACGCAACAGCACACAGCAACTTGAGGGTTAATCAGCGGGGCAAACCTCACAGGCACAACCGGAGGGAGAACACAGCGCTCCTAGCCTTTCGACCCGTTTTCACCTCGTTCTAAGACGGCCCGTCGGAACACCAGCAGTGAACCATCCTGAAACTCCGTAGAATCTATGCCATGAAGCCGGCCATGCAACCGACGAACCCACCGGCCCATTCGGTGCTAAGGAAACGAGCATCGACACTCAGCAGAACCTGCCCCTGACGCACGAACGTCGCAGAATCAACCGGACCATGCACGCCAGCCACGATGACCGACAAACGGTTGTCGTCGAAAAGTACCGCCGGACGCACTCCGTCAGCCTGTACGACGGCAACAGACCCAGCTTGCGAATCGTCTCCATTCACCATCTCGTAGCGCACATCCGTGCCACGCATCGAAAACACCGCGTAATGTGTGGAATTCTGCCGGATCACTAAAGAACCGGACATAGGAATCGGCATGAGCGTCGGCAGTTTCGCTATTCTGCGGTAGCTGACATCACGCTCGTCGCGCACCACCACACCGTTCGTCGAGCCATCAGCCACATCCACCAGCGCAGGTTCCACGTCACCGGCGAGCGAGGATTTCACCCTAGGCTCGATGGTGATGCCATCGTCTTCAGTAGTAACCGTGATCTCGTCGGCCAAGCGGCCAAGACCAGCGCAAGTTACCGGCCATCCGGGGTCACCCTCATGCGTATCTAATGCACCGTTGCCGTCCAGCTTCCAATCGGCCGGATTATGTTCCCAGGATACCGGAGCGACAAAGCTCTCCCTTCCCAAGTAGCTCAATAATTCGCCGTCATGCTTTCCCCGCGTCTCCCTCACGCCGAGACACACCAGCCACCATCCCAGTTCCGGATGAAGCAACAGGTCCGCATGTCCCACGCATTGCAGCGGTTCCGACAAACCCAGATGTCGGTGGGTGAGAATCGGATTCTTCTTATCCGCATGGAAGGCACGGATTGCGGTGCCAAGATAGCAGCGTTCCCCGTCACGAACCTGCGGAATGCACTCACCCGATTCGGATGCTTCCCGTTCGTAAGCTTCGAACGCCCGAAGCAGTCCATGCGGCGCATAGATGCGCATGGCCATCTCACTGTGTTCGAAACTGGTGCCCCCCTCGGCGGTCATCAGATACACATAGTCGCCCACGCGATAGAGATGCGGCGCCTCAGCCCACACCGCCTCCACACCGTATCCGCGCCATATTACCGTCTTGCCCGATCCCGCAGGAAGACCGTCATCGACAAAAGTCCAAGTCTCCGGATCAATGCGTTGAGTCCAGACCTCGGTCTGTCCTTCCCATTGCGGATTGACCGCAGGACGGGTCTGGGTCCAGTACACGTTGCCGTCCCCGTCCTCGAATATGTCTGGATCGATGCCTTCGGCGCCCTCGATCCAGAACGGCCCACGCCAAGGTCCGTCGATCGAGTCCGACTCAAGAACGAAGTTGCCTTCCGCCGCCTGGGCCGAATCCAATTCGGCCTGGGAGCATCCTTCCGCGATGGCTTTGCGTCCATTGATGCGAGCGATGGTGCAGGCAATCACGTATTTGCCACGAATCCTACGCAGCGTCGGCGCATAGACGCCACCCGAGTCATCCACGAAAGGAATGAGCAAACGTCTTGCCAACTCCTCATCTATCGCATCCGACGCGTGTTTCCAGTGGGTCATATCCCTGGAAACGTAAATAGGCAAGCCTGGAACCAGTTCGAAGGTGGAGGTCACAAGCACGATTTGCCGAAGATCATCATCCCAAATCCAACTCGGATCAGGATGCATTCCGTGAAGAATGGGATTGGCGATGGTAATCGTTGTGGTCATAAGTACACCTCATTCGGGAACGTTTGGATACATCACATCATTGCGAATAATCGAAATTTTCGCTTGGTCTAACAACGCAAACAAGCCGCTCACCGGCGATCTAGCCGGCAAACGACTTGCGTGCGAAGGAAATTTGAGGAAGGAGGAAGGAAAGAAAAGTGAGTGGTGTGCCGGAACACCGACGCTTCGGCACACCACATCCGGCTCTGTCACAGTCGAGCCCCACTGTTTGATCCAGCGATGAATCAGGAGTCCTAACGGAAACTCCTTACTGCGTCCATGCCTCGGTCCTGCAATTCCGGAACGCTACGCGCCCAGTCATTGCTCGCCCTCGACTACCGTCTCGGACTTCGCCCGAGGCTACCTAAAACCCTAGTGGGTTTTCGGCTCACGCCTCGGCCAGGGCGTCGATCATGTAGTTGTTGATCGTGGCCTTGACGGACTCGAGGTGATCGGACTTGGTGGCCTCGATGAGCTTGGACTGCGGGATATCCAGAGCGTACTCCTCGAGGGAAGCCAGGGAGGCGGTGCCGTTCTCGACGGTCGCGCCGATGCCGGAATCGAAGGAGCTGTAGCGCTCGGCCTGCAGGTTCTCGATGACCTTGTCCTCGTGCATCTTGGCGGCGACCAGGAGGCCTGCTGCGAAGGAATCCATGCCGGCGATGTGGGAACGGAACAGATCCTCGGCGGTGAAGGAGGTACGACGCGGCTTGGCGTCGAAGTTCAGACCACCGTGAGGGCCGATCTGGCCTTCGGCGAGGACTTCCCACATGACGGTGGAGGTCTCGTACAGGTCGGTCGGGAACTCATCCATATCCCAGCCGATGAGCTTGTCGCCCTGGTTGGCGTCCAGGGAGCCGAGCACGCCGGCCTCGCGGGCGGTGCGGATCTCGTGCTGGTAGGTGTGGCCGGCCAGGTTGGCGTGGTTGCCTTCCAGGTTCAGCTTGAAGACGTCCATCAGATCATAGGTGCGCAGGAAGTTGATGGCGGTGGCGGCATCGAAGTCGTACTGGAACATCGTCGGTTCCTTGGCCTTCGGCTCGATCAGGAACTGGGCGTCCAGACCGATTTCCTTCGCATAGTCATGGCACATGTGGAAGAACTTGGCCATGTGCTCCTGCTCGCGCTTCATCTGGGTGTTCCACAGGTTCTCGTAGCCTTCACGGCCGCCCCAGAACACGTAGTTCTCGGCGCCCAGGCGCTTGGCGATCTCCAGAGAGTGCTTCAGCTGGCCGCCGGCGTAGGCGTAGATGTCGGCGAACGGTGAGGTGGAGGCGCCGGAGACGAAGCGCGGGTTGGTGAACAGGGAGGAGGTGTTCCACAGCAGCTTGATGCCGGTGGACTTCATGTTCTCTTCGATCTTGTCGACGACCTTGTCCAGGTTCTTGTCGGTCTCGCGCAGGGTGTCGCCTTCCGGAGCGATGTCGCGATCATGGAAGCAGAAGTACTCGACGCCGAGCTTCTGGAAGAACTCGAAGGCGTAGTCGACCTTGGCCAGGGCCTCGTCCTCCGGATCGGAATACTTGCCGTACCACGGACGCTGGGCGGTGCCGGTGCCGAACGGATCGACGAGCTGCTGGTCGAAGGTGTGCCACCATGCGACGCCGAAACGCAGCCAGTCCTTCATCTTCTTGCCGGCAACGACCTTGTCGGCATCGTAGTAATGGAAGGCAAGACCCTCCTGCGGCCCCTTTTCGCGACCGACGTACGGAATCTTATCGATATCCCACAGACCCATGGAATGCTCCTTTGCTTGGTTTACTTACGTAAAGCTTTATTTCGCAGCGGGCTTTCCGCCCGTCTTGGTCTACATAATAAATTGAATTACCTAAGTTTGTCAATTCGTTAAACTATACGGCGTTTCCATTGGAATCAAGCCATTTATCAATGCAGTGATACAGTGTGTTTGTTTGTTCGCATCGCGGCGCAACACCTGCGCGGCGCACGGAAGCGCGGAATCGAAAGAAGGAACATATGAGCGAAAACGTCGACACCATCTGCGTGCAGGGAGGCTATCAGCCGGGCAATGGAGAATCCCGCACTCCCCCAATCATCCAGGCCACGACCTTCAAATACCAGTCGAGCGAACAGATGAGCCGACTGTTCGACCTGTCCGAATCCGGCTACTTCTACACCCGCCTGCAGAATCCGACCAACGACACCGTCGCCGCGAAGATCTGCGAGCTGGAAGGCGGCGCGGCCGCGATGCTCACCTCGTCCGGCCAGGCGGCGAACTTCTTCGCGCTGTTCAACATCTGCAACAACGGCGACCACATCGTCGCCTCCTCCGCCATCTACGGCGGCACGTTCAACCTCATCAACGTGACCATGCGCAAGATGGGCGTCGAATGCACCTTCGTCAGCCCCGACTGCACCGAAGAGGAACTTGAGGCCGCGTTCCAGCCGAACACCAAGGCCGTGTTCGGCGAGTCCATCTCCAATCCGGCGCTTATCGTGCTCGACTTCGAGAAGTTCGCGAACGCAGCGCATCGTCACGGCGTGCCACTGATCGTCGACAACACCTTCCCAACGCCGATCAACTGCCGTCCGTTCCAGTACGGCGTGGACATCGTCACGCACGCCACCACCAAGTACATGGACGGCCACGGATCCTGCGTGGGCGGCGCGATCGTCGACTCCGGCAATTTCGACTGGATGGCCCATGCGGAGAAATTCCCGGGCCTCACCACTCCGGACGACTCCTACCATGGCGTCACCTACGCGAAGGAATTCGGCAAGGCCGCATACATCACCAAGGCCACCGCGCAGCTCATGCGCGACTTCGGCTCCACTCCGGCGCCAATCAATTCGTGGATCATGGGCATGCATCTGGAATCCCTCGGCGTGCGCATGGAGCGCCACTGCGCGAACGCACTGGCCGTGGCCAAGTGGCTCGACGCCGATCCGCGCGTCAGCTGGGTGAGCTTCCCGGGCCTCGAAACGGACAAGTACCATGCGCTGGCGGAGAAGTACATGCCGAACGGCACCTGCGGCGTGATCTCCTTCGGTGTGCCGGGCGGGCGCGAGACGGTTTCCGCGTTCCTTGACCATCTGAAGATGGTGTCCATCGCCACGCATGTGGCCGATGCGCGCAGCTGCACGCTGTATCCGGCCGGCACCACGCATCGCCAGCTCACCGAGGAGCAGCTTGAGGAAGCCGGCGTCGGCATCGACCTGGTGCGCCTGAGCTGCGGCATCGAAAACACGGCCGACATCATCGCCGACCTCGACCAAGCCCTCGCCGCCGTGCAGTGAGCCTCATAAGCCTGTAGATAGGGCTTGTATCCCCGCCATTGCAGGGATACAAGCCCTATCTTTATTCGAATTCATCTTCAACCCCTGGATAACCAACTCCTTGGATATCCAGCAGCACATGAAATCCGCTATATGTGGCAGATTTCCGTACCCATCGAAGATGATTTGTCCTATGTGTGGCAGCTCCAGGTACAAAGCCCTATGTTCGGGGGCATAAATCCGGCGATTCCTTCATCTTAGGAGCCATCGACCTGCCACATATAGCGGTTTTGACTTTTCCGGCATCCCGGAATCTGCCACACATAGCGGTTTTCATTCAGCGCATTGATATGTCCAGCGTCCGGCAAGCATGGTGGCAAGCACGTGGTCGGGCATGGCGCGCATGGCCTCAGGGGACTCAAGCGCACTCGGATCGCAATCCAGCAGCACCAGATCAGCCGCATCCCCAGCTTGCAACGTCGTACGTCCCAGGGCGGTGGATGAAGCAAGCGCGGTTTCGAATTCCAAGCATTGCTCAGGCTGGAAAGGCTCCCGGTCGGAACTCTCCGTGCCGAACACCGCGGCGGAGATGGCCAGCCATGGGTCCAACGGCGCGACCGGCGCGTCCGAGCCCATAAGCAGTTTGGTTCCGACCTCATGCAGACTGTTGAACGCGTAGGGAATGCCAGCGGGATTGCCCCAGAATCGTGTGATGACGTCGCGGTCGTCCATGGCGTGCTGCGGCTGGATGCTGGCGGCAAGTCCCAGCCGTGCAAGACGCGGAATATCGCACTCCTTGAGCATTTGAGCATGCTCAATGGAACCGTGCGCATGGGTACGTTCCGCGCAGTCGAGCACGATGGTGTTCGCTTCGTCGCCGATGGCATGGCAGGCGATATCGAAGCCATGTTCAGTGGCTAGCCGCATATACGATTCGATTTGCTCAGGGGTGTAGCTCAACGTGCCGTAGGTTTCCGGGGCGATGCCCGAGTATGGCGTGGAACAGTAAGCGGAGCGGGTGTTGAGTGAGCCGTCGGAGATCATCTTCATCGCACCGACGTGGCCTAGCCCATGACTTCCAGGCAGTTCGTCGCCGGTGTGCCAGCCGTCGTCGATGGCCTGCTGGAGCCGTTCGGGGTATACGCCGGCCTCGATACGCAGGTCGACGAGTCCTTGCGAGAATCGCTCGATCCATGTGTCGATGTTCTCCGCCATCTCGTAGTCGCGCACACCGACCACACCTTTGCCGGCGGCGTCCCGCTCCGCGTTGCGTAGCAGACGAGTCAATTCATCGGCCGCGCCTGGCCCTTTGTCCAGCTTGCAGTAGGCGTCGAACCACTCAAGCTCTCCGACGAGCCCGGATTCGCCCACATGCACACCCAGGTTGCGCGCGGCAGCGGAGTTCACCCAGCCGCAGTGCATGTCGGCACTTGACAAAGCCACCGGCTGGTCGCCCGACACCGCGTTGATCGCGGCCAATGTCGGCTGGGCGGCATCGGCCCACAGTGAGTGCCGGAAGCGCATGCCGACCACATATTGGTTCGGGTCGAGCGTGCCGTTCTCACGACGTTCATCCAAGTGCCGACGCAACATGTCGAGCGCCTCGTCGGCACTGCGCGCGTCGATCAAATCAAGACGTCCCAACGTGTACGACCACTGCGTGAAGTGCGTATGACAATCCCACAATCCGGGAATGACCCACGTTTTCGAAGCCTTGTCTACCGACTTTTCCGAAGACCGTACATCCGCAATCCGCCCTTGCTCAATCGTGATGTCGACAGGCTCATTGGACCCCACGAAACACACATTTTCAATCACATACGGTTCGCCCATACATCCTCGATTCAACAAAATGACCTCATTGCCAGCCATAGTATCCTTGCGATGCTTGCGATTGCCACCCTCATCTCAATCGGCTATGTGCACTTTGGGTTTTCGCTATTGAAATGCGTTTATCTACATAGGCAAGAGAAAGGCGCAGTTATCCACCGGTTTTTCAAGGAAGGGTGAATCATCCACTTTTCCACCGTTTCCCAAAAGCCGGTAGACAGCGCAGTGCCATTTCCTCTACTTTGACGCTATGGACAATGGAGCACAATATTCGGAAAACCTCGCGCAGCTGAGGGCAAGGACCATCGAACAATGTCTTGAAGCGCAGAAAAGAACCGGAAGGCGATTGGTGCTCGCGCTCAATACCGCACTGGACCTTCTAGGCATCGAAAGGCCAAGATATCCACGAAACCAGCAAACGGAATCTTCCCTACACGTTCTCGCTCCATGCAACAACGCCCGAACGCATCTTCAGAACATCCACTTCGCACTATGGGAAGGCCCCGTTCTCGAAACAACCACGCATTATGGCAAAATTCATCACACTGACGCGATAACCACTTGGGCGATGCACGCCAATCGTATCCCGCAAGAGGAATTGGTAACGCTCGGCGATTCCATGATGAGGAGGAACGCTCGCTTTGGAACAATCACTCTCGACGAATTCATCGACTATGTAAACCGTCTCGAAAATCTCAACGAATATGTGAGAACAAACAGACAACGGCCGATTCGCGGAATCAACAAAATGAGGCAAGCCCTACGGCTTATGCGCGAAGGCACGGATTCCTCGCAGGAGAGCCGTTGCCGAATCACGCTGATTCGACACGGGCTTCCCTGCCCGGAAGTCAATTACAAGGTCCGCTCATCCAATGGGAAAATCGTTTTTCTGGACATGGCTTATCCAGAGATAAAAGTGGTTATTGAATATGATGGAAGGCATCACGCCGGACAGTGGCTCGCAGACAGCAAGCGACGCGAAGCCCTAGAGGATGAGGGCTGGATCTACATCCAAGTGACCGCCGAGAATCTGGCGAGCGAAAACGAAGAACGGCTCCTCGCCGAACGAGTGGCCAGCAGAATAAATCAGAGGCTCAGCAAATCCATCAGACTCAGCCAAAGAATGCCATCAGGAAGAATACATATCCGTATAGCGTCCCTTGCCACTGGGAACAGACGGATTCTCATCTGACAATCCCTATATGTGGCAGATTTGACATCCCCAGGAAACTTAAAACCACTACATGTGGCAGACCTAAGTAGACAATGACCGCCAAACCCACTGATTTATACCCTCTAACTCAGGATTTCTTTGGTTGTCTGCCACATATAGGGAAAATCACTTTCGTACGACGACGGAATCTGCCACATATAAGGCATTTCAAAACCGCGAACGCGACACATCAGTCTTTTTGGCAGGCCGTGGACAACCGCTCGAACGCTTCGTCGCTTTCCACGATGAGGCTGTCGATTTTGCGTTTGCCCAGTTCGTGCAACCACTCGTCCGGGTCCGCGCCGGCGAGCGTGCTGGTCTTCAACAGCAACGGCTTGTGACGGCCGATCACCACTTCGTCCGCGCCGACGGATTGGACCGGTCCGTCGAAGTGCGCGAAGGACTCGTCAGAAACATCCGATTCAGTTCCGGCAAGCACCGCCGCATACGTGGCATACAGTTCGCGCCGACGGACCGCATACTCGGCATCCGATTCCCCCACACGTCTTCTGCTGTCCACAATGTACGGCATTCCCGTGGTGATGTAGTGGAAGAAATGGCGATTGATGGCGTCGCATTCCGACCGCATGACGTCACGCACCACTTTCACGCCGGCTTCCTCAAGGATGCGAAGGCCTTTCCCGGCCACGACGGGATTGGGGTCGATGGAGCCGACCACCACCCGCGAGATGCCGTGGGCTAGAATCAGATCAGTGCATGCCGGCTGCGATCCAACGTGGCAGCAGGGTTCGAGCGTATCGATGACTGTAGCTCCACACATATCGATGCCATGCGCGTCGGCATAGTCGAACGCCATGCGTTCCGCATGCGGACCACGGTAACGGTCGTGGTACCCGGTGGCGAGAACCTCGCCATCACGTACCACCACCGCGCCTACCAGCGGATTCGGATCCACCCATCCCGCACCTTTGCGGGCCAGTTCAAGCGCTTGTGCCATATATTCGCGGTATTGCAACATGTCTTCCATGACCTCAAGCATATTGCACCGGCCGCAGTTTCATGCATCACGCCTCGTATCCCGAGGGCGGGCAACTCCATCCATCCGTCTCGCAAGCCATGCGACGCCATACAATATTGGCAGACCGGCAACATCCAACGAGAGGAATTTCACATGCAGCGTGAGATCATGACGTCCATCCCATTTCTCAGCCAACCGTCCGCCGCAGCCGAGAACACCGAAGAGGATCTGGCCGTGGCGCAGGACCTGAAGGACACGCTGGACGCGCACCGCAATGGTTGCGTGGGCATGGCGGCCAATATGATCGGCGTATCCAAGCGCATCATCGCTTTTGTGGATGAGGATTTCGGCGGCCGCATTTTCGTGATGTTTAATCCGCGCATCACCGCCAAGGACGGCGCGTTCGATACGGCGGAAGGTTGTCTTTCGCTCCAGGGCGAGCGCCGCACCGTCCGATATCAGCGCATCGAAGTGGATTATATGGATCGGAAATTCCGTGAGCGCCACGCGGCGTTCACCGGTTTCACCGCGCAGATCATCCAGCATGAGATCGACCACTGCGACGGCGTGATTATCTGACGCGCCTGCACCGCACTCGATACGCCTACTGTGTAGACGGGGTATGGGATAATCGGCGATGGTACTTTGCGTAATGGCATGGTCCGAGAATACTTGGTTTCGACCGATTCGCAGCAGATTTGCGATTCGTCCACAGCCAAGCCGCGTCACGTAATGCGCCGCAAAGCGGCGATAAGTGCGATTCCCGTCGACCGACGTACGCAAGACGCTGGAATTCCAACGTTCTTTAAGGATGGAACACAACATTGGCTGAGTTTATTTACCAGATGATCAAGGCTCGCAAGGCCTACGGCGACCGCGTGATCCTCGACGACGTGACCCTGAGCTTCCTGCCGGGCGCCAAGATCGGCGTCGTCGGCCCGAACGGCATGGGCAAGTCCACACTGCTGAAGATCATGGCCGGACTCGACACCGTTTCCAACGGCGAAGCCTATCTGACCCCGGGATTCACTGTCGGCATCCTGCAGCAGGAGCCGCCGCTGGATGAGACCAAGACCGTCGGCGAGAATATCAAGATGGCATTCGGTCCGATCGCCGAAAAGGTGGCCCGCTTCAACCAGATTGGCGAGGAGATGGCCAATCCTGACGCCGACTTCGATGCCCTGATGGAAGAGATGGGCAAGCTGCAGAACGACATCGACGCGGCCAACGGCTGGGATCTCGATTCCCAGCTTGAGCAGGCCATGGACGCCCTGCAGTGCCCGGACCCGGACACTCCGGTGACCGTGTGCTCCGGTGGCGAGCGCCGTCGTGTGGCGCTGTGCAAACTGCTGCTTGAAGCTCCGGATCTGCTGCTGCTCGACGAGCCTACCAACCATTTGGACGCCGAGTCGATTCTGTGGCTGGAGCAGTTCCTGCACCAGTACAAGGGCGCGGTCATCGCCGTCACCCACGATCGTTATTTCATGGACAATGTGGCCGAATGGATCTGCGAAGTGGATCGTGGTCACCTGTATCCGTACAAGGGCAACTACTCCACCTATTTGGAGACCAAGGCCAAGCGCATGGAGATCCAAGGCGCCAAGGACGCCAAGCTTGCCAAGCGACTCAAGAGCGAACTCGACTGGGTACGTTCCTCGCCGAAGGCCCGTCAGGCCAAGAACAAGGCCCGTCTGGAACGTTACGACCAGATGGAGCAGGAGGCACGCAACAACAAGAAGCTTGACTTCTCCGAAATTCAGATTCCGGCAGGTCCGCGTCTGGGTTCCACTGTGCTGGAAGCCGAGCACATCCACAAGGCATTCGGCGACCGTGTGCTCATCGATGACCTGAGCTTCACCCTGCCGCGTAACGGCATCGTCGGCGTAATCGGTCCGAACGGCGTGGGTAAGTCCACCCTGTTCAAGACCATCGTCGGTTTGGAACCGTTGACCTCCGGCTCGCTCAAAATCGGCGACACCGTGCAGATCAGCTATGTCGATCAGAACCGTGCAGGCCTCGACCCGAACAAGAACCTGTGGGAGGCCGTGTCCGACGGACTCGACTTCATCGAGGTTGCCGGCGTCGAGGTGCCGACCCGCGCCTACGTGGCGTCCTTCGGCTTCAAGGGTTCCGACCAGCAGAAACTTGTGGGCGTGCTCTCCGGCGGCGAACGCAACCGCCTGAACCTGGCCCTGACCCTGAAGCAGGGCGGCAACCTGCTGCTGCTCGACGAACCGACCAACGACCTTGACGTCGAGACCTTGGAATCGCTTGAGAACGCGCTGCTTGCCTTCCCGGGTTGCGCCGTGGTGATCTCCCACGACCGCTGGTTCCTCGACCGCGTGGCCACGCATATCCTCGCGTGGGAAGGCGATGACGAGAATCCGGCCAAGTGGTACTGGTTCGAAGGCAACTTCCAGGCCTATCAGGAGAACCGCGTCGCCCGCCTCGGCGAAGATGCGGCCCGCCCGCACCGCCTGCATCGCAAACTAACGCGCTGAGCCGTTAAGCCTACGCCCCGGTGGGGCGTAGGTAGGCTCAGCCCGAACGAGGACGACAGTCCGAGAGAGGGAAACAATGAGCCTCGCAGACAGTGCGAGACCTTAATTGCACGGCCAGAGGCGAGCCGTCAAGCGCACGCCCCGGAGCGCCACCTTTCGCAACGAGAGGTGGCGCCTCATCATATGCAGCCATCCCCCGCAGCTAACCGGCCGTTCACTCTTCTCACGTACTCGTTACAAAACCATCCGGCGAAATTAACCGCACGTCGATAGACTCAGTGTCAGTGCAAAGCTTTCCAGTGCAGGAGGAATCAGGACCATCATGACGCAGACAGACATGACGCCGTTGCAGCGGCTGACGAAGGTGCTTCAGCTGGGCACGCCCTCAAATTACCGCAATCACACCTATATCAATGGCGAGAGCCTGTACTTCCCCACCGGCCGCGTCTACGGCGGGCAGGTCATCGCGCAGTCGCTGGTGGCCGCGGCGAAAACCGTTCCGCCGTCAAGACTGCCGAATTCGATCCACGGCTATTTCATTTCGGCCGGAGACATTCACCAGGATCTGCTGTTCGATGTGGAGAATCTGCGCGACGGCCGTTCCTTCTCCGCCCGCCGCGTGAACGTCACGCAGGCGCAGGGCTCGATTCTGACGGCGATCGCCAGCTTCCAGGAGCACGACCAGGAAGGCATCGAATTCGCGGATCCCATGCCGGAGGACGTTCCGGATCCGGACAGCCTGACCAGCGCGAAGCAGCTGATGGAACCGTTCGCGGAGAAGTCGTCGTTCGCCAAGTATTATGCGAAGAAATCGCCGTTCGATATCCGCCATGCGACACGCACCATCATGCTCGGCGCCGACAAGAAGAGCGCCAGCAACGATTCCGGCAAGCAGATGGTGTGGATGAAGGCCGACGGCAAGGTGGACGCACCGCAGGCCATGCACCGCGCGATGCTGGCAATGGGCTGCGACCAGATCATGCTGGAGCCGATTCTGCGCAGGGCAGGCTTGAGCATCGCCACCCCTGGCATCTCGTACGCGTCCATCGATCACTCGATGTGGTGGTACCGCGACATCGACATCAACCAATGGCATCTCTACGTGCAGGACACCCCGACCGCGGCCCATGGACGCGGCCTTGGCTCGGCGAAGGTCTACACGCAGGACGGCAGTCTGGTAGCCTGCATGGCGCAGGAAGCGATGTTCCGCGTACCAAACGTGCCAGGCACGACGGAAAAGGCCTGATCCTCAGATCTTGGATTTGGTCGCGGCGGCCGCATAGCGATTGCGCTGTGCGGCCTTTTTCATTGCCGGGCTTTCCGGGCCGTCAATGGGTGGAATCCGGCACAGCCACTCCCCCACGATGCCGACGATCATGTCGGCGATGCACACCACGCACGCCACCGCGCATTCGATGATGGCCTGATTGTAGAATTCCGCCTCGCCGTGCGGCAGACTCATGATGATCTGCCCGCCGTACCAGCCTGCCAAGGCCGCTCCTGCAAGGCCGAGCGCCTTGCATGCCACCAGCGTGCCGAAGGCCTTCTGCGGGTCCAATGGCTTGAGCTGCGCGCGTTTGACGGGGTCTTTGGTCGTGTATTTGTGGATTTGCAGGGCCATGTACAGCACGGTGATGCCCAGTGCGGCCAACACCACCGGCACGATCCATGGAGCGCCCACCAAGGGCAATCCCGAGATTTCGCCGTATTTCGCCAAACCCATGCCTGCGAGCACGCCAAGCACGGCCGCGAGGACGAAAGACCACCAAGGGGTTCTGCGTGCTCTCATAGCGTGTCTCCAATGATCCAGTTGTCGGTCAGCATTCCCACCTGCGCGGCATCCGGTGCCACGGCCAGCAGGAACGCGACCGGATCCCTGCCGAGTCTCGCGTCCGGATCCATGTCGAACCAAGGAGCCAGCACGGACGCGTGTTCACGCGCGGACGGCCATGGCACCTTGCAATCGGGTTCGTCCGAAACCACGCCTTCCATGTCCACAAGGTCGAGGTCGAGTTCCGGTGAGATGGAGGATTCCACCGATTTCAACGCTCCGATCAATTCACGCGCATCCATACGCGTGGAGATCTGCATGACAGCGGCCATCTTGTCCGGAAGATCGTCGACTTGGCTGACATGGTAAAGGGGCGAGATGCCCTCCACCTGGTTGCCCGGGAGCCCATCGACAGCCACGATGGCCCGTCGGAACTGGTTTTCCGCGTCGGACGATGGGCTATCCAAGGAAATCACCGCGCGACGGGATGTCGGTCCGGGTCTCACCGCGGCAGCGGCGGCCGCTTTGGAGGCTGCGGTGCCTTCCGGAAGGTCGGCAGGGTCGGCGGTTTCGGCGGTATCGATGATTTCGGGAGCATCGTCGATACCGTGCGACTCTTCGGAATCGTGTTCGGTCCGCATATCAGCTGCGCCCGCCGCACCGGCGACCATCCAATCGTCCGCGATCTCGTCGATATGATCACGGTCGGACGCTTCATGCAACAGCTGCGCCACGGAACCAGCGTGCGCTCCGCCAAGTTCGGCGTCCGGTTCGAGCGCGAGCCACGGCCCCAGCACGAAAGCCCGCTGCCATGCTCGCGGATGCGGCAACGTCAGGTCGGGATCGTTGCTTTCCTGACCGTCGAAGTCGATGATGTCCAGATCGAGCGTACGGGAAGTCCAGTGATCAGTGCGCTCCCGTCCATGCGAGGCTTCGATGCGCTGCAATCCTTTCAGCAGTTCGGCCGCAGAAAGTCTGGTGTCCACGGATATGACCGCATTGCGGAATTCCGACGTGCCTTCCGGCATGCCCCACGCATCGGTGCGATACAGCGGAGATACCCCTGTCACCTGTGTGGACGACAGTCCGTCCACACAGCGCACCGCGTCGCGCAATGTCGCCGTCACATCACCTTGGTTGCCTCCCATGGCGATGATGACATGATGCGTCCGGCCGCTTTCCCTCGCATCATCCGATGACCGTCCATCGTTTGTTTCACGCGCACGTTCCACGGTCACGCTGACGTCGTCGAATGGTACGGTGATCGGCGCGTTCGGCTTGTGCACGGTCACTTGCGTACGGCGTACGGCCGGAAAATCGAGGATCATACGTGCGATGCGGTCGGCGAGTTTTTCGATCAGGTCGACGTGTTCGCCTTCAATGATGGCGACGATGCCTTTGGCGACCGCGCCATAGTCGACGGTGTCGTTCAGATCGTCGGAACATCCGGCCGCAGCAAGGTCGAGGAACAGCGTGGCGTCCACCACGAAGGTCTGGGCCCGCTCATGCTCGAAATCAAGCACGCCGTGTTTGCCCGTAGCGCGGATTCCCGTCAATCGAATCTGATCCATGCCAGCCTTTCCATGCTGTTCCTATGTTTTTACGAATGAATTTCGCGTCACGCTCACGCGTCCGCGCAGCCACGCCATGCATTGCCGACGGCGACCGCGTCACGGCTTTTCGCCACGTCATGCACGCGCACGGCCCACGCGCCATGCTCGGCGCACAAAGCGCTGATGGCCGCGGTGGCGTTGTCCTTGGACGCCATGTCCGGCTCGTCCACGCCGGCGTCCGCCAGCAACGCCCCGATAAAGCGCTTGCGGGACGCGCCGACCAGCACCGGATATCCGGTCGCGTTGAATCGGTCCAAAGCCTTCAGAATCGGCAGATTATGCTCGACTCCCGGCTTGGAGAAGCCCAAGCCCGGGTCGATGATGATCTGTTCGGCACGTATCCCGGCCGTCAGCACCGCATCCACCTGACGCATGAGCTCGTCGTAGACATCCTGCACCACGCCATGGTTGTAGACGGAGGTGTCGGCGTCGGGCACATTGCCTGCGGCTCCGGCGAGCCAGCCGCGCCAATGCTGCACGATGTACAGGCTTTCGGAGTGGTCGGCCACCACATGCGGCAGCTCGCGGTCCAATTGGCCTCCGGACACATCGTTGATGATCTGCGCGCCATGCTCGAGCGCGGCAGACGCCACCGAGGCACGCGTGGTGTCTATGGACAGCACCGCACCTTCGGGAATCAACGAGTCCACCGCGCCCAACACGCGGGCCTTCTCATCGGTCTCGCCGACGCGCTTGGCACCGGGACGGGTGGATTCCGCGCCGATGTCGATGATGTCAGCACCATCCTTCATCATCGCCTCGCCGTGGGCTTTGGCCGCCGCCGGATCAAGCCACAATCCTCCGTCGGAGAAGGAGTCCTCCGTGATGTTCAGCACGCCCATCACCAATGTGCGGCGGCTGTCGTGAATCGCTTTCATATCGATCGACATCGGTTTCCTCCCTTGTACGGCATATCCGATTTGCCCGGCTTGCCCGATTTGCCCGGCCCGCTCAATCAACCTGATTCATCCGGCAAGACGAGCGGGTTGAATTCACGAATGGTTCGACAGAATCAGGCTCATCGCCTCGGCCCGCGTAGTGGCGTCGCGCATGCATCCGCGGACCGCCGAGGTGACGGTGCGGGATTGTGCCTTCTTCACGCCGCGCATGGCCATGCACATGTGGTCGCATTCGGTGACCACGATCACGCCACGTGCATCGATGCCTTCCATCAACGCGTCGGCCACCTGCTGGGTGAGGCGTTCCTGCACCTGGGGCCGACGGGCGTACAGTTCCACGAGTCGGGCCAGTTTGCTCAGACCAGCCACCTGGCCATTGGATGGGATGTACCCGACGTGGGCCACGCCATGGAACGGCAGCAAATGGTGCTCACATACGGAGAACAGTTCGATGTCACGCACCAGCACCATTTCGTCGGTATCCACCTTGAAACGTGTTTTGAGCACTTCCTCCGGCCCGTGTCCAAGGCCGGCGAACAGTTCCTTGCATGCCCGTCCGATGCGGTCGGGAGTTTCCAGCAGTCCCTCACGATCGGGGTCCTCGCCGATGGACTTCAAGAACAGGCGCACGGCCTGGCGCACGCCTTCCTCGTCATAGCCGACAGGCCCGGCCGCATGGGCGGCACGGGCCTTGTCGTCGAGGAGGGTATCGAAATCGGTATCGCTCATCAGTTGGTCAATCCTGCGCTTTTCTTCAGGTTCTCGGGAATCGGGACCGGTGGAATGTCGGAGTCCGGACGCTTGTCGTCGCTCAGCCAGACCTCGCGCTTCGGCGCCTTCTTGATGTTGGCGAAGATCGCTGCGAGCTCCTTCTCGTTGAGCGTCTCCTTGACGAGCAACTGACGTACCAGCTCGTCAAGGATGTCACGGTTCTCGTTGATGACGTTCCAAGCCTCGGTATGCGCCGTCTCCACAAGCTTGAGCACTTCCTCGTCGATGATTTCGGCGGTGCGCGCGGAATACTTGTGGGTCAGGGCGCCAAGATCGCTCTGCTCGTCGTCGGACCACTTGATGGCGCCGAGCTTCTCGGAGAAGCCATAATCGAGCACCATCTGGCGGGCGATCTTCGTGGCCTTTTCGATGTCGTTGGACGCGCCGGTGGTCGGATCGTGGAACACGACCTCTTCGGCGGTACGTCCGCCCATGGCGTAGGCCATCTGGTCGAGCAGCTGGTTGCGGGACATGGAATAGCGGTCCTCGGTCGGCATCACGGCGGTGTAGCCGAGCGCGCGGCCACGCGGCAGAATCGTCACCTTGGTCACCGGATCGGTGTCGTTCATGGCGGCGGCCACCAGCGCATGACCACCCTCGTGGTACGCGGTGTTGCGCAACTCGTCGAGCGCCATGCCCTTGGAGCGACGCTTCGGGCCGGCCTGGACGCGGTCGATGGCCTCGTCGATGGCACGGTTGTCGATGAGCTGGGCGCCGGCACGGGCGCACAGCAGCGCGGCCTCGTTGAGCACGTTGGCAAGGTCGGCGCCGGTGAAACCAGGCGTACGTACGGCGATCATGTGCAGATCGACGTCCGGCACGAACGGCTTGCCTTTGGCATGCACCTTCAAAATCGCCTCACGGCCTTCAAGATCAGGCGCTTCGACGGCCACCTGGCGATCGAAACGGCCGGGGCGCAGCAATGCCGGATCAAGCACGTCCGGACGATTGGTGGCCGCGATGATGATGAGGTTCGTGTCGTTGTCGAAGCCGTCCATTTCGACCAGCAGCTGGTTCAGCGTCTGCTCACGCTCGTCATGGCCGCCGCTCATACCGGAACCGCCGCGCTTGCGGCCGACGGCATCGATCTCATCAATGAAGATGATGGCCGGAGCGTTCTTCTTGGCCTCGTCGAACAGGTCACGCACTCGGGACGCGCCAAGGCCCACGAACATCTCCACGAAGTCGGAGCCGGCCATGGAATAGAACGGCACGCCGGCCTCACCTGCGATGGCTCGTGCCAGCAACGTCTTACCGGTTCCAGGAGGGCCGTACAGCAGCACACCTCGCGGAATGCGGGCTCCCAATGCCTTGTAGCGGGACGGATCTTTGAGGAAGTCCTTGATCTCCTCGACCTCCTGCACGGCCGCGTCCTCGCCGGCCACGTCGGAGAACTTAGTGGTCGGGGTCTGGCCGTCAAGCAGCTTGCCGCTGTTCTTCTTGCCTCCCATACCGAGCATGCCGCCAGCGCCGCCCATGCGGCTCATCAGGAACCAGAACAGGCCGAAGATGATGAGGAACGGCAGCAGCGAGGTCAGCAGATACGTCCAGATGCTGGTCTGCTGCATGCTGGCAGTCCAGCCCTTGGCCGGATCGGCCTTCTGCACGGCCTTGACCACCGCCGCCGACTGCGCGTACGTGTAGTAGAACTGCACGTTCTTGCCATAGTTCTTCGTACGGCCGGTATCCGGGTCGGTTGCGGAGTAATCGCTCGAAAGCTTGAGCTTGACCTGCTGGGTGTTGTCCACGATCGTCGCGTACTCGACGGTGTTGCCGTTGAGGATCTGCATGCCATCCTTGGTGTCGATGGTCTGCGATCCGGAGCCCGCGAAAATCTGGAACATGGTCACGGCGAGCAGGGCCACGACCACCACCCACAACCATGGCGACTGCCAGAACGGACGGGGGCCATTGGACTTGTTGCCATCCGCTCCGTTCTTGCCGTTCCTGCCACCGTTGCCGCCGTTGTTGCGGTTGAACGGATTGGTGAACGGGTTGTTGCCACCATTGGGGTTATTGCCTCCGCCACTGCTTGGCGGCTGATTCGGACCAGGGAAACTCAATCCTGACCTCCTTCATAGACTGACGGCTTCAGCACCGCAATCGAATCGAGGTTGCGGTAACGCTCGTCGTAATCCAAGCCGAAACCGACCACGAATTCATCGGGAATCTCACGTCCCTTGTATTTCACATCCACGTCGACCGTACGACGTGCCGGCTTCTCCAGAAGCGCAAAAACCTCCACGGAAGCCGCACCACGACGCTTGAGCTCGTCGACCAGCCAAGCCAGTGTGAAGCCGGAATCGATAATGTCCTCGACAATCAGCACATGGCGGCCACGCACGTCGGTGGACAGGTCCTGCCGGACGGTGATCTTTCCGCTCGACTCGGTGCCGGAGCCGTAGCTGGACAGGCTCATGAAATCCATCTCAGCGGGAATGCTCATGGCCTGGGAGAACGCCGCGAGCGTGTTCACAGCCCCCTTAAGCACGCAGACCAACAACGGGTCCTTGCCACGGTAGTCTTCACTGGCCTGGGCCGCGGCGCGGTTGATGATGTCGGCAATCTCTTCTTTGCTGATCAGCTCGTGATCAATGTCTTCTTGTACGTCAGCGATTCGCATGCCCACCATCTTGACACATGCGAATGACGTGTTTCTGGCTATATGCTGAATATCCGCTGAGAAGATTCACACACGTCGCGTCATAACCGCGGCAGGCCGGCCACAAACTTGTCGATGGCCGATTTCGCCGCGGAAAGATCGGTGGGATTGTTGACGATCACCGCGAAGGACAATGCTCCGCCGTTGATCCGCGACACATTGCCCGTCATGGAGGTCACATCGCCCAGGCTGCCGGTCTTCGCGCGGATCAGGCCGGCCTCGCTGGCGTCAAGCAGACGGTTCGCCGCAGTGCCGACGAATCCGGCGATGGACAGGCCTTCCGCGGCCGCAGCACCCGAACCGGCGGTCAGATTGCGCCGCTGTACCTCGAGCAGCGTGCGGGCCGTGAGTTTGGAATCCTCGGTAAGGCCGGAGCAATTGCGCATATCAAGCCCCTGCGTGGAGATTCCCTCGCGTTCAAGTACCGACTTGACGGCCCGCACCGCGCCCTCCGGAGAATTGTCGGCGCCGGTCTTCAAGGCCAGCAATCTGCCGAACTCCTCGGCGAGCGAATTATCGGAATGCCGTAGGGTGAACGCCATGACCTCGCTCAGCGAAGCGGAACGCACACTGGCGAGCGGACTGGTGGACTGCGGCGCACTTCCCTGCTCCACGGAGCCCTGCACCGTGATGCCCTGTTCGGCGAGCCTCTGCGCGAACACCGCGGCGGCATCGGACGACGGACTCATGCTCAACGCCGGATACGAAGTGAACTGATCCGGATCGGAAGGCTTCGCGCCGTTCCAGTTCCTGCCGCCGTCCACCGCCATGGAAGAGGACGGCGCATAGTACACGTGATCGGTATCGAGTTCCGCGATACCCTGTGGCCAGCGGTTCTCCCCGAACAGGGAATCGTCATACATCAAAGTCACGGCAGTGATGCCGCGCTGCCTCAACGCCTGGGCGGTATCCGCGGCGAGTGTGCCAAGTCCGGCGCGCCCGTTGACATGGTTCGAATCGGACAGGCCCGCGCCGAGCAGCATGTCGCCGTTGCCTTTGAGCACCAGACGCGCGGTACCGTCCTGCACCTGTTCCAGATAGGTCTGCGTATCCAAGGTGGATCCCATGTCAAGCTCGCTGGCGGCAGCGTACGCGGTCAGCGTCTTCATGGTGGACGCGGGCGTGCGTGGCGTGTCGATGTTCCGTTCGGCGACCACCTTGCCGGAAGCGTCCGCGATGGCGATCGAATAATCGCCGCCGAAGCTTTCCGCCGCGGACGAGAATGTGTCGACCAGCGCGTCCGCCGCGGACGCGTCGGCATTGGAGGAGCCAAGATCCGGAACCACATCCGCCGCTTCGATCGATTGCTTCGCGGCCGCGACCGTCGGACGATCGACCTGACGCATCGTGAGGACGCCCGGAACCACATCGCAGATGTCGGCCACGACATAGCCGATACACAACGCGGCGGTGACCGCGACGGAAACCGCCACGGTCACCGTCCTGCGGCGCCGGACGGCACGATAACCGTCAATATCGTCCATAGCCAGAACACACCTTCCTGTCGTAATCCCCTTTTCCGCGGCTGCGCCCACGTCATGCCAAACCATCGCATGGCATGACGGACCGGCACGTCAGCCTTTATGGGCGATGGGCTTCCATTCGGATTTGGCGAAAATCGCCTGGAACGAAATCGGCACGTAGCTCAGCATGTAGATGGGGAAGGCCAGCACGTAGGCGAACAGCTCCTTGTTGGTGGCGCCCACGTGGTCGCGTTCCGCCACGATGGTCAACGCGGCAAGGCCCATCATGCCGACCACCGATGCCACGATGCCAGAGGTCCAGCCGGTCAGCGAATCCAGCTGGCTCTGCCACGTCACGAATCCGCAGGCCGCGAACAGCATGCCCAGCAATATGCGCGCGATGCCGAGCACGGTGAACGGACACAGCAGCAATGTGAAGTCGACGGCGGAGAAATCACGTTCCCTGACCGCGCGTTTGATCAGCGCCGGGCCGTAATAGCGGAACACCTGCAGGAAGCCCTTGCTCCAGCGCAGACGCTGCCGCCAGCTCTGCGCGAAGGTGACGGGCTGCTCGTCGTACAGGATGGCGGTGCCGCAATAGCCGATGCGGTCGCCGTGCAGCACGCTGTCCATGGTGAATTCCAGGTCTTCGGTGAGCAGATGGAACTTCCAGCCGTTGTTGCGGCGCATGATCTCCTGCGAGAACATGAAGCCGGTGCCGCCCACATGGCAGCTGTTGCCGAGCCACATGCGCGAAGCCGACACGAAGCGCGACTCGCGGATGAACCACAGCGCGGAGCCGGACGACACCCAGTTGTCGGACAGGTTCACGGAATTGCGGTAGCTGGTGAGGATCTTGAACCCGGCCTGGAAGCCCTTGTTCATCTCCTCGAGGTAATGCTTGTCGAGTTTGTTGTCCGCGTCGAAGACGAAGAAGGCGTCGTATGGGTCGGACGCGCCGGATTCGTTCATCCGGTCGAGCAGGTAGGTCAGCGCGTAGCCTTTGCCGACCTGTTCCTTGTTGAAGCGTTCGATGACGTGGCATCCCAGATTCCGCGCCACTTCGGCCGTGTTGTCGGTGCAGTTGTCCGCCACCAGCCAGATGTCGACGAGTTCGCTCGGATAGGTCTGCTCGTGCAGGCAATTGATGAGGTTGCCGATGACGTTGGCCTCGTTTCGGGCGGAGATCAGCACCGCGTAGCGTTTGTCCATCGGCGCGTCGGGAAACTTGATCGGCTTGGCGAACAGCGAGATGACGATGCAGACCGCCTGGTACAGCATGCCGGCGCCACCCAGAACGACCAGCACGACATCAAGCACGCTCAGCAATACCATTAACGCCACCTACTTCTCGGATTGTCATCCGGATTGTCATCCGGCTTCCGCGATTGAGCCCCGTCCTCATCCTCGGATCGCGACTCGTCCGCATCCTCGGTCCCCTGCAACGGTTTGCGTCCGTTTCCGTCCAGCAGATGCTTCGGAATGGCGACGGTCTGCGATTCCTCCGCGTTGCCGTCTCCGTCGGACAGGTTGATATTGTACGCCTGCTCCTGCAGGATTCGCACGTCGTCGGGAATCGGCACATGCGCGCTCGATCCCTGCACGGCGCGCGGTATGGTGTGCAGATGCTCGCTGATGGCTTCGGCGCCCTCCACCAGCTTCGACTTCTTCTCCGGGACCGGATCGTCCATCAACGGGGAATCCACCAGATCGTACCTCTTGGTGTAGGTGCGCAGAATCGTCTGGATCGAAGCGACGATCGGCAGGGCCAGGAACGCGCCGATCGCGCCGAACAGCGAGCTGAACGCCAGCACGGCGAGGAACGCCACCGCGTCGTTGACGTCCATGGTGCGCTGGGAGATCTTCGGCGCGAAGATCAGGTTCTCGATCTGCTGGTAGATGCAGATGAACACCACCACGGCGATCGCCTGCCACAGGCCGCAGCTACCCCAGGCGAACAGCACCGGCAACGCGCCGCCGATATACGTGCCGAGCATGGGGATGAACTGCGAGACGATGCCGCAGAACAACGCCAACGGCATCCAATACGGCACATGCAGCGCCATCAGGCAGATCGAGGTGAAGAACGCGTTCAGCACGGCGAGAATGGCACGGGAGAACAGGAACGAGGAAATCTGGGTCTGGCTGACGGTCCAGACGAACAGGAAACGGCGCTGCGCGGCCGGCGCCATCCACTGGCAGGCCGAACGGCGCAGTTTCGGACCGGCCGCCGAGATGTAGAACGTGGTCATGATCACCGTCATGAGGTTCAGCAGGAAGGAGAACAATCCGGATACCGTGCTGACGGCGGTGCCCGCGAAGTCCGTGACCCAGGAGGTCTGGATGTTCTTCAGGATCTCACTGCCGAGGCTGTTGATTTCGGGAAGCTTGAAATCCGTGTATTGCTCCACGAATTCGACGATCTGCCTGTACAGGCCGGGCAGGCCGTTGCACAATGCGATGACCTGCTGCACGAACAGGTTGCCGAACAGGGCGAACATGGCGCACAGGATGATGGCCAGCATGAGCAGCGCGAAGATCGACGCGAACGCACGCTTCCAGCCATGCTTGACCAGCGGCACCACCACGGGTTCCACGGCAAGCGCCAGGAACAGGGAGACGATGATGTCGATGACAAGATATTCGATTTTCCCCCAGCTACGCCAGCAGAAGGAGAACAGCACGATGGCGATGGCGATGTACAGCAGCGCCCGTCCCAGCCATTCCGGGGGGCGTCGGGGATCACCCTTCGCGGGGAACAGGGTGCCCAGGTCCCAACGCATCCCGTCGGTGCCGTCGTGTTGCCCGGACGATTCATCCGTGCCTGTCTTCATATGCCGTTCGCTGTCGCTCATGGCTCCTTATTGTAGGCAGACGCCGTGTACGGGCTGGAACCTATCCTTGAAATCATGCTGAACGTTTCAATTGTCATCCCCGCTTGGAATGAACAGGAGCGTATCAACGATTGTCTGCTCAACGCCACCCGGCAGACCGTGATGCCCCATGAGGTGATTGTCGTCGATAACCGTTCCACCGATTCGACCGTCGAAGTGGTCGAGCAGTTCATGAAGGATCATCCGGAGGCTCCGGTAAAGCTGCTGCACCAGGATGAGGAACAGGGCCTGATCCCCACGCGCGACTACGGGCTGAATCACGCTACAGGCGATATTCTCGGCCGGTTCGACGCGGATTGCATGATCCGTCCGGATTGGGTGGAGGTCGTTTCCGGCATTTTCACCGAGGATCCGGAAGCGATGGGCGCCACCGGTCCGGTGATGTACTACGATATGCCCAGCCGCCATTTCGGGCTTCGTGGGGACAATTCCACACGCAAGAGGATCTACAAGGCCGATGGCGGCAGACCGCTGCTGTTCGGTTCCAACATGGCGTTGCGCGCCACCGCTTGGCGGCAGATCGCCGACGAGGTCTGCCGCGACAAGGCCGATGTGATGCATGAGGACATCGACATCTCCCTGCATCTGCTGGGCAAGGATCTGAAAACCGTGTACAGTCCGCGCATGGTCGCGGGCATCAGCGCGCGGCGCATGGACACGTCGCCGTCATCGTTCCTCAACTACATGCGCCGGTTCAAGAACACCTTCAACGCGCATCCGCAGCATTACCGCAAACATCGTCCGGAAATCCTCCTCACCGCGCTGTATCCGGTGATGCATCTGCTGTATCCGGTGTGGCAGAAGGTGCTGGACACCGCGGACATCAATCCGGCCGAAGCCGCTTGGATCAACGAGCAGATGGAGCTGGCGGAGCAGGAAGGCCGCGAATTGTACGACGACACCCCCACTGATGAGGAGTGGAGCGAGAAGCACGAGGAATAGCGCGTTCCGCCAGCCATGCGTCCACTGCCGATGACAAAAACGGACGGTGCCGGAAATCTTCGGCACCGTCCGTTTTTCTTGTCCTTTCCGCGATTTCCCTACCGCGGAGGAGCCTACATCAGGCTGGTGTAGATCTTGAGGATGTCCTCCTGCGTGGCCTGGCGCGGGTTGCCCGGCGTGCACACGTCGTGGAAGGCATCGTGCGCCAGCGGCTCGAGATCGGCCTCGGTGGCGCCGACCTCGGAGATCTTGGTCGGGTTCTTCAGATCGACGGTGAGCTTGTGCACGGCCTGCACGGCCTCCTCGCGCACCTTCTCGATGTCTCCGGTGTACGCGTCCTCCACACCGAAGGCGTCGGCGATGTCACGGTACTTCTCGCCGGTGTAGTCCTTGTTGTATTCCATGACCGGCGCCAGCAGAATGCCGTTGGCCACGCCGTGGGCCACACCCAGACGACCGCCCAGCGGGTGGGCCATGCCGTGCACCAGACCAAGGCCGACGTTGGAATAGGCCATGCCGGTGATGTAGGAGGCGTAGGCCATCTGCTCGCCGGCGGCCACATCGCCGTCCGCGCTCTTGGCCAGGTTCTTGGCGATCATGCGGATGGTCTGCATGGACAGGCAGTCGGACAGGCTCCATGCGCCCGGGGTGATATAGCCCTCGATGGCGTGGGTCAGCGCGTCGAGGCCGGTGGCGACCTTGAGGCCACGCGGCATGGAATCGGTCAGATCCGGGTCCACGAAGGCGACGATCGGAATGTCGTGCGGATCGACGGCCACGAACTTGCGCTTGTTGGCGGTATCGGTGATCACGTAGTTGATGGTGGTCTCGGATGCGGTGCCGGCGGTGGTCGGCACGCCGAAGATCGGCACGGACGGGTTCTTGGTGTCCGCCACGCCCTCAAGGCTCAGCACGTCGGCGAACTCGGGGTTGGCGGTGACGATGCCGATGCCCTTGCAGGTGTCCTGCGGCGAGCCGCCGCCCAGACCGATCAGGAAATCCGCGCCGGAAGCGGCGAACTTGGCGACGCCATCCTGGATGCATTCGACGGGCGGGTTCGGCTTGACGTTGTCGAACACCTCATACGGCATGCCCGCTTCGTCCAGCACATCGGTGACCTTCTTGACGGTGCCGGTCTTCAGCAGCACCGGATCGGTGACGATGAACGCCTTGGTGAATCCGTGCGACTTGGCGACATTCGGAATCTCCTTGATCGCTCCGCGACCGAAATACGCCGTCTGGTTGAAAATCATGCGATAGACCATAATGCTCTCCTTTAAGCAACGGTTCCCTGCCACGACGCCCATCGTCGAGGCCAACGGTTTCATGATAACCCCGCCGCCACCGGCTTTCCCGACCACGACACGCTGATTGTGAACGTTCTCGAAAAAAGGGTGGATATACATGATCCCCGACCTGCGCCGTCCCGTCATCGGACGTTAGTCGTCGAACAACTCCTCTTCGACCTGCGGCAGATCCGCCTTGGAGAACACCCAAATCGTCTCATGCGCGGAATTCCGGCTCGGAAAGATGGTGATGAGTATCCGTTCGCCATTGGTTTTGGTGTATCCGTATTGCAGAGCCCCCGTGGCCCCGACCCTCGCCTGGACGAACTCGTAGTCGAACAGGAGCTGGAAGCTGCTACGGCATTGGGGGGTGACCATCTCATCGCAATACGCCTGCATGGCCTCCTTGAACGAGCCGCCATGCTCACGAAGCATGCGGAGGAACAGCTGGCCCGACACGATCGGACGATGCGCGTCGGTACGCAGATCGACCACATAGGCGACCGTATAGCGCACATGCAGATACCACAGCAGCTGCTCCATATCCTGGCTGTGCACCAGGATGCCCTCCAGCTTCTCGTTGAGCATGCGGGCCTGACGCCTGTTGCCGTTCTGCGCGTAATATGCCTTCTTCGCGGCGCGCATCTCGGTCTCGGCCTGCTCTATCGCCTTCGGCAGATCATCCCCGCCATGCGCGGCCGCCATGCCGACGGATATCTCACACCCCCGGTCCCTCAGCTGCGTGGCCATGTAGGAAGCCTGCTTGCGCGTCTGTTCCAAAGTATGGCTGGAACTGAGCACCACGAACTCGTCGCCGCCGATCCTGTAGATCCGGTCGTCGCCGAAGAACGCGCGTGCGGCATCGGCGACGTCGCACAGCGTCTTGTCTCCCTTGGCATGGCCGAGATGGTTGTTCACCTCGTGCAGCCCGATGAGGTCGATGTACATGCATACCACGGATTTTCCGGCGAATATGTCCTTCCGCCGCACATCGGCGTCATAGGCGTTACGGTTGAGCAGCCCGGTCAGCGAATCTTGCCGGTATCCGATCTGCAGGTCCCTGGCGAGCAGATCGAATGGAAGATTGGTTTCGACGAGCACCACGGCCCATGGATCATCCGCGCCGACCTCGTCGGATACCAGGATGTTGAATGCGACGATGCCCGATTCGGCTTCGATCTCGCTGGCGAAGTATGTGAAGACCGAACGCCGATCGTTGAACAGCCTGTGGCGCAGATCCGGCAGGTTCATGAACGTCAGGAATTTCATGGCGTCCCTCGGATGGATGATGCGCTCGTCGACCAGAGTCTCGCAATAGTCCGAGAAATCGTCGGACGGCACTTCGGGAAGCACGGAATCGCGCCTGATCACACGGTATTCGCCCGTCATGAGGTTCAGCCTCGAGATTTCGGACACGCCTTTCTCGAGCAATTCGAACGCATGCGCGGCCACCGACGACGATTCGAGCAGCGCGCGTCCGCTGTGCGATTTGCGATAGTCCTTCTGGCGGAGGTCCCGGCTGATGTTCCAGAACTGGTGGCAGTCGGAACGCTTTTCGAGCAGACCCTCGGCCTGTTCCACGGTGAGCGGCTTGAAGAAGAAATATCCCTGGATGTAAATGCAGCCCAATTCACGCAGCTGATTGACCTGCTGGGCGGTCTGGGCCCCTTCGGCGATGACCCCGATCCTCAGCTGGTAGGCCATATCGATGACGGCCTCGACGATCTTCAATCCCTTGGCCTCGTTGTCGGAATTGAGATCGAGGAACTTCATGTCCAGCTTGATTGCCTCGACGTTGATGTCCTTGAGCATATTCAACGATGAATACGCCGAGCCGAAATCGTCCATCAGCACCGCTATCCCGCATTCGTGCAGGTCATGTATGGTCGATGCCACGACTTCGAAGTTCTGCGCTATGACGCTTTCCGTGATCTCCACCTGCAGCAGCCCCGGATCGACGCCGTAACGGTCGAGCATGTCGCCCAGCGTTCTTGCCACGTCGACCGCGTCGATGTCCGTCATCGACACGTTGACGGAGACCGGTACCGTATTGCGTCCCTCACGCTGCCAGCGTGCCAGCATCTCGCACACCGATCGCCAGATATAGAAGTCGAACCGGGTGACCATCTTCGCCTGTTCGAGCAGCGGAATGAATCTGTCCGGAGTGATCACCCCGTATTCCGGATGGTTCCAACGGATCAACGCCTCCATACCGACGATCGCACCCGTCACCGCATTGCATTTCGGCTGCAGGTAAAAACAGAACTCGCCGTCATCGAACGCGTGGTTGATGTCGTCGAGGGTGAACGTCGGTGTCTCTTCGTCGGAATGCCTATCCATGGTATTCACCGTTGTACTGAATCAGCGTGACATCGTCGACGCCCTGGATCGCGCGGATGCGCTCGGCGAAAGTCATGTCCTTGTCGTCGCAGAACACCTCCACTGCCATTTCCACCTTTTCGCCGCGCATGGTCTTGGATTTGACGAAGAAGCGGGTGCGTCCGAACGCGCGGACGATCTCGTCGCCGACGTTGTCGCCCAGATAGTGGATGACCGCGATATAGACGCGTCCCTTGGCCTGGTGGGAATAGAACACGGCCAGCATGGCGATCATCACCACGCCCGCCACGATGGCAAGCAGATACATGCCGGCTCCGGTGGTGATGCCGGTGGTGATGGCCCAGAACAGATACAGCAGATCCATCGGATCCTTGACGGCGGTACGGTATCGGACGATGGACAACGCGCCGACCATACCCAGGGAGATCACGATGTTGGTGCTGATGGCGAGCGTCACCATGCAGGTGAGCACCGACATGCCCACCAAGGTCACCGCGAAGCTGCGCGAATAGACCACACCCGTGTAGAACCGCCGGTACACGGCGTAGATCACCACGCCCAGCAGCAGCGCGGCAAGCAGCGCCACCGCCATTTTCGGCACATTGTATTGGGCGAACGAATTCACCACCGATTTCTTGATCACATCATTGACGCTCATCCGTCTCTTCCTTCCTCCGTGTGTTGCGTATGTCGGACGTGCCGGTTCCGTCGGGGAGACCGGCCATGCGTGGTTCCGGGCTCAGCATGTCGCCGTCGCCCAGCTCTCCTTCCAGTATTCGGCGCTTCTCAGATACGAGGTCTTGTCGTAAGCCAGCACGTATTTCGAAACGGCCGTCAGCTCGTGGGCCTTGCCTGGCAGCAAATCGCGGACGAACTGCGGCAGGAATTCCGTGAACTTGACCTCCATCACCAGTTTGCCCGGTTCGAGCACCGGTATCGTCGGCAGCGTCCTGTCGAAGATGTCGTATCCACCAACCGCGGCGCGCACGTCCATGTCGAAGGTGACGCGCACGGTACCGGCCTGCAGTATCCACGGCTCACGGTCGTAGTCCACGATCACCCGGGGACGCATCATGTTGCTCACGCATTCGACGTAGAACTCACGGCAGAGCTGGTGCGGACTGTCTTTGAGGAATCCGTAGTCGCCGTTCAGGATGCGGTCGAACTCATCATGCGTCAGCGGCGCGTCCTCCTTGTATATCCAACTGTCGCTCTTGCGTTTGCGTTCCAGTTTGATGACGGCGTCGCTGTAGTCGTAGATGCGGATGCGGTATTTCTTGCGCAGCAACACACCATCTATCTTCTCCTGATACGCCGTGTTCCAGTAATCATCGAAATACAGGCTGCGAATCAGATAACTGCCGTTCCGCGCATGGCTGTCCCGATCAAGCAACGGCGCCATGCGCACGTTCAGATCGGCCTTCTGCCCGTAGGAGATCAGATATTTCAGCTCATGCCGGTACCGCTCCTTCGTCGTGCGCGCGGGCGGGGCGAGGAACCAATCAATGCCGTCGCGCAGGCGGGCGATCATGTCGTCACCGCGCATTGGTGTCCTCCACGATACTGCCGTCGTCATGCACGTAGAAGCATTTGATGCCGTAATGCTTTCCTTCGTCCGTGACGTAGTAGTCGAACGCGTCCTGGGAGCGTCCGGAGGAGTTCGTGGCGCTCACCTTGACGAAATACTGGCCGGCCTGGGGCATGTCCGTCACCGCTTCAGGAAGCGCCAGGTCGCTGGCATGGAAGACCACGTCCTTGAAGTCGTAGTCCTTGGCCACCTGCACGTCGTAGCGCAGGTCTTCGTTGTTGAAATCGTAGGACGGATCCCAAGTCAGCTTGAGTTTGCCGTTCGCGTTGGATGGGGTTCCGATGAAGAACGGCATCGGCTTCTTCCAGCTCGTCCAGTAGTTCCGGTAGTTGTCGACGATCTCGTCGTGCAACTGGTTGGCGACCGTATTGTAATCCGACTTCACCAGCGGCTCGTGCATGGAGTCGGGCATGTTCCACACGTACTGTTCGACGATGGAACGGTAATGCCTCACCATGGTGTTGATGCGATTGGCGCTCATGTAGGCGTATTCGCTTCTGATGGCCTTGTCGAGCGCTTTGCGGAACGTCTTGGTCTGCAGGCAGCGTTTGAACAGCACGTTGCCCCAATAGTTGCTGACGCCACGTTCCCAGCTCAAGCCGTCGCTCGAATTCATGATCTCGCGTTCCTTGCGCATAAGCATGCCGTCGTTATCCCAGTCCAACACGTACCACGTGTCGGAATTCTGCGGACTGTACAGATACATGTTGCGGTTCTGCGTGTCCGTGTTGCCCGTCAGTATCTGGAACGCCATCCAATAGGAGAGGTTCTCCACATCGAAGTGCTTGTCGAGGATCGTGTCCATGGGAATCGAGTAGTCGTTGAGATCGTTGAGCATGGCGATGAGCTTGCTGTTGTCGTCATCGCCCTTGATCTCGAGCTTCTCCTCGAATTTCTTCCGGTCGAAGGTCGGATCGTCGGTGAGTTTGATCACGTCCTTGTCCCGGTAGAACTCGAAATAGTTGACCTTGTACAGCTGTCCGTTCTTGTCGAGTCCATGGGCCTGCAAGGCGGTTTTGTTCAGCTGCTCCACCTGCGTGTACAGGCCATAGTCGTCGAAGGTCTTCGAGCCCGAGGTCTCGTCCTTGACGTACAGGTGCACGAACTGGGTGCGCAATCCCATCATCTGGTCGATGCCGCGGATCAGGTCGTAGGCCATCTTATTGCGGAAACGCAGCCCCTCGCCCATATGCTTGTTGAGCGCGATGGTGCGTTGGCCGCGCCATTCGCCCTTGCCTTTTTTCAATTCGATCTTGTAGTTCTTCTGCACGTTGGAGCTTGACGACTGTCCGCGCACCTGCACGGTCGCGTTCGGCGCGGATTCGCCGTAGCCCAGCTGTCCCTGCACGGGACCTTTGTCGTCGCCGACCTGCAGCAGGCCGTTGACCTTGTACCGGTCCACGCCCATCGCGTCGTAGTCGTCCACGGAATACTGGTTGATCTCGCTCCAGCTGTGGTCCGTACCTTCGGAACTGTTGCCCCGGGACACCGTCAGGTACATGGTCTCCACGCCGCTGTCATCGTACACTTTGTACAACGATTCGTTGTCGCGCAGGTGGGTGCCGTCGATGCCGTGCGTCTTCGATTTGACGACCTGACGCTGCGTCGATTTCGAAGCGGAGCCGCCATTCGATTCCTGCCGGCTTCCGCATCCCGCGCAGCACACGGCCAAAGCCGCCACCAGCAGCGTCGAAACCGCCCTGCGGAACGTCGTCATACGCATACCCGTCCTCCTCAATGTCTCGAAACCACGCGCGAACCATCGTGCATTATGCATGAAGCCCCTCATTTCCGTCGTCCTCCGCGCATCGCCCTGGTAAGTCTTCCATCCCATAGCCCGAGCCGCCGGCCGAGTCTGGCGAACCGTCCCTCACGGTGCCGGGCCACCATGGGCTGCTCCCCCAACACATGGTAGGGGAGATTGCCGGTATACATATCCAATCTGACCACGGCAAGCAGCAGAAACACGGAGGAGCCCAGCAGGAAACCGAAACCGTACAGTGTGGCGGGCAGCAGCTGCCCGACCGCGGACAGCACCGTCGTCAGGACCGCGAACGTCGCCGCGCTGACCAGCGCTCCCCGATAATCGGTGAAATACAGCAGGATCATCATCACCGTATTGCCGACCGCATACAGCGCGTAGCCGACGCACAGCGTACGGAAATAGCCGTGCATCATATCGTTGAATCCCAACGGCAGCAGTCCGAGCACGGACTTCTCCAAGGAGATGACCACGGCGGTGACGAACAGCTGCTTCAACGCCGTGTAGTGCAGCTCCCTGACCAATACCGACAGCATCTCCTTCTCCGCGGTGACGATGTCTTTGACGGTGCCGCCGTCGTTGAGCAGACTGTAGTATTCGCGGTATTTCGGATAGAAGTTCACCTCCACCGACACCACGAAATTGATGGTGGTGACCAGAATGGTCAGGAAAGCCAGCAAGGCAGGCACGTCATAGTAGGGCGCGCCGTAGAACAGTCCTTTGACGTGCACGCCAAGCGGCCCCATCCACGTGATGACCAGATGGGAGAACAGTCCGACCGTGGTGGCCAATCCAGTAAGCGCCAACGGCATGAACCGGTCGACCCAACGCAGGAAGGCCCAGGGGTCCTCATCGCTTTGCGGGAAATACCGGTTCAGCAGAATCACATCCCACAGCAGCATGACGCCGTAGCCGAACGCCACGGCCAGCAGCAGTCCCTCCACAGGCGGCACGCCGAGCGCGAGCGCCGCGCAGGCCGTCAGGAACGCGGCCACGACGGCGGCCATGAACGAATACAGGATGCTTTTGTAATCCTTGATGGCCGTCAGATAGCTCATGGCATTCCAGTTGACGACCATTTCCGTGAACAACCATAGGCAGAGCAACCCCTGCAGAAGCGTCGCCCCCGAGAAAACGAGGAATATGCCGTACAGCACGGTTCCCAGCATCAGCATGAGGGCGTTCGACCCCCAGAACGATGGCAGGATGGTCTGTTCGCGATGCTCGAAGATCATATCCGCCAGGAAACGCGTGACCGGCATGGAGAAGAAGCTGGTCAGTACCAGCGAGGCGAGCAACGTGTACGTGACCATGCATACCAGCAGGTCCTGCTGGCTCCTCGCCACATGCCACCATCCGCTCACCGCGAGCACGCCAAATTGCAGGAGGATGCCCAGCAGCATCGGTCCGGAGCAGATGATGCCCGCGTATCCGTAGGCGCGCGCCATGGCGACCAGACCGTGTCGGTGGAACAGTTTTTTGAGTTCGAATCCGATTCCCGCCATGCTATTGCTCCAATGAGTGCGCCTGGGCGGTGTCGACGTACAGCTGCCGGTATTGTTCCAGCATGCGTCCGTGCCGGTAGTAGCGGTTCACCCGTTCACGGCCTACGAGCCCCATCTCCTCGCGGCGTCTACGGCTCGCGCACATACGTTCCATCGCCTTGCTCAACCCTTCACGATACATGGGAGGCACGCAGTATCCGGCGATACCGAGATCGTCTCCCGGAGCGCCTTCCAGCAGTTCCCTGCAGCATCCAACCTCCGTGGTGACGCAGGGACGTGCGGCGGCGAACGATTCGAGCACGGACAGCGGCTGACCTTCCGAAATGCTGGTCAGCACCGTGAAATCGAGTTTTCGCATGTATTGCGTCACGTCGACACGTCCGGTGAATTCAAGGTTCTTCACTTCCAGCTGGTCGACCAGGTCGTAGCATTCCCTCGCATACTCCTCGTCGTCCACGCCACCGAGGATGTGCAGCCGCACGTGGTCCACATGCGATGTCAGCTCGTAGAAGGCGTAGATCAGTGTCTTCACATCCTTAATCGGAGCGAGGCGGATCACTGCCCCGATGTCGACCCAGCCATCGTCGGGTTTGAACGGGATGTCGCAGAAACGCTCGTATTGGATGCCGTTGGGAATGACCATGCATTTGGATGCGGGGGCGCCCATGTCGATCTGCGTCAGCCGGGCGTTGCCGAACAGGCTGGTCACCTTCCATGCGCGACGATAGATCTCCTCGGACAGCATGGCGAAGAAGCGGATCCAGCGCGGGCGGAACGACGGCTCCACCCATTCGGCGGAGATGATCTCCTCCTCACGTTCACGCGTGTAGATGCCATGTTCGGTCAGCAGCACCGGCTTGTGGTTGATGCTTCCGCCCAGGCAGGCCAGCAGTCCGCCATAGCCGGTGGAAATCGCATGGTAGATCTGCGCCTGCGGGACCTCGCCGCTCATGAGATACAGCACCGGCAGCAGCATCGAACGCACGGTGTGGAACGCGTCTGCGTAGGCGACATACGGATACTCCCGCAGACAGATCCTGGTGAACAGGTCGATGAACTCCCTGCTTTGCAGGAAGGACAGCGGGTGCACCTTCCTGACCTGGAACAGGTTGAACAGCACATCCCAGTCGGGGTGGCCAAGGTTCACCAACTCCTCCAGCGCATTGAGCTCGCGTTCGTTGAAACTCACTTCACTCGCTCCGCCGCGCAGCCGCAACGCGTCATCGAGGAACACCTCGTGCACCTCGACCACATTGGACGGCAGATCGTACACGAATTTGCCGCGGTCCTCGGCCTTGGCCCCGATGACCCACAGCACGAACTCATGCTCGGGCATTGCGGTGATGTAGCTGTGCATCCATGTCGAGACACCGCCATGCACGTAGGGATAGCATCCTTCCAGCACCAGGCAGATCCTCATGACCGCTCCTTCCTCACATGTCCGGCGACGGCGGTTCCGTTGTTCCGCGCCATGGCCTGGGCCGTTGCCGCATGTCCCTGCTTGCGTTCGATGCGGACGGTGTCGGATGTGGCCTTGAGCAGATACAGGTCACCAGTGAGATGAGTGATGGAACCGCCTTTCACCACGCCGGGCACGCCATCGTTGGCGCGGAACATCAGCCAGGCCTCATCGGTGAAATTGCCCAAGGCGAGTGTCCAATCCCGCTGGTGCGTCTTCAGATCGACCGTCAATCCGGAATAGCGCTGGATTGCAGCCGCCGTTTCGGAACCGGTCTGCATGCGAATCGACGGTGCCGACTTCTCCAGCCATCGCAGATACCGTTCGAAGCCATTCCTGTAGACGGCCCATCCTTCGGCCGCGCCTCGGTCGGGATCGAGCAGGTCGTCAGGATGCATGAAATGCGTGCTGACGAAATGCATGTTCAATTCGGACACCGCGGCCATGCGCATGTAGCTGTCGCCCACCATGCTTCCCGACACGATGCGCGGCTCCTCAACCACGCCATCGGAGGCGACACCGAATTCCTGCACATACGGCAGGTGGCTGCCATCCGGCAGATAAGTGCTGGCCACGGTGCGGATCTGCGGCACGCTGCGTCCGATGACGGCGCGCCCCTCGCTCGACATGACGTTGGACGGCGGCACGTACACGGAGCCGATCGCAGCGGGCAGCACCTCCTTCTGGAACGCGATGAGCTCCTTGAGCGAATCCGCCATGGCCTTGCGGCTCGGCCATTGCACGTAATCGTATTCGTTCCCGTAATCGGTGTTCGGCAGCACCAGCGGCTGATGGTTGTAGCCGTGGTAGCCTATTTCGCCGTTCTGCTTGAGCAATAGACCGCCGAAATAGACGAATTGGCTGTCGTCGGATTGCCGTACGGGCGCGTCATGCGTGTCGTCGCCGTAGTTCTCGATCATCACGCCGGTGAAGCGTATGCCGTAGCGTTCCGCGAGCTTGGTCAGGTCGGGCCACCAGACGCGCGAATAAAATTCCGCGATGCTCATGTTGTAGTCGCGCTTGATGTACTTTCCGTTGCCGGAAGGCACAGGCGACGGGAAATCGTCGAGATAGAAGGCGGCGCCGTTGATGACCGGATAGGCGGAGGCATCGCCGAGCAGGCTGTATGCCGACGCGTAGAATCCGCGCATCACCTTGCCGTAGATGCCGATGTTGCATACCACGGACGTGCCCTTGCCTGTGGAAGCGCGCCAGATCAGCGGAACATGCCCCGACCCGCTGACGGCCTCCACCGTCGCCTTGTCGGACAGGCTTACCGCCATGGACGATTCGAAGGGGTCGGTGATCTTGTACGCCTCGCCTCCGCCGATCATGAAATCCGAGTCGGGAATGATGCTTTTCGTCATTTTGTAGTCGCCAGACGTGGCGTCCACGCCGATGCTCTGGCTGATCGCATCGAAATATCCGGTTTTGGACGGGGTCATGGCGAACATCACGTTGCCGCCGCGTTTCACCCATGCCATCAGGCGGCTCAGTCCGTTTCCCAGAGGGTCCAGCACGGGCATCGCCACGACGACCGTGCTGTACTTGGAGAACGACGGCAGCGCGGACGCGGGCGTTTTGGCGATGTCCACGACGGTGGTGCCCACCTTCATGTCGAGGAATATCCGGTCGAACATGTCGGCGGCTTCGGACACGCCGTCCTGCGAGCTGTCGATCAGCATAAGGTTGCGCGGTTTGACGTCAACCATCGCGTTGCGTTCAGGAATCGCCTTGTTCCTGTCAAGATAATGCAGCTTGATGGTGGTGGCCCCGTAATGCAGGCCCATGCTTTCGGCGAACAGCACCATGGCCATCGCCATGAACACGGCCCACACCCTGACCAGCGAGCGCCAGCGGAAATGCTTCCAGAATGACCTCATCCTCATGCGGCCTCACCCGCCCCGTCATCGGTCCAGAAACGCAGCGCCTGACGCCCTTCAGCACCCAGATACACATGCCTGTGCCGTATCTCGTCCACCACCGCGGCGACCGCCTTACCGTCCTGCCGGGCAGCTTCCAGCGAAAGCCGCAGCAGCCACGCGTCCCCGGATTCCGGGTCGCGAGACAGCAACTCGTCGATGACGGATCGCGCACCTGCCTCATCGCCCAAATCGATGCGCACCCGTGCCAATGCGCGTGCCACGCCGTCATCGAACCGCCGGTTCAATCGCAAGTCGAGCAGCTCGGCATACTTTTGCCGCTGTATCTGCCGCGCGTGTCCCTGCACCAGACCGGAGGCGAGATACTCACCGACGTAATCGCAATATTCGGCGAGCGCCGTATCCGATGTGGGGTCAGCCTCGTACGCGCGTTCCAGCTGACGCAGGCGCATATCCTCCTTCTTGGAGATCTGTGCCATGGCGGTCGCCGCGTAATGCACGACTTCGGCGTCCTCGTTCAACCGGGCCTGTTGCAGCAGTCCGATGTACCTGCTGGGATTCTCGTTGAGGATGGACAGCATGAGGCTTCGCTTCTGTTTAGGCGTGTCGACGATGAGCGCCTCCTCGAGCGGGACCGTGTCGGCGATCGTGCTGCGGTCCTCCACCAGCACGCTGCGCCGCTCCTGATCCTCGACGCGCATACGTTCCAGCGTCGGGGCGGCCAGGCGCTTGCCGAACACGGTGTTGCGGGTGTGCAGAAGCACCGTGCACAACGGTCCCCAGAGCGGCACGAGCAGCATGAACGGCAGGAAGGTTCCCTTCACTTCCAACACGTCGAAACGAATCAGCAGCCACAGTATCAGGCAGACCAGCAGATGGAGCAGCACTGCGATGATGGCCACGATGGTCATGATGGTCATGACGCGTCTCCGTCCGTATCCGGTTCGGCGAGCAGATCGGCTTCGCTTTGGGCGTCCACGTTCCGCACATTAAGACCGTTGCGGGCAAGTCGCGCGCTGACGATGGGCAGTTCGCGCTCACCGGCCTGATTCATAAGCAGACACACGCTGCCGTCGGCGAGCACGCCGGCGTCATCCGTCTCACGGATCGACCTGACGATTCGTTCGTTGAAGTCGCCGGCTTCGGGGTATTGGTCCGTCACCATCAGCAGCAGATGTGATCCCATGCGGTCATTGCCCAGGTCGACCGCGGCACGCAGTTTCTCACGGAACGACGGCCAGTTGAGCAGCGAGGTTCCGGGGACCAGCATGGACTGGCGCGCCGCATGCTCGTATTCGAACGCGCGGGTCATGGCGGATTCGACCAATCCGCAGATGATCAGGAACAGGTTGCGGTAGTACAGGTTCATCTGGTCGGCGGCGGCTTTTCGAATGACGATGACCACACCGATACGGCCGTGTTCACGCACTCCCGCCGCGTACATGGGCAGGTTTCCGTCCAATTCGCGGTTGACCCACAGGCCTTTGGCCTCGATGTCCCGCATCACCGTGTCGTATGCCGCCACGTCGGCCGACTTCGGCAGTATGGCCTCCTCCTGAGGGCTCGCGGCCACCAGACGCGCGAAACGTTGCGACTCGTCCAACCGGTAGATGCCCAGGCAATCGGTCTCCAATGTGTCCTGCATGATCTGGATGGCCGTGCGGTAGATCTTCTGCGGCTGCACCTCGTCGAGCTTGCGCGTCATCTCGTACATCTTGCCGAAACTGTCACGTCTGCCGAGGATCTGCCTGCGCAGCATGGTGCGGTCATCGAGCACACCTTGGTATAGTCCCCGCAGGAACGTCAGCCGTTCGCGCAGCAGATGGTTCTCGTCACGCACGAATCGGACATGCTCCTGATTGCGCATGCGCACGTATCCGCACACTGCGCCTGCGATCAGATACGCGACGAACGTGAGCCAATTGGTAGGGTCGTACAGCAGGGGCAGGAACGAGGCGCCGTTGCGCGAATATTCGAACAGCACTCCAATGCAGGCCAGGACGGCCGCAAACACACCAGCGTTCAGTCCGTAGATGGTGCCGGCGATGACGACGTACAGCAGACGGAAGTCGATTTGGCTGATCTGCGATTGCCCAGAGGTGGCGGCCACCAGCCATTCGACCAATATCGCCGCGATGACGATCTCGATCGCTCCCAGAATCCGAGAATGTTGCTGCAGTTTCTGCCAGAAACGATGCTCGGTGCGCCTGTCGTGTTTTTCCTTGGCCTGGCGCCAGGTGTCGATGGCCATGGGCAGATCGTCGACCACGCTGTAACGTGGACTCCAGCCATACCGTCGGCGCAGCACGCCATCGTCGTCTGGATAGCCATATGGCGCATCGGCGCCGTATCTGATTTTGGCTTCCGGGAATCCGTTCGCGATGGCCTGCGCGAAATCGCGGAATGTCGGGTGGAACGTATTGGGGACGTGCAGCACCTCATATGCCGTGGTCCAATCGTCGTATATGCGTCTGACGAGCTCGGCCAGATCGTCGACGCACAGGAAGTACGCCTCCTGTTCCGGACGTTCGCAGAACGCGACCTCCCCTTCGGATGCCTGTTCGAACAGTCCGTCGAGATATGAGGATGTGTCGATGTGATGCGGTTCGTACAGGTATGGGCAACGAACGATTTTGACGCTCATGGCATAGGTTTGCGCGTAATAGCGGCCCAGTTCCTCACCCGCTCGCGACATCAGGCTTTTGCTGGTCTCGTGGGCTTCGTCGTTCCCCGCATGGGTGAATTCCGATTCCGGTCCCGTGACAAGCAGCACTTGGGCCGCAGTGTCGCGCGTGGCATGCAGTACGCCCCGCAACCGGCCGAGATTGCCGTCGCTGTCGCTGTGCAGGGTCAGACTTTCGAAAAAATAGACGATGCGGTCGAAACGATAGGACGAAAGAACGGTTTCGGAATCCGCGTCGTTCTCCAGATCGATGGTGGTGATCCTGCCGCCTGAGAGGCTGCCGGCGTCTTTGCGGGCAACGACGACGCGGTCCTCGGCGAAGGCATGCTCGACCCACTGTTCCGTCACGAAACCCGTGTTTCCGGCCAACAGTACTTCCAACTTGCCCCCAGGAAAGTGCTTACCCCCCACGCGAGGGGGTCCTCAAACAAGGTACATCCCCGCGATTTCAACCATATGTCATTTCAGTGTATTCCTTGACGGGACAACGCTTTCCGACGTCATCCCCCACCGTCCGAATGCCACCACGCGGATATGACCATTCCTTGGCAATACCATACATCACACGCGATGCCGAAGAACGGTAAAAACAGGAGAATCGTCATGAGAAAAAGAAAAAGCCCGCTTTCGCGGGCTTCAAATGGTGGCTCCGAGCGGCATCGATCCGCTGACCTAACGATTTTCAGTCGTTCGCTCTACCAACTGAGCTACAGAGCCATGAACAACTTGCGTTGTTCGAGCGACCACGGCCGGACTTGAACCGGTGACCTCCGCCGTGACAGGGCGGCGCTCTAACCAACTGAGCTACGCGGCCATTGCCACCTTGTTACCAAGGCAAGTACCCCCTGAGAGAGTCGAACTCTCGTTGTCAGATTGAAAGTCTGGTGTCCTAACCGTTAGACGAAGGGGGCGCTTTCAGCGTTTCCGCTTGACAACTTGACCTACTATACGCGATTCAGCCCGACATGCAAATCACGGCGTGTCGCGACGCGGCGCAGCAAGGCGAAAAACGCTGGAAACCATTGGAATCACACGCCTTGCAGGGTCACACGCGACGATAGGTGAAATCGTGGATCACACGATTGGCGGCAAGCCCCTTCTTCTCGAAATTGGTGAGAACACGACCGTCGAATCGCTCCGATTCGACGAAATCGGCGTGTCGCAACGCGGCGGCCTCGTCCGCATTGCCCTTGCCGACATGCTCGACGGGCAGGCTCACAGTGAGCGTGCCGTCGTTGCGGAAGCCCTCCAAGCCATCCATGACCTCATGGACGTGCAATGCGTAATCCTCGATATCGGTGGCGATGCGCCACACCCCGCCCTCGGCCAGCGTGCGGTGGATGTCCGCGGCGAGCTCCGACTGCACGATGCGACGCTTGTGGTGACGCATCTTCGGCCACGGATCGGGGAAGAACGTCCACACTTCGGCGATCGATCCATCCGCGGCGGCTTTGAACAGCTCAGGGGCGTTGACCTGGGCGATGCGTAGGTTCTCAAGGCCCTGCTTGCCGGCCAGCAGCATCGTGTGGGCCACGCCCGGGTCGTAGACCTCCAGCGCGAGGAAATTGGTTTCCGGATGCGAGGCCGCCGCGGCCACGACGTTCTCGCCTTGGCCCGAACCGATTTCCACGATCAACGGATTGCCGTTGCCCCAGGTCTCGCGGATATAGGCTTGGTCGAATACGAATCCGTCGCGCACATCGAGCGACCCCTCGCCCGCGTTGATCTTCAGCAGGTAGGTGTCGGCATAGGCGTCCCATGCGCGCTGCAGGCGCGCGTCGAGCCGGGCGGAACGACGCACGAAGGACAGCACTTTGCGGCCGTACAGCACTGGCCTGCCGTCGGCGGCCGCCTGCGCATTCCGTACGTTTTCGTCTGTTTCATGGCCATCAATCGGCGTGTTTTCGTCTTGTTGCATACCCTAATTTATAGAGGAAACACAGGAGCGAATCGATTATGTGCGTTCGTGTTCGCGTGTTATACTCAAATTGTTCAAAAGGTAACAAACTCGAGCAAAAGTGAACAATGGTTGACGTTTTCACCAACTATTGCATCCCGGAGCTCATTTGGAGGAAAGGCCAGAACATGACAGTTCTCGTCACTGGTGGGTGCGGTTACATCGGCGCCCATGTCGTCCACGCGCTTCATCAGGCCGGTGAAAAGGTCGTTGTCGTCGACGATCTGAGCTACGGCAAGCCCACCCGTATCGAAGGATCCCGCCTGTACGGCATGGATATCGCCGCTCCGGGCGCCGGTGAGCGCCTTGCGGAGATCATGAAGGCCGAAGGCGTCGACTCCGTAATCCACTTCGCCGCCCGCAAGCAGGTCGGCGAATCCGTCGAGAAGCCGCTGTGGTACTACCAGCAGAACATCAACGGCATGCTCAACGTGCTCATCGGCATGCGCGATTCCGGCGCCAAGAAGCTCGTCTTCTCCTCCTCCGCCGCCACCTACGGCGTGCCGCCGGTCGATGTGGTCCCAGAGGACGTCGTGCCGATGCTGCCGATCAACCCGTACGGACAGACCAAGCTGTTCGGCGAGTGGATGGCCCGCGCATGCGAAGAGCCATACGGCATCCGTTTCTGCGGTCTGCGCTACTTCAACGTGGCCGGCTGCGGCCCGGTGGAGCTTGAGGATCCGGCCATCCTGAACCTCATCCCGATGCTGTTCAACCGCCTCAAGCAGGGCAAGGCCCCCGCTATCTTCGGCGACGACTATCCGACCCCGGACGGCACCTGCGTGCGCGACTACATCCACGTGTCCGATCTGGCCGACGCGCACATCGCCGCTCTGAAGTATCTGGACCGCGACGAGCGCAAGTACGATGCGTTCAATGTCGGCACCGGCGAGGGCACCTCCGTACGCCAGATTGTCGACGAGGTCAAGAAGGTCACCGGCCTGCCGTTCAAGGAGACCGTCATGGCCCGCCGTGCAGGCGATCCGCCGCACCTGATCGGCTCCCCGAAGCGCATCAACGAGGAGATGGGCTGGCACGCCAAGTACAACGTCGAGGACATCGTGAAGTCCGCTTGGGCCGCATGGCAGGCCAATCCGGAGCACCACATCGACGTCGACACCTGGAAGCAGGAAGACTAGTTTTCCGCGATTGATTGTCAGCGCCGACGTCAATACACGGCAGTGCGCTGAAAATACGATGAGAAGCCGTCTTGCATGGGAGTTTTCCCTTATGCAAGACGGCTTTTCATGTCCTCGGCACTTTTTCGATTGCCTGCAATGAACGATTCCGACGGCCGTGACACGCCGTAATTTGCATGATGACGATTTTGCCGTAATATTTTTATCTGTTGTCAGTCGCAAGATTGAAACAACGGCCGCGTAGCTCAGTTGGTTAGAGCGCCGCCCTGTCACGGCGGAGGTCACCGGTTCAAGTCCGGCCGTGGTCGCCACCAAACCCCAGCCCAACCCGCTGGGGTTTTTCTTTTCCTCCCCCCTCCTTCCCCGCGCCATTACACGCCGCTGCAACGCATCCCAAAAACGAAACAATCACCGCGGAAAAGCAGAAATACCCCGCAAAGCGAGGTGGAGGCCGGCACATGCGTTATAAGACCGTAAAGACTCAGCCTAAGCGGCCCGGAGCGTGTCGTTAATGCATATGCCGGTCTCCACCGGACACCACGAAAAGCAAATATCTCACATTCCACCGAACGCAACAAACAAAAACGGCATGCCCGTAATACAGACATGCCGCACTCGCAATAAGAAAATTCAGTTCTGCAACTGCTTTTCGACCCAATCGACGATATATGGCGCAACCTCTTCGATTTGGTCGATCGCCACTTCGAATTCGCGCGGTCCGCCATACCACGGGTCCACCAGATCGATCTCGTCCTCACGTCCCGCGGACGGCTTGGGCAGGTTCGGGTCGAAGCTGCGGTACATATGCACCTGCGCACGCTTGCCCTGCGGAAGCTGGCGAAGCAATGCGCGCATATGCGAAGCGGTCATCGGCAGGAACAGGTCGGTGCGTTCGATCTCGTCGCGGGTGATGCGATGCGCGAAATGATGCGCAGGAAGCTCATAGCCGCGTTCCTTCAGCACCTTGACCGCGCGACGGTCGATCGGGTTGCCGTATTCCTCGTCGCTGACGCCGCTGGATTCGACGTCGACCCTGTCGTCCAGTCCGCGGCGCTCGAATTCGGCGCGCAGAATGATCTCGGCCATGGGAGAACGGCAGATGTTGCCCGTGCACACGGTCATCACGGTATACATGGAAAATTTACTCCTTGCGATTCTTCTCGTACGTCACGAAACGGAAGCCTTCGATGTCGTCGCTCCCCTTCCGCGTCTTCATCCACGTGCCTTCCTCGGCCACACGCCATACGCCGGATTCGACCAGCGCGTGGATGTCCGGCGCGTAGGTGTCGGCGTCCACGTGCATGCTGATCTGCGTCACATACGCCTTGTCCGCGAATGGCATGGCTTCCCGGAATATCTGCGATCCGCCGATGATCCAGATTTCGCTACGGTCGAGGCCGTCGTCCGGAATGGCCTCCTGACGGGCCAGGTCCAGCGCGTCCTCCAGAGAATCCACCACGGTGGCGCCCGGCGCGCAATAGGACGGGTCGTGTGAGACCACGATGTTGTCGCGATTCGGCAGCGGACGGAATTTCGGACTCAGCGACTCCCACGTCCTGCGACCCATGATGACCGGATGGGAGACGGTCAGTTCCGTGAAACGCCTCATGTCCTCAGGCAGATGCCATGGCATGCCGCCTTCGAATCCGATGGCACCGTCGTGACCTTCCTTGTCACAGGCCTGCGCCCAGATCAGATTCACCGAAAAGGTCTTGGGAAAATCGTCACCCCAATCCTCTTCTTCTTCACGCCCGGCAAGTCCGGGCTCGGGTTCGTGATAGCCACTACGGCTACTGTCGTGCTCCATTTCACTCACTCCTTGAAGTCGAACTAGAGTCAGTAGTCTAACGTTTGGCGAAGACTCGCCAAACGGGGCGATCGTTTCAGACCGCCACCGGCGCCTTGATGGTCGGATGATGCCGGTAATCCACGATTTCGAAATCGTCGTAATCGTAGTCGAACAGCGAATCGGCCTTGTTGATGCGAATCTTCGGATACGGGTACGGCGTGCGTCCCAGCTGCTCCAGCACCTGGTCGATGTGGTTGTCGTAGACGTGGCAGTCGCCGCCGGTCCAGACGAATTCACCCGGTTCGAGGTTCGTCTGTTGCGCCATCATGAGGGTCAGCAGCGAATAGGAGGCGATGTTGAACGGCACTCCGAGGAACATGTCGCAGGAACGCTGGTACAGCTGGCAGCTCAGGCGCCCGTCGGCCACGTAGAACTGGAACAGCGCATGGCATGGCGGCAGGGCCATGTTCTCCACTTCCGCGGGGTTCCATGCGGAGACCACCATACGGCGGGAATCGGGATGGTTTCTGATCAGGTCGAGCACATTCGAGATCTGGTCGATGGTGCGGTTCGGATCGTCCGGCGTCGGAGCGGGCCAGCTACGCCATTGCGCGCCGTACACCGGTCCCAGATCGCCGTTCTCGTCGGCCCATTCGTCCCAGATGTGCACGTTGTGCTCCTGCAGCCAGCGCACGTTCGTGGAGCCCTTGAGGAACCACAGCAGCTCATATGCCAGACCTTTGAAGAACACGGTCTTTGTGGTGAGCAGCGGGAAGCTGTCCTTGAGGTCGAAGCGCATCTGCTGGCCGAACAGGGAGATGGTGCCGGTGCCGGTGCGGTCGGATTTCAGCGTGCCTTCCATGAGGATCTTGCGCACCAGGTCCTCGTAGGGCATCGGAATGTCGGTTTCCGGGCGTGCGGGGATGCGGGTGCGGATGTCTGCGAGTTGTTCGGAAGTCAAAGCCATAACCGTTCAGTCTATACACAGCCATGGAGCCGTTTTGCCGATGGTTTCGTCGAATCGGCCGGAGTCTTGCGGACGGAGCCTTGCAAATGGGCCCTTACGCAATGCGGAACGCGTTCCTCCGATTCCATGGCGATACGCTAGATTGGAACATGGTCGGCGCGAATGGCGCGCCATAGGACATGAGGAGTTTCCATGGGCAAGAGACTGTGGGTAGAGCGCAACAAAGACGGTTCCTGGGACGCGTTCAGCGATGACGGCGCGCATATCAAGTTCGGCAAGGGCCGCGGGCAGTTCACGCCGGGCGATCTGATGAAGGTCGCGCTGGCTGGTTGCGCCGCGCTGTCCAGCCAGTTCGCCGTCGAGCACACGCTGGGCGAGGGCAAGGGCGCCAAAATCGTGGTGGACGGCACCTATGACGCCGATAGCGACGCCTATATCGGATTCGACGAGCAGGTGGTCGTCGACGCCACCGACGCCGGTCTGAGCGATGAGGACGCCGAGAAGCTCGCCGATCGCGTCAGCCGCCATATCGAGAAGGGCTGCACGGTCAAGCACACGTACGTCGAGCCGACGCCGGTCCGCATGAACGTCACCGTCAAGCACTGACGCACGTTTCCGCGACGTTCGCACGAACGAACGCGCATACGCATACGAAGGGGCGGTTGCGATTCCCGGTCGGGATTCGCAACCGCCCCTCGTTTTTTCTATGATTTTCAGGCGTTTACCATGATGTCACTGGCGTTCCGGATCAATCTTCGTCTCGATGGCTTCGGCGACCTCCGGCTCGGCCTTCTTGACCGGCACTTCCTCGACGCCCTTGATCTCGTCGATCGCCTTCGGCTTGATGTCGGCAGGCGAGCTCGGCGCAGTGTCGAGACGGCTTTCCGCGGCCTCCACATACTTGCGCGGCACCACATACACCGGACCGGCCGCGTGCTGCAGCAGGCCCTGGCTGGTGGAGCCGAGCAGCAGACCGGTGAAGCCGCCACGGCCACGGGAGCCGACCACAACGACGTCATGATCGAAGCTGGCCTTGGTCAACGCTCCAATCGCCGGGCCCGGCACAATCTGCTTGTTGATCTTAAGATTCGGATGAGCCTCTTCGAACGGCTTGATGCGCACATCGAGGTCCTCCTTGTAGGAGGCCATGACGCCTTCGTCCTCGGAACCCTTCATGTTGGGAACCGCGGAGATGACATCCAGCTCGGCACCCCAGGAATCGGCGAACGAGGCTGCAATCTCCAAAGCCTTCAGACCCCACTTGGATTCGTCGGAACCGACGGCGACCTTGGTGATGGTGTTGTTCAGGTGCATCAGATTGCCTTCGTCGTCGGTGTACGGCACCACGACGATGGGGCAATACGCGTATGCCGGCAGGCTGGAGCTGGTGGTGCCCAGCAGACGTTCGGCCAGACCGCCCTTGCCACGGTTGCCGATGACGATGAGGTTGTAGTTGCGCGACAGTTCGACGAACACGGACGCCGGATCTCCCGTGACGATCAACGTCGATGCCTCGACGCCCTGTTCGTCGGCAATGGCCTTGGCCTTCGACAGAATCTCCTGAGCGTCGTTATGGGCCGCGTTGTCATCCCCCATGGCCGTGTATGTGGCATCGAACGAGACCGCAGCATAGCTTGGCAACGAGTACGCGCAGACGATCTGCAGCGTCAGTCCGGCATGCTTCGCGTAATTCGCTGCCCACCACGTAGCTTTATAGCTGGCGTGGGATCCATCAACACCAACGAGGATTGCCTTGTCATTAATCATGAGCGACCTCCTTGAATCACATCGCGGCAACGCGACTGTGCGTTGCACCTACGTTCCACAATACCGCGCGACATGCGATTTGCGCGTAACGACGCGGGAAAAACAAACAAAAAGGGCGTATCCCATGTGGGATACGCCCTCAGCGCAAAAGCCGGTTCACAGCACGCGGCGAATCACATAGCTGCTGGTGAACACCGCCAACGAAGTGACCTGGGTTCCCTGCGCGGGGTTCAACGCGTTGATGACCATGCCGTTGCCGATGTAGATGGCGGCATGCTGCGAATTGACGATAATGTCTCCGGGAGCGGCGTCCGCGATGCTGCCCACCGGGGAGCCGACGCTCATCTGCGCGCCGGAGTAATGGGGAAGGCTCACACCAAACTGGGAGAACACCCACTGCACGAAACCGGAGCAGTCCCAACCGGATGGCTGGTTGCCTCCAGCGACATACGGATAGCCTTGGAATTGAAGCGCATACTGGGCGAGGGCCTGGCCAGTGGCGGTGGCCGGCGCAGCGGGGATGCCGGTGGTCGATGACGTAGTAGCGGATCCCGTGCTCAAAGCGGAACGGCTTTCGGAACGGTTCGCGGCCTGGGACTGAGCCTGAGCTTGGGCCTGGGCTCGAGCCTGCTCCTCTTCCCGGGCCTTCTGATCGGCCGCTTCCTGATCCTTCTCGGCCTGCGACTTCGTCTGCGGGACGTTCAGGCTTTCCACTCCGCCCCAATCCGAACCGGATTCGACTTGGGTGGAAGTGGATTCCGCGAGGATGTTCTTCCTCACGGCGTTGGTCTTCGGGAAGGAACGGGTCGCGACGACGGCTTCCTGCCGCGTCGCGTCACTTGCGGCCATAGCGGTAGGAGCCACGCCGACGAAAGCAAGAGAAGCCGCGGCGAGCACAGTAATCAAAGGAAATAATTTAATGCTCTTCATCACTGCCGATGATACCGCGTCCCCCATACAGGGACGATGGGCCACTGATATGGCTGACGATTCAGTAATGGATGTAGGTCAGTTTCGAAGCGGCGTCCGCGCTGAAGGTCCTGTCGGAAATCACTCCAAGACCTTTCACATTCGATTCCGAGATTTCAATGGAACCGTCGGCATTGATCTTCTCGACGATCGCCACATGTCCGTAATCGGCGTCCGCGCCCTGCTGTCCCGGGGCGAACACGATGACATCGCCGACATGACGAGGGGTTCCGTCCACCCAATAGCCCAAGGCCTTCGCGGATGTGCCCCAATCACGGGCATTGCCGAAATGGCTTCCGACCGGCAGTCCTAGCTGGTGCCTACGGGTGTAGGCCCACCAGGTGCACTGGCCGTACGGATAGCCGCTGCCGTCCTCGCCAGTGGCGTGGTTCGGATTGAAACCCGCGGGCAGGATGGAGCTGTCCTGATCCATCAGCACCGCGACGTTCGGATTGTCGGCGAGGGACTTGGACAGCAGGCTGGCATCCATGGAGGAGCTGGTCTCACCCAGCTGCCAACCACCGTTGTTACTGGTTGAGGATTCCTTGAGCGCGGCACGGTCCTCGGAACGGGAGGCGGCACCATCCGACACGCGTTTGATCTGCGTGGTCTCAACGCCATCGTCAGCAAGCACCAGACGGGAGGCGTTCTGCTGGCTGAATGCCAAAGCGGTCGCCGCGGTACCGACAAGAGCGGCCAGGGACGCGGACGTCACCAACGTGGATTTGCGGGAAGCCGCTTTGGCAGCCTCACGCATGGCACGGCGGCTCATCGGAGCCACCTCGTTGAGCTTTTCCACCACTTCCGGAGCAAGACCTACCACTGCGCCGCCATCCGCCAGCTGCGCCATGCGCACCGCCTTGGCGGTATGGGAACCACGGCTTGACGTGAACAGCGCCTTGGAAACGCTGAAACGCGCGCTCGAAGCCTTGGCAGCCTTATGCGCCGCATGTCTCATATATCAATCACTCCTTGCGGATTAAGAAATCGCATCAACTTATGGCCGTGCAATTACAGAACCGTCACACAATACCACAGGCTACACCGACATAGGGATTAACGTAAGGCATATTCCCCACATTGCAGGAGCGCATTCCTGTCGTTTTCCCCGCATTTCATGGCGAAAAGTTCGGAAAATGAACGCGCCACCATGCAATCCGACCATCTGACTACCCTATGGAACCATGACGAACACTATGAACATTCCTTCCGATTTGCTTCCCGAGGACGGACGCTTCGGCTCGGGGCCGAGCAAGATCCGCCCGGAGCAGGTTCAGGCGCTCGACGCGGGCGCGCGCAATCTTCTGGGAACCTCCCACCGCCAGACCCCGGTCAAGCAGGTGGTCGGCTCCATCCGAGAGGGACTGTCGAACTTCTTCCAGATCCCCGACGGCTATGAGGTGGTTCTCGGCAACGGCGGCGCCAGCGCGTTCTGGGACATCGCCTGCGCCTCGCTCATCACCCGCAAGGCCGCGTTCGGCGCATACGGCTCCTTCAGCGCGAAGTTCGCCAAATCCGCGCAGTCCGCGCCCTTCCTCGAGGATCCGGAGATCTTCGAGGGCGAGCCGGGCACATATCGTCTGCCGGAGCTCACCGAATACGTGGACGCCTACTGCTGGGCGCACAACGAGACCTCCACCGGCGTGGCGGCTCCGGTCAAGCGCATCGAAGGCTCCCAAGAGCAGGGCGCGCTGACCCTTATCGACGCCACCAGCGGCGCCGGCGCGCTTGACGTGGACATCAGCCAGACCGACGCCTACTACTTCTCCCCGCAGAAGGCATTCGGCTCCGACGGCGGCCTGTGGATCGCCGTGCTGTCCCCAGCCGCGATCGACCGCGCCTACGGCATCGCGAAAAGCGTCAAGCTTCCGGGCGCACGCCGTTGGATTCCTCCGTTCCTCTCCCTGACCTCCGCCATCGAGAACTCCCGGAAGGACCAGACGCTGAACACTCCAGCCGTGGCCACGCTGGTCATGCTGGAGAACCAGGTGCGCTGGCTCAACGACAACGGCGGACTCGCCTGGGCCACGGCACGCTGCGCCCGTTCCGCGTCCCTGCTGTATCAGTGGGCGGAGAAATCCGACTATGCGCAGCCCTTCGTCTCCGACAAGAACGCGCGTTCCAACGCCGTAGTCACCATCGACCTCGACGAGAACGTCAACGCGTCCCAGGTGGTCGCGGCGCTGCGCGAGAACGGCATCGTGGACACCAACGGCTATCGCAAGCTCGGCCGCAACCAGCTGCGCATCGGTGTGTTCCCGTCGGTGGAGCCAAGCGACGTCGAGGCGCTCACGAAGTGCGTCGATTACGTGGTCGAGCATCTGTGACCCGGAACGCGAGGTGAGACTCCCCATGAAACTGAAACTCGCTCCGATTATCGATCCAAGCGTGCGTAGGCCATCACCGAAGCCGGTCCGCGTCGATCTGCGGAAGGTGTTCACGTTCGGCACCGCCTTGTGGGCCATCGCCTTGGTGGTCTGCATGATTCTGCTGGCCATCGGCATCAACGTGGAACGTGCGCAGACCATGTGCGCCGCCGGCACGGTGGTCGGCGTGCTCATGCTGGTCTGGGAGCATTTCGACCGGTGGGATTACCGCCGACTCGGAGAATGATTCCCCTGTTCGATTGACCGGTAGTTCAGCCGAACGCGAAAAGAACCGATTGGGCCGCTTGCCATAGGGTTTGGCAAGCGGCCCAATCGTATTTCCATAACCTTCCATCACCCTCAACCACGGGCGGCAGGCAACGTCAACGTGAACGTGCTGCCCTGTCCGGGAGCGCTCCACACGGAAGCCGACCCATGGTGGGTCAACGCCACATGCTTGACGATGGCGAGCCCCAGTCCGACGCCGTCGCCGGAACGCTCGTTCTGATTGCCACCACGGTAGAACCGCTCGAAAATACGGTCCTGCTCCTTTCTCTCGATGCCGCAACCGCGGTCGATCACGCTGATCAGCACCTGCGAACCATCCTCGTCCGGCTTCACGGACACGGTCACGCCCTTGCCATCCGGGGAATATGCGATGGCATTCTCGAGCAGCTTCGCGATCGCGGTTTGGATCTGCTCGCTGTCGCCATTGGCCTCCAGCGATCCGTCGCCATTGACCTCGATGTCGATTCCCCGCTGCCGTGCGGCCTGTCGATGCGCGTCGGCGACGGCTTCAACCTGTTCCATGACGTTGATGCGATTGTCGGACGTCGGCAGAATCGGTTCCTGCGCTTTGATGAGCAGCAGCAGATCGGACACCATATGCTTCATGTGGGCGCAGGATCGGCGCAATTTGGCCGCGCTTCTCTCGACGACGTCCTTGTCGGCTCCATCGTTCTCCAAAGAGTCCGCAAGCTCCTCCAACGATTGCGTCGGCTTGAGCAGCTGCTCGGAAACGTTGACGATGAAGGAATCACGCACCTGGGAGAATCGGACCGTATCGCTCACGTCGGAGACGAGCACCACCACGAACCGCTCGTTGAGCCTGCCGACGATCACCTTCAGCCAGTTCGGGCGGGACACCGACGTGGAAGGCTTGTCCTGCGATTGCCCCATCAACGACTGTCTGGCCACCTCACGAACGGATGGCCGGCCGGCCTTGGGCGCCTTCTTCGGCGAATGCAATGTGGTGGTGGTCAGATCGAACTGCCTCTTGCCACCGTAGGAACGCACTTCGTGCACCGCGCTTGCCACGGTGTCGTCCGCGATGACGTCATCGCGCACCACGCCGAGGGCATAGGCGTCGGGATGCGCACGCACCACCTCGTCATGCTCGTCTACCACGATGGAGACCAGCGGAAGAATGGACAGCAACGCGTTCGTCGTATCGTCCAGCGTATCGCCATCGGCATCGCGGCCATCATCACGGCGATGCGTCAGACCGCCCCACCACATCTTCAGGGATTCAAACATGCCTTCATTCTCGCATAACCCGGACATGCACATGGACGACGCCGCACGTTCGTGAACGCACGGTGAACGCACGGGTGAACTTTGACGGAACAACACGTTCGACGCATGCGGATCCGCAGTTTACCTAATACACTTGGAAAAGGCTATATCCGAACCCGATACCAACACACGTGAAGCATTTGAAAGGCAAGCATATGCGCGTTATTTTCAACGAAGAGCTCAAGGCTGTCGCCGATGACCTCGACCGCATGGTGCAGGACGTCCGCAAGGCGATCAACGGCGCCGGAGACGCGTTGATCAACCAGAACCTCGAGGCGGCCCAGGCGGTCATCGACGGAGACATCGAAATCGATGCCCTCGAATCCAGCGTCATCGACCAGTGCGTGAAACTGCTGGCCAAGCAGAGCCCGGTGGCCACCGACCTGCGCGTGGTCGTCTCCACACTGCGACTGGCCGCCACCTTCGAACGCATGGGCGATCTGGCCCGCCATATCGCCGAAGCGGCCCGCCGCACCTATCCGGTCTCTCCCCTGCCGGCCGAAGCCCAGCCGCTGTTCGCGGAAATGCAGGCGTTCCTGGACAACGTGGCCGACCAAGTGGTCTCCATGCTCTCCGACCGCGACACCAAGACAGCCGAGGAGATCATTCTCAACGACGACAAGCTCGATGCCCTGCACAAGAAGACCTTCGAGCTGGCGCAGTCCGAAACCTGGTCGGGCACGAACCAGCAGCTCATCGACGTGGTGCTGATCGGCCGTTTCATGGAGCGTCTTGGCGACCATGCCGTCTCCGCGGCCCGCCGCGTCGTGTTCATCGTCTCCGGCTTCGACCCGTCCAAGGAGCCGTCCCGCGACGAAGGCACCGACATCGACTGACATTTCTTTTTTTTTGCAGCTTCTTTGCGCGAAAGACGGTTTCCGCATCCCGCGGGCACCGTCTTTCATTGCATTTCCCCGTGTTTTCCCATCTTTCACCATCCTTCTTCCGTCGCCATCGAAATACATTCAAAATTAGACATCATGTCTAACTTATGCCCGTATACTTTCCGATCGCAATGCGGCACAATGGGCTCAGCGACATCCAAAGGAGGAAGTCATGTACTATTCCAACGGCAATTACGAAGCGTTCGCCCGGCCGAAGAAGCCCGAGGGAATCGACGCCAAGAACGCATACATCATCGGCACCGGACTTGCCGCCCTGAGCGCGGCCTGCTATCTGGTACGCGACGCGCAGATGCCCGGCAGCCATATCCACGTGTTCGAGAAGGACGCGGTCCCCGGCGGCGCCTGCGATGGCGCGAACATTCCGGGACTGGGCTATGTGATGCGCGGCGGACGCGAGATGGACAACCATTTCGAAGTGATGTGGGATCTGTTCCGCTCCATCCCCTCCATCGAGACCGAGGGCGTTTCCGTGTTGGATGAGTACTACTGGCTCAACAAGGAGGATCCGAACTTCTCGCTGTGCCGCTCCACCAAGGCCCGTGGCGTCGACGGCGGCACGGACGGCAAGTTCGCGCTTTCCGACAAGGCTGCGATGGAGATCATGAAGCTGTTCTTCACGCCGGACGAGGAATTGTACGGCAAGAAGATCTCCGACTTCTTCGACGACGAGGTGTTCGATTCGAATTTCTGGATGTACTGGCGTACCATGTTCGCCTTCGAGAACTGGCATAGCGCGTTGGAGATGAAGCTGTACATCCGCCGCTACATCCACCACATCGGCGGCCTGCCCGATTTCAGCGCGCTGCGTTTCACCCGCTACAACCAGTACGAGTCGATGATTCTGCCGATGACCAAGTATCTGGAAAGCTTCGGCGTGCAGTTCCACTACAACGTGAAGGTGGAGAACATCGAATTCGCCATCGGCGGCGGCATGGGTCCCATGCGCCCGCATACCGGCACCGGACAGGACACGATCCTCAGAAAGCAGGCCGAATCCGGCGCGTATCCACGCAATCCGTTCAGCTCGCCGACGCGCAAGGCGGCCACACGCATCGACCTGACCGAAGCCGACGGCACGGCCCGCAGCATCGACCTGACCGATGACGACCTGGTGTTCATCACCAATGGCGGATGCGTGGAGAACTCCTCCATGGGCTCGCAGACCACCTCAGCCACATGGGATCCCGAACTCAAGCCCGGCGGCGGCTGGGACATGTGGCGGCGCATCGCGGCGCAGGATCCGAGCTTCGGGCACCCGGACGTGTTCTGCTCCGACCCCGAGCATTCGAAGTGGATGAGCGCCACCGTCACCACGCTCGATATGGAGATTCCGCCGTACATCCAGAAGATCTGCAAGCGCGACCCGTTCACCGGGCATGTGGTGACGGGTGGCATCGTCACCGTGGAGGACTCCAATTGGCTGATGAGCTGGACGCTCAACCGCCAGCAGCAGTTCCGCGACCAGCCGAAGGACCAGCTGTGCGTATGGGTGTACGGCCTGTTCCCGGACAAGCCCGGCAACTACGTGAAGAAGCCGATGCGGGAATGCACCGGCGAGGAGATCTGCGCCGAATGGCTCTACCATATGGGCGTGCCGACCGACAAGATTGAGGATCTGGCCAAGAACCACGCCAACACCATACCGGTGATGATGCCGTACATCGATGCATTCTTCATGCCAAGGTCCGCCGGCGATCGTCCCGACGTGGTGCCGGACGGCGCGGTGAACTTCGCGTTCCTCGGCCAGTTTGCCGAGACCCCGCGCGACACGATCTTCACCACCGAATATTCGATGCGCACCGGCATGGAGGCCGTGTACACGCTGTGCGACGTGGATCGCGGTGTACCGGAGGTGTGGGGTTCGGTCTACGACATACGCGACCTGCTCAACGCCACGGTGATGCTGCGCGACGGCAAGCCGATCACCGATATGAACCTCAACATCGTCGAGAAGACGCTGCTGAAGCAGGTCCTGAAGAAGCTGGATGCCACGGATGTGCCGAAGCTACTCAAGGAATACGGCGTGATCTGAGCCGATTGCACCCACGTCCGTCCACCGCCGCTATTCCGCGTCGGGCAACACATACGGTGGGCGGACGTGATATTTCCGACAAAGGCGCCGGACGCAAAAAGGTGGGAACCCACGTACTGTGGATTCCCACCTTTTCATATGCGTTTCATGCGATCGAACGCGATAGCCCGCGTATCAATCGCAGCGAACTCACTTCTGGCCCTGAGCGGCGACGGCGGCGGCACCGGCAGCGGCGGCTTCCGGATCCAGGTACTCGCCACGCGGCTTGATCGGCTTGAAGTTCTCGTCCAGCTCGTACAGCAGCGGCATTGCGGTCGGGATGTTGACCTTGGCGATCTCCTCTTCGGAGAGGTTGTCAAGCATCTTCACGATGGCGCGCAGGCTGTTGCCGTGAGCGGCGATCAGAACGGTCTTGCCGGCCTTCAGCTCCGGCTCGATGTCGGACTTGAAGTACGGCTCGACACGCTTGACCACATCGGCCAGGCACTCGGCTTCCGGAACCGGATCGCCGGTGTAGCGCGGATCATGGTTCTGCGCGTACTCGTCGTTCGGATCGATCTCGGGCGGCGGGGTGGCGTAGGAACGACGCCACAGCATGAACTTCTCGTCGCCGTACTCTTCGCGGATGGTGGTCTTGTTCTTGCCCTGCAGAGCGCCGTAGTGACGCTCGTTGAGACGCCAGCTGCGCTTGACGGGGATCCACAGGCGATCGGCCTCATCCAGCGCGTAGTTGGCGGTGTTGATGGCGCGGCGCAGCATCGAAGTGAAGACGATATCCGGAAGGACGTTCTTCTCCTTGAGCAGGCGGCCGCCGTTCTTGGCTTCCTCGACGCCCTGTTCGGTCAGCGGGACATCGACCCAGCCGGTGAACTGATTGGTTTTATTCCATGCGCTCTGTCCATGACGGAGCAGTACTAGTTTGTAAGTCATAGTTGCCAGTCTACCGCCTTGTGCGGCCAACACAACCGGTGATGACGATTATTCGGTTACGGTCATGAAACAATTTTCATTCCGTTGCACGGACGTTTGCAGTCGGGCTCAAGCGAACGCCACCGTTGCGACGAATGCGGCGGCGAGCGCCAGCGAGGCGAAGGTGCAGAGCGGCAGTGCTTTGCTGTAGTGTTTTCTTGCGATTGCGACGGCTGTGGCAGCGCATATCGCGCAGGTAATCGCCAGCATGACGATTGTCGAGATCGTGCATGCCGATTGCAGCTTGGTATACGCGACAGCCAGCAGCACGGCAGCGGCCAGCAGCACGATCGTGAAGACGGTGCCGTTGCGACGGTCCAACGCGGTCATCCACGTATGTTTGCCGTGTTCACGGTCGGATTCGATATCGCGCAGGTTGTTGACGCACAGGACCGCGACGGCGATGAGACCGACGTTCACGCCGCCGCACACGCCCGCCAAGGAGACCGTGCCGGTCAGAGCGAACATCGTGCCGCAGGTGGCGACCAGGCCGAAGAAGACGAATACGAATATCTCACCCAAATAGTGGTAGCCGTAGGGGTGTTTGCCGCCGACATAGCACCATCCGGCCACGAGGCAGGCGATGCCGATCAGAATGAGCCACCAGTAGCCGGTCAATGCGATGACGGCCAGACCGCACAGACAGGCAATCAGCGCGTTGATTCCGGCCGCGGCCAGCACTTTTCTGGGATTCACGCCGGATGCGATGAGACGGGCGGGACCACGCTGGGACTGCGATGCCTGAGACGAAACCGGTCTTGAATTCCGTTCCGTAGGCTGATTCTCCGAATCGATGGCACGCCCCTCATCGGTGCCACGCACACCGTCGGAATAGTCGTTTGCATAATTCGCGGCGATCTGCAGGAACAATGCCACACAGCCGCACAGTACCGCCACCACAGCAAACCAGCCCACCGAACGCTGGCATGCGCCGACCAACGAACCAAGCTTCCACTCCCCCAGGTCATGCTGCCCGCCGAAGAACGGACACGGCTCGTGCAGCAGATCACCGCCCTGCGAATACACGAACATGCCCCGCCACGACAGCGCGGCGCCGATAGCCACCGGGGCGATCGCCAACGGCAACGTCTTCAGGCGAGCGCCGCGAATCCAAGTCGATAACTGCATGAACGCCATTCTACGTGCGGTTCAGGTTTCCGGGTGGCCCCATTTTTCGGTGAGCCATATGGCGATCGCCTGGCTGCGTGTTCTGGCATTGAGCTTCGCCATGGCACGTTTGGTGTGGGTTTTGACCGTGAGCCACACACACGTCTACATATACTGACTGGTGATATGAATTCCTGATTGACCAACGCACAGGAAGACCCATTGACGGAGGGAGACGCCATGTTGGCCCCATGGTGGCGCAGAGCCGTAGCATACGTCATTCGCATCATATTGCCGGCATCGTTGCTGTCACAGCTGATAGGAAGCATCCTGTTCGACAGATCCTCACCGGATGGAACAACCGGATTCTGGCTATTCGCCGTATCCGCCGTCGCCGCCGGCATGTTCTCCACATGGTCCACGCACAACGGTCAATCCTGGGCGCATCGTCTGCTCAGGATCCAGGTATGCAATCAGGATTCCGGAACTCCCATAACCGGCTTGGCCATGGGACTACGCGAGATAGCGCACATCGTTGGGCACCGCTATGTATCGGTTTCCTTTGGCCATTATGGGACAAGAACAATCAGACCTTCGCCGACAAACTCGTCAACACGATAGTGGTGAATGTGGCCTAGTTCATGCAGCGTGTCTAGCTTCAATGTTTCGCAGACATTCCCCGCTATTCTTCACAGCAGCACGAAACACCAGATGAAACACATTCTCAAATGCGAAAAGGGCGCTTCCCTATCGGAAAACGCCCTTAGATTTTCTTGCCTCAGTTCAGCGGCTTCATTTTAAAAGGATGGCTCCGGCGGAAACGGATACCTTCGTCGGCGAACAGTCCACAGGACCGTTCTTCTCCTCGGGCGGCATCCTGCCAAGCGGGATGCCGCGCCTCGCGTCAAACCGATATGAACTGAGCTTCGCTCAGTTCAGCGGTTTGACCAGCGGGAAGGTGATGGTCTCGCGGATGGTGGCGCCGGTCAGGGCGATGAGCAGTCGGTCGATGCCCATGCCCATGCCGCCTGCCGGAGGCATGCCCACGCCGAGGGCCTCCAGGAAGTCCTCATCGATGTCGCAGGCCTCTTCATCGCCGGCGAGCGCATCCTTGGCCTGGGCCACGAAGCGTTCGCGCTGCACGACCGGGTCATTGAGCTCGGAGTAGCCGGTGGCCAGCTCGAAGCCGCGCACGTACAGATCCCACTTCTCGACCACGCCGGCCTTGGAACGGTGGCCCTTGACCAGCGGGGAGGTCTCGACCGGGAAGTCGCGCACGAAGGTCGGCTCGTACAGCTTGTCCTCGTAGAAGTGCTCCCACAGGTGTTCGACGAGCTTGCCGTGGTTCTCCACGTCGTCGCGTTCCACGCCGAGCTTGTCGGCGATCTCGCCCAGGTGCTCCACGGAGGTGCCGGGGTTGTCCGGGCCGCCGTTCGGCACGATCTCCTCGCCCAGGGCTTCGGAGAGGGAGTCGTACATGCTGATGGTCTTCCATTCGCCGCCGAAGTCGTATTCGGTGCCGTCCAGCAGGGTCACCTTGTGGCTGCCGAATACGTCCATGGCGGTGTCCTGCACGAGCTGCTTGACGAGCGCGCCGATGGTGTCGTAGTTGCCGTAGGCCTGGTAGGCCTCGACCATGGTGAATTCCGGGGCGTGGGTGGCGTCGACGCCTTCGTTGCGGAAGTCGCGGTTGATTTCGAACACGCGGTCGATGCCGCCGACGAGGCAGCGCTTCAAGAACAGTTCCGGCGCGATGCGCAGGTAGAGGTCCAGGTCGAAGGCGTTCATGTGCGTGGTGAACGGACGTGCCGCGGCACCGCCGTGCACGGTCTGCAGCATCGGGGTCTCGACCTCAAGGAAGTCATGGTCGGCGAAGGTCTTGCGCAGGGAGGCGACGGCCTTGGAACGGTTGCGCACCATGTTGCGGATCTTCTCGTCCGCGATCATGCCGATGTACGGCTTGCGGGTGCGGGTATCTTCGTTCAGCTCCTTGTGCAGAGCCGGCAGCGGCTGCAGCGCCTTGGCGGCGATGGCCCATTCGGTGGCGAACACGGACAGTTCGCCAGTCTTGGAGGCGATCACGCGGCCCTTGATGAACAGGTGGTCGCCCAGGTCGACCAGCTGCTTGAACTGCTTCAGGGAGTCGGCGCCGATCTCCTTCTTGGAGATCATGCCCTGGATCTTGGTGCCGTCGCCGGCGGCGAGCTGCACGAAGCACAGGCCGCCCGCGTTACGCAGGAAGAGCACGCGGCCGGCGATGCCGACCACGTCCTCGGTCTCGTCGCCCGCTTCGAGCTTGCCGTCGTACTTGGCACGGACCTCTTCGATGGTGGCGGTGACGTCAAGGGTCACCGGGTACGGCTGGATGCCTTCCTTGAGCATCATGGCGCGCTTGGCCACGCGCATCTGCACCTGCTCCGGGTGGGCCAGCGGGCCGAATTCCTTGTTGGACGGGTCCACGGCCTCGTCCAAGGTGGCGCCGTCGTTGATCTTGGCGCGAATCGCAGCATCCTGCTGCAGCAGCATTTCGGCGCGTTCCACCGTGGTCATAGTGGGGACCGCAGCCTCGTCCTCATTCTGGTTTTCTTGGGATTCATTGGTCTCAGTCATAAGCCAACAGTGTACCGAGAAGCCACTACACAACACGCGACACGCCGTGTTTGCAAGCGCCGCGCAATCGTGTAACATAACCAACTGTTGCCAAACGGGCTGTAGCGCAGCTTGGTAGCGCGCTTCGTTCGGGACGAAGAGGCCGCGGGTTCAAATCCCGCCAGCCCGACAACTAAGGCGGAACTTCGGTTCCGCCTTTTTCTTTGCCTTTCCACCAAACCGACGCTTGGCATCGTCTCACCGTCGGTTTCACGGGAATCGCAATATCGAACCGACGCCCGGCACCATCCAAGTGCCGGCCCAAACGCTGGTTCGGCGGAAAATCCAAAATAAGGAATCCCCATGAAGAGAAGCATTCTGGCGCTGGCCTCCGGCGCCTTCATCCTCGGCGCCGCCGAATTCGTGATGATGGGCATCCTGCCCCAGACGGCCGCCGCCATGCATGTCAGCATTCCCGCGGCCGGCCATTACATCTCCGCGTACGCCATCGGCGTGTGCGTCGGCACGCTGATCCTGGTGTTCGGCCGCAAGGTGCCGCCGAAGCATCTCATCATCCTGTTCATGGCCATCGCACTGGTCGGCAACACGCTCAGCGCCGTCTCCTTCTGCTCGCCGATGCTGCTGGTGGCGCGTTTCATCTCCGGCCTGCCGCATGGCGCGTTCTTCGGCACGGCCACGCTGATCGCCAAAACGCTTGCCGACAAGGGCAAGGAGGCGCAATCCGTGTCCATGATGGTGATGGGCCAGACGGTGGCCAACATGCTGGGCGTGCCCGCGGGAACACTGCTCGCCGAGGCGATGTCTTGGCGGCTGGCGTTCGCGATTCTGGCCGCTTGGGCGCTTATGACGATCATCGTGGTGATTTCGTGGGTGCCGTCCATCGACCCGATCAAGGATGCCGGCATCAAGGGGCAGTTCCGCTTCCTCACCCACCCCGGCCCGTGGCTGATTCTGCTGGCCGTGTTCTTCGGCAATTCCGGCATCTTCTGCTGGTGGAGCTACGTGTCGCCATGGCTGCAGAAAACCGGCGGATGGCCGGCTGCGATGGTGCCGATTCTGATGGTGCTCGCCGGTCTCGGCATGGTGGTCGGCGGCATTGCGGGCGGCAGGCTGACCGACCTGTGGAAGGCGGGCGCGACCGCGGCGCTGTCGCACGGCATCGCCTTGTGCGGACTGTTGCTGGTCTTCCTGCTGCCCGGCAATCATGCGACCACCGCGCTGCTGACGTTCGTCATCGGTTTCGCGCTGTTCTTCAATTCGTCGCCGCAGCAACTGCTGATGGTGCAGGCGGGCGAAGGCGGCGGCGAGCTGATCGCCGGTGCCGCCGTGCAGATCGCTTTCAATTTCGGCAATGCGATCGGTTCCATCGTCGGCGGCGCAGCACTGACTGCGACTGCGATGAACTACCATTTCACCGGCATCGCAGGTGCGCCGATCAGCCTGCTCGCCGTGATCCTGCTGGTGCTCTACACCCGTCGCTACGAAACCCGCGCCTAACCCCTCATCCCAACTCCCCACTTCTCTCTCCCAAATCCCATCTCAGCGTCGATTCCATCGTCCCCAATCCGTCAAACCGACGCTGAGGAGGGACTAAGCGTCGGTTTGACGGAAATCGCAATATCAAACCGACGTTTGGAACGCTCACCGTCGGTTTGGCGGAAAAGGCGCGGCGAAACCGACGACTGGAGGCCTCCCACCGTCGGTTTGGCGGAAAGGAGGCGATGGAACCGACGGATTTCCACATATCCACAGGCGGATTGTGGAAGGGGTTATTGCGATTTTCCCCTGGTTTCGCGCTGCTTTACGGCACGAGAGCATTGACTTGCGACGCAGGGATTGCGATTGCGCCGCGGATTCCCCATGATTTCGCGTTTTCCACGCCATAACCACTGAACACGACTAGAGTGGCGTACCGTGCGAAGCATTGTGAAACGAATTCTCGTCACCTGCGCGGCGACCACCGCGCTGGCGCTTCTTCTGACCATGGTCTTATGCGCGCTCGGCAATGCGATGGCGCCGAAATGGCAGGTCGGGCCATTCACTGACCATATCACGCCCGCTACGGCCAACACCGCCATCCAAGCCGTCAACCCGGCCACGGGCGCCGTGCTCAAAACCCCGCAGGAAGGCGCATACCGCACCAAGGAAACGCATATCACGGTCGCGTTGGACGGTGGCAAAACCGTGAACGCCATCGTCCGCGAGCCACTCGACGCTCCGACAGACCGTCCCGCATGCCTGTTCCTGCACGGCTCAGGCACCGGCAAATCGTCTGAAGCGTTCGGCGATGTGGCGAACGCGATGGCGTCGGCCGGCATCACCACCCTCGTGCCCGACAAGCGACTCGACAACTACACGATGCTGCACCGCAACTACGTGTCCAGCGCGCGCGACTATGCGAAATCGCTAGAGATCCTGAGAAACTGGCCAGGCGTGAGCAGGTCGGAAACCGGCATCTACGCCGAATCGGAAGGCACGTGGATCGCCACCGTGCTGACGCGGCAGCATCCGGACCTCGCCTTCGCCATCCTCACCTCTCCCCCGGTCGTCTCGGGCCGCCAGCAGATGACGCTCGCCGCCACCAACTATCTGACCGCCGCGGGCGCGCCCGACGCAGTCAAGCAGCTCATTCCGCGCATCACCAGCCTTGGCACGCAACGCATGGGACTCGCCTACGCGGATTTCGACGTGGCCAAATACCGCAGATCGCTCACCATGCCGCTGCTCATCAACTACGGTGTCAAGGACACGGCCATGCCTGTCGAACAGGGCGCACGGCTGCTGACCAAAGCCGCGAACCAGGCCGGCAACACGAATGTGACGCTGCGGTATTACGACGCGAACCATCAGTTGCGAACCGGTTCGAACCAGACGGTTCCGGGATTGCCATTGGAGCCGCATTACACGCACGATCTGGAGGATTGGATCAACGCGGTGGCGAGTGGCACGGGCGCGGACGATTGGGCGACACCGATGGTCGCCGGAGCGCAACCGGACCAGACGGTCACGGCACCGCTGAAGACCCCGCCCGCGCTGGTTAAATCGATGGGCGTGATCATCGGCGCGATCGCGGTTTGCCTGCTGTGCGCATTGCTGGCGATGTGTGGCGCGCCGATTCTGCTCGTCGCCGGCTGGGTGCGCGAGCGCCGTGCGTCACGGCGGATATCACGCGATTCGGCTTCGGTGGATTCGACCATTTCGAACGTCTCTCCAAGCCTGTCCGCGCAGCCGAACGTGGCGCATCCGATCGGAATAACCGACCATCGTTTCCCAACCAGCATGCGCACCGCACTGATAATCAACACCCTTCTTGCCGTCGGCACGACCGGCGTGTTCCTGGCGTATCTGGTCACCGTCATCATCGATGCAATCTCATTGACGGACAATTCGGCGGTGCTTGCCAAGAACTGGCATGTCATCGTCACGCTCACGTGGCTGAGCCTTGTCGCGTTCGCCTGGCTGCTGGCGGAAATCATCGTGGACATGTGCCGTCGTCATGCCGAAAACCGCGCGATCGCAGACATGAACACCACCGCGAATATGAAAACGCATATGAAGAATGGCCACGATGCCACAACCGGAATCCGATGCGAATCGAAAGAAAATGGAAAAGCATGCATCGGATCCGGCCATGTCATCGTGGCCACGTGTGTGGTGGTGTCGGCGGCGCTATCGTTGGCGCTGCTGGCCTTCTGGGGACTGTTCTGCTGACTGGCGTTCCCGTCGGCGCAGACGCATCGCGGCGACGATTGCCCAGATCACGGAGATGACGAGCAGCAGCGCGCCGAGACCGCCGACCACGTAGAAGAACAGCGTCGAGGGATTCGGCATCCAACGCCATGTGCCGGTGGGCAATAGGCACAGCGTGGCCATCAGGCCGACCAGGCAGAAGAACACGCCCAGCACGATGGTTCCGGTGCTTGGCCCGGACGGGCGGACGACCAGATCGCCGTCCGTTTTGCCGATGCGCACCTGTTTGGATGGGTCGACCGGCCGCTGGAACGATTCGGTCTTCGCCTCGCCCGAATCGCCGGCGACCGGCAGGGTTTCCGTAGGCTCGTCCGCGATATCCGCGATTCCCATGACGTCGGTCAACGGCATTTCACGGGTTTTCTCGTCACTCATTTCGTTTCCTTTCCGTCGGCGCTCTTTCCACTGGTGCTCTTCCCGCCGGCGCTGCCGTGCGATTGGCCGTGCGCCGTTCCCAATGGCAGCTTGCTGTCGGACGCGTACTGCATGGTGACGCTGCCACCGACCGTTCCATCGACGTTGACGAACAAATCCGGCTCCTCCGGAGCCTTGTCCGAATCGATCGACGGCCAATACCACTTGTTCTCGTAGATTGTTTTGAATGCCTTGTCGAGATCCGCGCCGTCGTACACCGAATCGTGCGAATCGTCCTCGCTATCGGATTCATCAGATTCGTCCGGATCGTCAGCATCATCCGCATCATCATCGTCCGAATCGTCGGGATCGGTGGTGCCGTCGAGCGCCGGAACGCCCTTGTTCACCCCATGGTGGCCAGGCACCGAACCATCGTCCTCATCGAGGGACAGGCCCATGAAGCCCGTGCCATTGAAGAACGTGAGCCCGTCCGGCCCTCCCACGTAATCCGTGACGTTGGTGTAGCCGCTGTCCCTGTCACTGACCGACCACTGGCATCCGTCCGGCAGCGTGACCACCACCTGGGCGTTCACCACCACTAGATTCAGTTCTCCCGTCGGACATGAGCTTTCGCCGTACGTGCCGTCGTCGAGCTTGACCTTGTGTTTGCCATGCGCGGCCGGATATCCGCTCAGATCGATGTCAAGCACATCGTTGGCGTAATTCTTGCCGACCACCACCAGTCCCTGTTCGTACCGTTTCATCTGGGCGTCGCTGGTGTCGCTCCATGTCACGGTGCCGGAGACCGTCATACGGTGATAGTCGTCCGACATCATCCATCCGCGGCTTTCCCATGCCACCGCGCCTGTACAGAACGTCATCGCCACGGCCATGAACGCCGCGAACCATGCCAGCGGATGCAGACCGCCGGCGCGACGGCCCATACAGCCGAGCACGACGATTACCACGCCGATTCCCAGGCAGATGCCGCCACAGCACAGCGTGGCGAGACGCAGAATACGCAAGGCGTAATCCCAATCGACCGTCATCGTGGTGGCGTACCAGCCGGTTCCGGCGATCGCCAGCAAAGCCATGCCAAGCGTCACCAGCACCAGCAGCGGTCCTGCCGGCTTGCGGCGGACTCGTTTCGGTTGCGGCGCCTCCACCGTCGGCGGAGCGGTGAAAGTCGGCGGCACATTGGCCGTGGCGAACGCGGCCGGCGGGTTCACCGGCTGTTGAAACGTCTGGTATGGCGATTGGGCGGGACGCGCGTACTGCTGGTAGCTAGAAGGCGTGGGACGCGTCGGCTGCGGCATTGGTTGGCCGGTCATGCCTGACATGTTCGCGGCAGTGGCCGTGTTCGCCGGCATCGGACGCGGCATATATTGCGATTGCGCAGGCCGCGCCGGCTGTCCGGGCTGCGTGGGTTGGGTAGGCTGCCCCGGCCATGGTCCGCCCGCTTGCGGCGGCTGCCAGCTTGCCGCATACGATTGGCGATTCACCAGCAGCCAGAACACCAGCACGGCCACGCCGAACGCCAGCCATCCGGCGCCGGGCAGGCACAGCGCCACCGCGGCACATACCAGCGCGCCCGCACAGTTCCAATCCCAATGGCCGTTGATCAGCTCCTCGCACAGGATCCGGCCATCCGTCTCGTCCGGCAGCAGGAACCAGGCCAGTGCGTAGAACGCCGCTCCGGCGCCGAACAGCAGCGAGGTGAGGATCACCAGCGCGCGGACCAGGGTGGCGCTCCATCCCAGGCGGCGCGCCACGCCGTCGCACACGCCGGCGACCCAACGGTTACGGCCGCGCATGATCCGGCTGGAGCGGATCCATGTGAAGAATCGATTGCCGCGATTCGGTTGCGGCTGATACATCGACGGCTGGGGCTGCGGTCCGGCAGAACCAGCGGCACGACCGCCTTGCGGATTGTTGTTTGCATTGCTCATGTCTCCATTACAGCAATCCGCAGCCGTCACACGTATCGGGGAACACCCTGAATCTGCCCTGAACACTGGCTGAAAGCCCTGAATCGGCATCCCCGACAGGGCACAATGGAAGCATGAAGTCCTTAGCCAAACCGCGATACACGCAGGAACAGTACGACCAGGCCAGCGCGGTCTACATGCGCTGGTGCTACGAACAGGCCCTGCGCGAAGGCCGTCCCGCACCATCACGACCGGCCAGGCTACCGTTGCTGCGGCCAACGTATGGACGTGCGGCTGCTGGCGTGGCCAAGGCCATCAGCATGCATCTGGGCGTGTCCGTCAATCTGATCCATTTCATCTTCGTCGTCACGTCCTTCTTCTTCGGCTCCGGACTCATCGCCTACATCTTCCTGTGGATCACCATTCCCACCGGCGATCCGGTACAGCAGGCATACGCCATCGCAGGCAGCCAGCCCGTAGGCAGCGCGCCGTTGTCACGCGGGAACGCGCCATACGGCAGGTCCGACGCACGCGGCATCGCGGACGCTGGAACAAGCATGCAAAACGTCGGCTCGCAATCGGCTGCGACCGGAGCAATAGCAAACGAAACGCCATCTGAAGACGGTTGGCAATCGTCCGAAAGCCTGGAACAGATGCTCCGGCAGGCACCGAAACCCGCGTTGCTGGCCATGGCGGGACTCGCCGCGTTGGGTCTGTGCGCGGTGATGGCGGCGACCGGTCTCGAAGGCACGCTGATTCTGCCGGTGCTGCTCGGCGTGGTCGGCATCGGCGTGTCCTGGCTTCGTTTCAACGCGAAGGAAGGCCAGTTGTGGACGATGCTCGCCGGCATTGCGATCATCTTCGCCGCATATGCGCTGTATATCGCCACGCATGTCCGCACGATGCCATCCGCACGGCATGCCACGCTCACCATGCTGGTCGCCGGTCTGGCGATGCTTGTCGGCGTGCTGCTGGCGATTGTGCCATGGATCACGGCGTTGATACGGGATTTGGGCACGGAGCGCGCGTTGAAGGAACGTGAGGAGGAGCGTGCCGATATGACCGCCCACCTGCACGATGGCGTGCTGCAGACGCTGGCACTGATCCAGTTGCATGCCGATGACCAGCAGACCGTGTTCTCGCTGGCGAGGCAGCAGGAACGCGAGCTGCGCGAATGGCTGTATCAGGAGCGCACCACGTCGGATCGTTCCGTCAACGCCGGTTTGAAGCAGATCGCGGCGCATGTGGAGGACACACATGGCAAACCGATCGAGGTGGTGACGGTGGGCGACGCACAGCCGAGCGCGCAGACCGACGCGCTGCTGGACGCCACGCAGCAGGCGCTCGTCAACGCCGTGACGCATGGCGGCGAACCGATATCCGTCTACTGCGAAGCCGGCGACAAACTGGTGGAGGTGTTCGTACGCGACCATGGCAACGGCTTCGATGTCGACGCCATTCCAGCGAATCGCCTGGGCATCCGCGAGTCCATCATCGGACGTATCAAGCGCCGCGGCGGTACAGTGGAGATTGTGTCGAGGCCCGGCTGGGGTACGGAAGTGCGCATGCACATGCCGATTTCAGGTACGGCGGAAGATACGGACGGCGGCGCGGCCACCACGGCGAACGGCGATGCGGGCGCACAACCGGCGCAATCGCAACGGCAATCGCGATGACGGATGCAGCCAGCGCAATGAACGCGATACACACGACAGACGCGGCAGCGAATCGATCGAACCAAGGAGTAAGAATGAGCGAGCGGGAACAGCACATCAGAATCGCCGTCGTGGACGACCACGAGATGTTCCGCGCAGGCGTGATCGCCACGTTGCAGCCATATTTCGACGTGGTCGGACAGGCGGCCGACGTGGAAGGTTCGGTGGCGATGATCGCGCAGACCAAACCGGATGTGGTGCTGCTGGACGTGCACGTGCCGGGCGGCGAGAACGGCGGGGGCGCCGAAATTCTCGCGAAATCGCGCGCATACTCCCCCGATACCGTCTTCCTCGCGCTGTCCGTGTCAGATTCGCCGCAGGATGTCGGTTCCGTGATCCGCGCCGGCGCACAGGGGTATGTGACCAAGACGATTTCCGGAGACGACCTGGTGTCCTCCATCAAGCAAGTGTATGAGGGCTACGCCGTGTTCTCGCCGAAATTGGCGGGATTCGTGCTGTCCGCCTTCCAGAATGGGCCGAGCGCGAACGGCGCGTTCGGCGGCCCGATCCACGATGACGAGCTGGACCGGCTGTCCAATCGCGAGCAGGAGGTCATGCGGCTGATCGCGCGCGGCTATACGTACAAGGAGGTGGCTTCGGAACTGTTCATCTCCATCAAGACCGTGGAGACCCATATGAGCTCGGTGCTGCGCAAGCTGCAGTTGTCGAACCGCTCGGAACTCACCCGTTGGGCCGCGGACCGTCGTATTGTGTGATTGGGCATGAGGGGCATGCCCCGGGCGGACCGGGCGTGGCCGGAACAGGACCCGAACGAAAAAGGGCTTATCGGCAGAAACCGATAAGCCCGCAAGCGGACAGAGCGAGATTCGAACTCGCGGAAGGTTGCCCTTCAACGGTTTTCAAGACCGTCTCTTTAGACCGCTCAGACATCTGTCCTTCGTACGAGAGGCCGAAACCACACGTACGAAACGTCAATATATCACAGCGATGAGAAAAGCGGCGTGGCACAGGTGCCAACGCCGCTTTTCACGGATTCACATCAGAAACCGGATATGGCCGGTCCCGGGAATCAGGCTTCCCATTTAGTGGGACGGACAGTCCAGTGGAACTGTCCGTGGCCGGTGCGTAGCGAAAGCGTCACGCACCGCGCACAGACCCGGCGAAGCCTGATGAAATCAGGCTTCCCATTTAGTGGGCTCGATGACTTCCTTGCCACCCATGTACGGACGCATGGCCTTCGGAATCTCGATGGAGCCGTCCTTCTGCTGATGGTTCTCAAGGATGGCGACCAGCCAACGAGTGGTCGCCAGCGTGCCGTTCAACGTGGAGACGGCGCGGGTGCTGCCATCCTCCATGCGTTCGCGAATGTTCAGGCGGCGTGCCTGATACTCGGTGCAGTTGGAGGTGGAGGTCAGCTCGCGGTAGCGGCCCTGGGTCGGCACCCAGGCCTCGCAATCGAACTTGCGGGCGGCGGAGGAACCCAGATCGCCGGCGGCGGTGTCGATGATGCGGTACGGCACCTCGACCTTGCCGAGCATCTCCTGCTCCATGGCCAGCAGGTGCTCGTGCTCCTTGTAGGAGTCCTCCTGCTTGGCGTAGACGAACATCTCCACCTTGTCGAACTGGTGCACGCGGATGATGCCGGAGGTGTCCTTGCCTGCGGCGCCAGCCTCGCGGCGGTAGCAGGAGCTCCAGCCGCAATAACGCAGCGGACCGTTCTCAAGGTTCAGAATCTCGTTCTCGTGCATGCCGGCGAGCGCCACTTCGGAGGTGCCGACCAGATACTGGTCGTCGGGCTCGCGCAGGCGGTAAATCTCGTCCGCATGGGAGTTGAGGAAGCCGGTGCCGCGCATCACTTCCGGACGCACCAGCGTCGGGGTGATGGCCAGCGTGAAGCCGTGCTCCTCGGCCTGGTCGACGGCCATGGTGAGCATGGCGATCTGCATGCGAGCCACCTGGCCGCGCAGGAAGTAGAAGCGGGAGCCGCCGACCTTCACGCCGCGCTCCATATCAATGCCGGCCACGCCGCGGCCGAGCGTCAGGTGGTCCTTCGGCTCGAAGCCTTCGGCCGCGAAATCGCGAATCTGGCCGACCTTCTTGACGACGACGTAATCGTCCTCGCCACCTTCCGGAGCCTCCGGTTCGACAATGTTGGACAGCTTCCACATGGCGGTGGTGTATTCCTCGGCGGCGGCATCCGCGGCGGCCTTGTATTCGGAGACCTTCTGGGACAGCTCCTTGGTGGCGGCGATCAGCTTGGCCTTCTCGTCCGCGGGGGCGGCGGCGACCTTCTTGCCAATCTCCTTCTGCCGCGCGCGGGCGGCCTCAAATTCCTTCAGAGAGGAGCGGCGAACCTCGTCGGAGCGCAGCACCTCGTCGACAAGTTCGACCGATTCGCCACGCTTACGCTGGGATTCCTTGACAACGTCAGCATGTTCACGAATGAATTGAATATCAAGCATGGTTCTCAGCCTAGTGCCGAAAGCAGACACCGACGCAACCGTTCTCATTTTTAGACGCGTGTGCGGGAATCGTCGAAATTCGGCATGTCAAATTCGCCTTTTTCGAAGGCCCAGTGGACAATGGACGTATGCCTATGCCACTTATCATCCTCATCATCGCCGTCGTCGTGGTCGCCGTGGGTGCGGCCGCGTTCTTCGGTTACCGCGCCTACAGGCACCGCACGCTCGCTGAGAAACTCGACAAACGCGACGATGATCAAGTGCATTACGCGTTCGTCGTCAATCCTTCCAAACCGCAGGCGGAGCAGCGCAAGGAGCATATCAGGGAGTTCTGCGAGGCGAAGCATCTCACCCAGGTGGAGTTCATCGAGACGCAGCTCGACAAGGATGGTCGCGCCTGCGCTTTGGAGGCTTTGGACCATGGCGCCGACGTCGTGGTGGCGGTCGGCGGAGATGGCACGGTGCGCACCGTGGCGAGCGCGTTGTCCGGAACCGGGCACGCGTTGGGCATCGTACCGATCGGCACAGGCAATCTGTTCGCCCGGAATATGGGCATTCCCGTGGACGACATCGACGCGGCGCTCACCGTGGCGACCTCGCACGGCTCACGTCAGGTGGATGTGGGTCGTCTCACCCTGTTGGACGACAAGACCACCGACCACGGGCACGCGTTCCTCATCATCGCGGGCATCGGCTTCGACGCGATGATGATCGAGGACACCGATCCGGAATTGAAGAAGAACATCAGCTGGCTGGCCTATTTCGTGTCGGGCGTGAAGAACCTGTTCGCCCCGAAATACAAGGGCGACGTCACCATCACCAGCGCCGACGGCAGCACGCATTCCACACATGGACTGGTCTTCCGCACGTTCATGGCGGGCAATTGCGGACAGATCCCCGTGTTCTCGCTGATGCCCGACGCCTCATACGATGACGGTCTGCTTGATTACGAGGTCATCGACACCTCCGGCGGCCTCCTCGGCTGGTGCAACCTGTTCGGCGACGTGCTGCACCAGACCATCACCGGCAAGGCGCAGCAGAGCCCGCTGTCCACGAATTCCACCGTCGATCAGGTGCAGGGCGTCAGCGCTGAGATTAAGTTGGAGAAGCCCGTTTTGGCGCAGGTGGACGGCGATATGCTTCCCGAGACGAAGCACATCCGTTTCAGCGTGGAGCGCAAGGCGCTGACCGTGCGTGTGCCGGAGACGTCCACGGAGCCGAGCGCGCTGGAACGTGTCGCCGAACAGCGGTAGCCGACGCCGGAATCGCATGCAGGTCATTCATTCCGTCATGTATTCCGCGTAGGACACGCACGGCTCGCGGGATGTCCGTCGTCGGGATGTCCGTCGTTCCGGAAATATGGAAATATAAGCGGCCGAACGCCACGGCTATTTCGATTATTGATTACGATTCCCGCGGTTGCGGCTCCCCGGCCTTCTCCGCGACACGCGACACGTGCAACGCAAGGTATGCGGTTTCCGATTCCGTAAGACCGACCTCCAGCCTCATCCTCACCACCATCGCAAGCTGCTTCGCGCACTGGTACGCGCGCGGATACGAGGTTTTGATCGATTCGATGATCGGCTGCGGCTCGTCGTCGAGCTGCTTGTGCTGGTGGATGCGCACGAACAGGTAGCGCAGATGTGTGATGAACCGCGCCACGTTGACGCTGTCCTGCTCGAGTTTGACGTCGTATGTGCTTTCGATGACGGCGATCATCTGCTGGATGACGCCGGTCATGGCGTATGTGGTGGACATGTCGCCGCCTGAGAATCCCGCATTGACCAGATGCAATGCAAACGCCACCGCTTCGCTGCGGGGCAGGGCTCCGCCCAGATAGGTGTTCATCGCGTCGACCAGCGCCAGACCCTTGGCGTATTCGTCGGGATAGAGCGACCTCACTTCCGCCTCAAGCGGATATTCAATGCTCTGCTTTTTCTGCGCGCGTTGGATCGCGCCGCAGAGATGGTCGGCGAGCGCCATGACCAGGGATGGCTTGCCGTCGGCCTGTTCCTTCAGCCCCGTCCGGTTCATGGCGTCCGTGACGAGTCTGATGATTTCGGGAGGGATCCCGGCCACCTGCTGTGCCATGTGGTCGGGATCCCTGCCGTCGACGGGGACGAATCGACGGACGATCTTCGCGTCATCCACGTGCTGCCCCGGCTTGGCCTGGAAGCCGATGCCACGACCCGTGAGGATCACCTCGCGGTCGCCGTCCTTGGCCAGCACGACATTGTTGTTGAATACGCGAAGAACGTCCACGTCGACCCCTTTTCGCCTCTGTGTGACAGTTAGCGCTGGATGTCGATCACCTCATCCCCTGCCTTGACGTCGATGCCGGTCTTCGGCGTGACGGAGGCGAGGGCTGCGGTGTTGAGCACCGTCATCAGCGTGGTGGTGCTGTATCCAGCTTCCTTCACTTTAGCAAAGTCGACGGAAACCAGCGGATCCCCCGCGTTAACGCGATCGTTGGCCTTGACCTTGACGGTGAATCCCTCGCCGTTCATCTTCACGGTGTCGATGCCGACATGCACGAGCACCTCCACACCGTCATCGGTTTTGATGCCGAAGGCATGGCCGGTTTCGGCGACGGTCTGCAGCACACCGGAGACCGGGGCCACGACCTCGCTGGCGGACGGCTGGATGCCGACGCCTTCGCCGAGAGCACGGGATGCGAAGACCGGGTCGCCGGTTTCGTCCAGAGCGATCACATGGCCGGCGACCGGCGCGTTCACCACGGTGGTGGAAGTGGCGACGGCAGGAGCGGCGGCTTCCGTCTTGGTCGCGGTTGCAGTGGCGACAGCGACCGGGGCGGCGGCTTCCTTGACTTCGGCGGCCGGGGCGGCATTCTTCTGGTCGGCGGCGGCACGGGCCAGCACTTCGGCCTTCTGTTCCGGCGTGCGGTAGTCGAAGGTGATGATCAGCACAAAGGAGGTAAGGAAGGACACCGCGATGGACACCGCGTACACCCACATCTGGTTGAAGACCGGGATGGTCAGCAGCGAAGTGAAGGCAAAGGCGGTGGTGGTCACGCCGTGCACGGTCTGGCCGGCGGCGGTGACGGACGGGAAGAGCCAGCCGAGGATGGCGATGACGACGCCACCGAGGCCGCAGCCGACGAGCATGCGCTTGTAGATGAGCTTGTAGCGCAGGTGGATGCCGTACAGGGACGGTTCGGAGACACCGCCGAGCAGGCCTGCGGCGAGCGCGCCGAAGGCAGTCTGGCGCATGTCCTTGTCCTTGTCGCGGATGGCAAGGAAGAGCACGCCTGCGGTGGCGCCGAAGCATGCGAAGTTCCACACGCCCATCGGGCCCTGGATGAAGTCGTAGCCGAGGGTCTGGATGTTCATGAGCATCAGGGCGTTGAGCGGCCAGTGCAGGCCGAGCGGCACCAGGAACGGATACAGCAGCGGGATCATGATGGCGAAGATGAACGGGGCGTGGGTGTTGAGCCATGCCAGGCCGACGCCGAGGCCGTTGCCGACCCACACGCCGAGCGGGCCGATGATGAAGGCAGTCAACGCGCCGACGATGATCATGGAGAAGAACGGCACGAAGACCAGCTGGACGCTTTCGGGGATGATCTTCTTCAGTCCGTGGTAGACGAGCGCGAGCACGGCGGCCATGAGCAGAGGCACGAACACGTTGCCGCTGTAGTCGCTCAGAGCCATCGGCAGGCCGAAGATATTGGCCGTGCAGGACTTGGTGCCGAGGGCCGCGTTCTCCACGCACATGGTGGTCTTGGCATCCATCAGTCCGGTGAACTGCGGGGTCATGAGGATGGCCATGATGGAGCCGCCCAGCCACGGATCGACTTTGAGCTTCTTGGCGGCGTTGTAGGCGACCATGATCGGCAGGAAGTAGAACACGCCCTTCCAGATGGCCTTCACGAACACCCAGCCGGCGGAGGCCTCGTCGTTCGGAATGACGTTCAGCGAGATAAGCAGGTTGACCAGCGCGATGATGATGGACGCGCCGAGCAACACGCCCAGGATCGGACGGAAGGAGTCGGCGAGGTACTCGAAGAAGGAGTCCATCCACGCCACCTTGCCGCGTGCCTTGGAACGGGCCTCGGCCTTGACGTCGGCGTTGCTCTTGTGGCCGCTGCCGTCATCGGCGGAGCCGGTGCCGACCTTCGCCATCTCGGGCAGATGCATGATGTTCTCGTACACGGTGGCCACGCCGCCGCCGATGACCACCTGGAAGCGGTCGCCGCTCTGCGGGACCGCGCCAAGCACGCCCTTCATGTGTTCAAGGGAGTTCTGGTCCACCTTGGAGGCGTCCACCAATTCGAAGCGCAGCCTAGTGGCGCAATGCGTCAGGCTGCAAACGTTGTCAGGACCACCGATTGCAGTGATGATCTGCGATTCGAGTGAGTCAGCCATCCTGATTCCTTTCTTTTCCTTTCGACCGTTCCGATCATGCGATCCTGGCTGCCGCGCAACAAAAAAGACCCGAGACATGGCATAGCAATGCCACATCTCAGGTCTTGCGTCTTAAAAAGTTGACTTGCAACCCTGCATGAGTCGAATCAGGTAAGACAATACACGACCAACACGATATTGGCAAATCGCCCGTCAGCAAACCACGCAAAGCCCCGGCCACATATGAGACACGCCGAAATCAGCCAAAAAAGAAAACGTATTCATCGCACATAATGGGACGATTGCGCCGATTGGACATGCACGCGTGGCACAATGTTGACTATGGTTGCAAAAAATGCGGGAATGCCCGCCACCCCAGCAGATCTGATCAACGTCGACGAGGTCATCGGCAAGTACTATGACGTCGTCCCCGATCCCAACATCCCGGAGCAGCGTGTCTCCTTCGGCACCTCCGGCCACCGCGGATCGTCCCTGAAGACCTCGTTCAACGAGGCCCACATCGTGGCCATCACCCAAGCCATCGCCGAATACCGCAAGAAGGCCGGCGTCACCGGCCCGCTGTACATCGGCCGCGACACCCACGCCCTGTCCGAACCGGCTTGGAAGACCGCCATCGAGGTGCTCGTCGCCAACGGCGTGCGCGTGCGCGTCGACTCCCGCGACGACTTCACCCCGACCCCGGTCGTGTCCCAGGCCATCCTGACCCACAACCGTGCGGCCGACGGCACCCAGCGCTTCACCGGCGACGGTCTCGCCGACGGCATCGTCGTCACCCCGTCCCACAATCCGCCCACCGACGGCGGCTTCAAGTACGACCCGGTCACCGGCGGCCCGGCCCCGGCCGACGTCACCAACGCCATCGCCGACCGCGCCAACGAGCTGCTCGGCGACTTCAAGAACGTCAAGCGCGTGCCGTTCGAGCAGGCCATCAAGTCCGACCTGGTCGAGCGCTTCGACTTCCGCGAGCACTATGTGTCCGATCTGGAGAACGTCATCGACTTCGACGTGATCCGCTCCTCCGGCGTGCGTCTGGGCATCGACCCGCTCGGCGGCGCCTCGGTCAATTACTGGCCGCTCATGAACGAGAAGTACAACCTGACCATCGACGTGGTGCGCCCGCAGGTCGATCCGACCTGGAGCTTCATGACCATCGACCACGACGGCAAGATCCGTATGGATCCGAGCTCCCCGTACGCCATGAAGGGTCTGGTCGACTCCCTCAACAACGGCGCGTGGGACAAGTACGATCTGGTCGGCGGCACCGATCCGGACGCCGATCGCCACGGCATCGTCTGCCCGAACTGGGGCGTCATGAACCCGAACCACTACATCGCCGTGTGCGTGGAGTACCTGTTCGGCGGCAACCGCCCGGGCTGGCCGGAGAACGCCGGCATCGGCAAGACGCTCGTCTCCTCCTCCCTGATCGACCGTGTGGCCGCGTCCATCAACGCCAAGCTCGTCGAGGTTCCGGTCGGCTTCAAGTGGTTCGTTGACCCGCTGTTCAAGGGCGAGGTCGCCTTCGGTGGCGAGGAAAGCTCCGGCATGTCCTTCCTGCGCAAGGACGGCCGCGTGTGGACCACCGACAAGGACGGCCTGATCCCCGACCTGCTGGCCGCCGAGATCACCGCCAAGACCGGCAAGAACCCGGCACAGCTGCACCAGGAGCAGGTCGAGCGCTTCGGCGAAAGCTGGTACAAGCGCGTCGACACCCCGACCACCCTCGAGCAGAAGCAGAAGTTCGCCAAGCTCACCGGCGACGACGTCGAGGCCACGCAGCTGGCCGGCGAGGACATCACCGCCAAGCTCACCGAGGCTCCGGGCAACCACGCCAAGATCGGCGGCCTGAAGGTCACCACCAAGGACAACTGGTTCGCCGCCCGCCCGTCCGGCACCGAGAACATCTACAAGGTGTACGCCGAGTCCTTCGAGTCCCCCGAGGCTCTGGACAAGGTGCTCGCCGAGGCGACCGAGGTCGTGGACAAGGCTCTGGCCGAGTGATGCGACGCCGTCATGCCGCGCGGTGATGCACGGCATGCGATGACGGCATAACGACATGGTCCGAAAGGCCCGTTCCCATTTGCGGAACGGGCCTTTCGCCATCCATGCGGCCATACGCCTCAGCCCACAAATCGACGTCCGTGGCACGAAACACGGTTTTCTGGCATGAAACGCGCCGTTCGCCGCACCCCGTATTTCCCTCTCCCGGTACGCTGGAGACAGAACAGGCAACACGGCCGACTTCGGACAGCGGACGTCTGCCGGGAATCGCCGGAAGGAGGGAACGTGCGCATCGCCATCGTCGAGGACCACGCCGCCGAACGTGAGCAGATCGCGGCCATGTGCACGGACCATTTCAGCCGCGGACATGACGGGGACATGGTCTGCGACGCCTTCGCCGACGCGGGATCGTTCATAGCAAGCTGGAGAAAAGAGCGGTACGATCTGCTACTGCTCGACTGCTATCTCACCGATGACGAGGCCTCGCCGCATGCCGCCACCGGTTTGGACATAGCGCGGCTGATTCGCCGACAGAACGACGACTGCACAATCGTGTTCATCACATCCAGCAGCGATTTCGCGGTGCTCGGTTACGAGGTGCAGGCAAGCGGCTACCTGCTCAAACCCGTCGACCGCAAAACCTTCGACGCCACCATGGAACGCGTCGGGAAACGATTCGAATCGAGATTCCCGTCCATGCACCCGACCTCGGCACGCTCGCCCGGCACCGTGGACCCCAGCTGGCATGTGGCGTTCGGCAACCCCGCCATCACCATGGACCGACGGCTCATCGTCTGCGCGCTGTCCGACGCGCACTACGTGGAATTCACTTTCTCGGACGGCACACGGACCCGTATCCGCACCAATTTCTCCGACGTGGATCGACGGCTCACCGTCTTCGACAACTTCTATCGCACCGCGCGTGGCGTGCTCGTCAACTTCGACTACGTATCCGGCATCGTCAACGCGCAATTCGTCATGAAAGGCGGCCGACGCATCCCCATCACGAAAACGATGGTGACCACCACCTGCCGCGCATATGCGGAATACACGTTCACACGCATGCGAACGGAGGACTGACATGCACAACCTGTTCGCAAGCCTCGCCCAAATCACCCCATCGTCCCTGTTCTTCGCCGTCGGGGAGCAGTTCAACGCGCTTGCCGGACTGGCGCTGTGCCTCATCATGGCGTGGGACCATATGGACAATCCCCGTCGCGACGGCGCGCTGGTCATGTCCGCCGGCCTGATCTGGTTCCTGTTGTGCGGAGCGCTGTGCTGTGCCTTGGGCATCCCCTCGCTGTGGACGGTCCTTCCGACCGCGCCGATCGTGCTGCTGGTCTTCAAATGGCTGTCCGAACTGCCATGGAGGCAACTGCTGCTCATCGTGGCCACCGCATCCTACATGGTGGCGATCATCTACTATGTGTCGCTCGTCATCGACGTGGCGGCGCTCGGCTCCCAATCCGTCAACCTGCGCGTCGGCTGGCCGGGACTGACCACCCTGCTGCTGCTTGACATCGTCGCGCTGCTCTCCCTGTGGCACCCGTTGCACGACTCGATTCCAGACACCTTCGACTCCCCGTCCATCAGCAAGGACTTCTGGAGGCTCATCTGGCTCTTCCCCTTCATCTCCACGTCGATCGTGGTGTGGTGCCTGCCCGCGGACAATCCGTCGCTGCTGGACGCGCGCGTGCTGGAGATAGCGTTCACCGTGGCCGTGTTCTACACCTTGTTCATGGCCTTGGCGTACTTCCTCATCTGGTACATGATCAAACAATCGGACCGTCTGCTCGAGGCCCACAGGCGGGAGCATTACGAAGCCATGCAGACGCTGCAGCTGCAGCACATGGACGAGCGCATCCGCGAGGCCCGCCAGATCAAGCACAATGTGCGCCACCACATCCATTCCCTGCAGGCATTGGCGGCCGCCGATGACATGGACGGTATCCGCTCGTATCTGGAGGAGATGTCGAAGCACCATCTGCTGCAGCCCGCACCGATGCAGTATTGCGAGCACACGTCGCTCAACGCGGTGCTGGTCTATTATTGCGACTGGATCCGGCATCTGGGAGCGGACGTGGACGTCAAGGCGTCGGTTCCGCAATACATCGGCATCAACAACGCGGAGCTCTGCTCGATGGTCGGCAACCTGCTGGAGAACGCCACGGACGCCATAACCCGGCAGACCAGCGGCAGCAAACGTCTGAGGATGCGCGTCCAATATCGTTCCGGTCCACCATCGGCGCTGTTCATCACGGTGGACAACACCTACGATGCCAGCAAAACCGACATCACGCGGATCGATGACGGCTTCGCCTCGACGAAGCACGGCGGCAGCGGACTGGGCACCGCCACCGTGCGGGAAACCGCCGAACGGCATCATGGCACGGCCACGTTCGATTATGGGGACGGCGTGTTCCGGGCCTCCGTCATGCTGTGTCTGGACGATTGACGCGCGATACGGCCCAATGCTTCGCGTCGCGCGGCTTTCGTAGGGTAGAAGGCATGACGATTACGGTTTCCACAGATGGCTCCGCCCTTGGCAATCCGAACGGCCCGATGGGCTGGGCATGGGCCGACCACGAATCCGCCGCGGGCGGAAAGCCCGGGCACGAGCATGCCGGCGATTGCGATGCCGGCGGCGCCACGAACGGCACCAACCAGATTGGCGAGCTCTGCGCCGTGCTGGAGGCGTTGCGCGCGCACCCCGGCTCCGAGGATCTGGTGATCGAAACCGATTCGCAGTATGCGATCAACTGCTCCACCAAGTGGGTGCAGGGTTGGAAACGCAACGGATGGAAGAATTCGCAGAAGAAGCCGGTGAAGAACGCCGATCTGATTCGCGCCATCGACGACGAGATCGGGCGCAGGACCGGCTCGGTGCGCTTCGTCTGGGTCAAGGGCCACGCGGGCAATGCCGGCAACGAGAAGGTGGACGAACTTGCGCGCACCTACGCGGGAGACTGCCGTTCGCACGTGCGCGAAGGCTATCTGCCGCTGGAAGGCTGGAAATCACTGCTGGCTTCCGAGTATTCGCGCGGCACGGACGTTCCCGAGGACGCGCGCATGCTGATGGACGGCACAATCAGCGCCGCCGAATACCACATGGGACGCGGACAGGGCGATTCCTCCTCCGATTCCGCCGTTCGCAACGCGGGCGACGCAACCACCGCCACGAATGGCGGCGCGAAGCCGCGTTCGATCGCCGACATGCTGGCGCAGCCGGAAGGCGTTCCCGACGATCTCGCGGATTTCAGCCAATCGTCCGACGACGCTACGGAAGCCGACGGTGTGGCGGAGACGACGGCGCTTGATAAGGCGTCTGAAGCAGATTCCGCCGTCTCCACTGCGGAGCCGTCCGCCGAAGACATGTCTGCCGAGGAATCGCAGGAACCGCACCAGTCATATGCGCAGATGCTGGTCAAGCATGACTACTTCCCGCGTGAAGATGGTGAAGCGGACAAGACCGCAACGGACGCAACAGACAAATCAGTGGAATCGGATGAAGCGGAAAACGTCGAGGAACTGGATCGGTCCGATGCCTCGGCGCCTCAGTCCGACCAACCGGCCGCGGAGGAAAAGCAGCCGCGAAATCTGCCGAAACTGCCGCATCGCAAAAGCCCATCGGGACTGTCGGTGTCGGGCACGGTGCGTTTCTCTCCCCCGCCGAATTCCAGCCCGACCTTCGACGGCAAGCCGCGTCTGATCCGCGGCTACATCGCAGTGGAAGGGTACGTGGACGGCGATGGCACGCTGATACTGGACGAGGCGCCGTTCGCGGTCAAGCACAGCTGATCTGTTGGTCGCGCATATCAAGGTGTTTCACCATGGGCCCCATCGTGAAACACCTTGTGAAACAATCCACATCCCCGCATGCGCGAGCACGACGCAGACCACACCATTCCCGCCCCGAAAATCAACGCATCCGATAGTATGGAGACGGTCTTAACCCCATATCGAAGGAGGATCATGGACAAGGCACAGCAGGACGCGCTGAAGAAGGCGGCCGGCATCGAAGCTGCAAAGCTGATTCACAGTGGCATGATCGCAGGTCTGGGCACCGGCTCGACCGTGCGTTTCCTGGTCGACGAGCTCGGCCGTCGCGTCAAGGAGGAAGGCCTCGAGTTCACGGGCGTCACCACCTCCCGCCGCACCCAGGAGCAGGCCGAAGGCTATGGCATCAAGATCGTCGACATCGATGATGTCGACCACATCGACGTGACCATCGACGGCGCCGACGAAGTGGACAAGAACTTCAACGGCATCAAGGGCGGCGGCGCCGCTCTGCTGTGGGAGAAGATCGTGGCCACCAACTCCAACAAGATCGTGTGGATCGTGGACGAATCCAAGGTCGTCGACACCATCGGCAAGTTCCCGCTGCCGGTCGAAGTGATTCCGTTCGGCGCAGGCCAGGTCATCAAGAAGTTCGAAGCCAAGGGCTACAAGCCGGTGCTGCGCCTGGACGCGGACGGCAAGGAAGTCCGCACCGACGAGAACAACTTCGTGGTCGACCTGCATCTCGACCGCATCGACCATCCGCAGGAGCTCGCCCAGGACCTCATCACCACGGTCGGCGTGGTCGAGCACGGCCTGTTCCTGAACATGGTGGACCAGGTCATCGTCGGCGACCCGAACGGCCCGCGCATCCTGGACAATCCGAACAAGAAGTGATTCACAGGAAGTGATTCCGGACGGCCGGCGGAATCCCCGCCGGCCGCACATACCAGAATCACACAAAACCACATAGCAAAAATCCCGCGCCTCCGAAAGGAGATGCGGGATTTTGTTTTGAGCGGACGCTTCACACGCGCCTGAAGACTACTTGCGCTGGTGGCGAGTCTTACGAAGCAGTTTGCGATGCTTCTTCTTGCTCATGCGCTTGCGGCGCTTCTTGATGACCGAGCCCATCTCAGCCTCCGTTCCTTAAACTCAAGGGGTAAAAGTTTGCAACTTGCCCAATACTACACCGCTTCGGGGACGAATACGCGCCCATGCATTCATATGGTGGAAAGTCGTGCCCTATTCACAACCCATCCGCCATGCGACGGCGACGATTCGGCCGCGGAGCCGCCACGGATCACAGGGGGAACTGCTGGTAGAAGCGCTGGACGGAAGCTTTGGCTCCGGTGGCGTAGAACACCACGGTATCGTTCTGCCATACGGCGACGGCCTTGCTGTCGTCGTCGTTGTCAAGATTGACGCTGTACGTGCCGGTGTTCTTGCCGGACACTTTCACGTTGCCGCTTGCCAGCTCCTTGCCGGTCAGCGCCTTGGCGAGCGTGTCGTATTGGGTCTTCGCCTTATCCGCGTCGGACCATTGCGCCGTCTCAAGCGTGATGTCCTGCCCCGTCTTGCCGGTGGAATAGGTCAGCGTGTATTCCTCGACCGGGGAGGCACTGGACCACGCCGTGCCTTCGTCGGCCTTGATGCGCGCGAAATTCAACACGGAATCCGGCATGGCCTTGAGCAGCTCGCTGGCTCCGTCCGGCAAGGCCACGGCGTCGATGGACGGCGTGGTCGGCTCGCTAGTGGCGCCTTTCGATTTGCCGTTGGACTTGGTCCCGGTCGAACTTGAGGTCTGCTGTCCGGACTGGGCGGACCCGTTGTCCTTGTTCAATGCCCAGCCGGGCCACACGAATGCGGACACCAGAGCGAGCACGACCACAAGAGCCGCAGCAAGGACGGCGGCGATCAATTTGCCATGGGAAGAGGAATTTTGCGTATCAGACATGGTTGTTATTGTTTCACAGCCATAAGACTCGTACGGACGCCCTCGAAAGAACGGAAATGCCCGCGCCAAAACGCCTGACACGGCCTTCCCCATCACCTTCCGCACGGCTTTCCCACCACTTCGCGCAACCCCGCATGCAGCCTTCATGGCACCCGCTATGCCAACAGCTATGCCACCCGCGAACATCTTGTCCCAAAACCTCCGTATTGTCGGCCGTATGGCAAAGACGTCCTCTCAATTCCTCTGTTCGGAATGCGGATGGAGCGGCCCGAAATGGCTTGGCCGATGCCCCGAATGCGGCCAATGGGGCGCCATCGAGGAATTCCATGAGGCCCGTCCGTCGGCGGGCGCCCGCACCGCGGCTCCCGGACGCACGTCCCGCACGCAGCCGCAACCCGTCGCATCTTCCGAAGCCAAGCCGATCACCGAGATAGGCACGGAGAACGTCTCACGCATCGCCACGGGATTCTCGGAATTCGACCGTGTACTCGGCGGCGGCATCGTGCCCGGATCAGTCACGTTGATCGCCGGAGAACCCGGAATCGGCAAATCGACGCTGCTGCTGGAAACCGCAGGCAACGTGGCCCGACTTACGGCGTTCGCAAGCGAACGCAATACCGTGCTGTACATTTCCGGCGAGGAATCGCAGGCGCAGGTGCGCATGCGCGCGTCACGCATCGGCGCGATGGAGCCGAATCTGCTGCTCGCCTCCACCACCGATCTGGCCACGGTGCTGGGGCTCATCGAACGGTTCAAGCCTTCGCTGGCCATCGTCGATTCGGCGCAGACCATCGTCTCGCAGGACGTCGACGGCATCTCCGGCGGCTCCACGCAGGTGCGCGAGGTGGCGAGCGCGTTGATCGACACCGCCAAAAAGCTTGACATTCCAGTGCTGCTGGTGGGCCATGTCACCAAAGATGGCTCGATCGCGGGTCCACGCACGTTGGAGCATCTGGTGGATGTGGTCTGCCAGTTCGAAGGTGACGCCGAAACCGCGCTTCGCATGCTGCGCGCGGTGAAGAACCGTTTCGGACCGACGGATGAGGTCGGATGCTTCGACATGAGCGGCGAAGGCATCGAGGAGGTGACCGACCCGTCCGGCCTGTTCCTGTCCACCGGCAACGGCGCGTGGCCGTCCAACGTGGACGGCACGTGCGTGACGTTCACGTTGGACGGCCACCGCAGCCTGCCGATCGAGGTGCAATCGCTCGTCACCAAATCGGTGCTGCCGACGCCGCGACGTGCCGCGAACGGCGTGGATTCCAACCGCATCGCCATGCTGGTGGCGGTGCTGTACCGGCACGGCGGCATCAACCTGCTGTCCAACGACCTGTACATCTCCACGATCGCCGGCGGACAGGCGCGCGAGCCAGGTTGCGACCTGGCGATCGTCGCGGCTTTGGCGAGCGCCGCGAAATCCAAAGCGATCGCCCGCACGACATGCGCGATCGGCGAGATCTCGTTGACCGGTCAGGTACGTCCGGTGCCGCGTCTGGAATATCGGCTTCGCGAGGCCGCCCGATTGGGCTTCACCACCGCCGTCGTGCCGACGTTGCGCAAGAACGTCGCGATACCGGGACTGGGCGTGGTGCAGGTGGATACGTTGCAGGACGCGCTGTCGGCGATTCTGCGCTAATACCAAAACACCATATTTTTTCGCCCTGTACCACGCGTGGGCAATACTATTTCCGTTCACCGATTGAGGAGAGTGAGATGGAACGGCTTCGCTTCGCCACTTGGGCGGAACAATATTCGCAGAAGACCAATCGTTCGCTGGCGGGTTCGCGCCTGCATGTCGATGATGGCGCGCTTGAGGCTGGCGAACGCCTCATCGCGCAGGAATGGGGCATGGTCGTGTCCTCCGCGCCGCAGGATGCCGGCGATGCCGACGCGCAGGCCGTGATCGATGCCGCCATTCCCGTGGAGGACGTGGCCGACGCGCGCGAACTGTCCGGCGCGCAGGCCGTGGATTTTGCCCAGCATCACATGCCGGTGCTTGACGCGCTGATGCGGGATGCACGGGAACGGGTGGATTTCACCGGAATCAGCATCGCCGTATGCCTAATCCTCGAACCGAAGACCGCAGCGCTGCTGCGCCAGCTCAAGGCCGCGGGAGCGAAGGTCGGAGCGTACTGCGGGGCGGAGGCCAACGACGAGCGAGTCGCCGAACAATTGCGTTCGGAAGGCATCGCGGTAGCGTTCGATCCGAACTGGACGCCGGCGCAGGCGCATCAGGCCGCGCTGGATCTGCTCGACGAGCTCAAACCGAACATCATCATCGATGATGGCGCGAGTTTCGCACGTCTTGCGGCGATGGAACGCCCCGAACTCATGGCGGACATCATCGGCGTGGCCGAGGAGACGACCAGCGGCATACGCGCCTTCCAAGCCATGCAGGATGCCGGCGCGTTGTCGTTCCCGGTCATCGCAGTGAACGACAGCATGCTCAAGACCGGTTTCGACAACGCCCATGGCACCGGCGAGACCTGCGTGACCACCATGCAGAGGATTCTCGGAGCGGACGCGTTCAACGGCGCCCGCGTGACCGTGGTCGGATACGGTCCGGTCGGCCGCGGCTTCGCCCGTCGTGTCCGCGCGTTGGGCGCGGACGTGACCATCTGCGACACCGACCCGGTCGTCGCCTTGCAGGCGGTGTTCGACGGCTTCCGCGCACTTGACATCGATCAGGCCATACGCACCGCCGATATGGTCGTGTCCGCGACCGGCGTGCGCCACACCATCACGTTGCAGCATATGCGTGCGATGCGGCCGCAAGCCGTTTTGTCCGTGATCGGCGGCATCGCCAACGAAATCGCATTGGCCGACGTTCCCGGCTTCCATGCCGAGAACAAACGCGAGATCCGGAACCTCGCCGTGCCCGACGGCCCGACGATTCGTCTCATCAGCGAAGGCGACGGCGTCAACTACACGGTGGGCGGCGGCAATCCTATCGAAATCATGGATCTGAGCTTTGCCGTGCAGGCATCGGCGGTGACCTATCTGCTTGAGCATCGCGGCACGCTGCCGAATGGATTGCAGCGGCTGGACCGTGACGTGGACCGGCATATCGCGGACATCGCCCTGCGTGTACGCGGATACCAGGCCAGCCATGCCGTTGCCGACAACGGTTACGATTGGACGCTGACCCGCTTCGCCGAAGACGAAGCGGCGGATGGAAAAGAGTGATTCCCGTGACGTTGAACACCCCTTTGCAGATCGCGGCGCATCCGAAGCCGCTGGAATCGGTGACCGTATACAGCTCCCCCATGGTGATTCCCGTCACCGGACCGGTCATCGTCGACGGAGCCGTGGCGGTCGCCGCCAACCGAGTCGTGCATGTGGGCACGCGAAAATGGGTTCTTGACGCGCTGAAACGTGATATGGCCTCTTCCGGCCGTATCACGGAACGCCACTGGCACGGTCTGATCACCCCGGGACTCATCAACGCGCACACCCACCTGCAGTATACGAACATGGCCGAAGTGGGACGGGGCACCTACGACCGGTTCCGCGCATGGGAAATCGGCTTCAACGAGGTGTATGCGCGGCTGCAGGAGACCCGCCCCTGGAAGGAATCCGCGTATCAAGGAGCCCGCATGCTTGTGGAGTCGGGCACCACCGCCGCGGCCGACATCGTCACCGATCCGGAGGCCGTGGGGGCGCTCGCCTCGCAAGGCATGCACGGCATCGCCTACTGGGAGGTCATGGGCTGGCATAACGACGATTGGAAGACCGAAGGCATCCAGGAGCTGCTTAACAACCTCGGGCACATGCACGAGGAGGGGCTGCCCAGCATCGGCATCAGCCCCCATGCGCCGTATACCTTGGAATCCGAGCCTTTCGTCGATCTGCCCGACATCGCGCGGCAACTGGATATGCGCCTGCATATCCATCTCGCCGAAACGCCGATGGAAGCAGGAAACCGCGACACCACGCTCACCACGTATTCGGCGGCCGACTGGCGCGACGGACAGTGGGCCAGTTACCGGCAGCTCAAGGATGCCGGAAAGGGCGCTTCCGCGATCCAGTTCGTCGACCAGCTGGGATCGCTCGGCCCCGACGTGCATATCGCGCACGGCGTGTGGGCGGACGCCGAGGACCGCCGAATCCTCAGGCAGCGCGGCGTCGGCGTGGCCCTGTGCCCGCGTTCCAATCGCATCACCGTGACCGGCAAGGACGCTCCGATTCGCGAATACCTGGAGGAAGGCAATCTCCTGGCCATCGGCACCGACTCGCTGTCGAGCTCGCCCAGCCTGGATGTGCTCGACGATGCCGCCATGGTCTACGACCTCGCGCGCGAGCAGGGATACAGGCGTGACGATCTGACGCACCGCATCATCCGCATGGTCACGCTCGGCGGAGCCGAGGAAATGGGCATGCACGTGGGCGCCGGACGCATCGGCCAGATCAACGCCGGAGCCACGGCCGACCTGGCGTTCTTCGACATTCCCGTCGGCACTGACTCGCCGCATGCCATCGAACAGACCTTGGAGGATTTCGTCCGCCACGGAGCCGGCACCAATCGTGCGACCATCATTTCCGGCAATATCGTCTACAACGACGGCGCGTTCGACCTTCGCTGACATCAAGCTCCACAACGAAAGGAATATCATGAGTGTCCCACTTAATCGGATGAGCGACTATGCCCGTGGCGTGGTCGCCGACCTGGGTCTCGAAGCCCATCCGGAAGGCGGATGGTATGTGCGCGACTGGCAGTCGCCGCAGACGGACGAAGCCTCGCACCGACCCCTATCCTCGCTGATCTACTTCCTTCTGCCGGAGGGAGACATGAGCGCCTGGCATAAGGTGGACGCCGACGAAATCTGGCTATGGCATGGCCCCGCCCCAGTCACGCTGCAATTGGGCGGCACGGGCGATTCGCCCGCCACTGACGACGAGGTGGAATCCATCGTGTTGGGCACGGTGATCGCCAACGACGGCGCGCATGGAATTCCCGTCGGTCATGCGGTGGTGCCCGCCGGGGTCTGGCAGCGCACCGTTCCAGGAAAGGGCGACGCGCTCGTCTCCTGCGTGGTCAGCCCGGGTTTCGTGTTCGAAGGGTTCACGCTCGAATAACGGAAAACATTCGATATGCATTACCAAATTTCGATACGCATTACCAAATAATGCGATATCGCGTGCGTGGCTTCGGAAATATCAATAGGCTATAGTGACGCACGTTCATCATGGACAGGAAGAATCGCGTTTCATACGCGGTATTTGAAGTCAGGGGTAAAGAAAAATGGCATTCTCCAGCAGAAAATTCATGCGTGCGGCAGCGGCGTTGGTCTCCATCGCCGCGCTGACGCTGTCCGCCGCATGCGGATCCGATTCCAGCGCCAAGTCGTCCGAATCCGACAGCTCGGACATCACGCAGCAAACCGTCACTCCCGGCAAGCTGACCATCGCCACCGGTGACCCGGCCTACGAGCCGTGGGTCATGAACGACAAGCCGGAATCCGGCAAGGGGTATGAGGCGGCCGTGGCGTACGCCGTCGCCGAGAAGATGGGCTTCAAGAAGTCCGATGTGGTGTGGACCCGCACCACATTCGATTCCGCCATCGCGCCGGGCGCCAAGGACTGGGATATGAACATCCAGCAGTTCGGCATCACCCCCGAACGAAAGAAGGCCGTGGACTTCTCCGCCAGCTATTACAACGACTCCCAAGGCATCATCGTCAAGAAGGACGGCAAATACGCCAAGGCCAAGAGCCTGAGCGACCTGAAGGACGCCACCGTCGGCGCGATGGTGGGCACCGAAGGCTACAAGTACGCCAAGAAGATCAAGGATGACGTGCAGACCTTCAACGATGATTCCGCCGTGGCCCAGGCGCTTGACGCCGGACAGATCGACGCGCTGGTGACCAGCACCGTCGAATGCGTGTACATGGTCCAGTCCGATCAGGTCAAGGACGCCATGGTGCTCGGCCGCATCGCCGGCTCCACCGACCCGAACGGCATGGGCATCGTGCTGCCGAAGGATTCCAAGCTCACCTCCGCAGCCTCCAAGGCCGTGAAGGAATTGGATTCCGACGGCACCATCAAGGCCCTGCAGGACAAGTGGCTGGCTGAATACACCACCGATCTGACGGAACTCAAGTAAGTCCGCCATACAATCCAAGGAATTCACTTCATGAGCATTACGGATAACGGTACGGACAGCCTCGCCGGCCATCAGACCAGCGAGGTCGAGCTTTCCCGGCGCGCCTACCGCAAACAGCAGCAGCTGAAATCGGTCGTTACCAGCCTGATCAGCACCATCGTGCTGGCGGCCATCATCGCCGTCGGGCTGAAGATGTCCCCCGGCTGGCCGCGGGTCAAGGAGACGTTCTTCTCCGCCGAATACTTCGCCAAATCGTTCCCCAAGGTCCTTGACGGTCTGTGGCTGAACGTGAAGGTTCTGGCCGTGGCGGTCGTGGGCGTGGCCATTTTCGCCACCCTGCTGGCCTTGGTGCGCACCAGCAACAATCCGGTGCTGTTCCCGTTGCGCGCCTTGGCCGCGCTGTACACCACGGTGATGCGCGGCGTGCCGATGATCGTGGTGCTCTACCTCATCGGCTTCGGCATCCCCGGACTGGGCATTTTCGGCCGTATCGATCCGTCGATCCTGGGCACCATCGCCGTGATCATGGGCTATTCCGCATATGTGGCTGAGGTGCTGCGAGCCGGCTTCAACGATGTGCATCCGTCCCAGCGCGCGTCCGCGCGTTCGCTGGGACTCACGGCGGGACAGACCACTCGTATGATCGTCATCCCGCAGGCGTTGCGCAAGGTGGCTCCGGCGTTGATGAACGACTTCATCTCCATGCAGAAGGATGTGGGATTGATTTCGGTGCTGGGTGCCGTGGACGCGGTCCGCGCGGCCCAGATCGAAGTGGCCAGCACCTACAACTTCACCCCCTATGTGGTGGCCAGTCTGCTGTTCATCCTGATGAGCGTGCCGTTCATCCTGCTGAACGACTGGTATACGGCACGTTTGCGCAAGCGTGAATTGAGCGGAGGCACGGTATGAGCGACATGAACACTCCGGTACTGCGATTGGACGGCATCCGGAAATCCTTCAACGGCAACGAAGTGCTCAAAGGCATCTCGTTCGACGTTAACCAGCATGAGGTCGTGGCGCTGCTCGGTCCGTCCGGATCGGGCAAATCGACGTTGATGAAATGCGTGAATCTTCTGGAGCAGGTGGATGACGGCCAGATCTGGCTGGCGGACACCGACATCACCGATCCGCGCGTGCATCAGGACGAGATCCGCTCCCGCATCGGCGTGGTGTTCCAGCAGTTCAATCTGTTCCCGCACATGTCGGTGATGAAGAACGTCACCCTCGCCGCGATCAAGGTCCACCATTGGCATAAGGACAAGGCGGAGGCCCGTGCGCTGGAGCTGCTCGACCGCATCGGCATGCGGGCCAAGGCGGGCGCCTATCCGGACCAGCTGTCCGGCGGACAGCAGCAGCGCGTGGCCATCGCCCGCGCGTTGATGACGAATCCGGAACTGCTGCTGCTCGACGAGATCACATCGGCGCTCGACCCGATGCTGGTCGGCGAGGTGCTTGACATGGTATCCGAGCTCAAGGAGCAGGGAACCACCATCCTCATGGCCACCCACGAGATGAGCTTCGCCCATGATGCGGCGGACCGTATCGTGCTGCTGCGCCATGGCGTCATCGCCGAGAACGGTTCGCCTCGGGAGGTCATGGACGAATCGCAGGATCCGGAGACCCGGGAATTCTTCTCTCACTTCCGCAACTAGGCCACGCGTTCCACGTCGTCTTTGCAAAACGGCCGTTGCCTCTTTGAATGCGCCTGCATTCCAGAGAGGCAACGGCCGTTTTCCATAGACCTGTGACGAGCCTGTACGGTCAGCGTCCCGGATTGACTCGTCCTTCGGCCACCATATCGATGACGCCCAGTCCTATCGAAGCGGCCGCCCGCGCCGCGTCGACCAGATCGTTCTGGTGGTCGTCCAACGATTCGTAGGATTCACCGCACTGGTTGCTGATGGCCCGGATGGCCAGGAACGGCACGTAGTTCTTCGTGCAGATGTGCGCCGCGGCGGTTCCTTCCATCTCCTCGCAGTCCGCATGCACCGTGGCCCTGATGCGTTCGAGGACGTCCGGATCCGTATTGAATTGGTCGCTTGTCGCGATGGTGCCGCATACGAAACGCCGTCCCCCGTCTTCCGGCGACCCGGCCGGCGATCCGTCGGAAGCGGCATCCTGCCCCATCGCAAGTTCACGCAGCGACGGGACCCTGCCCCATCCCTGCCGTAGCAGCACGTCCAAGGCAGCGTCGCGCAGCGCCTCGTCGGATGTGAAGGATTCCTTCCAAGGCGCGCATTCCGCGATGATCGGAGTGTTCGTCTCCAAGTAATGCAACTGGTCTCCGACCACGATGTCCCCGACCCGCAAAGCCGGATTCAGTCCCCCTGCGATGCCGCTGAAGACGAGGACGTCCGGCTCATAACGGTCGATCAGCATCTGGGATGCCGCTCCGGCGCTGACGGAGCCCATGCCGCCTTCGCCCACGACCAGCCGGATGCCACGATACGTTCCGACACCCACATCGACACCGCCGTGCCGTTCATGGGACGCGTCCTCGATCCGTTCGAGGAATGGCTTGGTTTCCTTGGCGAGCGCGCATTGCACGGCCACAGTGATGGTGTCGTTCATAAGCGCCGATTCTGTGCCAAGGCGCAGACAAACGTCAGGGGGTAATTCCGTTGAACACGTCATAACTATTCCCCATATCCCGCGCAGCATGTCGGTCGCATCGAAACGGTAATCTCCGAATGTTCATATATCCCAACTCACCAAATCGAGGTTTCCATTGTCCCGTTCACCACGTTTCCTTCGTCTGACAGCCGCGTTGCTGACCGTCGCCGCACTGGCCGGCACCAGCGCCTGCGGTTCCGGTTCCTCCGACCAATCCGCCCAGGACACGGTCTCCGCGGACACGCTCACGGTCGCCACCGGAGAACCGGCCTATGAGCCGTGGGTGATCGACAACAAACCGGAAAGCGGCAAGGGATACGAATCGGCCCTGATATACGCCATCGCGGACAAACTCGGCTATTCCAAGAAGCAGGTCACGTGGAAACGCACCACGTTCGACGCCGCCATCGCTCCGGGAACCAAGGACTGGGACCTCAACATCCAGCAGTTCTCCATCACCGACCAGCGCAAGAAGGCCGTCGACTTCTCCCCGAGCTACTACAATCCGACGCAGTCCATCGTGGTGCGTGGCGATTCGAAGTACGCGTCGGCCACGTCCCTGAACGATTTCAAGGGCGCCACGATCGGAGCCATGGTCGGCACCACTTCCTATGACTATGCCAAGCAGAAGCTCAGCTCCGACGTGCAGACCTTCAACGACAACGCGACGCTGGCCCAGGCGCTGGACGCCGACCAGATCGACGCGCTGGTCATGGACACTCCGGCCGCGGTCAATGTGGCGACGTCGTCACAGGTGAAGAACGGCAAGGTCGTCGGCCAGATTCCGGGTTCCGAGGACAAGCAGGGCATGGGCATCGTGCTGCCGAAGGATTCGCCGCTGACCTCGAAGGTGTCCAAGGCCCTCAACGAGCTGAAGAAGGACGGCACGCTGGAGAAGCTGCAGAACACTTGGCTGAAGGCGTACACCACGGATATCCCGACGTTGAAGTGACGGTTACCGGACGCCCGTAGACATGGGCGAAGAAATGTGCCGGATGGCGATGACGTCATCCGGCACATTTTTTAAATTTCGCGCGATTCAGGATTCGCGCGATACTGGCTTTCACGCGGTGAGGCGCTTCGTTTCCTCGACGTTGCGTTTCAGCTCAGCGACAAGGTCGTCGGCCGAATCGAATCTAATCTGCGGGCGCAGGAAGCCCACGAATTCCACACGCGCCTGATGGCCGTACAAATCCAGCCAATCGTCGGTGATGGCGTAGGCCTCGACCACTCGTTGCGCGTCCCCGTTCTCGTTGAACGTGGGTTTGGTGCCGATGGAGATGGCGGCAGGCCAACGATATGGCGATTGCGTGGCCAGTCGCGCGGCCGCCGAGGATGAATCATATTGCCGGGATACGCCGTCCGCCGGCTTCTCTTCGGCTTCGGCCGGTTTCTCCCCCAGATCGACCAGCCATCCGGCGTACACGCCATCCACCGGCAGGTATCCCTCCACGTTCTCGCTGAGATTGGCAGTGGGGAATCCGATGGTGCGGCCGCGTTCCTCGCCATGCACCACGGTTCCCTCCACGGCATGCGCGTGTCCGAGAATCGCGTCGGCGTCCTTGATACGGCCCCGTCCCAGCAGATAACGCACATTGGTGGAGCTCCACACGCGGACCGCCTTGGCCTGGTGCTTCTTGCTCCATGCACGGCGTTCGGCCTTCGAGGCGCCTGCCAGCGGATCGGAGGGCTCGCCGGGTTCCAACGGCATGACGGGCTTGGCGTTGACGGGCACGCGGGTCTCCCCCGGCCCCAGATCGTTCACGACATCCAGCTGGAACACGCCAGTGGCGAGCGCGAGATTCTCGATGGCCTTCACGTTCCCCGCGCGTTCCGCGCCCATGGCCGCGTCGGCACCGAGCACCAGCGTGCGCATGCCAAGCTTGCCGACCAGCTGTCCAAGGAAGAAACGGTACGATTTCGCCGCGAACGCCATCGTGTAGCGCACGATGAGCGTGTAGTCCACGCCGATGGCGTCGATGGCGCGCAGACGCTCGTCCACACTGGTCAGCGCTTCCGTGTCGCGCACACCGGCTTCCGGATCCTGGCCGTCATGCTGGGCCGCATACGCATGCGCCATTGCTGGACGTGGATCGAACAGCACCACCACGGAGAACGCCTTCTCCTGCTCGGCGAGTTCGGCCACACGGCGGATGACCGCCTGATGGCCCTGATGCATGCCGTCGAACGAGCCGACGGTCACCACGGATTTCTTGTCATTGCTCAGGGTTGGCCAATCCACCATGCCGTTGGCATCGGGGGTAAGCGTGATCGTTTTCATATGTCCTTCTTGTTGTGGTTTGTCTCTGTCTGTCGATCCGCCGGTCCCGTCATATGACGGTTTGGGCCGGCCCATGGTTCAGTTGAATACCGCGACCGGCTTGGCTTCGCCTTTTTTTGCCCGTTCTACGATTGCGACCAAATCGTTGGTTTCGGGAACGTACGCCGCCATGGTTCCGCGGATGTCCCTGGCGATTCGGCGGCCGAACCGCAGGTCCGCCGCCTCCCGTTCGTACACTGGCAGCATATCCATGGAGGCGGCGGCGCTGGCGACCAGATCGAGCGCATAGTCGACCGCATGATCGGCGTCGTCGAGCACCGCGCGGTTGCGTGTCACTTCGACGCCGTCGCGGTTGATGAAGGTTTTGGATTCCGTGTGCGCGGTCATGACGTTCGGCGCGTCCACCGAGAAACGTCCGACGCGGATGCGCCGCAGCATCGTCAGATGGCCTCCGAGGCCGAGCTCCTCGCCCAAATCGCGACCCAGCGCACGGATATAGGTTCCCGCCGAGCAGGCCACCCGCACGTCGATTTCCATAACCGGTTGCATGTCTGGTTCAGTCGAACCGGCATTCCAAGCTTCGTCCGGGGAAATATCGGCCGCGACGTCAAGCGGAGCTCCCGCGCGTGCGGACGATGCATAGCCGTAGCGCACGGCGGAGACGTGGAATTCCGAGATGGTCACCGGACGGGCCTTGAGGTCCACGTCCTTGCCTTCGCGGGCCAGATCGTACGCGCGCTGGCCGTTGATTTTGATGGCCGAATAGGAGTTCGGCACTTGTTCGATACGCCCGGTGAAATGTTCGGCGATCGTCGCTTCGATGGCCTGTCGGGACGGGAATTCGATCGCAGTCCATTCCGTCGGCAGCAGTTCGCCGTCCGCATCGTCCGTGTCGGTGCGCTGGCCAAGCCTGATGGTGGCCAGGTACGTCTTATCGTGGTCCACGATGTAGTTGAGCAGACGGGTGGCATTGCCGAAACCGACCACCAACACACCGGTGGCCATCGGATCGAGCGTGCCGGCATGGCCGACACGCTTCATGTGCAGCGCTCCCCGCACGGCAGCGACGACATCATGGCTGGTGACGCCACGCGGCTTGTCGATGACCAGCAGACCGGAGATGTCAGGCTTCGTCATCGTCCCAATCCTCGACCTCGACGTCATCGTCATCGTCGAAATCGCGATCGTCGGATTCGTCGTCATGCTTATACGGGTCGGCGTCGCCGGCATACTGCGCGTTGGCTCGCGCCTTGGCGAGCTCCTCGTCGCGCTTGCGTGCCAGCGCAAGGATGTCCTCGATCTCGTGCGCCTCTCCCGGCACCTCGTCGAAGATGAATTCCAGCTGCGGGGTGAGACGCAGACCGGCCTTGGTGCCCACCAGGGAGCGCAGACGTCCCTTCGCCTGGTTCAGAGCCTGCTGTGCGCGGCGGCGTTCGCCCTGCTCGTGCCCCTCATGGCCAAGCTGGGTCCAGTAGACCTTCGCGATCTGCAGATCGTTGGTGACGCGCACCTCGGTGATGGTCACGTTGGCGAGGCGCTTGTCATGCAGTTGCGCCTCCATGGAGGATGCGATCACGCGCTGGATCAGCGCCGCGATGCGCGCGGCGCGGGGATTGGTTCCTGCCATTGGTTTCCTTTGATGAAAGTTCGTGTTGTATCACGGAACGCCCGCAGTCGTGAACCGGCTGTGGGCGTTCCTTTTTTTCAATGTCTATCGTCCGGAAGAACGAAGCGTTCGGCTACTTCCGCTCGATCTCGCGCATCTCGAAGGTCTCGATGATGTCGCCGATCTCGATGTCGTTGAAGGAGCCGAGGTTGATGCCCGCCTCGTAGCCTTCCTTGACGGACTGCACATCGTCCTTGAAACGACGCAGCGAGGAGATCTCGAGGTCGTTGACGGTGGCGATGCCGTTGCGCAGGATACGGCACTTCGTACCGCGCTTGACCTCGCCGTCCTGGACCATGACGCCGGCGATGTTGCCGAACTTGGAGGAGCGGAAGATCTCGCGGATCTCGGAATGGGAGGTGACGACCTCTTCGAATTCCGGCTTGAGCATGCCCTTGAGGGATGCCTCGATATCCTCGATGGCCTTGTAGATGACCGAGTAGTACTTGATCTCCACGCCTTCGCGCTCGGCCAGATCGGCCACCTGGCGGTTCGGACGGACGTTGAAGCCGATGATGACGGCCTTGTCCACGGTGGCCAGGTTGACATCGTTCTGGGTGATGGCACCGACGCCGCGGTGGATCACCTGGATGCCGACCTCGTCGGACACCTCGATCTTCATCAAGGAATCTTCCAGCGCCTCGACGGAGCCGGAGGAATCGCCCTTGATGACGATGTTGAGCATATCCACCTCGGACTTGGCGAACTGCTCCTTGAGGCTTTCGAGCGAGACGACCTTGCGGCGCTTGGCCAGCTGGGCGGCACGCTCGGTGGCCTGACGCTTCTCGGCGATCTGACGCGCGGTGCGGTCGTCGGAGGCCACCAGGAAGAGGTCGCCTGCGGTCGGCACGGAGGTCAGACCCAGCACCTGCACAGGAGTGGACGGGCCGGCTTCCTTCATATGCTTGCCGTTCTCGTCAAGCATGGCGCGGACACGACCATAGGAGGTGCCGGCCACGATGGCGTCGCCGATATGGAGGGTACCGGACTGCACCAGCACCGTGGCCACCGCGCCGCGACCCTTGTCAAGTCGGGCTTCGACGGTGGCGCCGCGGGCGTCCATATCCGGGTTGGCGCGCAGGTCGAGTTCCGCGTCGGCGGTGAGCAGCACCGCTTCGAGCAGCTTGTCGACGTTGGTGCCCTGCTTCGCGGAGATGTCGACGAACATGGTGTTGCCGCCGTACTCCTCCGGAACCAGACCGTATTCGGTGAGCTGTCCGCGGACCTTCTCCGGGTTCGCGCCCTGCTTATCGATCTTGTTGACGGCCACCACGATCGGCACATGCGCGGCCTGCGCATGGTTGATGGCTTCCACGGTCTGCGGCATCACACCGTCGTCGGCGGCGACCACGAGGATCGCGACGTCGGTGAGTTCGGCGCCACGGGCACGCATGGCGGTGAAGGCTTCGTGGCCCGGGGTATCGAGGAACGTGATCTTGCGCGGTTCGCCCTCGAGGTTGACGGTCACCTGGTATGCGCCGATGCGCTGGGTGATGCCGCCGGCCTCGCCTTCGATGACGTTGGTGCGGCGGATGGTGTCCAGCAGTCGGGTCTTACCATGGTCGACATGGCCCATGACGGTGACGACCGGCGGACGCGGCTTCAGGTCCTCGTCCTCCTGCAGCTCCTCTTCATCAAGGTTGATGTCGAACTGCTGCAGCAGCTCCTTGTCCTCCTCTTCGGCGGACACGATCTTGATGTTCCAGCCGATCTCCTCGCCGAGGATCTGGAAGGTGGCCTCATCCAAGGACTGGGTGGCCGTGGCCATCTCGCCGAGATGGAACAGCACGGTGACCAGAGCCGCCGGATTGACGTTGATCTTCTCGGCCAGGTCGGCAAGGGACGCGCCCTGACGCAGACGGACTTCCTGTCCGTTGCCGGTCGGAATGCGCACGCCGCCGATGACCGGAGCCTTCATCTCCTGGAATTCATGACGCTTCGCCAGACGGTTCTTACGGGCCTTCGAGGACTTGCCTCCCTGACGTCCGAACGCGCCGGCTGCGCCGCCACGTCCGCGTCCGCCACGTGCCGGACCGTTGCTCGGGGCGCTGTTGCCACCCTGGAATCCACCGCCGTTGCCGCCGAAACGGTTGCCGCCGGCAGGACGCTGACCGCCCTGACCCGGACGATGCTGTCCCCACTGTCCCGGCTTCGCGCCGCCCTGGCCCGGACGGCCGCGGAATCCGCCGCGCTGGCCCGGACGGCCGCCACGACGTCCCTCGCCATTGTTGACGGTCGGACGGTTCATCGGATGCGGACGCGGGATATCACCCGGAGTCGGGGTGTGCATGCCCTGCTTGCGGCTGAACGGGTTGTTGCCCGGACGCGGTCCCGGAGCGTGCGGCTTCGCGCCGTTGGCGCCATTGCCGCCCTGCGGGGCGTTGCCACGCTGGGAACGGGGTCCCGGAACGGCCGACGGACGACCGGACTGATGGCGTTCGCCGCCCTGCGGGCGCGGGGAGTTTCCGTTATTGCGATTGCCGTGCTGACGGGATTCGCCCGGACGCGGGGCGCGCTGGCCCGGCTTCGGAGCTTCGGACCGGGAACCGGGACGATGCGGCTTCGGAGCAGCCGGAGCGGACGGCTTCGGCGTGCCTGCGGCAACGCCCGGACGCGGTGCGGAATGGGAAGGCTGCGGAGTCGGCTTCCTGGCCGGCGCGGACTTCTTGGATTCGGATGCGTTGCCCTGCGCGTTGGATGCGAATGCGGCTTTCAGCCTACGTGCGACAGGGGGTTCAACGGTGGACGATGCGGACTTCACGAATTCGCCCATCGCCTCAAGTTTGTTCAAAACGGTTTTGCTATCGACGCCAAGTTGCTTGGCAAGTTCATATACGCGTGCTTTCGGCACTCAATTCTCCTATCCCGGGCCGCGCGCATACGGGCGCGACCGCTACTGATTCACGGCGAGCTTGTTCCTTCTCATCGTGCAACCATGTTCGTGATACCTCGTCTTTTCCCTGGGCGCGACGGGCTTGGCCGGCGCGCTTTGGACTGTCGAGTCCAGCATACTCAAGCCCGTGGATTGTACATCCACGGGCTTGTTGGTTGCTGGAAGTGTTGTTTATTCCGCGGTTTCGGCGTCGGAATGGTCCGCCTGCTCCGCCATCTTCTTGGCGTGCGCCTCGGCGGATTCGATGCCAATCTTCCAACCGGTCAGCTTGGCGGCGAGACGCGCGTTCTGTCCTTCCTTGCCGATGGCGAGGGACAGCTGGTCATCGTGGATGAAGGCGATAGCGGTCTTGTTCTTCTCGCTGATCACCTGCACGCCGGTGGCGACCGCCGGGGACAGCGCCGCGGCGACGAATTTCGCCGGGTCCGCGGACCAATCGACGATGTCGATCTTCTCGGGTCCGAGGTTCTCCATGACGGCGCGCACACGGGCTCCACCAGGGCCAATCAGAGCACCCTTCGGATTGACGCCCTCGGTGTTGGCGCGGACGGCGATCTTGGTACGGGCGCCGGCCTCACGTGCGATGGCCATAATCGAAACCGCGCCGGAAACCAGCTCCGGAACCTCACGCTCGAACAGGCGGCGCACCAGCTCCGGATGGGAGCGGGACACCACGATCTCCGGTCCCTTCAGACCTCGCGCCACATTCACCACATACACGCGGATGCGTTCGCCATGACGGTAACGCTCACCGGGCACCTGCTCACGACGCGGCAGTAACGCCTCGACGTCGCCCACCGCCACATGCACGTTGGACGTGTCCTTGACGTCCTGTTGGACGATGCCGGTGATGAGCTTGCCCTTCTGTCCAGAGAAGGCGCCGAACACTTTGTCGTCCTCGGCCTTGCGGAACAGCTGGCTGATCACCTGACGTGCGGTCGCGGCGGCCAGACGGCCGAAATCATGCGGGGTGTCGTCATATTCCTCGCCCAAGGTCGGCGCGGGATGCGGATTGTCCTCAGTCGGTTCGCCAGGAATCTCGTCCTGGGCCCAGACGGTGAAGCTTCCGGCGCGCGGATCAAGCTCCACACGGGCGTGCTTCGCAGCGTGCGGTGTTTTCAGATATGCCAGTCGCAATGCTTCCGAGAGTGCGGCATCCAGCGTCTCGGGATCGATTCCCTGCCCAGCGGCGAGCTGGTGCATTCCTGCCAGGTCCAGTTCCATACTTCCAAGACCTCCTGTATGAAGTTATTCCGAGCGCATGGCCCAATGGTCACAGTCGGATATTATTCTAATGATTCATGCAGACACGTGCCCCTTCCCTTCGTTCGATTCCTTCCATCGCGAAACGCGTCTGCGCGACCCTCTGCGTCGGACTCGCGCTGTCGTCGCTGACAGCCTGCTCCATGCCGCGAATCGCAGGCAAGGATGAGGCCGAACAGCAGCAGAGCCCCTGCGAAAAAGCGTATCTTGACGCCTCCGGAAACGACACCATCGCACTTGACCAACGGCAACCCATCATCCGCCGGCATTTCGCGGCGCATCAGGCAATCTCGTCATGGACGGATACCGCCGCATACTGCCCGTCCCGTTTCGCCGACGGCACATTGCGCAGCGCAAGGGCACGGCACATCGCACGCACGCTGGCCGACCGGCTGTCGATCGCCGTCGAGCCAATCACCCTGTCCCGATTCGACGACATCGAATCGCTCGATGTCGATTCCGCATCGCTTGATGCGATGGCCAAAGCCGAGGACAAGGCCGGATTCGCGATGACGCTGTTCGCCGCACGTTCCATCGGCCACGCGACCCTCGACATCGCGGATCGGCACAAGACAACGTCGCAACGGCTCGTTTCATTCTCCGGCGACGCCGACGACCGCGGAAAAACGTACGACACGACCAGCCTGCTCGCCAATCCCGACACGATCGTCGATCCGGCGACCGGTCTCCTGGCCCCCACCGACGCCACCATCGAAATGAACTGCGCGCGCGCCGAGATCGCGGCGATCGAGAAAAGCTCCAATGCCGCGAAATCGCAATCGACGAGCGCGAGGGAGCAATCCCTCGGCGTGCTTGCCGGGCTGATCGCGGACCGTGTCGAATTGGCGCTTGACTGGGGTTATCCGTCCTTCGACGAGGCGTTGTTCGGAGAGGACGCGCAGTAGCGGACAAAGCATGAACGCGCCGGGCACACCGGACGCGCAACGTGACACGCCTGAAATTCCGCCATCCAAGCCCAACCGATTTGACAATCACCGATGCTGTGGCAGAATAGTCAAGTTGCTTGTTCTCAGGCAACGAATGGATAAGTGTCCGAGCGGTCTAAGGAGCACGCCTCGAAAGCGTGTGAGGGCGAACCCCTCCGCGAGTTCGAATCTCGCCTTATCCGCAAGCAATAAAGGTTGGAACAATGGCGTTCCAGCCTTTTTGTTTATTCCTTGTTTATCGCCTTGCGCGTGTCATCGGACGTCCATTTTCCGTCCATGCACATCTACGCGTCCCGTTCATGCACGGAGGCGTTCACCCACTGGCTCTGCCGCACATCGCATCCGGAGAAGATGCCGATATCGAGCATGCAGTCGCGGTAATCACGGCCGTGGGCGATGGTGATGTAGTTGTCGTCGACCATGCGGTTATGTGTCGGGTCCAAGCCGATCCAGCGCCCGCCATAATAGACCTCCACCCATGCATGCGTGGCGCCTTCACCGCACAGCAGGCCCGCGATGTATCGCGCGGCGAGACCGACATGTCGGCAGACCGACAGCATGACGTGCGCGTAGTCCTGGCATACGCCTTTGCGCTGTGCAAACGCCTCCTCGGCGGTGGTGCGGATGGTGGTGGACGCCGGCGTGTAGACGAACGCGCGGTACACTTCATCCATCACCACCTTGGCTTGGTCGATGGGTGTGCTGTCGGATGGCAAGGTACCGATACGCGCCTTGCATATGTCGATCAGCCGTTCGATGGCGGGCCCCGGCACCGTCAAGGCCGAGTTGAACCGGTACAACGGCTTGAATATCTCGGATTTGATATGCGCGTTGTCCACGAAGGCGATGCCCGTCACCGAATAATTGAACATGGTGTGTGGTTCGGGGATGAACCCGGTCATCACCACGGAATCGAAGGAATCGATGGTGGTTTCAAGTTCCGTTTCCGGTTCGAGCTTGACGGCCACGTCGATCACCTGCTGGCGCGGACCGGTCGCCGGAATGCAACGCAACTGAAAACGATGGTCGGTCACAGGCGAGCTGAACGAAAGTTTCATCTCATAATCGAACGCCAGTTTCTTCACATCGTCTCCTCAACGGTATCGCCGATTCCCCAGGAAATGTCAGATGCGCGCCGCATCCATATCCATGGTATTCAGCATGCCGAGATCCTTCAGGCCCTTTGTTGAAATGCGGCCATCGAAATCGTCAAGCAGCACGCCGAGCTTTTCGGCGAGCGCGCCATATCCTCGCTGCGGCAACTGCCCGACCAGCCAACGCAATCCTTCGGCGAAGCATTGCGGCACGGGCAGTCCCTGCAGGGGCATGAGGTATTTGGCCAGCTTGGTCAGCGGCGCCTTGAGCTCGTCCATACGGTATCCGAAGCGCGTGTACAGGTCGAGACGCTCTATATATTTGCCTACGAAGATGAAGGATTTCAATGTCGGATCAACCGGCGAATCCTCCACTCCTCCCCAGAATGCGAGCATGTTGTCCGCGATGTCGCGATGTTTGAAGATATCGGCATCCGCGCCGGTGCATTCCGACGCCTCCACAATGGAGCCCATGGCCAGCTCCACCTGCTGCAACGAACGTGAACCGAGTTCCGGACGGAGAATCACCGCGTTGTTGAACGCGTAGACGATGGCGCTGCGCACGGAATCCGGATTGCTCTCGTCATAGAGGAAACTGTGGATGAACGCGTCGAAGTCCTCGAAATCCTCCGGCAGGTCGAGCGCGCGTGCGAACGGTCGGAACGCGTCCACATCCGTGTCCATCACGCGGTCGTAGAACGGGAAGAACTGGCTCAACGTGGTGAACACGCGTTCCGTGTACCGGCCAAGCCAGAACAGGTTGTCCGCCTTGGAGGCGGTGACGAGCGCCAGCGAATGCTTGCGCGATTGCTCCAGAACACGCACACTTTCCGAGCCCGGAGCGCAATCGTGCTCCACACCGGAACCTTTGGCCAGCACCCATGTGTCCTTGAAGCCACCGCCCTGCGACGAGTTGACGATCATCTGCCCCGGAACCGACGAATAGCGGGTCAATCCCGAATACCACACATGCGTGTTCTTGCCGGTCACCACAAATGCGCGAAGGTCGCATTTGCGCGGCTCCAGCTCGCCGGTCTCAGGATTGGCCACGTCGATGTCCCTGAATTGGATGACCTCCTGCGCTATGAACCGCCGGGGTTCGGCCTTGATGCGGTCGGCGAGCTCCTCGCGCTGTCTGGCATCGAGCGACGATCCGAACACCACTCCGTAACCGCCCGCTTCGGCGACGTCCTTGATGACGAGCTCGCCGAGCCGATCGAGTACTTCGTTGCGGTCCCGCTCGAACATCGGCATGTAGGTCGGCGCGTTGTGCAGAATCGGCTCCTCGCCGAGATAGTACCGGATCATGTCCGGCACGAAATAATAGATGGCCTTGTCGTCTGCCGCGCCGTTGCCGGGAGCGTTGACGATCGCCACATTGCCGGACCGGTAGGCGGACAATATTCCTGGCACGCCGATCACGGAGTCCGGATTGAAGGCGAACGGGTCGAGGTATTCGTCGGACAGTCTGCGGTAGACCACGCCGACCCGATGCCGTTTGCCTGAATAATCAAGGAAGTACAACTTGTTGTCCACCACTTCCAGATCTTCGGGGAACGCCAGGGCGGCACCGGTTTTCTCCGCCAGGTACGCATGTTCGAAGAACGCCGAATTGTATCGGCCCGGCGTCAACACGACTGCGATGCCGTCGGTGGAGACGAAGTCCATGGATTTGCGCAGCAGACGTGGATAATCGCGATTGTCGCGCACATGCACGTTACGGAACAGGCTCGGTGTGATTCTGCGTTCGATGTCACGCGCGAACAGCGGATAGCTGGCGCCCGACGGGATGCGCAGATTGTCCTCCAGCACCCACCATCGTCCATCCTGTCCCTGCACCAGATCCTCTCCGGCGATGTGGGCGAATATGCCGCCGGGAGGCATCACGCCGTTGACCTGCGGAAAATATCCGGAGGACGTGTACACGTACTCCTCCGGCACGACGCCGTCCTTGATGGCCCGCTTGTCGGAATAGATGTCGCGCAGATAGGCGTTCAATGCGTCGACGCGTTGTTTCAGACCGGCTTCCATCTCATCGAATTCGTCCGATTCGATGATGCGGGGAATCGGGTCGTACGGAAACAGACGGTCATGGTACGTGCCGTTCTGGTAAATGCCGAAACGCACACCGTTGCGGCTCAGCTCGCGATTGATGGCCTCCCTGTGGTCCACCAATTCCGTGGCCAACTTACGTGCGGCGGATTCAATCATCGTTTCACGCTCCTCTTCCCCACGCCGATGCGACGCATGCATGCCGTCGCGGCTCTCGCTGTGATAGAAGAGAACGTATCGGCCCACGGTTACCGGAAAGCGCAACGCATTGTTACGGCAATGTCTCGGTTATGGATTTGTTCGTTCGTCGTAACCCCATCGTGACATATCCCGCCGCATATCCCGTCACACGCACCAATCACAGCGTGCGTTTGGCGCGAATCGCCTCCGCCCGCACGGCGAGCTGGTCGTCGGCCGGATATTCGATATGCTCCAAAGTCAGCCCCTGCGGCGCGATTGGGCCTGTGGAACCTTCCCGCAATGGTGTGGCCATCTTTCCCGCGAACCAATCGAGCGAACGCTTGCCGATGCCGACCTGCACGCAGCCGTTGACGAGCGACCTGACCATATTGCGGGCAAAGGCGTCCGCGACGATCGTGAAGCAGACAAGTTCCGATTCCGCCGCCGGCGTGCGGTAGCGCTCCCCCATCGTCATGCCGTCACCGATCAGAGGACGCTGGGGAATGCGGCGCCAATACGCGGTCTTCACCTCGCGTATGGTGGTGCCTCCCGGATTGGGGGTTGCGAACGAGCCGAAATCGTGCAGGCCGATTGTCATCGCCGCGGCCTCGTTCATGGCTTCGATGTTGAGCCCGTTGTCGACGTGCAGGACGAAGTTCCTGGTACGGGGGTCGACTTCGCTGTTGCTGTCGGCGATGCGATACACATATGTGCGTTCCAGCGCGGAGAAACGCGCGTCGAAGCCGTCGGGGGCTTCGGAAATGGCATGTATCGAGATGTCGTCCGGCAGCATGCGACGCAGCCGTCGGGTCAGCGCGGTGATGGGCGGCACATCCATATGCCCGACGCAGCGCGCCAGCACGTCCTCATCGACGTCGAGATGGCATACCTGATGCGATGCGTGCACGCCCGTGTCGGTCCGACCGGCCACGGTCAGACGCAGCGGCTCGTCCGCGTCGTGCTCCGGCACGCGGAGCACGGTGTGCAGCGTTCGTTCGATCTCCCCCTGCACGGTGCGTATTTCGGGTTGTTTCGCCCATCCATAGAAATGGGTGCCGTCGTATGCCAAGTCGATGCGTAATCTCACGGCATCGAGCATAGCAAACGGCTGTCATAGCGGTACGTATACGAAAAGCGCATACAAAAAAGGCCAGGGACCTTTCGATCCCCGGCCTTCAATCAGCCAGAATAGTGACTCACTCGGCCTTTTCGGCAGTGGTCTCCTCGGCGGCGGCTTCCGGAGCCTCAGCAGCCGGCGCTTCAGCGGCCGGAGCTTCTGCAGCGGCGACTTTGGTCGCGGCTTCGGCTTCCTTCACCACGGCCTGCTTCGGGCTCACCGGCTCGGTGACGAGCTCGATGATGGCTGCCGGAGCGGCATCGCCGCGACGCGGAGCGATCTTGACGATGCGGGTGTAGCCGCCTTCGCGCTGCTCCATCTGCTCGGCGATCTCGGTGAACAGCTTGTGCACGACGGACTTGTTGCGGATGACGCGCATCACGCGACGACGGTTGTGCAGATCACCACGCTTGGCGAGCGTGATCAGACGCTCGGCCAGCGGACGAAGACGCTTGGCCTTCGGCAGGGTGGTGGTGATACGGCCGTTCTGGAACAGGCTGGTGGCCATGTTCGCGAGCATAAGACGCTCATGAGCCGGGCTGGAGGCCAGACGCGGACCCTTCTTTGGTGTAGGCATTGTTTCTCCTTGAAAGCCCCGTCGGATTCAGGTGGGCAATCGCCCGAACATCCGAATCCAACGAAGCGGTTAGGTCAAAAGTGGCGAATCACTCGTCTTCCGGCGAGAAGAAGGTGCCACCTTCGAGGTTGTTGGTATCGAAGTTGCCCAACGGGGAAGCCTTGAGGGCGAGACCCAGAGACTGGAGCTTCTCCTTGACTTCGTCGATGGACTTCATACCGAAATTGCGGATGTCGAGCAGATCCTGCTCGGTGTGGGTGACCAGCTCACCGATCGTGTGGATGCCTTCGCGCTTCAGGCAGTTGTAGCTGCGCTGGGTGAGGTTCAGATCCTCGATCGGAATGTTCATCTCCGGGTTGGTTTCCTCTGCTACCGGAGCAGGGCCAACCTCGACGCCTTCCGCCTGGGTGTTGAGCTCACGGCACAGACCGAAGAGCTCCACCAAGGTGGATCCTGCGGATGCGACCGCATCGCGCGGGGAGATTGCCGGCTTGGTCTCCACGTCCAGGATGAGCTTGTCGAAGTCAGTGCGCTGTTCAACGCGCGTGGCTTCCACACGATAGCTCACCTTGAGCACCGGGGAGTAAATCGAGTCGACCGGAATACGGCCGATCTCGGCATTATCCTGCTTGTTCATCTGGGCGGGCACATAACCGCGGCCACGTTCGACGGTGAACTCGATCTCGAGCTCGCCATCCTCCGCGAGGGTTGCGATATGCATGTCCGGATTGGCGATGGTGACGCCGGCCGGCGGGGTGATATCACCCGCGGTGGCCTCGCCCTTGCCGCTCTTGCGCAGATACATGACAACCGGCTCATCGTATTCGCTGGTGAGCACGATGCCCTTGATGTTCAGCAGGATCTCGGTAACGTCCTCTTCAACACCCGGCAGAGTGGTGAACTCATGCGGGACGCCGGAGATACGCACCGAAGTCACAGCCGCTCCCGGAATGGAGCTCAGGAGGGTGCGGCGCAGCGAGTTGCCAAGCGTATAGCCGAAACCAGGCTCAAGAGGCTCGATGGTAAAGCGGGAACGCTGAGGGTTGAGAGATTCCTCGGTAAGTGTCGGACGCTGTGCGATAAGCACTGTGGTTATCCTTTCAGCTTCAGGCCGGTGGTGCACTCACCGGCCATAAGCGGCGTTGGATTGATGATTTCTTCTAGTGCTCAGACGCGACGGCGCTTCGGAGGACGAACGCCGTTGTGTGCCTGCGGGGTGACGTCGGTGATGGAACCGACTTCGAGTCCGGCGGACTGCAGGGAACGGATAGCGGTCTCACGACCGGAACCCGGGCCCTTCACGAACACGTCGACCTTCTTGAGACCGTGCTCCATAGCCTTGCGGGCTGCGGATTCAGCGGCCATGCCAGCGGCGTACGGCGTGGACTTACGGGAGCCCTTGAAACCGACATCGCCACCGGACGCCCAGGACACGACAGCGCCGGACGGGTCGGTGATCGAAATAATGGTGTTGTTGAAAGTGGACTTGATGTGCGCCTGCCCAACCGGGACCGACTTGCGGTCGCGGCGACGCGGCTTGCGCGCGGCTTGCTTTTGAGCTGCCATTGACCCTCGTTTCCTAATAACGAATTTGCTTTGATGTCCAGACGATGGAACTCACGTCCCGTGGCCCGGACTGCCAACCACCGATTACTTGGTGGCCTTCTTCTTTCCGGCGACCGTGCGCTTCGGGCCCTTGCGGGTACGAGCATTGGTCTTGGTGCGCTGACCGCGCACAGGAAGTCCCTTACGGTGACGCTGGCCTTGATAGCAGTTGATCTGAATCTTACGACGGATGTCCGCATCGATTTCACGACGCAGATCGCCCTCGATCTTGTAATTGCCTTCGAGGTAATCACGCAGCGTGATCAGCTGCTCATCCGTCAGATCCTTGACGCGAGTATCCGGGTTGATACCGGTCGCGGCAAGCGTTTCCTTAGCGCGAGTGCGACCCACACCAAAGATGTAGGTGAGGGCGATCTCGATGCGCTTCTCATTGGGGATGTCGACTCCGGCAAGACGTGCCATTGCGATTCCTTCTGTTTTCCGCAGGTCTTGCACCGAGTCGTCCGGTTTCCCGGCCCGGGCCTGCGTACCCGGGGTTCATCTCGTTCTCACGAGCTGTGACTCAGCGCCTGTACTTTATTTGTGCCGCTGGATCTGCTCTCAGCCCTGGCGCTGCTTATGGCGCGGGTTGACGCAGATCACCATGACGCGGCCGTGACGACGGATCACGCGGCAGTTCTCGCAGATCCTCTTCACACTAGGGCTGACCTTCATGGTTTTCCTTTGCTTGTGTACCTTACTTGTAACGGTACGTAATACGGCCGCGGTTCAGATCGTATGGGCTCATTTCCAACACAACACGATCCTGCGGCAGAATGCGGATGTAGTTCTTCCTCATCTTGCCCGAGATGGTTGCGAGCACGATATGCTTGTTCTCGAGTTCGACACGAAACATCGCGTTCGGCAGTGCCTCCACCACCTGTCCTTCGACTTCAATCACACCGTCTTTAGCCATGAGCCTCGTTCCGTTCTTTGGCGATTACTACGCGTGCCCGAAGACACGCCAACTTGTAAGAGTACACGAAAGCGGGAACCAGGACACGTTCGGCGTGTCGCGATTCCCGCTTTCGTTGAAAATATGTTATTCTGCTTGTTTTTGCTTTCAGCCAAGCTCGGCCACGATGGTGGCCTGGATCTCGTCCACAGCGCCGACACCGTCGAAGGTCTTGAGCAGTCTGCGCTGACGATAGATGTCCAGCAGCGGCGCAGTTTCCTTGGCGTACACGTCAAGACGCTTGGCGATGGCCTCCGGAGTATCGTCGGAGCGGCCTTCGATCTCAGCACGCTTCTTCATGCGCTCCATAAGCACGTCATGGTCCGCATCAAGGGCGACCACTGCGTCAAGCGGGGTTCCCAGCTCGTCCAGAATGGCGTCCAGAGCTTCCACCTGGGAGGCATTGCGTGGATATCCATCAAGGATCCAGCCGTTCTTGGCATCGTCCATGGCCAGACGGTCCTTGACGATCTTGTTGGTGAGCTCGTCCGGAACGAGTTCGCCCTTGTCGATGTACTTGAGCGCCTCGACGCCCAGCTCGGTCTTGTTCTTGATGTTGTAACGGAAGATGTCTCCCGTGGAGATGGCAGGAATCCCGTAATGCTTGCTCAGCAGGGCGGCCTGGGTACCCTTGCCAACGCCTTGCGGTCCCATGATCAGCAGTCGCATGTTGTTTCTCTCCGTTTCGCTTGGTCCGTGAAGGACATTCGGATAATCGGTTGGTTACAAAAAATCGTGATACCGCCCCATTGCCGGGACGGTATCACGATCAAGTGGTTACTTGCCTTCCTTGTGGTCGGTGTCCTCGAACAGGAAACCGGCGTACTGGAACTGTTCGGTCTGGGCCTTGGCCTGACGCAGGGTGTCGAGGCCGACGCCTGCGATGATCAGGATGGTGGTGCCACCGAACGGCAGCTTGGTGTTCAGGTTCAGAGCCATGATGAGCACCGTCGGGATGAGTGCCACGAACAGCAGGTAGACCGCGCCGACCGTGTTCAGACGGTTCATCACATAGCTCAAGTAGTTGCTGGTGGCACTACCGGCACGAATGCCTGGAATGAATCCACCGTACTGCTTCATGTTGTCGGCGGTCTCATCTGGGTTGAAGGTGATCTCGGTGTAGAAGAAGCAGAAGAACACGATCATCAACGCGTACAGGACGATGTACCACACGGATGTGGTGTTGGCCAGATTGCTGTTGATCCACTTGACCCAGGACTGGTCGGAATTGCCGAACTGCGCGATCAGAGTCGGCACAGCCAGAATGGAGGATGCGAAGATGGGCGGGATGACGCCGCTCATGTTGATCTTCAGCGGCAGATAGGTGGAGGAGCCGCCATACATCTTGCGGCCGATCATACGGCGGGTGTACTGCACCGGGATACGACGCTGGGACAGCTCGACGTAGATGACGAGGATCATGATGACCAGAAGCACGCCGACGACCGCGGCGAACTTGCCCCAATTGCCGTCGGTGCCGTTGGTTCCCCAACCGATCTCCCACAACTGCGGGAGGAAGCCGGAGCAGATGGACATGAAGATAAGGATGGACATACCCTGGCCAAGTCCCTTATCGGTGATCAATTCGGCCATCCACATGATAAGGCCGGTGCCGCCGGTCATGATCAGCACCATGACGATAAGGTTCCAGACGGAGCCGTCAGGGACGACCTGGGAGCACTGGTAGTTGAACAGCGCGCCGGAGCGTGCGGTCACCAGAATGGTGGTGGACTGCAGCACGGCAAGGCCGATGGTCAGATAACGGGTGTACTGGGTCAGCTTGGCCTCGCCCGACTGTCCTTCCTTGTGCAGCATCTCGAAACGCGGGATGACCACACGGAGCAGCTGGATGACGATGGACGCGGTGATGTACGGCATGACGCCCAGCGCGAAGATCGACAGCTGCAGCATTGCGCCACCGGAGAAGAGGTTCACCAAGCCAATGAAGTTCTCGGAGGTGTTGTTCATCTTGCCGACGCACTGCTGGACGACGGTATAGTCGACGCCAGGGGTCGGAATGAACGAACCGATACGATAAATGATGATGATGCCAAGAGTGAAGAGGATCTTGTTCCTCAACTCCTTGGTCTTCAAGGCCTGGATTAACGTCCTCACCTGGGATTCCTTCCATCGTCGTGCGCACCTGCGCACACGTGCAAAAACAGACTCTAAAAGCCGAGTTTAGCGTATGGCGTCTACCGATACGCCCTATTTCTCCAGTATTTGTCCGATTTTGCATTCTTCACGCGGTTTTCCTCCGCGTGGATTCTCTATTGAGAAAACGAATGAGGCTCCCTCGCATAAGCGGGGAAGCCTCATTTGTTTTCGAGCTTTAGTCAGCTACGTTTCCTGGAATCAGTCCTCGGAAACGGAACCACCAGCAGCTTCGATCTTGGACTTGGCGGAAGCGGAAGCCTTGACACCCTTGATGGTGTAGGCGGCCGAAACCTCGCCGTCGCCCAGGACCTTGACCGGATAGCCACCGCGGACGGCGCCCTTGGCGACCAGATCGGCCACGGTGATCTCTCCACCCTGCGGGAACAGTTCCGCGAGGGAGGCCACGTTGACGACCTGGTATTCCTTCTTGAACGGGCTCTTGAAGCCACGCAGCTTCGGAAGGCGCATGTACAGCGGCAGCTGGCCACCTTCGAAGCCCGGGCGGACCTGGTAACGCTTCTTGGTGCCCTTGTCGCCACGGCCCGAGGTCTTACCCTTGGAGCCTTCACCACGACCGACGCGAATGCGGTCCTTCTTGGCGCCCGGAGCCGGCTTCAGGTCATGCATCTGCAGAATGTCTGCCATAATCAGTCAGCCTCCTCAACGGTGATCAGGTGACGGAGGACCTGCAGCTGGCCACGAAGGGCCGGGGTGTCCTCACGAGTCACGGTCTTGCCGATCTTGTTCAGGCCCAGAGTCTGAGCCGCAGCGCGCTGCTTCGGAGTGGAATTCACCAGACCGTGGTGCAGCTTGATGTTCAGGTTAGTCATCACTCACCGTCCTTCTGAGCAGCCTTGGCCTGAGCCTCTTCACGAGCCTTGCGGGCCTCGGCGATGCCTTCAGCACGAGCACGCAGCAGCGCGTCCGGAGCCACCTCTTCAAGGGACATGCCACGACGTGCGGCGATCTCCTCCGGCTCTTCGAGCTTCTTGAGAGCGTCGACGGTAGCGCGCACCACGTTGACGGCGGTGGCGGAGCCCATCGACTTGGTCAGGACGTCGGTGATGCCAGCGCATTCCATGACGGCGCGGACCGCACCGCCGGCGATAACGCCGGTGCCCGGAGCGGCCGGACGCAGCAGCACGGTGCCAGCGGCGTCATGACCAATCACCGGATGGGTGACGGTACCCTTGATGCGCGGCACGGTGAACATGTGCTTCTTGGCATCCAGCTGGCCCTTGGCGATTGCGGCCGGGACCTCACGGGACTTGCCGTAGCCGACACCAACGGTGCCCTTGCCGTCGCCGACCACCACGAGGGCGGCAAAGCTGAACGTACGACCACCCTTATGGGTCTTGGACACACGGTTGATGGTCACCACGCGGTCGAGCATCTCGTTCTCGTGAGAATCCTCACGACGGTTGCGACGCTCGCCACGGCGACCCTCACCGCGCTGGCCACGACGGGACTTGCGGTCCTCGTTGTTGGACTCAGCGGCAGCCTGAGTGTTCTGAGTTTCTTCAGCCACTTGGGTTTCCTTTTCGTTGTCGCTCACAGTGCCAGACCTCCCTCGCGGGCGCCTTCAGCGACAGCTGCGACGCGGCCATGATACTTGTTGCCGCCACGATCGAACACGACCGCGGTGATGCCTGCGTCCTGAGCCTTCTTGGCAATCAGTTCGCCGACCTTCTTTGCGGCTTCGGTCTTGGTGCCCTCGAAACCAGCGAAATCGCTGGTCAGAGTGGATTCGCTCACCAGGGTGACGCCCTTGGTGTCGTCGATGATCTGGGCAACCATGTGACGGTTGGAGCGGGTGACCACCAGACGCGGAAGCTCCGGGGTGCCGCTGATGTGCTTGCGCAGACGAGCGTGGCGGCGCTTCAGCGCGACCTTCTTGCCCTTACCGAGAATCTGGATGCTCATTACTTACCAGCCTTTCCAGCCTTGCGCAGAATGTGCTCATCCGCGTACTTGATGCCCTTGCCCTTATAGGGTTCCGGAGCGCGAAGCTTGCGGATGTTGGCGGCGCACTGGCCAACAGCCTGCTTGTCGATGCCCTTGACGATCACCTGGTTCGGGTTCGGCAGCTCGAATTCGATGCCTGCCGGAGGCTCGACGGTGATGGTGTGGGAATAGCCGAGGGAGAACTCGATGCCCTTGCCCTTCATCTGGGCGCGGTAACCGGTACCGACGATCTCCAGAGTCTTGGCGTAGCCTTCGTGCACGCCCTTGACCATGCCTGCCACGATGGAACGGGCCAGGCCGTGCTTGGCCCTAGTCGGACGCAGGTCATCGGCCGGGGTGAGGACGACTTCATTGCCCTCGACCACAGCGGTGATGCCCTCAGGAATCTCATAGGAATCAGTGCCCTTAACACCCTTTGCGGTGAAGGACTGACCGTCGATCTTGACTTCCACGCCAGCCGGAATGGTGACGGGGAGCTTACCAATATGCGATGCCATGTTTCAGCTCTCCTTTCTCACCAAACGAAAGCGACGATCTCGCCGCCGATGCCTCGATCGAGGCATTCCTTCTGGGTCAGCAGTCCCGAGCTAGTCGAGATGATTGCGATGCCAAGACCACCGAGCGGCATCGGCAGAGCATCGGACTTTGCGTAGCGACGCAGGCCCGGCTTGGAGATGCGCTTGATGCCCTGGATGGAACGCTCGCCGTTCGGGCCGTACTTGAGGGTGACCTCAAGAGTCTGGCCGACCTTGGCTTCCTTGGCGGTGAAGTCCTTGATGTAGCCTTCACGCTTCAGAATCTCGGCGATGTTCGCCTTGAACTTGGAGTACGGCATATCCACGGTCTCGTGCTTTGCCGCGCTCGCATTACGCAGACGCGTAAGCATGTCTGCGATCGGATCTGTCATTGTCATTTGGGCTAACGCCCTTTCTCGCCATGGTTTCCGCCGCCCTCACGCCTTATTGGCGATCGGGCCGCGGACCTTCAGCGTCGATATTTACCAACTGGACTTCGTAACGCCGGGCAGCTCGCCGCGGTGGGCCTTCTCACGAAGGCAGATGCGGCAGAGGCCGAACTTGCGGTAGACGGAGTGGGGACGACCGCAGACCTGGCAACGCGTGTAAGCGCGCACCTTGAACTTCGGCTTAGCGGCCGCCTTGTTCTTAAGAGCGGTTTTTGCCATATCAGTTCTCCTTGAAGGGGAAGCCGAGGTGCTTCAGCAGCACGCTTGCTTCCTTGTCGTCCTTGGTGCTGGTCACCACAGTGATGTCCATACCGCGCTGGTGATCGATCGAATCCGGATCGATCTCGTGGAACATGGACTGCTCAGTGAGGCCAAAGTTGTAGTTGCCCTGACCATCGAACTGCTTGCCGTTGATGCCGCGGAAATCGCGGATACGCGGCAGAGCCATGGTCAGCAGACGGTCCAGGAACTCCCACATACGATCGCCGCGCAGGGTGACGTATGCGCCGATGGCCTGGCCTTCACGCAGATGGAACTGTGCGACGGACTTCTTGGCCTTGGTGATCTTCGGCTTCTGGCCGGTGATCAGGGTGAGGTCCTTGACCGCGCCTTCGATGAGCTTGGAGTCGCGAGCAGCGGCACCGACGCCCATGGAAACGACGACCTTCTGGACGCGAGCGACCTGCATCGGGTTGGAGTAGTGGAATTCCTTCTCCAGCTCCGGCACGATCTGCTCGTTGTACTTCTGCTTCAAGCGCGGAGTTGCCGGCGCTTCGACAGTGGTATCGGTCATGCCAGCTCCTTTCCGGACTTCTTGGCGACACGCACGCGCACGGTCTTCACCTTGCCGTCACGGGCCTCTTCCTTTTCGACGATGCGCACGCGGGTCGGCTGCTTGGTCTCCGGATCGATGACCATCACGTTGGAGCGATGGATCGGAGCCTCAACAGCCACGATGCCGGCCTGCTGGCCCTGCTGCGTGGCGCGGACGTGCTTCTTGACGATCTGCACGCCCTCGACGATCAGACGATCGTCCTTGAGCACCTTCTTGACGGTGCCTTCCTTGCCGCGGTCCTTGCCGCGGATGACCTTGACCAGGTCGCCGCTCTTGATCTTGGCTGCCATGTCAGATCACCTCCGGGGCGAGGGACACGATCTTCATGAAGCGCTTGTCACGCAGTTCACGACCGACCGGTCCGAAAATACGAGTGCCCTTCGGGTCACGGCCGGAGCCGAGAATGACGGCGGCGTTCTCGTCGAACTTGATGTAGGAGCCGTCAACACGACGGTGCTCCTTGACAGTGCGGACGACGACAGCCTTGACGACGTCGCCCTTCTTGACCGACCCGCCAGGGATGGCGTCCTTGACGGAGGCGACGATCACGTCACCGATGCCGGCATAGCGTCGCTTCGATCCGCCGAGCACTCGGATGGCGAGGAGTTCCTTCGCACCCGTGTTGTCGGCGACATGAAGCCGCGTTTCCTGCTGAATCATTGATTCTCCTTAGCCGAGCTGGTTCTCCCCAAGCACCCCGCCTGCCTGCTGGAAGCAGGCGGGGTGACTCACGGAGCCTTGCCGAACTTATTTACTTAGCGCGCTCGATGATGGTATCGAGACGCCAACGCTTGGTCTTGCTCAGGGGCCGAGTCTCCATAATACTCACGAGGTCGCCAACGTGCGCCTCGTTGTGTTCATCATGGACCTTGACCGTACGAGTGGAGCGCACAACCTTGCCGTAAAGCGGGTGGGTCGAACGCTGCTCGAGCTCGACGGAAATCGTCTTGTCCATCTTATCGGACACGACGTAACCGCGACGAACCTTGCGGAAGTTACGCTCTTCAGCCATTACTTCTCCTCAGCTTTCGTTTCGGTCGCCTCGGGGGCCTGGCTGATGCCGAGCTCACGCTCGCGCAGGACGGTGTACATCCTGGCGATGTCGTGCTTGACCGCCTTGAGGCGGGCGGTGTTTTCGAGCTGACCGGTTGCGGACTGGAAGCGCAGGTTGAACAGCTCTTCCTTGGACTTCTTGAGGAAGCCCTCAATCTCCTCATTGGTCTTCTCGTTCAGATTCTTCATGGTGTAGTCTGCAGTTCCGACTGCCATCAGATGTCACCGCCTTCACGAGCAATAACACGGCACTTCATGGGGAGTTTGTCGATTGCGCGGCGCAGAGCCTCACGAGCGACATCCTCGGACACGCCACCGATCTCGAACATGACGCGACCAGGGTGGACGTTGGCGATCCAGAATTCCGGAGTACCCTTACCGGAACCCATTCGGGTGCCGAGCGGCTTCTTGGTCAGCGGACGATCCGGGAAGATCGTGATCCACACGCGGCCACCACGCTTGATGTAGCGGGTCATGGCGATACGAGCGGCCTCGATCTGACGGTTGGTCACATAAGCCGGAGCCAGAGCCTGGATACCGAAATCGCCGAAAGCGATCTCGTTGCCGCCCTTGGACATGCCACGGCGGACCGGACGGTGCTGCTTACGATACTTGGTTCTCTTTGGGATAAGCATTTCTCAGCTCACTCCTTCGTTTCCGTTGCGGCAGGTGCCTCGGCGGCGGCCGGAGCCTCCGCTGCAGCGTTCTGCTGCGGAGCAGCGTTGCGCTGGCCACGACGCGGACGACGATCGCCGCGACGGCCCTGGCGGTTGTTGCTCTGCTGTGCCTGCTGCTCTTCGAACTCACGCTCGGTCATATCGCCCTTGTAGATCCAGACCTTCACGCCGATGCGGCCGTAAGTGGTCTTGGCCTCGAAGAAGCCGTAATCAATGAGGGCGCGCAGGGTCTGCAGCGGAACGCGACCCTCGCGATAGAACTCGGAACGGCTCATCTCGGCGCCGCCAAGACGACCGGAGAGCTTGATACGGATGCCCTTGGCGCCTGCGCGCATGGCATCCTGCTGGGCCTTGCGCATCGCGCGACGGAAGGTCACGCGGTTGGTCAGCTGCTCAGCGATGCCCTGGGCGACGAGCTGGGCGTCCAGTGCGGCGTTCTTCACTTCGAAGATGTTGAGCTGGACCTGCTTGCCGGTGAGCTTCTCGAGCTTCGCGCGGACGCGCTCAGCCTCGGCTCCACGGCGGCCGATGACGATGCCCGGACGAGCGGTGTGGATGTCCACACGCACGCGGTCGCGGGTACGCTCGATGACGATGCGGGACACGCCCGCACGCTCGAGGTCCTTGCTCATGGCCTTGCGGATGGCGTCATCTTCGAGGACGAAGTCGCGGTAGCGTTCGCCGACCTTGTTGGAATCGGAGAACCACTTGGAACGATGGTTCTCAGTGATTCCCAGGCGGTAGCCAAACGGATTGATCTTCTGACCCATCTTTAGCGGTTTCCTTCCTTGTTAGCGACGACGACCGTGATGTGGCTGGTGCGCTTGTTGATACGAGCGGCACGGCCCTGTGCACGAGCGCGGAAACGCTTCAGCGTCACGCCTTCGTCCACATAGGTCTCCTTCACGACCAGGTCGTTCTCGCGGAACGGCTCGCCGGCCTTGTCAGCCTTCACGCGGGCGTTCGCGATGGCGCTCTCCAGGACCTTGCGCACCGGAAGGGATGCGTCCTGCGGAGCGAACTTCAGAATGGTGATGGCTTCGGTCGCCTTCTTGCCTCGGATGAGGTCGACCATACGGCGAGCCTTGCGCGGCGTCACGCGGACGTGACGAGCGATTGCTTTAGCTTCCATGTGTCCTTACTCTCCTTTAGCGGCGTGCCTTCTTGTCGTCCTTCACATGACCCTTGAAGGTCTTGGTCGGGGCGAACTCACCGAGCTTGTGGCCAACCATGGATTCGGTGACGAACACCGGAACATGCTTGCGGCCATCGTGAACGGCGAAGGTGTGTCCGATGAAATCAGGGGTGATCATCGAACGGCGGGACCACGTCTTGATGACGTTGTGCGTGCCCTTCTCGTTCTGCTCGTCGACTTTCTTCTGCAGGTGGGCGTCGACGAAGGGGCCCTTCTTGATGCTACGAGTCATCTACTCGACACTCCCTTACTTACGGTTCTTACCATTCGGGCGACGACGAACAATCATCTTGTTCGAAGCCTTCTTCGGACGGCGGGTACGAACCTCGCCCTTGCCCCACGGAGAAACCGGCGGCTTGCCACCGCGGGTACGACCGCCGTGCGGGTGATCGACAGGGTTCATGGACTCACCACGGGTGATCGGGCGCTTGCCCATCCAACGAGCGCGGCCTGCCTTGCCGAGCTGGATGTTGGCGTGATCGGAGTTGCCGACCTCACCAACGGTCGCGCGGCAGCGGGCGTCCACGTTGCGGATTTCGCCGGACGGCATACGCAGCTGGGCGTAAGCGCCATCCTTGGCGACGAGCTGCACGGCAGCACCGGCGGAGCGGGCGATCTTGGCGCCACCCAGCGGGCGGAGCTCAATCGCGTGCACCACGGTACCGGTCGGGATGTTGCGCAGCGGCAGGTTGTTGCCCGGCTTGATATCGGCCTGGGCGCCGGTCTCGATGACGTCGCCCTGCTTGATGCCTTCCGGAGCGATGATGTAGCGCTTCTCGCCGTCTGCGTAGTGCAGCAGCGCGATGCGGGCGGAACGATTCGGGTCGTACTCGATGTGAGCGACCTTTGCCGGCACGCCGTCCTTGTCCCAACGCTTGAAGTCGATGAGACGGTACTGGCGCTTGTGACCGCCGCCGCGATGGCGGGAGGTCATACGGCCGTAGGAGTTACGACCGCCAGTCTTGCTGAGCTTGCGAACCAGCGACTTCTCAGGCGTGGAGCGCGTGATCTCGGAGAAATCCGAGACGGACGCGTTACGGCGGCCTGCAGTCGTCGGCTTATAAACGCGGATAGCCATAATCTAGTTCTTCCTTTAACTTTTCTCGGCTAGCCTTCAGTTACCGAAGATGTCGATCGTCTGGCCCTCGGCGACGGTCACGATAGCGCGCTTCTGATTGACACGCTGGCCGAAACCGTTGCGGGTGCGCTGACGCTTGCCGGCGCGGTTGAGGGTGTTGACGTTCGTCACCTTGACATTGAAGATCTCTTCGATTGCCTGCTTGATCTGAACCTTGTTCGCGTTCGGGGCCACCACGAAGGTGTACTGACCGCGATCGGACAGAGCGTAGCTCTTCTCAGAAACGACAGGCTTGAGGATGATGTCGTGTGCGGGCTTGTGAATAGCGACCATGAAAATCAGGCCTCCTTTGCAGCCGGCTCGGTCTTCGCGGCAATGAAGGCATCGAAGCCTTCCTTGGAGAAGACCACGTACTGAGCGGTGACCACGTCGTACGTGTTGAGCTGATCGGCGAAGATCGGGTGAACGGTCGGGATGTTACGAACGGAAAGCCATTCGTTCACATTCTCGCGAGAGAGCACCACGGTGGTGAACTTGTTCTCGGTCACCGGGGTAAGCGCGGCGATTGCGGTCTTGGTGGACGGGGCTTCGGACACACCGAAGTCCACGACGGCCACATGACCGGCATTGGCGCGATCGGAAAGCACGTACTTGAGAGCAGCGACCTTCATCTTCTTCGGGGTGCGCTGGGAGTAGTCACGCGGCTGCGGACCGAACACGGTGCCGCCGTGGTACCACTGCGGTGCACGGATGGAGCCCTGACGAGCACGACCAGTGCCCTTCTGCTTCCACGGCTTGCGGCCACCGCCGGAAACCATGCCACGGGTCTTGGTGGCGTGGGTGCCCTGACGAGCAGCGGCGAGCTGGGCGATGACGACCTGGTGGATCAGCGGGATGCGGGACTGGACTTCCTCGGCGGAGAAGCCGAAGATCTCAGCCGGCGCATCGACGGTGCCGGTGGCCTTGCCCTGGTTATCGGTGACGTTCAGAGTAACGTTTGCCATGATTTATCAGGCTCCCTTCACTGCCGAACGGACGAGAACGATGCTGCCCTTCGGGCCCGGAATGGCGCCCTTGATAGCCAGCACGCCGTTCTCAACATCCGACGAAACGATGGTGAGGTTCAGCGCGGTGTTGGTCACATGACCCATGCGGCCGGCCATACGCTTGCCCTTGAGGATGCGGCTCGGAGTGGCGCATGCGCCGACAGAGCCAGGACGACGCTCGTTCTTGTGAGAGCCGTGGGTACGACGATAGGACTTGAAGCCCCAACGCTTGATGGTGCCTGCGAAGCCCTTGCCCTTGGTGGTACCGGTCACGTCGACCAGGGTGCCCTCCGGGAACAGCTCAGCGGTCAGCTCCTGACCCGGCTCGAACTCTTCGGCGTTATCGGTGCGGACCTCAGCGAGGTGACGACGCGGGGTGACGCCAGCCTTGGCGAAGTGGCCGGCAAGCGGCTTGGTCACCTTGGTCGGGTCAACCTGGCCGTAGCCAAGCTGAACAGCCTTGTAGCCGTCGGATTCCTCGGACTTGACGGCGGTCACCACGTTGGTGGACACGTCAACGAGGGTCACGGGAACGAAGAAACCGTTCTCGTCCCAGACCTGAGACATGCCGAGCTTCTTGCCCAGCAGTGCAGTGCGATTAGACATAATGGTTCCCTCCTCCCTTACAGCTTGATCTCGATGTTCACGTCTGCGGGCAGATCAATGTGCATGAGGGAGTCCACGGCCTTCGGGGTCGGGTCCACAATGTCGATGAGACGCTTATGAGTACGCATCTCGAAATGCTCGCGAGAATCCTTGTACTTGTGAGGAGAACGGATAACGACGAACACGTTCTTCTCGGTCGGGAGCGGAACCGGGCCAACCACAGTTGCACCCGCGTTCGTCACCGTTTCGACGATCTTCTTCGCCGATTGGTCGATGACCTCATGGTCATAGGACTTAAGCCTGATGCGGATTTTCTGTCCCGCCATTGCCTTCCGCCCTTTCTAGCGATTCGTTAGTTACTGTTTACCAGCCTGCTTCCAAGGGCACCGGCGCAGAAAGACCCCCGGGACCGTGGAGTCCCGTGGCCATACCACATCAGTGCGCGGCCATGCAGTTCATCACCGGAGTGATTCACTGTGCCACGCTCGCTTTTTGAATTACAATTTGCGAGCCCTAAAATCAGGCAACTTCTTTATCTAAGCATCAGGGGTGAACAACTGAAATCCGCGCGTGTCGCGCATTTTCCAACGGTTTCTGCCATATCGTCCGCATGCGAGCCGACCACTCCGCATCGCCCCAGTCCGCATCAAAACAAGCTCCGGGAAAGACGCGGCAAGGACACTGTCACACCTTCCCCTATCTTGAAAAAACGAGAGGAAGCCCAGCGGTTTCCCGTCGGGCTCCCTCTCATGGTTCCTTATATATGTCCTATATATATAAGGTGTCACATCAATCCGGCAATCAGACGCGCTCGGAGGCTTCCTCCGTAGCGGCTTCGCCCTGGCGCTGAATGCGCAGCTGGTGGCCTTCCTTCTGGCTGACACCGTAATAGGCGGCGATGGCGATGTCCTTCATATCCTCGATCTGAGGGATACGCGGGTTCGCCGGAGCGCATTGGTCCTCGTAGGCGCGCATGCCGATCTGGTCGATGATGGACCAGTAGTAGTCCTCATCCACACCACACTCCTGGAAGCTCTTGTTCATGCCGAGCTTGTTGTCGCGGTAGTCCTCAACGGCCTTGGCCAGGTTCTCGACGCCTTCCTCAGGAGTCTTGCCCGGGTTGACGCCAAGGTTCTTGGCGATCTCCTGGTAGCGCTCCGGAGCGATGTACTTGTTGTACTTCGGCCAGCTGGTCGGCTCCTCCGGAACGGATCCGTTGTAGCGGATCACGTACGGCAGCAGGATGGAGTTGGTGCGGCCGTGGGCCACGTGGCACAGCGCACCGATGGTGTGGGCCATGCCGTGGCACATGCCGAGGAATGCGGAGCCGAATGCCATGCCGGCCATGGTGGCGGCGTTGTGCATCTTCTCCTGGGCACGGGTCTTCTCCTCACCCGGCTCGCCGTTGACGGACTCGGCGAGATTGTCCCAGACCAGCTTGGCCGCATGCAGAGCCATGGCGTCGGTGAAGTCGTTGGCATACACGGACACATAGGCCTCGAAGGCGTGGGTCAGGGCATCGAAGCCGGCGTCGGAGGCCAGCTTGCGCGGCTGGGTGCGGGCCAGCACCGGATCGACGATGGCGACGGACGGGGTCAGCGCGTAATCGGTGATCGGGTACTTGTAGCCGGTCTTGTGATCGGTGATCACAGCGAACGGCGTGACCTCGGAACCGGTGCCGGAGGAGGTCGGGATGCACACCAGCTTGGCCTTCTTGCCCAGCGGCGGGATCTTGAATGCGCGCTTGCGGATATCGAAGAATTTCTCGCGCACATCGGAGAAGGAGATCTCCGGGTGCTCGTACAGCAGCCACATGATCTTGGAGGCGTCCATCGGGGAACCACCGCCGACGGCGATGATGGTGTCCGGCTCGAACTCGTCACGCATCATGGCGGCGCCGCGCTCGACGGTCTCGACGCTCGGCTCCGGCTCGACATAGTCGATGATGCGGAAGGTCACGCGGTTGGAACGGGCGCGCAGCTGGTCGATGATCTTGTCGACGATGCCAAGCTGCTCCATCACCTTGTCGCACACGATGACGGCCTTTTCGATGCCGTACATGTCGCGCAGGTACTTGATGGCGTTCGGCTCGAAGTAGGTCTTGGCCGGAATCTTGAACCACTGCATGTTGTTGTTCCTCCGAGCAATGCGCTTGATGTTGAGAAGGTTGACTGCCTGGACGTTACCGGACACGGAGTTGCCGCCGTAGGAGCCGCAGCCCAGGGTCAGGGACGGAGCGATGGCGTTGTAGATGTCGCCCACGCCGCCGAGGGAGCTCGGGGAGTTCCAGATGATGCGGCAGGCGTGCATGCGCTGGCCGTATTCGCGGACCAGATCCTGGTTGTTGGTGTGGATGGCGGCGGTGTGGCCGGCGCCATGCTTCAGCATGGCCTCGCACATCTCGAAGCCCTGCTCCTTGTTGTCGGACTTCAGCACGGCCTGGACCGGAGCGAGCTTCTCCATGGTCAGCGGCTCGTTCTCGCCGACTTCCTTGCACTCTGCGGCGAGGATGGTGGCGTCTTCCGGAATCTCGAAGCCGGCGGCCTTGGCGATGTACTGCGGGGACTTGCCCGGCACCACGGAGTTGAGCTTCGGGGTCTGTCCGGAATAGGCGGTGCAGCCGAACATGTACTGCTCGAGCTTGGCCTTCTCCTCGTCGTTCACGAAGTAGGCCTTGCGGCGCTTGAGTTCCTTGACGAGCGGATCGTAGATGTCCTTGTCGGCGATGATGGCCTGCTCGGTGGCGCAGATCATGCCGTAATCGAAGTGCTTGGAAAGGATCAGGTCGTTGGCGGCGCGCACGACATCGACGTTCTTGTCGACATACGCCGGGGCGTTGCCGGCGCCGACACCCAAAGCGGGCTTGCCGGAGGAGTACGCGGCCTTGACCATGCCCGGACCACCGGTGGCGAGGATGGTGGCGATGCCATCATGCTTCATCAACGCGCCGGTCGCTTCGATGGACGGATGCTCGATCCACTGGATACAGTTCTCGGGAGCGCCCGCCTCGATGGCGGCATCGCGTACGATCTTGGCGGCCGCGACGGAGCAGTTCTGGGCGCCCGGGTGGAAGCCGAAGATGATCGGGCAGCGGGTCTTCAGCGCGATCAGGGACTTGAAGATGGCGGTGGAGGTCGGGTTGGTGACCGGGGTCACGCCGGCGACGACGCCGACCGGTTCGGCGATCTCGTCGATGCCCAGCACGTCGTCCTCACGGATGATGCCGACGGTCTTCTGCCCGGCCAGATAGTTGGTGACGTGCTCGCAGGCGAAGATGTTCTTGGTGGCCTTGTCCTCGACCAGACCACGATGGGTCTCCTCGACGGCCATCTTGGCGAGCACCAGGTGCTTGTTCAGAGCGGCGACGGAAGCCTTGGCCACGATGTGGTCGACCTGCTTCTGGTCGAGCTTTTCGAATTCGTCAAGAGCCTTCAGACCCTTCTTGACCAGGGCGTCGACCTCAGCTTCGGCTGCGGCGAGCTTCTCTTCCGGAGTCGGCTTGACCGGCTCTTCCTTCTTCTTTGCGTCTGCCACTTGAAGTCCTCCTCGATTCTTTGGGGAATTGCAAAGGTTTTTCAGTTATATCCGCCCGTCCATGGGACGGACGGCACGTTGCTGATCATGTTGTGACCTGAGTCACAATATACTCGAGAACAATGGCGTTACATATTCTTCGTCGTGTCGTGTGATTCATGTTCGTTTCTTATCTTTTTTTGTTATTTTTGTCGATTTTTTCAAACATTCCCCATGCCTAAAACTCTTTTTTGACGCGTTTTGTTCGCTTTACGTCCACTTATCGAACATCGTTTTCGCTATTTTCTAAGGAGCTTTTTTTAAAGTATTTTGCTTTTCTTGCGAATGACAGCACACTTCATAAAAATACTTTTGTAAAGGTATAATCGACAGAAGTAACATACACCCGCTAAGGAGCAGACATGAAAGCCGTTCCCACCATGGCCGTGAAGGAGCTCAACAAACGAGCTCTGACCAGATACCTGTACACGAATGGCCCAGCCACCAAACAGGTCCTGGAAAGGGAACTTGGCCTCAGCCTGCCGACCATCACCCAGAACCTGCGCGCGCTCGAACAGGAGGGCCTTGTGGGCAAGGGCGAGCAATTGGAATCCACCGGCGGCAGAAAGGCGCAGACCTTCGTGTTCGAATCGCGGTGCAAGGCGGCCATCGGCGTGGCCATGCGAGCCAACGGGCTGAACCTGTGCGCGATCGACCTGCACGGTCATGTCATCGCGCGGCACCACGCCGCGCTCCCCTACCGCAACACCGACGCGTACTACCAGAAAATAGGCGGCGTCATCAACGACTTCGCCGCGAAAATCGAACGCGGCGGCAGCGGCATCCTGGGAGTCGCGTTCGCCATCCAAGGCATCGTGTCGGCCGACGGAACGACCATCAGCTTCGGCAGCATCATGGGCAACACGGGTGTCAAACTGGGTACCATCGCACAGAACGTACGCTATCCGAGCATCATGATCCACGATTCCGACGCTTCGGCCATGACCGAGCTCTGGCTCGACCACGCGCTCAGCGATGCGGTCTGCGTATACCTTGAAATGCGTCCCGGCGGCGCGGTGATCATCAACGGCCAACTATATCAGGGGCCCAATCTGCGCAACGGCGTCATCGAGCATATGACGCTCGTCCCCGGCGGAAACAAATGCTATTGCGGCCAGTACGGCTGCATGGACACCTACTGCTCGCCGGAGACCCTGCTGGAGGACGGTGAAAGCCTATCCGGATTCTTCAGCGTGCTCAGACAGGGCGAGCACGGCCATCGGCAGCGCTTCGATCGCTGGCTGGCCAATGTGGCGCAGGCCGTGAGCAACGTCCGCGCGCTGCTTGCCGGAGACATCATCATCGGCGGCGAGGCGGCACGATATCTCGATTCGGATGATATCGACCATCTCAAGGCGCTGGTCGAGGAGAAAAGCGCGTTCCACGACACGCATTTCGTTCTGCGCAAGAGCCTGTGCGTGGAGGATCAGAACATCATCGGCGCGGCATTGCGGTTCGCGCAATCCTACGTGACCGATATCTGCAACACGGAAATCTGACGCGTTCCGCGTATATGAACTACGACAGGGGCGTGTCCCGACTTCGATAGTCGGGACACGCCCCTGTCGTAGTTCCGTCGTCTCAGACGATCTGGCAGAACTCGATGGTCTCGCCATTGGGACCGTACACGTTGAAGTAACGGATGCCATGATCCCAGAAGCTGTCGATGTGCTGGATCTCGGTGTCCTTGAACTTCAGTCCGAGCTCCTTGGCGTTCTCGAAGGCGGCTTCGATATCCGGAGTGTCGAACGCCCAGTGGTTGATGGCGCCGGTGGTCATCGGGGCAGGCTCACCCTCCCAAGTCTCGATGGTCAGATGGCCGTAGCGCAGGAAGGCGCAACGGTTCTCGCCGTTATGGAAGATGCCCGCCACCTCGAAGCCGAGCTTCTTGGTATAGAACTCGATGGTCTCGTCCAGGTCCTTGGCGACCATGCCGGAGTGCTGGAAATCGGTGGTGAATGCGGTCATGGGCTTGCTCATGATGATTCTCCTTTGCATGTGGTTGGGTTTAGTTGAGGTTTAGCTTAGCGAATATATTGCGTACAGGACTTGGCGAGACACCGCGGAACTTGCCGGTCTGTGGTATTTTATTGCGCCGTTTCAGCCGACCCTACTGCAGACGGTGCGTCCGCTCCCGTCTGACGCGCGGCATCGGTCGGCTGCTCATCCTTCTTGACCGACTTAATGCGGTGACCATGCTCATCGAATCCGGGCTGCTTCGGACGAATGAACAGCGTGAGCACGAACGCCAGGACATACAACGCGGCGTAGGTCCAGCACACACCGCCATAGCCAATGGTCGGCAACAGAATCGTGGCGATGCCGGGGCCGGCGAACGTGGTCAGGCCGGCGGCGAGGTTGTATGCCGACAGCGCGGCACCCTGCTTGCCTTCGCCCGCATACAGCGTCATGATGGTCGGCAGCGACGAGAACGCACAGGTGCCGATGCCCACGATGATGGAGGCGATGATCATCATCAGTGCGTTTGCGCCAAACCACTGCGGGATGTAGTAGAACGCCACCGAGCCGACGGCGAGCACCGCGCAGCCGAACCAGCGCATCGGCCACACCCAGCCGAAGCGATCCATGAACCAGCCCCAGAAGGTGTTGAAGATCAGGGTGACGACGAACACGAAGCCCCAGATACGCATCCATTCCTCGGTCTTGAAGATGTTGATGCCGCCGTTATGCGTGGTGCACAGGTACAACGGCATGATGACGGGGAAGCCGTACAGCAGTAGGTTGTTGATGATGCGGATAATGGCACAGATGAGGATCTTGCGGTTGGTGAACAGGATGGTGGCGCCTTCGGTCAGCTCCTTGAGCTGTTCCTTGCGGCTGAGCCCCTCGCCCTTGACGACCTTGTTCTTCGGTACGAAGAAGAAGCACATGAGCGTACCGATGATGGAGAAGGGCAATGCGAACCAGAACGTCTTGTATTCACCGAACACAGGCATGATGAAGCTTGGCAGATACGCGCCGAACACGCCGATGCCCAGCGAGAAGCAGGTCCAGAAGAAGCCGGTGGCCGAAGCGAGTCTGGATGGGGAGATGTACTGCGCCATCAGCACCACGAAGCTGTAGATGAACAGCGGGTAGCCGATGCCTCGGATGGCGTACAGTCCCAGGATCAACGGATAGATGTGGCTTGGAATGGCCACGCCAAGGAACAGCAGATGCACGCCGATCCACCAGCATGCGCCGAACATCATGACCTTGCGCGCGCCGAACATCTCCGCGAGCACGCCGGCGGACCAGCCGCCGAACGCCGCGAACAGGCCGTATACGGTGACCAGCAACGAGGCCTGGGAGGAGGTGAATCCCTGATCCACCATGAATTTCGACAGGAACGTCAGTTCGAAACCATCGCCGGTCATGAAGATCGCGACGGCGAGGAAGCCGAGCATCAGCGTACGCGGAACGCCGAGCCGTTCAAGAAGCTTAATCATGCGAGCATCCTTACCCGTTATCTTTCTCAACTATGAGAAAACATACAAACCAATATAGGTCTTCAATGGACGGGTGCCGTGGCCACCCTGCCATGGCACCCAATGCGAATTGAACGATGGCCGCCGCAAGAGAGGTAACGCGCGGCGGCCACGATTTCATCGAAACGATCGCGGAACCGTCCGCGACGTCACTTGCCGACCTTGACGACAGCCTTGGAAACGCCGGTGATCTTGCCGTCGAGGAAGTCCTGGACCTCTTCGAGCTTGAGCTCATGGCTGATAAGGCCGCCGATGTTCATCTTGCCGGAGGAGACCAGCGAGATGGCGTCACGGAAGGTCAGCGGGTTGATGAAGGAGCCCTGGATGGTGAGCTGCTTCTTGTAGATGTCGTAGGTGTTCATCTCGAAGTGGGCCTCCTGCGGGCCGACGCCGAACATCAGCACCTGCGCGCCCTTCTTGGCCGCGGCGACCGCCTGGGCCTGGGTGGCCGGCAGACCGACCGCTTCGACGATGACATCGTAAGCGTCCGTCGGAACCGGCTCCTTCGTGGTGTTGAAGGTCTCGGTCACACCGAACTGCTCCTTGTTGCGCTGCAGCTTCTCGTCGAAGATGCCGGCCAGATCCACCTGGTGCACACCATAGGCCTGCAGCAGCTGAGCGAAGATCTGCCCCATGAAGCCGTCGCCGATGACCAGAGCCTTCTGGTAGGGGCGCAGCTTGAGCAGGTCGAGGCCGTGCACGGCGCAGGACACCGGTTCGATGGCGGCGGCGTCGCGCAGGGAGACATTGTCCGGCAGCTTGTAGACGACAGTGGCTGGAGCGGTGAACTGCTCGGCCAGACCGCCGTCACGGGTGACGCCGACGGCGCTCAGATGGTCGCACAGCTCCGGACGCTGGGTCAGGCAGTACTCGCACTGGCCGCAGTAGATGTTCGGATCGACGGCCACACGGTCGCCCACCTTGACATTGGTGACCTCGGAGCCAATGGCGGCGACGACGCCGGAGTTCTCATGACCGAGCACAATCGGCGGAACGGCCGGTGCGGAACCCGGACGTCCGGCATACAGATCATGGTCGGTGCCGCACACGCCGGCGTATGCGGTGTTGATCAGCACTTCATTCGGCTGAATCTCAGGGGTAGCCAGTTCCTGAATCTCGAACTGCTTGATGCCAGTCAAAACCAAAGCCTTCATGATAATTCCTTCCTCGCTGAAAGATATTTTGTTTCCCGCAGTCTCTGCGTGATGAATCACACTATACGCTTTTTTAAATAGTTTTGCAAATTGCTTTTCTTAAAGTGTCTTATAAAGCGTGTCGCGCGTGTTTCCAAGGCTTTCGTCGATATGCATCAGCGACGAAAGTCCGAAATCGCCAATCAAAAACAAGAAAATGACGTCCCGCCCATGTATCACGCCGCGCCACACCCCGCACGTCGAACGATTGACGGCTTCCGGCACCTACAATGTAGATATGAAGAATCCTCCCCTGCATCGCTACGCCACACGTCCCGGACTGTATTTCACCGACGATGGCGGAGCGGACGCCGTCGTCCGTTCCGAAAGCGCCACACAAGCATGGTTCTGCGTGCTCGAACCGCTTGACCAGCCCAGCGTCTTCTACGCCGACGCCGTCCGCCTGTTCGATGAGCCAGACGCCACTTTCATCGACCAGGCGAAGGAACTCAGCATCTGCACGAGACGGATACCGTCACTCAACCTCAGGGAAACGCTGTTCCGCATGGATGGCCCGAATTACGGCCTGTGGTACGTGCATGTACCCAAAGCCTGGGATGGCATGCAATACGGATACCGCGTCAATGGGCCATGGGACCCGAACCATGGCGTGAGCTTCAATCCCTACAAACTGCTGCTCGACCCCTATGCCAAGGGCATCGAAGGCCAGATGGAGCTCGATCCGGGTGCGTTCGCCTACGCCTGCGAAATCAAGAACGGCAAGGTGTCTGGTTCTCCGTTCGGCCCGATGAGCACCATCGATTCCCTTGGACACATGCCAGTCTCCGTGGCCATCGACGACCGCGCCACCGACAAGCACGCTGGCGAGCCGTCCCATCCGCACGTGGCCTGGAGCAAAACCATCATCTACGAACTGCACGTGAAAGGCTTCACGGCGAACGCCCCCTGGCTCCCCAAGGAACTCCGCGGCACCTACGCGGGCCTCGCCCACCCGGCGACGCTCTCCTATCTGCAGGACCTTGGCGTCACGTCCATCGAGCTTCTCCCCATCCAAGCCAAACAGCCCGAACTGTTCCTGCAGGAACGCAATCGCACAAACTACTGGGGATATTCCACCCTCGGCTACTTCGCCCCCGAACCCTCATACGCCACCAAGCAGGCACAGGAAGCCGGCGCCGCGGCCGTGCGGCAGGAAGTCATCGACATGGTGCGCGCGATGCACGAAGCCGGTTTCGAAGTAATCATGGACGTGGTCTACAACCACACCTGCGAATCTGGTCCCGAAGGCCCCACAATCTGCTGGAGAGGCCTCGACAACCTCGCCTACTACCGGCGTACCAAAGACGAGATCAGCCGTCTCTACGACACCACGGGTTGCGGCAATTCGCTGGATTTCACCAATACGCACGTCACCACGTTCGCCGTGGATTCGCTGCGATACTGGGCCAAACGAATCGGCATCGACGGATTCCGCTTCGACCTTGCGACGACGCTGGCACGACTCGACGGCGAATTCACCAGGTACCACCCGTTCCTGTACGCGCTGCGTTCCGACATGCTGCTCGGCAACCTCAAAATGATCATGGAGCCTTGGGACTGCGGACCGGGAGGCTGGCGCACCGGCCAATTCGGCATTCCCTTCGCGGAATGGAACGACCGTTTCCGTGACTGCACCCGTAAATTCTGGTTGACGGATGTGGAACGCGCCCGCGGCGGCGAGCCCGGAGAGTCGACCATGCAGTCGCTGGCCACGCGTCTGTGTGGCTCGGCCGACCTGTTCGCCACGGATCCCGGACGCGGATCGACGGCTTCCGTGAATTTCGTGGCCTGCCACGACGGTTTCACCACCGCCGATCTGACCCGTTACAGTCACAAGCACAACGAAGCCAATGGCGAGAACAACCGGGACGGCAGCAACGACAATCATTCCGTCAACTTCGGGCACGAAGGCCCATGCGACGATCCGATCATCACGCAGCAACGCGAACGTGCCACCATGAACCTGCTGGGCACGCTGCTGCTTTCCCTGGGCACCCCGATGCTGCTCGCCGGCGATGAATTCGGCAATTCCCAGGACGGCAACAACAACGCCTACACGCAGGACAACGAGACCACATGGCTTGACTGGGATTGGCTATACAGCACCGAGCAGACGACGGAGCTCAGACTGTTCAACCTCACGTCGAGACTGATCGCCCTGCGGAAATCACGCGACCTGTACAACCATGAGGATTTCTTCACCCGCCTGAGCCGAATCGGCCTGTTGAAGAAGTCCGACAGGGTGCACTGGTTCATGCCGAACGGCAAGGCCCCGCACGATGCCGATTGGACCAATCCGTCCGTCCGATCGTTCGCCATGCAGCTGCTCTCCCCCGACGAGCCAAGCCTGCTGATTCTGGTCAACGGCTCCGACGAGAACGTCCGTTTCCATCTGCCGAGCGACATCGAATGGCAGATGCTCTGGTCCTCGGCGGAAATCGCCGGCGAATACCCCGGACAGGGCACACGAATCGAGAAACTGGCCGAATTTGACGAAGAGTCAGACGACAAGCCGGCCGGACGGTTCCGCAATCATCTGCAACTGCTCAACACGATGTACTGGCGTCTGAAGGAGGAGGATACCGACAATCTGAAATCCGTGGATGACGGACTGTCCGAGGACGATCCCACACTCTGGACGCTGCCGGCTTTGAGCATCAGCGTGCTAAAGCAGATGTCTAACTGAGACCTACCGACCGATATGCCCGGCCGATATGTCCGGCCGGTAGGCCCGGCCGACGAGGCAAAACGGACAAAAACGAGGAAACCCCTCGGAGACCAAATGGTTTCCGAGGGGTTTCGTAAAGCTTGATAAGCTTTAGCGCTTCGAGAACTGCGGAGCGCGGCGTGCCTTGTGCAGACCAGCCTTCTTGCGTTCCACGACGCGGGCGTCGCGGGTCAGGAAGCCAGCCTTCTTCAGGGTGGCGCGGTTCGCATCGCGATCGATGGCGTTCAGAGCGCGGGCAACGCCCAGGCGGATTGCGCCAGCCTGGCCGGTGGTGCCGCCACCGTCAACGAGGACGATAGCGTCGAACTTGCCTTCGAGCTTGAGCAGCACGATCGGGGAGTTGACCTCACGCTGCAGCAGCTTGGCCGGGAAGTACTCTTCCAGGGTGCGGCCGTTGATGGTCCACTTGCCGGTGCCCGGAACCAGGCGAACACGAGCGACGGCTTCCTTACGACGACCGGTGCCGTAGCCCGGAGCGATGGTGGAAGTACCGGTGCCAGCGCCAGCGTTGGTCTCGGTGGTGTACGAGGTGAGCTCCTCTTCGGTCTCGAGAACCGCGGAGTTGTTGGTGTTTTCAGCCATGTTTCTTATCTCCCTTCGGTTCACTTAGCCTGCTGCGAGACCTGAGCGATCTCGAAAACCTGCGGCTTCATGCCAGCGTACGGATGCTCGGCACCGCGAACGATGTGGAGACGATCCAGCTGAACCTTGGCCAGACGGTTCTTCGGCAGCATGCCCTTGATGGCAGACTTGATGATGCGCTCGGGGTTGGTCTTGAGCAGCTGAGCGTAGCTATCGCGACGCAGGCCACCCGGACGACCGGAGTGCATGTACAGTTCCTTGCCCAACTTGTTGCCGGTCAGAGCGATCTTGTCGGCATTGAGAATGATCACGTGGTTGCCGGAATCGGCGTGCGGAGCGTAGGTCGGCTTGTTCTTGCCACGCAGCAGGATCGCTGCCTGGGAAGCGAGACGGCCGAGCACCACGTCGGTGGCGTCGATGACGTACCAGTCGTGAGTCAGATCAGCTGGCTTCGGAGTGAAAGTTTTCACGATGTACCTTTTCTATATATTGTGTTCCGGACCATCCATCAGCATCATGCACGTTGGTTAGGCGCGGAATAATGCCGTTTTCAGGCCTCATTATCCGTGGGCTCCCTGAAAGTCCTCGATGGCGAGTGGGAAAAGCGCTTTGAAGGACCCCGTAGGGAAACACAACAATCTACTAGTGTATCGTCCGCCTTGACATTCGGCAACACGAAAAACAAGGGTGTCCACGGACAACTTGCCCGCGGACACCCTGTCACACTGTCACACGTTTTCGAAACGATCAGCCACGCATGATGGCGGTGATCTCCTGCAGACGCGGCTCGTCGAAGAGCTTTTCGAGCGGCACCACGTTGCCTTCACCGTCGGCCAGCGGGATGCGCCAGTTCGGGTATTCGTTGTTGGTGCCCGGCTGGTTCTGTGTGCGCTTCTCACCGACCGCATCCACGATGGAAGCCGCCATGAGCTTGCACGGGGAACCTTTCAGACCGCGGTACAGAGCATCGATGATCTCATTCTCGTTGGCTGCCTCATTCTCCAACGCTGCCTTGTCGAGATAGCCTTCCTCGACCAACATGCGCAGCATGGCGTTATGCTCGGCCGTCGCGGACTTCTGGAATTCCTCCGCCGGTCCGGACAGTAGTCCGAGTTCCTCGCGCAGTTTGACATGGCCGTACTCGAGATAACCGGCCGCCGGCGGCATGTCATGCGTGTTGACGGAAGCCAACGCGTACGGACGCCAATCCTTCGGCGCACGGAACACGCCGTCGTTCTGCTCGAACCATTCCACGGCGCAACCGAGAATGCCATGCTCGGACAGCGACTTGGACACGTAGGCCGGCACCACGCCGAGATCCTCGCCCACCACGACGCCACCGGCACGGGACGCTTCCAGAGCCAGAATGCCCAGCATGATATCGGAATCGTAATGCACGTACGTGCCGTCGGTGGCAGGCTTGCCTTCCGGAATCCACCACAGGCGGAACAGACCGAGGATATGGTCGATGCGCACCGCGCCGGCGTTGGCGAACATGCCGTGCACCATGTCGCGGTAGACCTGGAAACCGGTCTGCTCCAAGGCGATCGGGTTCAGCGGCGGCTGGCTCCAGTCCTGTCCCTGCTGGTTGAACATGTCAGGCGGAGCACCAACCGTGGCACCCTTGGCGAACCGTTCCGGATTCCACCACACATCGGAGCCCGCGGGATGCACGCCGACGGCCATATCCGCGACGATGCCAATCTTCATGCCGGCCCTGCGGGCGGCTTGCTGTGCCGCGTGGAGCTGCTCGGTGGCGACCCATTCCAGCCAACGGTAGAACTCCAAGGTGTCCGGGTACTTCTCACGCAGATGCGCGACTTCCTCGGAATCGCGATTGTATTTACGGACCCAATTGTCGGCGTCGTCGGCGGGTGCTCCCCACTTGTCGTAGCACAGGCACCACGTCGCGTAGGATTCGATCTCGTCGCCGCAATCGGCGAGATAGCGATCGAAATCCGCCTGACGCGTCTTGGTGCGTCCGGCCTTGTAGATGATCCACAGCGCATGCTTCTTGACACGCCACATGGCATCCCTGTCGATGAGGTTCGCATCGTCGTTCAACGATTCAACCTGCTCGTGCAGCGCGTCGACCTCGGCCCTGTCCCCATGGGAGAGCGTGAGGTATTCCGGCATGGATTCCGGACGGATGTAGCTGAAATTGACGAAGCGGCGGGAAATCGGCAGGTATGGCGACGGCGTCAACGGAGGCACTGGCTCCGCGGCGTGCATCGGATTGATGAGCATGAAATCGGCGCCGGTCTTCTTCTTGGACTCGACCAGCATGGTCTTGAGGTCCTCGAAATCGCCCACACCCCAGGAGCCCTTGGAACGGATGGAGTACAGCTGGCTCATCCAGCCCCACAGGGAGCCCTGCTTCATATCGTCGAGCAGTTCGATTTTCTCCGGAGCGCTGATAACGGTTGCAGTCTCCTTGCGATCGCCGACAGCGACAGTAAGGGTGTGGTATCCCTCAGGCAGGTCGGCCGGCAGCACCAGATACGACGTGCAGAAGAAATCGCCATCGACGTCATTAGCCGTCTTTTCGCCGCCCTCATGGGCGATGGCGCCGGCAAACTGCTCGCCGTTCTCCAGCGTGATGGTGGCTTCCGGCACGTCGAACACGCCGCCGTGAACCTCCACTTTGCTTTCCTTGCCGACGATATGCAGCACCGTCGGGGCCACGACGCGCGTCTCGCGCTCGGACTTGATGGATGTGATGGACTGTTTGATCGCCTCGTCGCTGGAAGCGTCAATACCAAGCGCCTTGAGCACCGCCACTAGAACATCGTCTTCGATTTCGTGGTAATCATGGCTCATACCGACATAGCTGGTGGCGACACCCACCAGCTTTGCCAGACGAATGAGCGGACGGGCGAGACGCGTTGCGTTTTCGGTCTGTTCTGTCATGCCTCCCAGTGTAGGCATAAACCGAACGCACCACGCGCGAAAATCTCATAAAAATGACAACGTATGCAACTATTTTTCCGCAAGGTGGCGCGCGGCCGCCTTCCGCACATCGTCAGCATCGTCCTGCGCCAGCTGTTGGAGCGTCCGATCGGAAACGTTCGGGTTCAGCGCGACGGCCCTACGCACCATGGTGGCGAGCACCACTGGGGCATCCGGCTCGATCTGCGTTCCCAACGCTCCGAGGAAGTCCAGTGTGTCAGCATCCATGCTTGGATCCTCGGCACCTTCAAGACGCATCTTCCACGACGTGCGCTTGTTGCGCAGCGCGGTCGCACGGACTTCAGGCGATTCGTCCTTGGTCAGTCTGCCGACCAACCAATTCTTGTCATCGGAATTTCCAGCAACGGCCTTACGCACCTCGGGCGATTCGTCGGTTGACAGTTTGACCAGGATATTCGGGAACGGCATGGTCTCGGCGAGGAACACGCGATCCTCCAGCGGCGTGTGGACGTTTCCCGCGACCGCCTCCAGCAGTGCGGTGGCCCGGGAGAATGCCGCCTGATCGGAGCGGTCCGGCAACGGACGCCTTGCGAACTCGCTCAAAGCGGCGGAATCATCGGAATGCCGCAACCGCTCGTATGTGGCGGTCAACGGCTCGAAATCCACGGTCTCATCGGCGTTCGAGGCGTCGGCCTGCGAATCATTCTCATGCTGCTCGTTCTCATCACTCATATTTTCACCTTACGACACTATATGCATGCGGCTCACAACGTGAACTCATACTTTGACCGGACGGTTGGACGTGCCCACCAGTCGCGGAACGACCGTAGCGTTGAAAGTTTCCACAACTCGGGATGCGAAGACATTCGCCTGTTCCTGCGGAACCACCACAGTCAAGGCGATGCGGTCAGTGTACTGCGCGTCGGTCTGCTCGCCTTCCACCGTTGACAACAGATTCTGGAAGCTGCCCAACTGCGGATAATCAAGAGTTACCTGATATTCGCCGCACGGTACGATTTTCGCCTTGGAAGCAGCCTTGACCGCAATTGACGCACCTGTGGAATACGCACGAATCAGGCCGCCGGAACCAAGCAGGATACCGCCGAAATACCGTGTGACCGCGACCACGCAATCAGTCATTTCGTTTGCCCGCAGCACGTCGAGAATGGGCTTGCCGGCGGTTCCGGACGGCTCGCCATCATCGCTCATGCGTTCCGCAAGACGTCCATCGGATCCACCACACACCGCGGCATAGGCGACATGCCGGGCTTTCGGATGCTGGTCACGGATCGTCTGAACGAAAGCGAGCGCCTCATCCAACGAGCTGATATGACAGGCGTCTCCGATGAATTCCGATTTCTTTTCGACGAAGGCGTCGTGCGCCGGCCGATCGGCGGAATCGAGTATGGTCTGCATGCTGTTCAACCTACCTAACCTCACCGACCGCGCGCATATGCTGCTTCCCGGTTATTTTTTCAGACGACGACGTTGAAATCCTCGCCCTTGAAGAAGGCTGCGATGGACTGCACGACCTGCTTGGTCAAACCGATGTACGCGCCATCGGTACGCCATGCGATGTGCGGGGTGAGCACGATGCCGGGAATCTTGCACAGCGGATCGTCGGCGGTCAGCGGCTCATGTTCGAACACGTCAAGCGCCGCCGGAATGTCTCCGCGCTGGAGCCTTGTCAGCAGGGCACCCGGTTCGATCACTTCGGCTCGCGCGGTGTTGACGAACAAGGTTCCTGGGCGCAGCGCCTCGAGATTTTCCGCGGTGATGATGCCACGGGTGGAATCAAGCAGCGGCATGTGCACGGAGACCACGTCGGAACCAGCGATCAGCTCATTCATGTCGTCCACCGGGTTGACGCCCAGATCCGAGAACACCTGTGCCGGCACATGGGAGTTCCATGCGGACACCTTCATGCCGAAGGCCTTGGCGATGCCGGCCACGGTCTGTCCGATGCCACCAAGTCCGATGATGCCGAGCTTCTTGCCGAACAGCTCGAAGCCGTCGGCGCCGTCCCAATCCCCTTGCTTGACCTGCGTGTCGAGCGCGCCGGCATGCCTGGTCAGCTCCATAAGCAGCGCCATCGTGTGCTCCGCGACGGCATGGTCGCCATAATGCAGCACATTGCAGACGCGGATGCCGCGTTCCTTCGACTTGTCCAGATTGATATAACTGGCCACGCCGGTGCCACCGAACGCGTAGCATTTGACGTTCGGAAGGCGGTCGAGGATGGCGTCGGTGCAGTGGAATCCGATGACCATGACGGCGTCCGCATCCTCGCACCGCTCCACGATGGTGTCCTCGTCGAGTGTGAAATCCTCGTACATGCGTACGCGGGCCACGTTCTCAAGCATCGCAAAGTTCTTCTTGAACGGTTCGATCATCGAAGCGATGACCACCGGCATGACCACCAACGGCAAATCCGTCCGTTCGGGTTGGGTCTCGAAGATTCCATCCATGTCTTTCACCTCACACAGCGCGCGGAACCGCGCATATCATTGCAGCTTCTACATGGCACATTGTGCCACGAAACGTTACTTCCCGGACGAATCCGTCTGCTCCGCGGTGATATTCCACTCGCGGACCACCTGCTGGTCGGCGCCCATGGAGTAGATCACGTTCCAGATGCGCTGCCGTTGGTTGGCATCCTCGGTCTCGTTCCAACAGGCTCCATCCGGATGGTCGCTGGATATCGGGCACCACTGGTACCGTCCTTGGCGCATGTTCGCGGTCGGCACCCAGTCGATGCGGCTGACTCTCCACGAACCGGCCACGCCCTTCTTGCCGGCGAACTGGACGCGGGCCGTCACACCTTGGTTGTTGACCAGGGTCTCCGGCGTATTGGCCGACTCGGTCACCGCATTGCCCAAACCGTAGATGATCCATGTGCCGTTATAGTTCTCAATGGGCTGGGCGCAATGGCATCCGGCGCCGTAAATCACGTCGAACGCGCCCGTATCGGCCAATTCATGGGCTTCGGACTGCTGCCAGGAGTCAGCGTAGTCGAGGTATTCCTGCACGGAATGCATGGCGATGGCCACCACGTCGGCTCCCTGCTTGCGGGCTTCCTTGGCTTTGGCCACGGCTTTGTCAATGTCGGATTGGTGGTTCGGATCGCCGCTTTCACGCAGACGGTCCACGCGCCAGTCGTAGTCGGGAGTCTGCGCGTTCAGCGAGACAGTGCCAGCGACCAGTCCCAGCTTGCCGCCTCCGGTCGGGGAATCGATGACCAGCGGCTTGGTCGAGTCCTCTTCGGTCTTATACGAACCCGTCTGGGCAATGCCGTCCTGTTCAAGGGTGTCCCATAGGCGCGCGATGCCGTCCGCGCCCTGATCCCACGAATGGTTCGATGCGTGCGTGCAGGCGCGGTATCCGACTTTCGCCGCCGCATCGGCGACTTCCGAAGGAATGTTGAAGACCGGATATCCGGCGTACGGACCTCCACGAGGCGCGATCGGCGTCTCGAATTCGCAGACCGCGATGTCGGAAGCGTCGATGTATTTGCGCATCGGCTCGAACAGGCTGGTGAAATCATAAGCCGTTCCATCGGTCGCGGTGGTGTCGGCCCCGGCAAAGTTGTCCCACAGACCAGGGTGGAACAGCAGATCGCCATTGACCATCATGGCGATGCAATCGGTATCCGGACAGTCCGGCGAATTACCGTGATGTTCCTTCGGCTCGGCCTTTTTCACCACATGCTTTTTCTGCTTGGCCACGTCCATCTGCGTTGCGGCCCCCTGCCCGGCTTGGGACTGTGATGAATGCAAGCACCGCGTCAGGAACCACCCACCTACCGCCAGCAATACAACAAGCACGACGGCTGCGACGATGGCCAGCCTGCGACGTCCTGCAACCAGCACTTCCGGGTTGCGGGCATGCACCGCCTTGTCCCTGTATCTCATGGCACTCCCCCTGTTTCTTCTCATGCTCCATATCACTCTCAATGTTCAAGATTACCTGATGGCCCCGTACGCCATACGCCAAGACGCACGCTTCCTTTACCGTATTTGAGCCGTACCGCGTCTAATGCCGCTTCCGCACCGCGTAGCCGTTCCGATTGGGTCGACGGTTCGGTATCCGTTCCACGACCCCGCTGCGCCTCGTTCTGCTCTTCAAGCATGTCATCAAGCGAAAGCTGAACCGCCGCATCCGCCGCTTCGACCAAACCGCCCGCGCTCATGCCGGCAAGTCGCACCGGTCTGGTCAAGGAAATGGCGTCGATAGAGCTTTCCGGCATGCCCATCATGGCCAGCAATAATGCGACACATTGCGGATACAGCATGCTTGCCGCATCCGTCGGACAGTCCAGCGTATGTCCTTTCGTCGCATAGCTCAAATCCGGGAATCGCAGCTTCACCATGACCTTACGCGCCATCAACCCTCGTCTGCGCAGCGTGCCGGCCACATCATCGCAACACCAGCGGAGCATGGATGTCACCTGCCGCATGTCTTGGGTGTCCTTGTCGAACGTGCGTTCCGCGCCGACGGATTTCTCCTGCGCACGCGGTGCGACAGGGCGGTCATCCAATCCGCGTGCCGCCATGTACAACCCGCGCGCGCTGATGGCTGACCCCGTCGCCTGCTCAAGCGATTCCATGCTCATCTTCGCCAAGTCAGCCACGGAATCAACGCCCCATGCGTTCAGTCGTTTCTCCAAGGACGGACCGATGCCAGGTATGCCACGCAACGGCATCATCTGCACGAATTCGGCATGTCTGGCCACGGGGATCATGAGCATGCCATCCGGTTTGGCATTGGTCGAAGCCATTTTGGCGACAAGCTTGTTCGCCGCGATGCCGACGGAACAGGTGATGTGGTACCGTCTGGCGACCTGATCGCGTATCCAAGCTCCGATGGCGCGGGGACTCTTCCACCGCAGCAGCGCGCCGGAGACGTCCATATAGCATTCATCCACGGAAACCTGTTCGATGCGATTGGTGACGCGGGAGAACACCTCTGTGAAGATACGTCGGGACATCTCACGGTAGTAGTGGATGTCCACCGGCAGAAAGACGCCGTTCGGGCATAGTTTTCTTGCCCGGGAGCTTGCCATCGCCGAATTGATGCCGTATTTGCGTGCCTCATAGTTCGCCGCGGACACCACGGAACGGTTGCCGATGCCGATGATTACCGGTTTGTCGGCGTATTCCGGATGCCGCGCCACTTCGAGGGATGCGAAAAAAGCGTCCATGTCGATATGCAGCACCGTGCATCCGACCTCATCGTGACCCCAGTCACGTTTGGCCGCTGCGATTCTTGGTGCCGTGCTCATGATTCCATGATAGACAACGATTCGGCAGTTTTGGAACAAATGTTCGAATATGGCGAAACCTGCGGGCATACCGGCGTGTCGCATATCGATGAGACCGCTCGACACGGCTTGCGCGTTCGAGTCCCACTGACATCACCACACGTTTTTCTCTCATTTTTTCACAATATGGTGTTTCGCACGCGGATAGATGCTATAGTTACATGCTGTTGCGTCGTAACGCAACAGTGGAGTCATGCCTGAGTGGCCGATAGGGGCACCCTGCTAAGGTGTTAGTCGTGTTTAGCGGCTCGAGGGTTCGAATCCCTCTGACTCCGCCTTGAGGGTTTTCGGAGAAATCCGGAAGCCCTTTTTTTCATGCCAAAACGGCGGAATACCAACGATTTCAAGACATACGGCGCAAACAGAGAATGTACGAAAATGTACGCCAATGCCAACATTTCCGGTACCCAGCAAGGTACCCGAGTTGGGTACCCAACAAGACAGCCGACGACTGCACTGCAAATAGGCCATCGTGTCGGCAATGGTCATGAGCGGGGGGTTCAGTCTTCCTCATAATCACCCCCGTTCACGCTCACCGCAACGTCCAACAATTGAGACGCCACATCCGACGGAATCCACGCAGACACGCCCCTATACGGCGAAACGTCCGGCCTAGAACACTTCAAACAGCTCCTAGCCTGCACAACGCCGAACAGGGTCTTTAATGGCCCGAGCCTCCGCGAGACGCCACCGACGAACCAGACGACAGAAACGGTGAAAAGTCGGATAATCAGTCTCGAAATCCTCCTGCACGCGCAACGGCAAATCATTATGCGGCAGGGACGATCCGCAAAGACCGTCCCTGTTTACATATCAGTATTTATACATCAACGGCATGCCGTCACAGGCCAAATGCTTTTCGATCCGTTTCGGTAAGCCAATCCGTCCGCATGCCCGGTTCTTGGCACAAATGCATGGCGGGGCATTCCTCACCGATGCAAGGATCCCATACAGGAAGCGGCGTTCCGTCACGGTCCGTTCCGTTGGGATCGCCATTGGCGGCGAAATTGGTCCAGTACAGCCCCATTCGCCTTGCCAGATCGTAATGCCATCCAACGAACGGACGCCAGCATTTCGCAAGGCTTCCAAAGGAGAACCACAGATCGGACGAGTGAAAGGCTCCGGCATCATCCCCCGGCATAGCGACATCGAAATGATAGTAGTATGGCGCGGTCCCACCGCTTGCGGTCCATTTGCGGATCAACGTGAGATTGCCGAGCTGGCCGACATGCACAGGCTTCCCATCTTCAGTCGAAGCGATGAACTCATTGGTCGTGTTGCCGACCAGCATGTCGACGTTGTTGGCCTTGCAGCTCTCGACGATACGCTCCTCCTGATCGGGAAGGAACAGGCCGTCCACGCATGGCACCCAATTGACGATCATCGACCAGTCATCTTCACGTCCGCTGTCCGGTGGAACAGGCAGGGACTCGGCGGCTTCCAATACCGTTCGGGCCGGGATTGCACGGGCCTGCTCCAGCGTGGAGACACCCAATGCTTCGAACAGACGGATTCCGTTGGCCTGCGCATGCTCCAGCGTGTCCTGCCGCGCATTGAAATACCCTAAGCCTGCGCCGGATTGCATGATGGCTTTCTGAAACAGGCCATGATTCATCGGCGAGCAGATCTGGGCCAAGACGCTGGCGGCACCGGCCGATTGGCCGAAAACCGTGATGTTTTCCGGATCTCCGCCGAACTTCGCGATGTTTTCCTTCACCCATTGGATTCCGGCACGCTGATCCAGGAATCCGAAATTCGCATATGGTTCGCCGTCGCCGCGTTCTACGGCCTCCTCATGAAGCAAAGGGTGCGTCATAAACCCAAATGCATTCAGACGATAGGCCACACTGACCACAACGACGCCGTTCGCGGCGAGATGCGTGCCGTCGAATTCCTTTTCAAATGTGCCGCCGCATTGATAGGCTCCGCCGTAGATCCAGACCATGACCGGCAGCTTTTCGGAGGCTACCATGCTATCCGCGCCATATCCGCGTAATGCCGGAGTCCAAATATTCAGGTAGAGGCAATCCTCGCTCATCGGCGCGGCCGGATCGGTGCCCCATTCACGATCATAGAAATCATCGGAGGCGCCCGGCGTCGGCTGCATCGCGGTAGGCCCGAAATCGAAGGCTTGCAGCACACCATCCCATGGCAGGGCCGGCTGCGGCGCACGCCAGCGCAGACCGCCGACGGGAGGCTGGGCGAACGGGACCCCTCGGAACACGGTGATGCCCTGATCTTCAGCCGCCAAGCCTTCGACAGTTCCTTGCGCCACTATGACCTGTCGCTTCATTGCTCTCTTTCCTTCGTACCCGGCGTCGAATACGCAAAGTCGTAAAAATCGGCGATTCCACCAGTCTCTTTTGTCGAATACAGGAACAATCCGATACGGCAACCTGTGAAATGATCCATTTTGAAGACCATCCGGTGCGCTGTTCCCAATGGACACCATTCGGATTCCGGCGTATCCGCATCGCGGTAGAAGAACGTCACTTCATCCTTGCAATCGGTGAAATCATATACCGCGCGCAGGCGCATGCAATCCGCATCCGCCATGATTTCCGCATCCGTTACGGCTGGACTGTCCCAATCATCGTCGGAGAAGATGGAATCGTCATTCACCGGCTTGTATTGGACGGTCAGCATCGTGCGGCCGTTCCTTCGCGTAAGCGCGATGTAGGAATAGCATCCTTGGAACGCCGCCAATCCGGCGAAGTCGCCATCATGCAATGTCGACGCGTCGACGGTGACTTCGGCCACCGTCACCGGCCCCATCGTGCGCTGCGTCAGCGTGTTCCATGCATGATTGAGATTCGAGCTGATGCGTCCGGAATGCAGGCGGAATGCTCCCGGACGTTCCGTCAGTGACCAGTATTCGTCATGTGGGATGTGATTGAACTGCCAGTATGGCTGCAGACAGTTGGCATCGACTCCGCCTTCGGCGTTATGCCGGGCTATGAATTCGCTTCCGTTGATGGGCGCGACAGGTTCGGCACAGCTTGCAGCCGGCACGCTGACCGACTGCGGCACTTTGCCGTTCTCGCCGACAACGGGGAATCCGTCCTCGCCGAACCGCATCGGCATCAGTATCGGCACGCGTCCCACACCGCCGCGGTCCTGCATCATGAATGCATACCAGTCGCCGTCCGGAGTGTCCACCATACCGCCTTGCGCGACTCCGTAACCGTGGAAGGACAGGTCGTCTTCGATAATTTCACGCACTTCGAAAGCGCCATCCAAGGATTCGGCCATCAAGCAGGCTTCTGTTTTGCCCTTGCCTTGCGGGAAGTGACAGGTGAAGACGTAATAGCGTCCATCATGCTTGTACAGGTGACTGCCCTCATAACCAAGGTCAGCCTGCGGATCGTCCTGCACGATGACCCGGTCGAGCCCACCCGGCATCGGCCCGCTTAATTCAGGATTCAACTCCGTGATGCGCAATGTCGACTGCCCATATACGACATAGGCTCGATCATCGTCGTCAAAGAACAGTCCGCTGTCGTGATAGAAGCCGTCAAGCTCACGCTTTCGCCATGGGCCGCATGGATCGTCCGCCGTCAGCAGATAGCTGGCATGCGTATCGTTGGCGGCGAACAACACATACCAGGTGCCCCGATGGTAACGCAGTGACGGCGCCCACATGCCTCGACCGTAGGCGTTGGCACCTTCACATTCCAAACGTTCTTCAGGGGTATCCGCCACGATATTCAATGCGTGCGCAATGAATTCCCAATGCACTAGGTCATAGCTGCGCAGAATATCGCACCCGGGTGTGAAATGCATAGTCGTAGTGGCCATGTAATACACGTCTCCGACCCGGATGATGTCCGGATCAGGAAAATCCGTGTAGACCATAGGATTAGTTGAGGTAATCATCATTCATACCGATACTTTCCGCTCAACGCCAGCATGGCGAAAGCATAGAGGAAATTGTCATAATAACGACGCGTGCCGGTTCGCATCGGCGTATTCCACAGCATGCGCACCCATTCACGGGCATTATGCTCCGCGTCAGGCTGGGCCGAATGCACCGCCGCAAGTGAGCCTTGCGCGGTCGCGGCCAGGAATCCGACCGGATGAAGCACGACCTCGTCCACGGCGGTGCCGTCGATGGCGTAGACGCTAGTACGGTCGTGGGTCAGGAAGAATCGCTGCAGCGCGGCGACGCGGTCGCACAGCACTTCCTGCGGACCGTTCCAGGCTGCATCCAGTCCGATATTCGCCGCGGTACGGTAGGCGTCGGAATAGAAATGCCAATGATTGGACTCGTCGACATGCGGCTTTCCGTCATAATCCGCGTATTCAGCGTTCATGCCGGTCCGCTCGTCGCAGGCCGCCTGCAGATAACGACGGCTTGCGGCGGCTGCCTCATGCCAAAATGGACGGTCTTCTTCGTCGGCTTCTTCGGCGAATACTTCATAGAAGTGCGGCAGATGGTAGGACGGATCGCTCCACTCGGTTTCAGGAATGAACTTGATGAGCTTGTTGTCGGGATTCCACATGGGCTCGCCGTCGTAGCGTTCGCCCTTATGAACGCAATATCTCAAGATCTCGCGTCCCCATGCGGAATATTCGTAGATATCCTCGCCATCACCCCAGCGACGGGAGGCGAGGAACAGGTCCATCGCGAAATATTCCTCGCCGTCAGGTGCAGGACCATTCGAGTTCGGCGTACCTTCCGGCGCGACCGACCATGCGAAATAATGCGCATGATGACCGTCCTTCATGTACATGTGACGCATTACCCAGCCCCACAGCTTGTCGAATACGTCCTTACGGTCGTATTGCAGGGCGATCATCATCGCATAGCTCATACCCTCGGTACGTACATCGTTGTTGCCGGTGTCCATCACATAGGCAAGACCTTCGTCGTTCTCCCAATAGAATTTGTTCGGACCTTCGAAAATTTCATGCCAGACCTGTGACACGCGCCTATCGATGGCGTCCTGGGCATATCCGCACTGTGCGAACATGGACTCGCCCAATGTCTTGTTGGTATCGGTTGCATTTGTCATATCAGTTGTTCCATTCCCAGATTCGGATGCGATTCTCTCCGGAGACAAGACCATTCAACGCCCCGGCCTTGCGTTCCGTTGCCGTCAAGGCTTGTCCCAGCAAGTCGGTGTCCAGCACATAGTCACTGCCATCGGGCTGTCCATAGCGTTCCTCCACGATGCGAGGCACGCCGAGCATATCGCTGGTGACGACCTGCATCCTGGTATCGGCGACGGCCTGTGGCACAGTGCACTGCAGGTACAGTCCATCGGGTTCTTCGACCAATGTCACCGGCATGGGCTCATCACACGCAACGCTCGTGGAGGCGGTGCCGCCGAAGAACGGGGCGTCCTCCTGCATGCGTTCCGAATCGTCGGCCGCACCTTCCTGCTTGTTCAGCCCCTGTGCGCCGGACAGATAGATGTTGCCGCCCGCGTATAGAGACTGCAGAGGATTGCGCTCGCCACCACCCTGCGAAGGATCTGCCCACATGGCCCGCTGGCGTTCCAAGTATTCATGCATCGACATCGGGCAATCGCCGTAGGCGGACAAACCATATTCACCGACAGTCGGTTTCACCGGTTGCGGCGCGAACATGTTGTTCAGCCAACGCTCATCGCCGCCGGATACCACAGCGCACCCGGCCACCTCGGTGGTGTGCGGATAGTGATACGGCGTGGAACGGTCGGGGACGGTATGCGGTTCAATGCCGCCGCAAATCAGATTGTTGACGAAGGCACCACCTTGCGACCAGTTCTGGAACATCACCGGCGAGGCGAAAACGTTATTGTCCACCAGATACGGCCCATGACTCACTTCAATCATGAGGTCACGGACGTTATCGTGGAACACATTGCGCGTGATGCGTGTGCCCTGCGTCTGCCAATCCATCCACATGCCCAGCGAGCAGTCGTGGATGTTGTTGTTGGCAATGACCGTATCCAATGCGGCATGGAATTTGATGCCAGCGACCTCCCATCCGAAGAATTCACGCTTCAACGCAATGTGATGGACATGGTTATGCTCGATACGGCAGAATGCGCTGCCCATATGTCCGACGATGGCATTCTGTCCGCACTCGTAGATGTCGTTGTTGCGTACGATATGACCGCCGATCAGCCCCTTTTCCCAGCCGATGCGGCGGGCTTTGAACACGGCCTCCAACTGGTACTGGTAACCGGTCTTGCGCTCGGTTTTCGCCCACTCGTTGTCACCGGATGAGATTTCCTTGCCCAATGACACCGCGGAGAATTTGGCGTCATGCAGCACGTTGTCTTCGATGATCCAGCCATACGACCAGTTCGGGCCGATCATGCCCCACTGCTGCGAGGTAGGCGGCGCCCAATCTCCAGTGGCCTGCGCCATTTCAAAGCCACGCACGGTGATGTAGTTGACATGGTTGCGGGAAGGGAAGAAGCATGTGCGACGAACACTGACCTCCACCAGTTCCTCATTCGGATCGGCACCTTGGAAATTCGCCCAGATCGTTGTGGTGCCGGCATTCTCGTCCACTTCGGCATGCCATACATAACGTGTACGGTCCACATCCGGCACAGGGCAGGGAATCTTCAACGCGAAATCCTCATCCGTATCACGCGGCTGCGGATCGTATACGCCTTCCAACGTCGTCGATTCGAAGAAGGAAACACCGTTGAGATACACATCGCCAAGATGTTTGTCCGGGTCCTTGCCGAACTTGGGCATTTCCAGCCAGTCACCGAAAATCGGGGTCGCGAATGGATTGAAATCCCCGAACATCGTATTATCAAGCACCACCGTCCATACATGCGGATGATCGGCCAATTCCGTCCAGCCCTGCACGCATTCCGAGCCTTTGATAACCGGCCGTGCTTCGCCTTCGGCTCCGCAGTAGGTGATGCGCTCATGTTCACTCAGACCGCCGCGTTTCGGATCGACTTGTTCGCGGTATGCGCCTTCATGCACGATTACCGTATCGCCCGGAGAGGCCATCTGCGCGGCCTTGGAAATCGTGGCGAACGGATGCTCCGCGTCGCCGCACGCAGCATCGTTGCCGGTTGGTTTGACATGGTATTCAAACTTCATTGCTGCATCTCCTTATCCAATATCGGATGTGGGAATACAAAGTCTTTCTCCTTTGGCGACATGCACGAACACACATCTTCATGTTTCGTAAATGCTTTAGCATTTCAGTCAAAGCATTGCTTGATTATATGACTTGACTTTCAAGAAAGTCAAATCACTTAACTAAATACTTAAATTTTTTGTTACGAAAGTTCTATATGCAAATATTTACGAAACTTTCGAATAGATTTAAGTATTCCAAAAGCAGGAAATTACAGGCTTCCGCCCAAACACGATTAACTGCGAAAACTATTTACGCTGTCCCCGGCAATAGCGTTATCATCGATGCTTCATTGGCCGACAAACTGACACTGTACTGGGGAGAGCTCTCTCACTGCGCCACTCGCACGCCCGGTTCCGTGACCGCCATCGCCGTGTTCCACAACGTCAAAGCGCGCCGTTGTTCATCACGCAGCCTTGGCCAATCGCAATCGGGTTCCAAAGTATAGTTCGGCAATTGGGCGAATATGAATGGTAGTTCCGGACGCTTGAGTAGCGCACGTCACTCCTGGATCAGCGACATCAACAGCTGCGCATAGCCATAAGACGCATGGGCGTTGGACTCCCTCTGACTCCGCCATAATGAAGGACCTCCGAGCGAATCGGAGGTCCTTTTTGTTTTCAACGCTTTCGTTCGTCAAAAGGCCATCGTCAGCAAACCGTCAACGTGCCAATCGTTCCGCGGCGGAGGCGATCGCCGCATCACTGGCCGTAGCCGAGAATCGCAGGTATTCCGGCGCTCCGTAGAACTCGCCGGGGCTGGCGACGATGCCGATTTCGGCAAGCTGGCGCAGATCCTCCCAGCAGTCGCCGGACTTGGCTTTCACCCACACGTACAACGCGCCTTGCGGCATGTCGGTGCAGTATCCGTATGCGCGCAGAGCACTCACCAGCATGCCCAGACGCTCCTGGTAACGGGAATGCTGGGTCTTGACCGCGTCGAAGTCACGCAGCCCGGCGGCCATCGCAGCCTGCACCGGTCCGGGAATGATCTGCCCGATCTGTTTGCGGTATGCCGCCATCGGCCCGATCAGCGATCGATCGCCAGCGATAAGCGCCGTACGATACCCGGCCATGTTGCTTTGCTTGCTCAGCGAATACAGCACCAATACGCCTTCGGCGGACCCGCCACACACATCGGCGCGCAAGGCGCACGGCGTGGAGGCAAGCGTATCCGCATCCGCTTCCGCAACGTCGTCTTCCCATTGCATCAACGCATAGCATTCATCGGACAGCACCACGGCACCAATCGCGCGCGCGGCACGCACAATACCGGCCATCTGTTCCGCGGACAGCACCTCACCGGTCGGATTGCACGGCGAATTGACCCAAACGGCCTTGACGCCCGGCACATCCTTCCAGGAATCCGCATCCGCCACGTCGTCGACCTTCAGCGTTTGCGCGCCGGCCAACTGCGTGCCGATCTCGTACGTCGGATACGACACCTTCGGCTGCACGACGACATCGCCTTCGCCGAAATGCAGCAGCGACGCCATCAACGCGACGCCTTCCTTGGAACCGACCGTCGGCACCGCATCGGCGCCGATCGCACGCAAATCGACATTGCGGGCGGCCGCGAACCACTCGTGAATGGCGTCACGCAAATCGGCGGTACCTGCCGTAACGGGATATCCGTACGCGTTCGGGTCGTTCGACGAGACCGCGAGCGCCTTACGCACCGAATCGGGAACGGGGTCGACGGGAGAACCGACGGACAGGTCGACCATGCCACCGAACGCGGCTTTCGCCGTACGTTTGTACGACGCGATGCGGGACCAGTCGTACGGCGATGAAAATTCATGAAAACCCATCCGTAAGGCTCCTTTTCAAGCGGAAATCACAACCATGTTCCAGCATACGGCAATCGACGTGCCGGCACATGCAACCGTTCCATACAAAAACCGGTTTGCCGCTGACGTGTGCAAACGTCAGCGGCAAACCGGTTAAAATCGACCGCGAATATTCCGCTTTACGCGCAATATGGAAGGCGGACGCATCAGCAAGACATGCTCACTGGTTCTGCGGCGGCAGGGCCGCGACCTGTTCCGGATCCTTGCCGATCGGACCGGCGGCGGAAGCGCCACCCAAATCGCCCACCTCGGCGAAGAAGTTGACAGCGGCATCCTTGTACCAAGCCCACTCCTCCGGCAGATCATCCTCGTAGAAGATGGCCTCGGTCGGGCACACCGGCTCGCAGGCGCCGCAATCGACGCATTCGTTCGGATTGATGTACAGGGAACGGGAGCCCTCGTAGATGCAATCGACCGGACATTCGTCCACGCAGGCCTTGTCCTTGACATCCACACACGGCTGGGCGACGACATATGGCATGGTTACCTCCTCAACAACACGTACCGTTCCAGATTACTCTTGCTTGGCAACTTCGAGTTCGCCAGTGCCGAGCCGGGCGTGGCGGTATCCGTAGCCGAAATAGATGGCGAAGCCGACGATGAGCCAGACCACGAAACGGATCCAGGTGAGCACGCTCAGATTGACCATCAGCCAGAGGTTGGCGATTGCGATCAGGATCGGCACCCACGGGTTGCCCGGGATCTTGAAGGAGCGTTCCAAATCGGGACGCTTCTTGCGCATGATCGGAATGGAGATGGCGACAAGCGTGAACGCAGAAAGCGTGCCGATATTCACCATGTCGGACAGGATGCCGACATTGCAGCAGGCCGCGATCAACGCCATGACCACACCGACGATGATCTGCAGACGCACCGGGGTGCCATGCTTGCCGGTATGGCTCAGACCGCGAGGCAGCAGGCCGTCACGGCTCATGGCGAACACCACTCGCGTCAGGCCCAGCAGCAGCACCATGACCACGGTGGCCATGCCGATGACGATGCCGAGGCTGATGATCTTCGCAGCCCAGTCGGCGCCAACCATCTTGAACGCGACGGCCAACGACGGGTCCTCCTGCTTGGCGAGGTCCTTGTAGGAGACCATGCCGGTGGTGACGATGGCCACGAGGGTGTACAGCACGATGATCAGTCCCATGCCCACGCCGATGCCCAGCGGAACGTTCTTCTTGGGGTTGACGGTCTCTTCGGAGGCGGTGGCCACGACGTCAAAGCCGAGGAACGCGAAGAACACCAAGGCGGCACCGGAGATGATGCCCGTCACGCCGTAGATGCTGGGCGACATACCGGTGGCCCACTGCCACAGAGGCTGCTCCATGACGGCGGAGAGGCCGGAGCCGTCGGTGGAGGCGGCCGGCTCGCTCGGCGGAATGAACGGGGTGAAGTTCTCTGCTTTGACGTAGAAGAAGCCGACGACCACGATGAACACCACGATGGCGATTTTCAGGATGGTGAGAGCACCGTCCACCCTCGCGCCGATTTTGGTGCCGAGTACCAGCAGCGTGGTGAAGAATGCGACGATGATGATCGGGGCCAGATCGAAGTTGAACGAGCCGATGGAGATATTGGTATTGATGTTCCAGCCGATCAGCTCGAAGAACTGGTTCAGGTACACTCCCCAGTATTTGGAGACGACCGAGCCGGCCATGAGCATCTCAAGAATCAGATCCCAGCCGATCACCCATGCCACGATCTCACCGACGGTGGTATAGGTGAAGGTGTATGCGGAGCCGGCCACCGGAATCATGGAGGCGAATTCGGCGTAGCACATCACGGCCGCGCCGCACACCACGCCAGCGATCAGGAAGCTCAGGACCACCGCAGGTCCGGCGTGGAAGGCGGCCGCCTGCGCGCCGATGGAGAAGATGCCTGCGCCCACGGCAACGGCCACACCCATGATGGCAAGATCCCACCAGGTCAGATCGCGTTTGAGCGCATGGCCGGACTCACCTGTTTCAGCCAGCGTCTGTTCGACGGATTTCTTGCGAAATACGTTCATGTCTCGTCCTTCTCTTCTTTCCGCCCGCGCGGTTTCACGCTCCACCTTCTAGAGCACAAGGCGCAAGTATAAGTCGTTTTCGTCACATTGACGGCGTGCGTGACGCTATTTAAGATTCATGCCGATGACGACCGGCTCGGGCACCAGTCGGATGCCGAACGCGGCCTCGACGCCGTCCTGCACGGTTTTGGCGAGGCGGGCGATATCTTCGGCTGATGCTCCCCCACGATTGGTCAACGCCAACGTATGCAGCGTGGACAGGCCAGCCGGAGCGTTTTCGTTGATTTTGAACCCCTTATGGAAGCCGGCATGGTCGATGAGCCAGGCCGCGGAAGTCTTGAAGCCCTGCCCGCCGCCCGGCAATGCCGCGTCGAAGCGCGGCGCGTCTTCGGGAAGCGTCTCGGCCTGCTGTGGCGTGAGAATCGGGTTCATGAAGAAGCTGCCGCAGCTATGGCGGTTGAAGTCCGGACCGTCATCGCCGTTCTGCTTGGATTGCGATTCAAGAGCGACATCGACCAGATTCGTCTTCTTGGTGCCCTGCATGGCCGGCGACGCATAGCGATGCGCGTCTTCCAGCATGCCTTTAGCCGCACGCACCTTCAGCACCGCGTTGCGGATGTCCGCGGTGTTCATGCGATCGCCCACGGCGACGTCCAACGCCTTGGCGAGCTGACCGTAACCGACCACGCCCGTATCGCTGTGCCGCAACGCGAACGTGACGGACAGCACCACGTATCGCGGCGTCGGGAAAAATTCCGCGGCCGGAGTCGCCGGAGCGCTGTACATGCTGGCTTTCAGCGCGCTCATGCGGTAGCCGAAGGCGAGCTGATCGTTGCGCAACGCCTTTACCGCACGTTCCTTGCGATCCCAAACCTCGACGCTGTCGACGCTGGTGGCGACCTCCTGACCGTACGCGCCGATGTTCTGCACTACCGATGCGCCGACAGTGCCGGGGATGCCGGACAGGCCTTCCACGCCCTCCAGGCCAAGGCAGACGCAATAATCGACGAAATCATCCCAATTGCAACCCGCTTCGACGTTGACGCGCACGACACGCCCATCGTCCTTCGGAGAAGACGTTCCATCCAGTACGTTGATGGAACGTCGCGCGTCGCGAACCACCACTCCGTCGAAGGGAGCGTCGTCCACGAGCATATTGGATCCGCCGCCAATCACGCACAGCGGCTTTCCTTTGGAGTCCGCGTCCTCGACTGCTTCGATGACGCCGTCACGTGTGGTCGGCTCCAGGAAAACGGCGATATGCCCGCCGACGCCGATGGTGGTGAGATCTGCAAAACTTGTCATAACGCTCCAGAGTAACAAAAAACCCGACCAAATTGGTCGGGTTCCGAAAGCTTGTTTCCGTTCAGCGGGTTTCGCGATGCACGGTCTGCTTGCCGCAGCGGGAGCAGAACTTCTTGAGCTCAAGACGATCCGGCGTGTTACGGCGGTTCTTCGTCGTGATGTAGTTACGCTCCTTGCACTCGGTGCATGCCAGCGTGATGCCCGGACGAATGTCGGCGCTCTTGCTTGCCATCTAGTTCACCTCTTGTGGTTCGTTGCTATACCGACATGCCGTCGGCCTTTGTAGCGAGAAAGAGACTCGAACTCTTGACCTTACGATTATGAGTCGTACGCTCTAGCCAGCTGAGCTATCCCGCCATGAGAGCCTCGAGTGAGAATCGGACTCACGACCTCTTCCTTACCAAGGAAGTGCTCTACCACTGAGCTATCGAGGCGTGGCGGATAGTGGATTCGAACCACTGAAGCACGAGGCGACTGATTTACAGTCAGTTCCCTTTGACCGCTTGGGAAATCCGCCGTGCTGCCTGTTTGGTTGAACCCCAACCGGCAACCCGTTTAGTATGGCACAAACCGGTCGACTTATGCAAATACGGCGTGTCGCGACGGTCAGAATCGACGCAAATCGTTGAAATTCCAACGATTCTTGCGAATCAGCGCCAAATCGGCATCCAACAGTGCTAGACAGCGCCAAACAACGAAGAAACCCCGCCTCCCACATCTTGCGAATCGCAAATATGTGGAAAACGGGGTTTCGACGGCTACGCGCCGCTCTCAGCCGAGGATGGCCAGGATGTCGCGGGCGGAAACGATGAGGTAGTCCTCACCCTGATAGTGCACCTCGGTGCCGCCGTACTTGGAGTACAGGACCTTGTCGCCGACCTTGACGTCGACCGGAATGCGCTCGCCGGCGTCATTACGACGACCCGGGCCAACAGCCAGGACTTCACCCTGCTGCGGCTTCTCCTTGGCGTTGTCCGGAATGAACAGACCGGATGCGGTCTGGGTCTCGGCTTCCGCCTGCTTGACGATGATCTTGTCTTCCAACGGTGTGAGTGAGATCGACACTGTGGACCTCCTCTTTCTTAAGAGAAATCGATACTTACCGCGCCGGGACCCGCTAGCAAGAGGCTGACGATCACTTACGGCGTCGTCCTTTTCGCGCTGAGACTTATCCTAGCGCGATTATTAGCACTCTGCCAACTCGAGTGCTAACGCTGTGAGAGAAATTATGGAAAAAGCCCAGAACCATTAAGGTTCCAGGCTTCGCAAACAAATGTCCAAGCGTTTCGTCAGGCGCTGCGACGGGCCAGAATCGCCTCGAGACCGGTTCCTAGGGAATCGGAGGTGGCATCCGGAGCGTCCACGTCGGCACGAACCTCGGCATCATGGAATCCCGAGACATCCACCGCCTTGAGATGCACACCTTCCTCCACACGGACGGCGGCCTCATCGGAATCCATGGCGCTGATCGCGCCGCTCGGTACAATCAAAGGCTCAGCTTCAGCCCCGCCATCCGAGACGGGTACGGCTTTGGCGACCTGCTTGGTGGATTTGATCTCCATGCTTTCCGGAGCGTCTTCGGAGATGTCGTTTCCGTCGCGCGGCGCTCCCAGCGAGAAGGAAATCAGATCCTGGGAGGCATTGGTCCGAACAACTGCGGAAGCCCCATCCGAATCCTCGCGTTCATCATGGATGGACAGTCCCACTTCCCCGTCCGTGGCCGATGAATCCTCCCTCTCAGCAGCATGCTGCGCATCGGCCTGAGAAGCGGCGCTCTCCCTACGCTTCAACATCGCGGCGTCACGATCGGCCTTGCCTTGGTCAATCGCCTGGCGAATCTCGCCGGCGGACACCACATCGGTCTTCACCTGCTCGTCATCGACGTTCCGTCGACCTGCGGACGACTCCCGTTCATCGAGCCTGGCGCGCTCCGCCTGTTCCTTCTGCGCACGACTGCGCTCGGCGGCGGCACGCTTCCTCATCCTGGAACGGTATCTGGAAACCTTCCGCTCCCATGCGACGGCCTGTTTGGACGCCCTGATGCCCAACGCCAGCACCACCGCCAGCAAAGCCGCGGGAATCAGCGCGAACAGCGGATTGAAATGCAACGCAAACGCGCATACCAGCACGACGACCGTAATCGTCAGCAAAGAAAGCACGATCATCCGCCTACGACGGATGGCGGCGCGTCGAAGAGCCCGGACCTGCGCGATCCGCTCCTCGGACATTCCACCCGCATGCGCCTGCGTGGACTGCATCAAAACCCCTTTCGCTTTCGCGACGGTATCATCGGAAAACCGTGTCCCGCTATCGGCATCAACCAGATGCAGCGACGGCGAAAAGCGGTCCTCGCGATGTTCGATCACCCTCTTCATGCCCTTGACTGTCCGTCTCGGAAGCCATACGGCCATAAGGATGACAACGATCGCAAGCACGACCACCGTGCTTAACGATTCATAACCCATATGTCACAAGAATAAGTGACATTCCGACAATCACGGCGACGAACCACCGGCGTGTCGGATTCTGAGCGTCAGCTGAATGGAATGGCGGACATCAGCCGCGCGGTGAAGCCGTTGGGCGCATCCTCCGCCATCAACACATAGCTTTCATGATCCCGCCACTGTCCGTTGACGTACATATACGCGCGACGTCTCCCCTCGTACGTCGCGCCGAGCTTGATCGCGACGTTCCGGGAACGCTCGTTCTCAGGCAGCATGTCGATTTCCATACGATGCAGATGGGGTCCCGTCGCATCGAACATCGCCCAATCCGCCATCAACGCGACAGCCATCGGCGCGTAGCCCCGTCCCGCGCACCGCTCATCCACCCAATAGCCGACCACACCGGAACGCATCGCGCCATAGCAGATCGCGCCCAACGACACTTGCCCGACAATCCGGCCATGATGCTCGATGGCGAACACGGCCCCACTGCCGTCACGTTCGTTGCGGCGCAGCCGCCGCATCCATTCCTTATACGAGATGGGCTTGCCATGCATCGGATCATTCGACTCCCATGGCTTGAGCCAGGCGTCGTTGCGCCACCGGACCTCGTTCCACTCGTCATAATCGGCCGACGTCAACGGGCGCAGACTCACTGGAACACGCATGCTGTGCGATTGGATGAACTCCGGCATATCGAAGGCATCCGCCCCCGGATGATGCAACATACCGCTTAAGGATTGAAAGAACGTCACCCATCCATTGTGCCCCACCCATGTCCCATCACCATTCCCACGCAACAGACCCGTGATACAACAAGGGTCATGGATACGCAAGGAAAAGCCATCAAGCCCGAGGACGCGGAATCACAGCGGGCGCTGAAGCAGCAATGGCGCCGAACCGCTCTGGCAAGGCGTAAAAGAACATCCATCGAACAGAGGCGGGAGGCGGGCCGGCTGCTCGCCATGCGCGCGCGGGAAGCGGCATTGGTCCGCCCCGGATCGACGGTCGCCGCCTTCGTCTCCATGGGCAGTGAGATCCCGATGACGCCCCTGCTGGAAACACTGTTCGACATGGACTGCCGTGTGCTGGTGCCGCGTCTGGGCGCCGGCATGGATATCGGCTGGAGCGAGTTGGACGGCATCGACGGTCTGCGGGAACAGCGCAACGCGGACGGCTCCGTCAACACGCACCGCCCGCAGGAGCCGGACAATGCCGCCGACGGGCCCGAGGCGCTTGCGGAGGCCGAGCTGGTCATCGTGCCGGCGTTCGCCGTGGACGAACATGGTTTTCGATTGGGACGCGGCGGCGGATGGTACGACCGCGCCCTGACGCACCGCAACGCGACGGCCCGCGTCATAGCCGTATGTTGGCCTTGGGAGCCAACGGACACGACGGTGCCGCACGAACCACACGACATCCCCGTCGACGGCACGCTCACCCCGGACGGCTACCACATCGTCCGCGGATAGGACGGTTACGGGACGGTCTCAGGGAACGTACTAGGATATGTCCCGTTAAGAAATTTGGGATTGCGCGCAAAGCGAGGACATCATGCCTACTTACCATTACCGTTGCAAGAGCTGCGATTACGATTTCACCAAGCAGCAGTCGTTCACCGACGATCCGATTACCGTATGCCCGGAATGCGGCAAGGAACAGGTCCGCAAGGTCTATTCCGCGGTTCCGATCGAGTTCAAGGGATCGGGTTTCTACCACACCGACAAATCCAAGTGATTCGGCAGGCGCGGAATCGGAAGCGACACGCCGGAGCCTGTGGATAACCCGCATTCTCCGACCACAACCCCTGATCCGGCTTGCGCCCTTTGCAAACATCAGGTCATCATCAGCGCATGATGACCTTTTTTCATGCCTTGATGGAACGGCCGCGACAGAATACCGGCAGCACGGCACGGACAAGGGGCCGTTCCACACGGAAAACGGAGCCGAACAGGAGCCGCCGAACCACGCGCGGAACCAGTGCAACGCCCAACGGCAGGCGACGCAGCACACGGCTGCATCGTGTCCTGGCCTCGGTCTGCGCCGGATTGGCTGTATTTGCGGCGCTACAAAGCGTGCGCCTGTCCTTCGCCATGCAACCCGTCGTGGTCACGACACAGGCCATCGCCAAAGGAGACTCCATCGAACGCGGAACAGTGGAGTTACGTAGCATTCCGTTCGATGACTCGCTGCACGGCGCCATCCATACCATCGACGACGCCGTCGGATCAATCGCGCAGGTGGATATCGGGAAAAACGAGGTTGTGATGACACCGATGGCACGCGCCTCACCCACCGTGCCGCAAGGGCATACCAGCGTGGAAGTGCGTCTGGCGAGCGCCACCGACGGTCTGCTTCCGGGCGATAGGGTGACGCTTTCCGGCGCCATGGCAGCCGGTTTAGGTATGACGGACGATTCCAACGCGTCCGGAGACCCGCCAGCAACGAAATTGAGCACACTCAGCTCCAACGCGTTGCTGACCGCCAAACCTTCGAAAGACGCTCAGGGCAATGCCATCGCGGTGTTCGCAATGCCTCCCGAAGAAGCGGCGATCGTGCTGCAGGCCCAGTCGTACAGCGCCATCATAGCGACCATCAACCGGCGTTCATGAGGGAATCCAGCGCGGCGAATTCAGCGGCCGCGTTCGGAGAAAACAGCCCAATGCGGTGGAAGCTCGCCGAGGATGCGCTTGTCGTCGTCCACCTCGCGCTGGCGTTCCGTAAGCGTGTCCGAAGGCTCAAGCTTGACACCATCGGCGTCGAACAGCTCCGTGCCTCGACGTACCACGCGCCTATGCACGCGCGCGGTACGTCGCGTGGGCGAATAACCAGGCTGCCCGGAAACGGCAGGTCCCGACGATTCGGATCCGGTCTCACCGGAAACAGACTGGACGCTCACTTGTCCTCCTGATACAAATCACCCAAGCGGGCCACGATGCGATCGACTTCCCTGTCGGGATTCACGAACGCGCCGACACTCCATACCGTCATCACCGACCAACCCAACGACTCGATGTCCTGCAGCAGCACGCGATGGCGCTCCCTGGTGGACTGCAATCCCATGAACTGCGCCTCATCGGTCAGCACGGCCAAGGCGAACGGCTTGCCCTTCAGTCCGACCACCAACGGCAGTTTGACGCCATTGTCGAAACCATAATCGACAGCCACATCCAAACCACGCTCGCGAATCCGCTGGGCGAGATCGTTGAACAGCACGTTCTCGCCGGATTCCTTGACCGCGGGGCGGACCACCGCATTGGCGTCAAGCTGCTCGGCCCAGCGCAGCACGGTTTTGAGCATCTTCGGCCCGTCCTGATGTAGACGGCTGTCGTCCATGTCTTCGGACGTGAACGCGGATACGATGTCCAGATGGCGATCGGGCACGGCCAAGGCGTCGAGCAGCATGCCGCGGCCGCCGTCGGATTCCACCGCGCCAAACTGTTGCAGCAGCCTGCCATGCGTGGTCTTGGCGTAGCACATAGCAAGAATGGCGTCTGTGGCGTGCGCGCCGGCCACGTCGTCGATGTCCACGATGCGCACGTGGCGCAGGAACATGCCCATGGCCTTGTCCTTGTTGGCAAGCGACTTGAGCTCAGCCCCCAACCGCATACGGAACGTATGGGTCAGCGCGACCACGGTGAGCACGTACGATGCGGGAACGATGGTGAATCCGGCCGCACGCTGGCCGATGATCCTCACCACCTCGTCGATCTCCTGCTGGCTCGATTCCACCAGACCGGAATTGATGACCGGAACGCCGTTGGCATCCGGCACGAAATGGTACAGCACCTCGCCCTGGGAGCCCTCGCGGGCCACATCGCACGTCACGCTGCCGTATCCTTCCGACTCGAGGAAGGCATTGAGCCTCGGCGCGCGACGGACCGGACGGTCTTCTATCTTCACGCTCGGCAGCAGCGAAATCAGCCTCCGCATGCCATCGGACGTGACGGTCTTGCGATGTGCGACCACCACGACCTGTTTGGCCCTGCTGATGATGCTGAGCAGCTCGATGGATGGGATATGCGCCGCCGCGTCGATGATGACGACGTCGGCGAGCGGGGCCACGTCAGTGACGGCGGCGAGCGTGGCCGGAGTCGCCACCAGAATCGGCTTTGCCGCGGCCAGAATCTGCGGATGCTCCCTGCGCAATCGGCTCAGCGGCACATTGCGGGAGCCCGCAAGCATGGTGTGCAGCAGATTGGCCTCCTGGGTGCGGGAGAACAGCATGTCGCACAGACGACGAATGGACTCCTGGGCGATCATCGGACCGACGGAACGCACATGCTCCACATCCACCTGCGTGAAGCGGTCGGCCGCCGCCTGCAAGGCGGAGCCGTCCTGATTGGAGATGATGGCGGAGGACTTCACGATGTCCTCGAACGCGGTGGTCCACCACGCCAGCTGCAGCTCTCCGCCGACGGCCTCATTCGGCACGCCGCGGTTGTTGAGGTCAGCCACGAGCTCGTCCAGACCGGCCGAATGGAACTCACGTTCCAGACGGGCACGTTCCGGCAAGGTGTCCAGCGCCTGCTTGTCGTCGTACAGCGCCTTCAGACGCTCCTCGACCTGATTGAAATCGACGGTTTCCAGATTTCCGCCCTGAGGGGTGGTCGACAGCACCATGTCCAACGAGGTCATGTCATTGGACAGCCTCTCTTGGGTATCGATGATGTCATCAAGCTTAGCGGGCAGCACCGGCCAACCGCCATGCGGCACGAACAGGTGCCACTGCTCGGCCTGCTTGGCGACCACGAGCAACGCCTCGTGCAGGTTCTCCACCTGCGCTCCGACACGCAACATCGCCTTGGCTTCCTTGATGTGCCGGCGGCGATCCCAGAATCCCATGGAACTGCCTTCGGCCTTGCGCTGGGACTTCGGTTTGGTGGCCTCGATCATGGAGTCGATGTCCCGCTCGAAGATCTCCGGCTGGAACACGTCAAGCACTCGGCGCAGGTTCTTGAGCACCATGACCTGCCGCCCCCATTCCTGCGCGGTCGTGGGAATGGGGAAACCACAGGTCTGCACGGTGCTGGCCACCTGTTCGCGTGTTGCGGGCAGCACCTTGCGTAGCAACTCGACCACGCGCTGGTACGCGCTGACCGCCTCATCCTCGGAATACAGCGATGCCTTGTACCAAGCGGTGTCCTGTTCGCCTATGGTGTATTCGCCGAGCTCGCCCGCACGGTACAGCTTCTGCGCCCACTCCTCCATCTTGTCAGCGATGGAATGGGCCGCCTTCTTGTCGAGGCGCACGTGCGTGGTCGGATGTGTGGGCAGCACCGCGATCTGGGCGAGGTTCTGGATGGTCTGGTAGGCGGATACGCCCCATTCCTGGTTGATGCCGTGAAGGTCGCCCAAGTATCTGGCCAGACGCGAACGCACGCCGACAAGCTCATCAGCTATCTGGTCAAAACGTGAGGTCGCGACGCCCGATTGGAAGCCGACGGCCGTGATCAGCTGCCTGTCGATCGCGGCATTGGCACCGTCATCGGCGATGTCCAGCAGCTGTCCGCTCATTTCGTTCGCTGCAATCGTCTGCATGAAACGACGTTTCTGATCGGTGACGCACGGCACGTACAGCACGGAATGACCCGCCATCACGCAACGGGAGGCGATTGCGGCCGACTGCTCGGCGGTGTTGTTGCAGGCCGCGCTGTCGACGAAGACCGAATGGCCATCGGCGGCAAGCTGCGCCGCATAACGGACGGTGTTGTCGACATCGCCGATCTCGTACTCACCGTGCGGGTCGGCATCGAATGGACTGTACGGCGGAATCTGGGATCCCTCCAACGACTCCATCGCCGACTCGTCTCCGGCGAGTGCATCCAGCACGGTGTTGCCGGTCGGTCCCTGCGCCAGCTGGTCGATGATCTGCTGGCTCTCCACCAGCATCTGCGACGAGGGATCCATGAAGCAGCCAAGTATGATGTGCCGCTCGATCTCGAAATCGGGGAACACCGTGGACGCGCGCGCCGTGATGGCGGAGAACACCGCCGAGGTCTCCGGCGTTCCGCTCTCATAGTTCGAACCGTCGAACAGCTTGCTCTCGTCCAGCACCACGTTGTTCTCACGCATCGCCGCGACAAAGGCGGCGTTCAAACGCACCCGGCCGGTGAACGCAATGACGGTGCCATCCTCTACGGTGCGCCCTTCCTTGCGTACCTCGACCGGATACATGAGCACCGGCATCTGGTTGCCCTTCCACAGGGCGACTCCGACCACCAGCGAAAGCTCGCCGACACCGCTGATGCGGTTCTTCGTCTCCTGGTCGTCGAGCACGCGTTCCACACGTCTCCCGGCGGCACGCAGCATGCCGTTGTCACGGAATAACGAATCCAGCGTGACGTGGCCGCTGGCGAACAGTTGCGCGATTCCCGAAGGATGCGCATGCGTCAGGTCAAGCTGGGCTCCCAGCTGGGTCACATCCTCGAGCGGGGATGGCGAAAGTCCGAGACGGTATTCCTCGCGCCATCCGCGGATACGATCCAATGCAGTGGTCGTCTCTTTGGTTTCGCTCATTGCAAACTCACTTCCCTACTGCCTTGCGATATTCCTCATATCCCGGGTTATGCGACAGCGCCGCGTCGATGTCCTGATTGCCCAATGCGCTCAGCCAGGCGTACAAATCGTCATACAGGGACGGGTTCATGGCCAGGAACGGCAGCAATTCCGGATGCCGTGCCATTTGGAACTGCACGGTGAAGTCATCGGTACGTTTGGCGTCATCGGAAGTCAGTCCGTCGACTTCAATGGTCTGCTCCTGCTTGGTGAGCCCGCCTTTGGAAACGCGATCAAATACCGAACCTGGTTCGAAGATGGGCTTGAACGCCGTGGTCTCGTCCTGCGCGGGCTGGGATTGCACAGCTTGGGGACGGAAGCGTTCGTCATCGTCGGTCCGTGTTTCCGCAGCCTCGACAGGAGCGACGTCCACCGGTTCCTGCGATTGCACGGCCGGTTGCCACACATCGGCGTCGGATGGCTCGGCTTCCGGCGTGCTCGGCTGGTCGTCGGTGGATTCGTCCGGCTTCCGCTCGCCCTCATCCGTATCAGGTCTGGTCGGCAATGCGACCGTCGCCGGGGTCTTCGGACGGGCTCCGAACAGCATGTCCACGGGAATCGTGTCATGTTTGGCATCGTTACGGGAGGTGTCGGCCGGAAGTGCCGGGGACTCGTTTTCGCCTTCATCCGCATCTTCGGTTGAGGCTGGCTCCACCACGGCCGCCTGTGCCGCGGCATCGGCGAACAGATCACGCGGCTTGTCCTCGACCGGAACGCTCTCCTGCACCAGGGAAACCGATGGGAAATCGTCGGCGGGCTGGGGCTTGTCAATTGGCGCGGGCGTGAATTCCTGCCGCTCGGCCTGGCGCATGGCCACGGCACGGTCGGTGATGCTGCGGGCGTGGAAGAACGCGGTCGGCTCGCCGGCGCGCAGGTTGAGAATGTCGTCCACGGACATGTCGGCCGCATCCGGCTCCTGAGGGGTCTCATCCGAAACCGCATACTCGAACAGGTTCGAAACCGTGTCATGTACGTCATTCGCGCCTTCGGACCCGGAATCGTCCTTCTCGTCCTCACGGCCGGCTTCGAACCTGAGACGGACATCGCCGAATTGCAGGGTGAGCGACGTGGAGTGCAGCGGGATGTCTTCGTTTACCGGCAGCCGCATCAGCTGTCCGCCATCGGTCACAACGAACGAGCCGTTGGTGGAATGCAGGTCGCGTATCGAAGCGTTCCCCTGTTCGTCGACGGAGAAAACGGCATGTCGCTTCGACATGGATTTGCTTGGATCCTGGATGTCAAGTCGGGAGAATCCATCCTCGGCCAATGGGCGTAGCGGTTTGCGTCCGATTTCGACGCTTTCGCCGTTATGAAGCACTTTCAAATCGTTTCCGTCAACACTGACGATCCATTGCCGCGCCATTCGTTGATCCTCGCCCACCGTGTCGGCCTTCCTTTCACACATTGCACTATCTGTCATTGTGTCATGATTCATCGAGAAAGTAAGGATTATGCATTGATAAATCGACAACTTCCGCCCATTTTACCCATTTCGGAACAGATCAGGGAAAAATGCGCCCGTATAAACGGGAAACCCCGCCGCCAAATGGCGGAACGGGGTTTCCACTATAGCTTGGTGATTGCGGCTTCAAGCCGCGAGAATCACTTGAGCTCGACGGTGGCGCCGGCTTCCTCGAGCTGGGACTTGGCCTTCTCGGCGTCTTCCTTCTTGGCCTTCTCCAGAACGGCCTTCGGAGCGCCGTCGACCAGAGCCTTGGCCTCAGCCAGACCCAGGGAGGTGATGGCGCGGACGGCCTTGATGACCTGGATCTTCTTGTCGCCAACGGCGGAGAGGATGACGTCGAACTCGTCCTTCTCTTCCTCAGCAGCAGCGCCAGCAGCCGGAGCGGCGGCGACAGCGGCGACCGGAGCGGCAGCCTCGACGTCGAACTTCTCTTCGAAGGCCTTGACGAACTCGGAGAGCTCAACCAGGGTCATCTCACCGAAAGCTTCGAGCAGCTCATCGTTGGTGTACTTAGCCATAATGGCTTCCTTTCATTCTTGGCGACGGGTTGATTGAAGAGGTATCCGTCACCTAAAACAATTTTTTTACTTTATTGGTTGCATCATTCATGCGGCAAGCCGCAATGAAATCAGGCAGCCTTTTCCTGCTTCTCGCGGAGCGCATCGATCGTACGCACGGCCTTGGTAGGCAGAGCGTTGAACAGGTACGCGGCCTTGGACATCGTAGCCTTGATGTCGCCGGCGAATTCGGCGAGCAGCTGCGGGCGAGACTTGAGGTCTGCCAGCTTCTTGGCGCCTTCGGCATCGTAGACGGTGCCATCAGCGAAGCCGCCCTTGATGATCAGTGCCTTGTTGGTCTTGGCGAAGTCACGCAGGGTCTTCGCAGCTTCGATGAAGTCACCCTTCACGAAGGTCACAGCGGTCGGACCGGCGAGAAGTTCATCAAGACCTTCGACGCCAGCTTCCTTGGCTGCGATGCGAATGAGCGTGTTCTTTGCCACAGTGTAGGAAGTATCGCGGCCTAGCTTTTCGCGCAGCTCAGAGATCTGCGGAACGGTAAGCCCGCGGTACTCGGTCAGGTAGATAGCATCAGCGTCACGGAACTTATCCGTAAGCTGAGCGACCACCGCTTCCTTTTCGGGCCTCTTCATGGCGTTCCTTCCTTAGTCAACCGTCGACTGCGAAATCCGGAACACCTGACAGGGCAATAAAAAAGCCCTGCACGCAGGCAGAGCAACATTCGACCGCTAAGCGGAAAGCCCTTGGTGGGCGTATGTTCTTCAACCTGCGCTGGCTTGGTAATCCAAACTTCGTGAGCGCTTGCACGCTCCAACCAACGGTCTGTGGTTTACAAGATGTTCAATCTACGGATTGGGGTGGACTGACGGCCCATCGGCGTGTCGCACAACGAATCCGCATCTACCCCATGCCAACCCATCTTGCGCCGGCGATGTACGAATCATCATATCCTGCATCATATTATTGATAACGGTTCTCATTTGTGGTATGGTGGTCAGCATAGGAGAAACGCAACCCCACGTCGGCATCGCCCGGCATCACATGCATCATGTAAGGAAAATCCCTTGTCCCGCATATGGAACATCATCACCGCCACCATCTGCACGGCACTGCTGCTGGCAAGTGCCGCCTGCGGAACCACGAACGACTCCGCACACGGCACACAGGACGGCACCCTCACCGTGACCGCCTCCATCAACCAATGGGGCACGCTCGCCAAGGAGCTGGGCGGCGATCTCGTAAAAGTGGACAGCATCATCAATTCCACCAACGTGGAAGCACATGACTACGAACCGACCACCGCCGACGTGAAACGCCTGTGCACCGCGAACGTCGCCATCGTCAACGGAGCCGACTACGACTCGTGGGCGCTGAAGGCAGCGACGAACGGCATCGGAACCATAGTGAACGCGGCACAGGCCGGCGGCAAGAAGGACGGCGACAACCCCCACGTGTGGTTCTCCGCCAAGGTCCGCACCAAAACAGCCGACGCGATCACCGCCGCATACCGCAAGGCGATGCCCGGCAAAGCCGACGAATTCGCCAAGCTCAACCGCGATTGGCATGACAGGGAAACCGAACTTGAGGAACGCATCGCCAAAACCAAGGAAGCGACCAAAGGCATGAGCTACGGCGCTACCGAATCCGTGGCACGCTACCTTGCCGACGACCTCGGCATGGTCGACCGCACGCCGACCGGATACACGCGGGCCGTCGCGAACGACAGCGAACCGACCCCCGGCGACATCACGCAATTCGTCAAAGCGCTGAAGACCAAACGAATCGCCATGCTCATCCTCAATCCGCAGGAAGCCAACGACCTGACCAAACAGCTCACCGACACCGCGAAACAGGCCGACGTGCCGGTAGTCGAGATCAGCGAACAGATGCCCGACGAATACGACAGCCTGCTGGACTGGATGAGCGCCCTCGTCAACGCCATAGGACACACCAGTTGACAGCCCACGTTCCGCCGACGCGAACATCTACAAAGAAGCGCCCGACTCCCTTTCAAGGGAATCGGGCGCTTCTCATATCAAGACTATGCGGCCGCCGAAATCGCAACACGTGCGATCGCGCCGGTCAAGCCATAGCGAATCACAGAATGGCGGTCACCACGAAGTCCAGGATGAACAGGATCGCCACGACCCAGATCACCGGATGGACCTCCTTGGCCTTCTTCTTGCAGGTCATCACGATGCAGTAGGTAATGAAGCCGCCGGCGATGCCGTAGGAGATGGAGTAGCTGAACGCCATGAACACGGAAGCGAAGAACGCCGGGATGGCCTCGGAGATGTCGCCCCACTCGATTTCCTTGAGCGAGGAGGCCATCATGCAGCCGACCACGACCAGCACGCCGGCGGTCGCGGCGGACGGCACGGCGGAGATGATCGGAGACAGGAACGCGGACAGCGCGAAGCAGATCGCCACGACCACGGAGGTCAGACCGGTGCGGCCGCCAGCGGCGATGCCCGCGGAGGACTCCACGTACGTGGTGGTGTTCGAGGTGCCGCAGATGGCGCCGATGGAGGTGGCGATGGAGTCGGCGAACAGGGCCTTGTCCATCTTGGAGGAGAAGCCGGAGCCGTTCTCCAGAGCCTTCTCGTCCTCCTCGGAGAAGATGCCGGTGCGGCGGCCGGTGCCGATGAAGGTGCCGATGGTGTCGAAGGTGTCGGACATCGAGAACGCGAAGATGGTCAGCAGGATGATCGGCAGCTTGGACACGTCGGAGAACAGCGCCGGGAAGCCGTCCTTGGTGAAAATCACGCCGAAGGTCTGCGGCAGCTGGGAGAAGGTGTCGGCGATGGACACGGAGTTGGCCATGGTGGTCTGGCCCATCGGAATGCCGATGACGGCGGTGATGATGATGGACAGCAGCATGCCGCCACGCACCTTGAGCACGGTGAAGATGATGGCGAGGACCAGACCGATGATGAACAGCCAGATGGTCGGATTGTTCATGACGGCCAGGCCCGGGGTCGCGGCCGTGGCCAGGCCCTTGCCCGCGGCCTTGGCATCCTTGGTGGTGAAGGTGAAGAAGCCAACGTTCAGGAAGCCGACATACGCCACGAACAGACCGATACCGCCGCCGATGGCGTTCTGCAGCAGCTCAGGAATGGCCTTGATGATCATCTTACGGATCTTGGTGACGGTGATGATGATGTTGATCAGACCGCACAGGAACACCATGCACAGGGTCTGCTGCCAGGAGAAGCCGAGGCCGAAGCAGACGGTGTAGGTGAAGAACGCGTTGAGGCCCATGCCGGCGGCCTGGGCGTACGGCACGTTGGCGAACAGGCCCATCACGAGGGTGCCGATGATGGCCGCGATGATGGTGGCCAGGAACACGCCACCCCACGGCATACCCGTCTGCGACAGGATCTGCGGGTTGACGATGATGATGTAGGACATGGCGAAGAACGTGGTCAGGCCGGCCATGACTTCAGTGGACGCGGTGGTGCCGTTCTCCTTCAGATGGAAAAACTTTTCCATTATCTCTTCTCTGTCTTGTTGTCTTGGGTTGATAGGAACGCGCACGTTCCGCACGCGCTCCGGCGAGAATCGCGACTCGCCGTGGAACGTAAGTTCCGAACGCGCTTACCCTAGCACCGCCATGGGTCATCGGGATTTCGTGGGCTGCGGGAGCGCTCTGCGCGTTGGTTTCGGAAACGGGTCCCGTATCGGCTGCAGTCGCTCATAGCAGCATGCACCCGAATATGAAAAATCCGTCCGTTGAGACAACTCAACGGACGGATTCCTTCGATTGTGGGGCAAATGTCGATCAGCCAAAACGTGCAATCAATGAATCGCACTACGTGCGATGCTTGTCTGCTGCTCGACGCTACCGCGCCGAGGCGACTCGGCTGACAGCCCACTGGGCTGTCAGCTTTTCGAGCCGCTACGTTTTGGCAGATCGACTGCGTCGATCAGCCAAAACGTCCCGATACGTAGCGCTCGGCTTCTTCGTTCTGGGGGTTGTTGAACATGGTGGTGGTGTCGGTGAAGTACTCCAGGTGGCCCGGCTGGCCCACGGCCTTCAGGTTGAAGAAGGCGGTGTAGTCGGCGATTCGGGCGGCCTGCTGCATGTTGTGCGTCACGATCACGATGGTGTAGTCGTTCTTCAGCTCGTTGATCAGATCCTCCACGGCCAGCGTCGAGATCGGGTCAAGCGCGGAGCACGGCTCGTCCATGAGCAGCACCTGCGGATGCACGGCCACGGCGCGCGCGATGCACAGCCTCTGCTGCTGGCCGCCGGACAAGCCGATGCCCGGATTATCCAGACGATCCTTGACCTCGTTCCACAGGTTGGCGCCGCGCAGGGCCCATTCGACCAAATCATCCGCGTCGGACTTCGAAATCTTGCGGTTGTTGAGTTTCACGCCGGCAAGCACGTTCTCTCGGATGGACATGGTCGGGAACGGGTTCGGACGCTGGAACACCATGCCGACGTCGCGGCGGACTGCGACCGGATCCACATCCTTGTCGTACAGGTTCTTGCCTTCCAGCAGCACCTCGCCCTTGCAGTGGGCGCCCGGAATGATCTCATGCATGCGGTCGAGCGTGCGCAGCACGGTGGACTTGCCACAGCCGGAAGGGCCGATGAACGCGGTGACCTTGTTGGCTTCGATGTTGATGTTCACATCCTCCACGGCCAGGAAGTCGCCGTAGTAGATGTTCAGATGATTGACATCGATACGTTGTCCCATTTGATTTCCTTAATTTGTGTGTGTTCGACTATGTGTGGCCGCGCTCAGCGTTCCGATTTGACGGCGAAGACCTTCGCCACGAGGCGTCCGATGAGGTTGAGGATCAGCACGATGAGAATCAGCACCAGAGCCGCGGCCCAGGCGCGTTCCATCGGGATGGTGGTGACGCATGCTGCGCTGGCGTTGGCCGGGCAGTTCGCGTTGAGCTTCGAATACTCCTGGTAGACGTACACCGGCAGGGTGGTCATCTGTCCGGAGAACAGGTTGAAGTTCGTGGAGGCGATGTAGCCCGCGGTCATCAGCAGCGGCGCGGTCTCGCCGATCACACGCGCGACGGCGAGGATCGCGCCCGAGACGATGCCGGGCAGGGCGGTGCGCAACACGATCTTCGTGATCGTACGCTGCTTCGTGACGCCCAACGCGTACGAGGCCTCACGCAGGTCGTGCGGCACGATCTTCAGCATCTCCTCGGATGACTTGACCACGGTCGGCAACATCAGCAGCGACAACGCAACGGAGCCTTCGAAACCGTTGATGGTGCCTGGGCCGATCAGAATCGTGAACATCGAAAAAGCGAACAGGCCCGCGACGATGGACGGAATGCCGCTCATCACGTCGACCAGCAGCGTGATGACCCTGGCAAGCTTGCCGCGGTTGGAGTATTCCACGAGATACACGGCACACATCAGGCCAATCGGAATGGAGATGAGCATGGCTCCGAAGGTGATCTCCAACGTGCCGATGATGGCGTGCAGGATGCCGCCGTACCCGCCGGACGGCGTCGGATTGCCGCCGACCACGCCGGTCATGTTGTAGCTCAGGAAGTTGAGATTCAGTCTCTTGACACCGTTGACGATGGTGGTGATCAGCACCGAGAACAGCGGAATCAGCGCCACGACGAACGCCACAGCGATGAGCACGCGCATGACGAGGTCCTTGCGCTTGCGGGCCGCGATGAAGGAACGGGTCGGCTTGAACTTGTCGAAGTCGATGACAGGAGCGCCGTCCATCGGCGAAGCGTCGTTATTTGCGACGGTCATCATGCACTCGCTTTCTCGGTGAGTTTACGGGCGGCGAAATTCACCACGAAGGTGATCAGGAACAGGACCAGGCCGGTGCCGATCAGCACGGAGACGCCCAGATTGTTGGCTTCCGGATACTGGGAGGCGATGTTCGCGGCGATCGTCTGGTTCTGCGAAGCCTGCAGCAGCTTGACGGAGTAGTTGAGGCCCGGAGACAGGATCATGAGCACGGCCATCGTCTCGCCGAGCGCACGTCCCAAGCCGAGCATGGATGCGGACACGACACCGGACTTGCCGAACGGCAGCACCGCAAGCTTGACCATCTCCCATTTCGTGGCGCCGAGGGCCAAGGCGGCCTCCTCCTGAAGACGTGGCGTCTGCAGGAAGATGTCGCGCGACATCGAGGTGATGATCGGCAGGATCATCACGGCCAGCACCACGGCCACAGTGGCGACGGTACGGGAAGGATTGGCGGCGGGACCGGCGAAGATCGGAATCCAGCCGAGATACTTGGCCACCCAGTTCCAGAACGGATAAATGGCGGGAACCAGCACCAGACCGCCCCACAGACCATAAATCACGGAAGGGATGGCGGCAAGCAGATCCACCACGTAGCTCAGAATCGTGGCGAGCTTCTTCGGCGCGTAATGCGAGATGAACAACGCGATGCCGACGGACACGAAGAAGGAAATCAGCAGCGCCAGTGCGGAAATCAGCACAGTGCCGAACAGCAACGGGCCGACATAGCTCCAGAAGCTGGTCGCCTTGCCGCCGGTGAAATTGCTGATGGTTTCGCTGTTGGCCTTCTGGTCGCCGCCGATCAACGGCCACGCTCGGAACAGCAGGAACAGCGCGACCGCGGCAAGTACGACGAGGATCAGGATGCCGCAGGCGTAGGCCACGCCTTTGAACACCTTATCCGCGTTCTTGCCGCTCACCGGCTGTTGCGCCGTTTTGCTTTGCGAACTCACGGGTTCTCCTTTGGTTTGCTTGCGATCGCTTTCCATCGTACGGCCCTGTATCCCGCCGTAGGCACCAGTTCAGGCCGCAGCCGTCATTGCAACGCGGCTGCGGCCTGAAACCTACGGTCAGTCGCCGTTCACCGAAAGCGATCCGCCCATTTCGAGGGGCTTACTTGGTCTCGATGGCGTCGATGGACTTGGCGACCTTCTGACGCATGGTGTCGGACATCGGAGCGGAACCGGCCGCGGAGGCGGCGGTCTGCTGTCCTTCGTCGCTGGTCACGTAGGTGAGCCAGGACTTGACGAACTTGGCGGTGTTGGCGTCCTTGTACGCCGGGCAGGCGATGTCGTAGGAAACCAGCACGATCGGGTAGGCGCCCTTCTCGGTGGTGTTGTGGTCAAGCTTGACGACCACACGGTTGTCGCCCTTGGCGGAATCGTCCAGCGGCGAGGAATCCACGACCTTGGCCGCAGCTTCGGCGGAGAACGGGACGTAGTCGTCACCGACCTTCACGGCCACGGTGCCGAGGTTGCCGGCCTGGGAAGCGTCGGCGTAGCCGATGGTGCCGTCGGCCTGCTGGACGGTGGAGATCACGCCGGAAGTTCCCTTGGCGCCCTGTCCGACCTCGTTCGGCCAGTTCTCACCGAGGTCATAACTCCAAGCGTCGCCAGCAGCGTCCTTGACGTAGCTCAGGAAGTTCTTGGTGGTGCCGGACTTGTCGGAGCGGTGCACCACGGTGATGTCGAGGTCCGGGAGATCAACCTTCGGGTTCTGGCTCTTGATGGCGTCGTCGTTCCACTTGGTGATCTTGCCGTCGAAGATCTTGGCGATGGTCTCGGCGTCCATATTCAGGGTCTTGCCCTTGCCGGACACACCCTGAAGGTTGAACACCACGGCGATCGGGGAGATGTAGACCGGAATGTCGAAGGCGTTTCCGGAGGCGCACACCTTCTTGGACTGCTCGACCTCATCGTCGGACAGGGCCGCATCGGACCCTGCCCACGCGGTGGCGCCGGTCAGGAAGGTGGAGACGCCGGCACCAGAGCCGGACGGATTGTAAGCGACCTTGGCATCCGGATTGGTGCCCTGGAAACCTGCGATCCAGGCTTCGACGGCGGCCTGCTGGGAGGAGGCGCCGGCGCCATTGAAGTTGCCGGAGACGGCTTCGGTCTTGGTGTCGAACTTGGTCGAAGTATCAGTGGAAGCGGTGGTGTTGTCACCACAGGCCGCGACGGAAGCCAGCATCACGATGCCGGACACGGAGGCGATGGAGCGCACGAGAATGGAGTTACGCATTATCTTTCCCTCTGTCAACATTCGGATGGCGTGTGTTTCTGGTATGTCGTTTTCTGTTGTCGCCATCGTTCTTCATGACAGTTCCAGCCTATTGGGCGTTTCGGGTGCCGAAAACCAAAAACGGTGAACGGAAGATGAACAGTCTTCGACACCTTCGTCGTTCCCGTCCGTTCCGCTCACCGTCCTTCACGTTCCCGCCCCGATATGAGGGTTCCCGGGAATGTGTGATGGCTTCCGATTTTTCGATTATTCGGCCGGCGCATCGATTTTGTAGCCGAGTCCGCGCACGGTGGTCAGATACTTGGGATGGCCCGGATCCTCCTCGATTTTGGCGCGCACACGCTTGACATGCACGTCCAGGGTTTTGGTGTCGCCGACATAATCGGACCCCCAGATGCGGTCAATCAGCTGATGACGGGTCATCACGCGCCCCTTGTTCTGCATGAGGTATTCCAGCAGCTCGAATTCCTTCAGCGGGAAGAACACGTTCTCTCCACGGACCGTCACCTCATGCTGGCCAATCCTCATGGAGATGTCGCCGCACACCAACGGAATGTCGTCGTCGGCGGTCTCGCCCGCTTCGGCGACCATCTGGTTGCGGCGCAGCACCGCGCGGATGCGGGCCAGCAGCTCACGGAAGGAATACGGTTTGGTGATGTAGTCGTCCGCGCCGATCTCAAGACCGACGACCTTGTCGATTTCCGCGCTTTTCGCGGTCAGCATGATGATCGGCACGCGGCTTTGCTCACGGATTCTGCGACACAGCGCGGTGCCGTCGAGTCCCGGCAGCATCAGGTCGAGCAGCACCAAATCGATGCCGCCTTTGGTGAACAGCTCCAGTCCCTCCTCGCCGGTGGCTGCGGCGGACACGTCATACCCCTCACGGGTCAGCTGGTAAACCAGCGGCTCTCGGTACGACTCCTCGTCCTCGACGATCAGAATCCGTGTCATCAGTGGTTCTCCTCTGTGTTCTCTGTGGTATTGGAGCTGTCTGGCCGCATTTCAGTGGATTGCGGATCAAGTTGTGAATCGGACTGCGAATCAGGCGCCTGCGGCAAAGTGATGGTGAAGGTGGATCCCTCCCCCTCGCGCGACCATACGGCGATGGTGCCGCCGCAGTCCTCGACGCAATGCTTGGTGATGGCCAAGCCCAGACCGGTGCCGCCGGTCTCACGCGAACGCGCCGGATCGACGCGGTAGAATCGCTCAAAAATTCTGCTTAACGAAGCCGCGGGAATGCCGATGCCCTGATCCACGACACGAATGGCCACCTTGCCGTTCTCGACGCCGATGCCGACAGCCACCGTGGTGCGTTCCGGTGAATAATTGATGGCGTTCTCCACCAGATTCTTCACCGCCGTTTTGATGGTTTCACGGTCGGCCACCACGAACGCGTCCAGCCCCTGTCCGGATTCCGCAGCCAATTCGCTGGCATCCGCGTGCGCCGGCACCTGCTGTCCGTTCACGGACAGGACCAGTCCGATATGCTTCGAATCGGCCTTCACCTGGTTTTCGGCGAGCGCCTCGCGTGCGACGGACAGCATGGACAGCCGTTCGGCGTTGAGCATCGCCGCAGCGCTTTGCGCCTTCTGCAGATCAATCAGACGATGCACCAGCTCCGTCAATCGCTCGGATTCCTTGGCGATGCGTCCGGAGAAATACCTCACGGCATCCGGATCGTCCGCCGCGTCGCCAATCGTCTCGGCAAGCAACGAGATCGCTCCGGCCGGGGTTTTGAGCTCGTGCGACACATTGGTGACGAAATCGCGGCGCATGGTTTCGAAGCGGCGCTGCTCGCTCATGTCGGAAACGAAAACCGCGAACAGGCCGTCGGCAATCTGTCCGACGCGAACGTGCAGATACAGCGTATCCTCCGGCAACGGCTTGCCTGCCTCGACTCCCCTGCCATTCGTATCCGGCACTCCCGCATGGACGCGGTCATGCAGGGGAATCGTCAGCTCGCGTTCGCGTACCATGCCGTCCGCAGACACTAGTTTCACGATGTCGCGAAGCTCCGCGAACGTCATCACCTGATCGTGGATGATGCCGAAACGTCGAGCTTCGGGCGACGCGTACCGGACCGTGGCCAGTGAATCGACGACGATCAGGGCTTCGGGCATGACGGCCACCAGATGGCGTTCCGTGGATTGCACCGGCACGCGGGAACCGAACAGCGACGTGTTCTTCGAAGCTCCGAACAGACTCGGATCGTTCGGGTCGACGCCGTCCTCGGCGGACCGGACGCCCTGCGCGCGGCCGATGGCGTACGCCACGACGAATACGACCACGGCGACAACCACCAGCACGGCAGCCACCTGCGGCGTCGTCAGCATCTGGCCCAACGTCATGAATTCACCTTCCGATCATCCTGCATTCTCCATCCAGACTAGCGGGTTCGCGCGGCTTTCGCGCATATGATTCCCTCGCGCCACCGGAAGTTTCCCCGCCGTTCACTTTTCAGGATGCGTTCAGGATGTGTTCGGGACATGTTTGGAATGCGTCGTGCCGGAATATGGAACGTCCCATCCTCCGATACCACGGAAGGATGGGACGTCAACAGGTCCGTATACGGCCGGCTACATACGCTTGACGATGTCCACCGTCAGCTTCGCCGCGGTATCCGCGTATTCGGAGATGTCGAATTCCTTGAAATCCTCGTAATCGGTGTCCGCGTTATCACTCAGCGCGCGAATCACCAGCGCGGGGACGTCGTTGCGCGCCGCGACATGCGCCACGGCGGCACCTTCCATCTCCACCGCGTCGGCGCCGGTCTCGCGAATCACCTGCTCGACCTTCTTCGGATCGTCGACGAAATAGTTGCCGGTGGCGATGATGCCGACGATATGGTGGATGCCCATGTCGTCAAGCGCCTGGTTGGCAAGTCCGATCAGACGTTCGTCGCTATGGTATTCCTCGACCGGATGGTCTGCGGTGCCGGGTTTGAACTGCCCCACCAGCCGCATGTCGGTGTCGAGGTAGCGCAACGTGTCGCCGAGCACCACATCGTTGACATGCAGATTCGTGTTGAGGTTGCCCGCGATGCCGGAGAAAATCACGGCGTCGGGCCGGTCCGTGTCGATGAGATGCTGCGTGGTGGCGGCGATGTTGACGGTGCCCATGCCTCCGACCGTAGCGACGACGTCTATGGAGGCGCCCTTGTTGGTTTCGATGGTGCCGCGCGTCACCTTGACGCCGGCCTCCTCGGTGACGGTGACGCCGTCCAGCGCCGCCGCGATATGGGCGATTTCCTCATCCATGGCGCCGATGATGGCGATTGCGGTCATACGTTTCCCCTTTATCTTGTTTGTCTTGGTCGTTTTGTCTTGCGATTGTCTCCGACGGCGTCACTTCCAGCGGCGCGCACCCACGGCATGGGCGAGCTCGCGCAGCAGTTGTTCTGTGGTCGGCCAGCTCAGACACTTGTCGGTAATGGATTTGCCGTAGACGAGTTTGTCAAGTGTCGCCGCGGGCTGGTTGCCGCCTTCGATGAAGCTTTCCATCATGATGCCGGTGATTCCCTGCTCCCCCGCCGCGATACGACCGGCGATGTCACGCACCACTTCGGCCTGGCGATGCTCGTCCTTGCCGGAGTTGCCATGGGAGCAGTCCACGATCAGGCCGTGCGCCGCGGCGGAATCGGCCGGCATCTCCGCACGGATGGTGTCCATGGCTTTGGCGATGGAATCCGCATCGTAATTGGGACCGTGCGAGGAGCCGCGCAACACCACATGGCAGTCGGGATTGCCGAGCGTCTTGACCACGGCCGCGCGGCCAAGATGGTCGATGCCGAAGAACGTGTGCTGCTGGGCGGACGCGAAACACGAATCGGCCGGGGCTTTGATGGAGCCGTCGGTGGCGTTCTTGAAGCCGATCGGCATGGACATGCCGGACGCGAGCTGCCGGTGCACTTGGCTTTCGGTGTTGCGCGCGCCAATCGCACCCCAGCTGACCGCGTCGGAAATATACTGCGGACTGGTCGGTTCCAGAAATTCCGTGGCCGCCGCCAATCCCTCGTCAAGCACGCCGAGCAACGTGCGGCGGGCCAAAAGCAGGCCTTTCCTGATGTTGCAGCTACCGTCGATGTCGGGATCGTTGATCAGACCCTTCCAACCGACCGTGGTGCGCGGCTTTTCGAAATACACACGCATGACGATGAGCAGTTCGCCATCCAGCTCCTTTTTCAGCGCGGCCAGCCGACGCGCATAGTCGAGCGCGGCCGCCGGATCATGCACGGAACAGGGACCGACGATCACCAGCAGACGGTCGTCCTGGCCGTACAGGCAGGCGCGAATCTCGTCACGCGAATAGGCGACGAGATCTCTCGCCTCGGCGCTCAAAGGCAGATCGCCCAGCACTTGGGCGGGAGTGGGCAGCACTTCGAATTCCAGCACGCGACGGTTCACGATGCGGCTGATGCCGACCTGATCCTCCCAACGCGGCACGTCGGTCTCCACCAGCGGATTCTTGCCCTCGTCCATGGCCTGCTTGATCGCACGAAGATCCTCAGGCGTGTTCAGCTGCTGCTGCATGGTCTTGCTCTCCTTGGTCCGTATTCCATCCCAAGGATAGCAACGGCGGTGCAGAACCTCCGTATTCCCGGTCTTCCGGCATCTTCCGACCATCTTCCGACGTACGGAACACGCCTTATCGCCGGAAGACCGGAAGTGGAATCGAATCAGGCCTTGAGACGACGACGCGCGTCGACCGCGTCGGCGAGCGTGTGCAGCAACTGCTCGGTACGGTCCCACGGCACGCAGGCATCCGTGATGGACTTGCCGTATTCGAGCTGGTCGAGCGGAGCCGGCTTCTGGTTGCCCGCCTTGAGGAAGCTTTCCATCATGACGCCGAGGATGCCCGGCTCACCGGCCGCTATGCGAGCGGCGATCTCCTCGACCACTTCGGCTTCACGGACCTCGTTCTTGCCGCAATTGCCGTGCGCCGCATCGATGATCAGACCGTGTTCGCTCGGACCGGACGCCTTGGAAGCCTTGAGATCGGCCAACGCCTGCGCTACGGAGGCGGCATCGTAATTCGGACCATGCGAGGAGCCGCGCAATACCAGATGGCAGTCGGGATTGCCCTTGGTCTCCGCGGAGATCACGCGTCCGTCGAGATTGATGGACAGGAAATGATGCTCGAAGGCGGCCGCATAGCATGAATCGGCGGCAGGCTTGATGGAACCGTCGGTGGCGTTCTTGAAACCGATCGGCATGGACATGCCGGACGCCAGCTCGCGATGCACCTGGCTTTCGGTATTGCGCGCGCCGATCGCGCCCCAGCTGATCAGATCGCAGATGTACTGCGGGGTGATCGGGTCAAGCCATTCCGTGGCCGCGGGCAGGCCGAGTCCCAACACGTCGGTGAGCACCTTGCGGGCCAGGAACATGCCCTTGCGAATGTTGAACTGGCCGTCGAGATCCGGATCGTTGATCAGGCCCTTCCAGCCGATGGTGGTGCGTGGCTTCTCGAAATACACGCGCATGACGATGACCAGGCGATCCTCAAGCTCGTTCTTGACGGCGGCGAGCTTCTCCGCATACTCGTGCGCCGCCTTGGGATCGTGAATCGAACATGGGCCGACGATGGCCAGCAGACGATCGTCACGACCGTGCAGCACGTCACGGATCTCCTGACGGGATTTCAGGACCAGGTCGCTCATCTCGTCGGTGAGTGGAAGCTCCTTGAGGAAATATCGGGGCGCGGGAATCGGGTCGAGCTGCCGGATATTGACGTCCACGGTCTCCGGAAACACGGCGCGCTCATCCAACAACTGCGCATCCTTCGAACTATCCGGACCGCGAAGACCTGCCATCGCTTCCATTCCTCCCCTGACATTGCACCCAGTAAGGCATCGAACATTACCGAAGTTACCTTAATGGATGTGACCGGAATATGGAAAACGCCGACTGCATGGTGGAATGCGATTCCATCGTGCAGTCGGCGTGTTTTGCGATTAATGTATTGGCGTCTTACGCCAAAGCGATGGGACCTTACGGTCCCAGGAAACGCCTTGCGGCGTTTCCCCTCGCTACGGGAGCCCACAGGGCTCCCGCTTAACGCTCGGCGCGTATTGGCCGGCGCGCGCTATTTGGCCAATGCGCCCATCGGATCCCATGCGGGGAGCATTTGGGCGGGCTCTTCCAGGGCCTTGAGGTATTCGTCGGGGAGGAGCGCCTTCGGGACGGCAACCTCGTAGACGTATTCGGTGAACCAGTCGTCGCTCATGGTGAAATAGCCCTTGTCGGCGATCTTGTCGCCCCAGGAATTCTCCACACGCCAACGACGAGTGGTGTGGCCATCATCCGCCACATCCACGCCGACGAAAGCCATAGCGTGGTTCATCGCGGAATCGCCGAAACGCACGCGGCCTTCCTTGTCCAAATCGAAATCGACATCGTACACACGACCGTATTCGAACAAATCAGTGGCCCACGCGCCGTTCACGCGGTCCATCATCGGATGGCAATCGGCACCGAACCACACCGGAATGCCCTGCTCCTCAAGAATGCGGCGCACGCAATCCTTCATGAACTGGTTCGGCACGTTGAGGTATTCGGTCGGATCTCCACCCGCCACATTGCCCAGATGCTCGATGCCGATCTTCTTGCCCTTGGCATGCTCACGGCGCGGATCGTCCACGAGACACACGTAGCTTTCCAAATCGGCGGAACCAACATACTTCTTCCAGAACTCGACCGGCGTAATCTCGCCGTCGCGGTGGAATTCGCCGTCCTTGTCGGTCCATTCCCAGTCGAAGCTCTTCGGCGGCTCGCCCAAATGAATCGTCAGAATGCGGTGGCCGGCAGCGGTGGCTTCGGCGATGACGCCGTCGATCGAGGACGGATCGGCGTACATGTGCGCCACGGCGGTGCGCAGCATGCGGCGCAGCTGCGTGTTCATCTCACCGGTGTTCTTGGACGACTCGGTCTCCGGATACAGGTCCTTCGGAACCGCGCCGTACTTCTTGTAGACGTTCATGGCCATGGTCCACTGGCCGCCATCGCCCATCACGTCGGCAAGCAGATGCTGCATCAAACGCGAGTCGGACGGCTCGCCCGCACGCACCAGCGCGGCCACATCCTTCAGGAAGTAGTTGACGCGCTCAAGCTTGTCGTAGTACATGGCGTAGTTCTGGGAGAACTCGAACTCCTTGAGGCCCATGTTCCGCTTGGCCACGAAACGGGCCACGTTCAGCGAGCTGAACAGCCAGCAGCGGCCGGAACGGTCCTGATGGGTGACGGTGCCATTGTCCACGACGGTGGAGAAGCGGCGCTGCATCAGACGCGCGCGGTCATAGTTGAGCGCCACTTTGTCAATGCCGGCCGCCGTGACGGCGTTCATGGCCATACGGTTATGCTCGCTCGCCTCGAAATCATCGACGAGCTTGTTCAATTCATCACAGCTCAATGGTGTGATGTCAGTCATTATCAGATTCCTCCTGGTTGTCATCATCAGAAACGAACTGTTCGTCCGCGGGCGAGTCCACCGTCGTGTCCGCCGCGTCGAATTCCACGGCATCCGCGGACGCCTCCTGCGTCTGCACGTCCCCGTTCTGCGCTTCGTCGGCAGCCGGCGCACCTTCGGACGAAGCACCGTCGTCGACGGCATTGACCACGGATAGGCCATTCGCGCCGAAACCGGAGAAGGCGTTGGCGAACATGGCGCGCAGCTCGGTGACGCGCTGCGTGATCTGCGATTCGCGGGCCTGCAGGTCGGCGATACGCTTCTGGATGCCTTCCATCTCCTTCTTGGCGGCTTCGCGACGCTCGTTGACCTGTTCGTCGGCGTCCTCGGTGGCCTGCTTGAGGATGCTTGCCGCGTTCGTGTCGGCCTCCTCGCGCTTGTTCTTGGCGTACGTTTCGGCTTCGTCACGGATGGTCTGGGCCTTGGACGTCAGCTCGTCGGCCTGCTTCTTGGCGACCTCACGACGCTCGTTCAGGTCGGCGAGCAGCTCGTTGACCTTCTTCGTGGCCTCGTCCTGCTGGTTCGAGATGTCGGCGCGGATCTGCTCCACCTCGGCATTGACCTGGCTCATGGTCTGGGTGCGGTGCACTTCGGCCTCGTCGGTGATCTCCTGCGCCTTCGACTTGGCGGCATCGGTGATTTCGGCGGCACGACGCTGCGCGTCGGTCATCATCTTGGACACCTGCTCGCGCACGTCGGCCAGTTTCTTGTTGGCTTCGGCGAGAGCGGATTCGATCTGGTCGTTGGTCTCGCTCTTCAGGCGGGAGATCTCCTCATTGGCGTTCTTGCGCTGTTCGGCGATCTTGCTGGTCGCCTCGGCACGCATGTCGGAGATCTCACGCTCCTGCTTGGCGCGTTCGGCGGCGAGACGCTTGTTATGCTCCTCGCGGGAATTGGTCAGTTCCAGATCCACGGTCTGACGCTGGGCGACCACGGCCTTCTGCGTCTCGCTGCGCATCTGCTCCACCTCGCGCTGGGCGCTGGCGCGCAGCTTGTCAGATTCCTCCTTGGCCTTGCCGAGCATGTCGGCGGATTTGGCTTTGGCGTCGTCCATCATGCGCTTGGAATCGATTTTGGCGTTGTTCAGCAGCGTTTCGGCCTGCAGCTGCACCGTGGCGCGCGCGGCGGTGGCGTCCTTCTTGGCGCGTTCAAGCAGTTCGGCGCTGGTCTGTTCGGCGCTGGCGAGCATCTGCTGGGCGTTGGCACCGAGAGAGGCGAAGGACTTCGGAGAGGACTTCTTGTTCTTCTCCTCCTGCAGCTGCGCCTGCAGCTCGAGGATGGTCTGGTCGTCGGCCTTGACCTGTTCACGCAGGCGGTTCACCGTCTCCTGCGCCGAGGCGAACGCCTCGTCGACCCTGTCCTTGTCATACCCCCTCAACACGATTGGGAACTGCTCAACCATGCCCTTTTCCTTTCACGAATTCCCTTATCTCGCGCATTTGGCCGCGCATACTCGCTCTGTACTTTAGCTCAGCCCATGCACGCCACGCAGACAGAACGCATTATTCTCACAGAGAGCACAGAAATCGTTCGAAAAGGGGGAATGGAAAGGATGGTCCGGCATGTCCGCCGACACGGCATGCCGCAATCGTTCAGCCGAGCAGAATATCCCCCGATGACGGCTGCAGGAAATATCGCACGGATTCGCGCAGCACGTCGTCGACCGCGGCCGTCTGCTGTTCGATCGACAGGCCGCGCTCGTGCGGACGTTCGTTGACGATCGGCAGGCTGACGAAACCCGACAGAATGCGCTTCGGCTGCGACGCCGACCAATCCAGCAGATGGTAGAACAGCGAATTGCAGACGAACGTGCCAGCGTCGGAACTCAACGTCGCGGGAATCTCATGCTTGGCGAAATCGCGCAGAATCGACCGCAACGGCAGACGCGTCCAATACGCGGCCGGCCCGTTCGGATCGATGGGACGCCGCTCCGGAATCACATTGTCCGCGTCCGGTCTGGCCGCGTCCATGAGATTCGTGGCGCATCGTTCCAGCAGGATGCCGCGGGACGTGCGCTTGAGCCCGGTGGCGATGACGATGTCCGGCTTGGTCCGTTCGATGGCTTCCAGCAGAGTGGGCCATGCGTTGGCGAAGCTCACCGGCAACGTGACGTTGGTGACGGTGATGGAGACGTCCTGCAGCAGGTCTTCCGAAATGGCCTGCGATATCGCCGGATCAGCCCATTGTTCAACGACCGCCGCCGGCACGAGCACGGCCGGATTGACGTCGATGCCTTCATATGGCGCGAAGCCGGAGATGACGATGTTGATCTGCTGCATGGTTTCCAGTGTACGTGGCGATACGCGATGCCGCATGACGGACGCGCCACGCGGCACGTGGTCGATTGGATCGGTGCCCGAATCAGCGGCTGTGCATCTGCGAGAACGCTTCGGCGAACACCGCGTGCATGCGCGCCTTGGCGGCCTCCTTGACATGTTCGGGGTCGAGGCTGTTCGCGATGCCTTCGGCTATCGGCATGTCGGACGGCGTGGTGATTTTGAGGTTCATCTCAGAACCTTCCACGATGGCCACCGGTTCGTCCGGCAGATAGTCCACCACCACGCGCGTATCGTCGGTCGGATGGAAATCGGGGTCGGCCGAAGCCAGTTCGTACGCCTTGACGATGGTGCCGAATCGGAAGGCCTGCGGGGTCTGCGCGCGGAAGGTGTTCGGACGGTCCGGCACGGATCCGACCACCTTGCGGTCGCCCAGGTCCTTCGTGAGCAGAATCGTGTCGGTGGACGCGAACGCCACGGTGGCCGCATTGAACTGGTCCAGCGCGTCAATGCAGCCGTCGATGGACCGCTGCTCGACGAACGGCCGCACGCCGTCGTGGATGAGCACCTTCGCACCGGACGGGATGCCGGACTGCCTGAGCAGGTCCAGGGCCGCGAGCGTGCTGTCCACGCGTTCGGCGCCGCCTGGCACGATGGCGCGCACTTTGGAATAACCGGCCTGGTCGATGAGCTCGCTCACCGTTTCCTCCACCCGGTCGTTGACCACCACGATGATGTCGCTGACCCGGTCGTTGTTCTCGAACGCCTCAATGCTCCAGCAAACGATCGGTTTGCCGCCCAACGACACCAGCTGCTTAGGATTGTCCTCGTCGAATCGCGTGCCGAACCCCGCGGCCAGCACCACGGCCACGACCGGCATTTTCTGTTCCTGCATCACTTCGCCCCTTCGGTTTTCCGTTTTCGATGTTTGTTTCGATGATCGCGATATCCGATTATTCGCGCACGATCAGCGCCAGCATGCGGCCTTCGTGCGTTTTCCCGGCAAGCGACGCACGGCGATGCGAGAACCACAGCGGATTCTCGTACGTGCACAGGCTGCGGCGGATCTTGTTGAAACGTTCGGCGAGCTGTGAATCACCCTCACCGTCGGCGGCGCAGATGCCGGCCAGCTCCTCGTCCTCCGACAGATACTGCGTGGCCGCGTTGACGCGCGGACGGGAGGATACGACGTTGTCGGCCGGCACGCCCGCCTTGGCGAGCTCCTGCAATGCGGCGGCGGCGATGTCGATGCCCGGCTGGCCGAAACGGCTCAACGTGAAGGTTCCCGGGAACTGCGCGTCGAATTCGTCCGCGATGTCTCCGCCCACCTCGTAGCAATCGCCGCAGATACGCGGACCGAGCGTGGCGACGATGCGCTCAGCCTTGGCTCCTTTGGCGACCATCTTCTCGACGGTGGCGCCGATCACGCCTTTCTGCAGGCCGCGACGGCCGCAATGCGCGGCGCCGATGACGCCGGCTTCGGGGTCGGCCATGAGCACCGGCAGGCAATCGGCGGCGAACATGCCGAGCGCCACGTGCCTGCGGGACGTCACCTGGCCGTCGGCTTCGATGACGGCCGGTTCGTCTTCCACGCTTTCCGCACCAGACTCCGAGCCGCCCTTCGTGCCGGACACGTCGAATCCGAACGGCTGGTTGATGGTGAACGATTCATCCACGTCCACCGCATCGCCGGAATGCACCTGGCTGATGAGGCTGATCTTAGCGCCGAGCACGTCGGCGAGCGCCACCCGATTGGCAAGCACGTGTTCCGGATCGTCTCCGGATTTGCCCCCGAGGTTGAAGTGCGCGAAATCGCCTTCGCTGGAGCCGCCAAGACGCGTGGTGTAGACCACTTTGATGCCGGGGGCCAGCATGATCGGGATGGTCACGGGAATCGGGTTGCCGTTCTTGTCGGTGGGGTCAATGGCGTTGGAATCGAGGATCGCGTCATCGTATTGTGTGCTGCTCATGTCTTGTTTTCCTTGGTTTTTCTGCGATTTGAAGGATTTCTGGCGATTGCCGGGCTGTGTCCGGCCTGGTTTCGTCCGTCCGTTTATTCGGCTTTCAGCGTCGGCTTCTTCGTGCGTGACCGGATGGCCGCGTTGACCGGAACTTCGCGTGGGCATGGCATGGAGAAGACGTGCGCCGGGTTGTTGATGGCTTCCACCCAGTGTCCGTCGGCGTCGCGGAAGCCGCCCGCCGGAACGGTGTAGGAGAAGGGCGCGGCGCCGGGCAGCACGAATTCGACTTCCTGTCCGGCTTCGATCTTGTTGCGGCTCATGATGGTCACGCGACCGCCGTCCTCCGGGCTCCAGGACAGCACTTCGCCGACCACGAGCCATGCACGGAAGTAGGCGGAGCGGTCGGTGCTCTGCTGCACCTTGCGCTCCGGATAGTAGAAGCCGGTGGAGTAGTCGCGGTGCGCCACCTTGTCGGGTTCGTCGAGCAGCCAGTCGGGCAGTTTGACGTGCGGTGCCGGACGCACTCCCGCATGATGCCAGCCTTCCGGCAGAATCTCGGCTGCGGTGTTCGACTTGCGGCGGGTGCTGCGCGCGTGGTAGCTCAGGTTGTCCGGCTCGCCGATGGCGATATTGCCGGACGAAGCGCCGCCGACGGGCATGCCGTCAAGGTCGGGTTTGCCAGCGAACGCCCCGTCGGCGTTGGCCATGATCGCATCCTCGGTTTCCGGCTTGCCGTAGTCGGGGTCGCCGGGCCGAATCACACGGTCGTGGAAGGGCTTCAGCTCGTTGCCGTCAGCGTCCTCGAAACCGCGCTGGACCATATATTCGTTGACGGCCGTCTTGTAGGCGTTGGTCATGGCCGCGATGTAGTAGGCGCTCTTGGAACGGCCTTCGATTTTGAGGCTCGTCGCGCCCGAATCGATGAGATCGTCGATGTGGGCGAGCATGTTCATGTCCTGCGAATTGAACAGGTACGCGCCTTCCGCGGTCTGCTCGATCGGGAAGTACCGGCCGGGACGCTTCTCCTCCACGATGGAATACTTCCAGCGGCACGGCTGCGCGCATTCGCCATGGTTGCCGTCGCGTCCGGTCAGATAGTTGGAGAACAGGCAGCGTCCGGAGAAGGCCATGCACATGGCGCCGTGGACGAAGCATTCGATGTCGAGGTCGTCGGGGATGCGCGCGCGGATGTCGCGCACGGCCTGCAGATCCATTTCGCGGGCCAGCACCACTCGGCGGGCGCCCAGCTCGTAGAACGCGTTGGCGGCCTGGTAGTTGGTCACACCGGCCTGCGTGCTCACGTGCAGTTCGAGGTTCGGAGCCACTTGCTTGGCCATGAGCATCACGCCGATGTCGGATACGATCAGCGCGTCCACGCCGGTGTCCTTCAGCTTGCCGAGGTATTCGCGCATGGCCTCCACCTCGTTGTTGCGCGGCAGCACGTTGAACGTGACGTACACGCGGGCGCCGCGCTCGTGGGCGTACCGTGCGCCCTCCTCGAAATCCTCGAGGCTCAGGTTCTTCGGCGCGCTGCGCATGCCGAACGCCTTGCCGCCGCAGTAGACGGCGTCCGCGCCGTAGTCGACGGCGGTCTTGAGACCCCTCAAATTGCCGGCGGGGGCCAGTACCTCAGGCTTGTTTCTTGTTTGCACGAATGTTCCTCTTACTCGTAAAAGACCATCAGATATTGTCGTAGATTCACGGGACAGGCGGATGCGAGTGGATTCCGCGTCACATGCCTTGCGCGATGTCGGCAAGCGTGTCCACGGCGTCGGCGAACTCCTCCACAGTGGTGTAGGAGTAGCTCAGGCGCAGGGAGTTGTCGGCGGCGAAATCGTAGATGTCGCCGGGGTTGAGCAGCACGCCCCGCTCTGCGGCCAGCTGGAACAGACGCCCCATGCGCATCGGCCGGTCGAAGGTGAGCCAGATGTAGAAGCCGCCGTCCGGCACGTTCCAGTGGGCGCGCCCGCCCAGTTTCGTACGGAGCGTTTCGAGCGCGCAGTCGCGTCGGCGGCGAAGCTCGCGTTTCAACCCGTCGACGTATTCGTCGTACATGCCGTTCGACAGGAATCGTGCGAATGTCCATTGGCTCAGCGCGCTCGCGCCGTAATCCATCTGCATCTTCACGTCGGCGAGCCGTTGCACGATCGGCTCGGCAGCGACCAGCCAGCCGATGCGCAGTCCGGGAGCGAGCGATTTGGACGCGCTGCCGAGCGTGACGACCATGCCGGTCTCGTCGAGCGCCTTCAGCGACGGCAGTGGTCGCGCGCCGAAATACAGGTCGCGGTAGGCTCCGTCCTCGATGATCGGCAGTCGGTTGGCCACGGAAAGTTCGATCAGCTCGCTTCGACGTTGTTCGCTCATGGTGACGCCGGTCGGGTTGTGGTTGGTCGGAATGGTGTACAGGATCGCGTTGTCCCTACGGCTGCGGGCGTCACGCGACGGCAGATGGTCGGCCGACGTGCCCGCGGCCCTCCCCTGCCGTTCCAGCAGCAGATTCCGCAGCGCGCGCACGTCCAGACCGTCGTCATCCATCGGCACGCCTTCCAAATGCATGCCTGCCGATTGGAACACCTGCAGCGACTTGATGTAGCTCGGGGATTCCGCATACACGGTGGTGCCGGCTGGCAAAAGACTCACGGAAATCATCTGCAACGCCTGCAGCGCGCCGGACGTGACCAGCACCTGGCTGGCCGTGCAGTCGACGCCGGTGGCCCGCATATGCGCCGCGATGGCCTCGCGCAGCTCGGGCAGGCCTTCGGGAGGCGGATAGCCGAGCGAGTCGATCTCATCCGCGGCCTCGCCGAGCACCTGACGCCACATGGCTTTCGGGAACAGCCGTGGATCGAGCTCGCCGGTACCGATGCGCGTCATGCCCGGCGTGAATTCGTAACGGTTGATGGCCTGGATGGTGTCGTTGTTGGCCTTGAAAAAGCCGGAATCCACGTAATCGGCCCAGTCGGGCGCGCCCGGCAGCATCAGCGACCACGTGTTGCTGACGATTCTGGTGCCCGCGCCATGCCGACCCTCCACGATGCCGTAATCGGACAGTTCGTTGATGGCCGCGATGACGGTGGAGCGGTTCACGCCGAACCATTCGGCGAGCGCGCGCTGCGACGGCAGACGCGAGCCGATCGACCAGTTGCCGCTTTGCACCTGTTCGCACATGTAGTCGACGATCTGCTCGGTGACGGGTTTGCCGGCGTCTCGGTCCGGCTTCCAGCCGATATTCAACGGTGCGATGCGTGCCATATCGTTCCTTGTACCACTGCTCTCTACGTTTGGTTGAGCCAAACTTCGTTTTTTGGCTGGTTGCTCATTATAGCAGCCACCATACAATATGACACTGGTTACGTTGTTTTACGTGCGATTGCAGATACGCACCAATCGCAAAAATAATCGATTTGGTTGGTTTTGGCTGGGTTGATAGCAACCAGCCAAATCTGTTTGGACGGAATACGAGGCGAGCATGGGATTCTTTTTCCAAGGATTGACGTTGGGATTGGCGTATGTGGCGCCGATCGGCATGCAGAATCTGTTCGTGATCGATTCGGCGCTCACCAAGCCGCGCCGCCGCGCGCTGCTGACCGCGCTGATCGTGCTGTGTTTCGACGCATCGCTGTCACTGGCCTGCTTCTTCGGCGTCGGCAAGCTTATGCAGGACCATGCGTGGCTGAAGCTGGGAGTGCTTGCCGTGGGAGGTCTGGTGGTCATCAAGATCGGCGCCGGACTGCTGTTCCCCCGCACAAGCGGCGACGAAGCGAGAAATCAACAATCGCAAGAGAACCCTCAGAATCCGCAGCCGCAGGGACTCGCGCAACGCATCAGCGCGAAGGCCGGCGGCAACGCGCTGCTGCATACCATCATCACTGCCGGCGTGGTGACGTGGTGCAATCCGCAGGCCATCATCGACGGCACGCTCATGCTCGGAGCGTTCAGCGCGACGCTCACCGTCGGCCAGTCCACGCCGTTCATCACCGGCGTGGAGACCGCTTCAGCGCTGTGGTTCTTCGGCGTCACCCTGCTGGTTTCGCTGTTCAGCCACAAGTTCAGTCCGAGAATCGTCACCGCGATGAACCGCGTGTGCGGCGCGGTGGTGATGCTCTACGGCGTCAAGCTGCTTGCCGACTTCGCGTTCGCGGTGCTGTAGACGCCGTTCGCATCACATCTCAGCCCATCTCAGCCGAGGAAGGCAAGCTCCTCGGGACTGAGTTCGAGCTCGTCCGCCTTGAGCGAGTCGAGGATGGTTTCGGGTTGGTGCGCGCCGGGGATCACGAACATGTGATCGCCCTTGGCCAGCTCCCAAGCCAGCACCACGCGCTGGTAGCTCACGCCATGCTTGGCGGCCACCTCGCGGAACGGGTCGAACAGGTGCTCGTCGTACGGATGACGGTAGCCGCCGAGCGGGCTCCAGCACACGAAGGCGAGGCCTTCCTTGGCGCAGTATTCCAGCGTGTCCTGGGTTTCCAGGTGGATCGGGGAATACTGGTTCTGCACGGCCACAAGTTTGTCGCCAAGAATCTCCTGTGCGATTTTGAGCTGTTCGATGCTCACATTGGACACGCCGGCCCACTGCGCGACGCCTTGGTCGAGCAGCGCCTTGATGCCTTCGCAGGATTCGTTGTACGGCACTTCCGGGTCGTGGCGGTGCAGGTAGAGCAGGTCGATCGAATCGACGCCGAGCGCCTGCGCGGACTGCTTGCCATATTCGATGAGATGCTCCGGCTTGCCGTCGCGCGGCCAGATCGGCTTGTCGCCGTCCCATGCGCGGCGCAGACCCACCTTGGTGGCCACGGTGACCTCGTCACGCGGGCCATTCCAGGTTTCCAAGGCCTCGCGCACCAGCTTCTCGCCGGTCTGCTCCTCCTCGCCCGGCGTGTAGTAGGCCCATGCGGTGTCGATGTGGCGGCAGCCGGCGTCCAGCGAGGCGTGCAGAGTTTCGATGCCAACGTCATGCCCGCGGTTGTTCTCGATGGTCAGCGGCATTTCGCCGTGGCCGATGGCGGTGGTATGGAACGGTCCGAGATCACGGAACAGCGTCATATTCTCTCCTTCGCGACAAGGCGCGTCACGACGATATGCCCAAGCCGGACGCGCCCGATCCCAAGTTCTTGCTCAGGTTCTTGATCCAATGGAAAAGCCTACCAATCGCCATGGGCGAAAGGCAGGCTTTCCTTGCCGTCCCGTCGAATGACCGTTCCATCGGACGAACGATGACGGCGCATGCGGCTTCACGCTCCGCGGGACGGCTTCCGTGGCTCAGCGGCCTCCAAGACCGCCGCCACCGCCGCCTCCACCGCCTCCGCCGAAGCCGCCGCCGGAGAAGGAGCCACCAGAGCCGCCCGACGAGGATGACGGCGCCGCCGCGGCAATCGTGGAACTGATCGACGCGAAGCCGGAACTCAGCTGGGAGCCGATATCGCCGATGCCTCCGACGAACCGCGTTCCGCCGAACGGACCGGACATGCCTCCCATGCCGGTCGACCCACCCCACGCATGGGAACGATACGTCCAATATCCGAGGGAATCGTAACCATACGTGTCAAGCCACCGCGGATCGTTAACCTCGGGATACGCCTTGGCGAACTCCCGAGCCACCTTGTCGGAGATACCGAAGGCGGCCGCATACACCAAGTACCAGTTCCACATCACCAAATCGAGCGCACCACGATCGGAGAAGTTGGAGAAATCCTCCATATAGCGTTTGAGGCCCAGGCATTCGCCCGCGTAGGTCTGTCCGGATTCGGTGAGTCCCTCTTTGCGCCCGGAAGCCAGACAGAACGCGCCAATGCAGACGAACGGTATGCCGAGGCACAGCGCCACCGCGATATTACCGGTGGCGTTGAGCAGCGCACCGGCCAGACCGACGATTATGGACAGGATGCCCATCGGCAGCCACAGTCCGCTGGTGCTTCTGACCGCGTTCAGCTTCAGGAATTCAATATCGCACGCATTGGTGAAATGCTCCATCTCCTGATAGCCGTTCTCCCAATCGGAGCAGGCGGTCTTCATCTGGTTGAAGTCGAACACCGGAGAGCCCACCCGTGCGGAGATGCGGATCAGCAGCTGCAGGCAGGCATCCTCGGACCGGCTCAGCCCCAAGGTTTCCTTATGGGACAGCGCATCCGGCAGAATCACCAGCGTGGTGGTGGTCGATGCGGCGCCGGCGCGGTTCGGGTCAGAGGAAATCATGCGCGCCATGTCCGCCGCGTTCGCCCGGCTCAGGTCGATGCCCCGATACAGGCTGGACGGCCCCGGATACACGGCGAGCGCCTTCTTGACCACCAGCGCCAGCACCGTTGCCGTCAAGGCACGCGACGATCGCTCTCCCTTGGCGTCATCCACCACGTCGATCAGATGCGCGGCGGACGCGGGACTGACCTGCGGACGTTCGCGCCAATACTCGATGCCGCCGCGGTAAGTGGCCTCGCGATTCGAGGAGAGCATGCCACGGATCGCCAGCACGCAGCACAGCACGCCCAGCGCAAGGCAGACCAGCCAGCCGGCGACGGTCAGACGCGCCTTGTTCCGCTGGCTGTCACGCCACCGCTTCTCCTTGCCCGCCTCCGTGGATTTGAGCTCGTCCAAGTAATCGCCGGATTCGGCGCGTTCGACGCCGTCCGCACCGTCGTTGTCGAACGCCGCTACGAGGTCGACGTACTGTTCGGTGCGCAGGTCGTCGACGGTGAAATGCAACGTGCCGTCGGCGTCGCGCGACGTTTGGGACGTGGCCTCGGTATGCAGCCACGCCCATGAATCGTCGGAGCCGATACCCTCGGGGAAGCGTACGGTGGCGGTGACCTTGCCGACCGGCACCGGGTTGTCTTCGGGGAACATCTCCCATTGGAGGCTTGTCACGTCGTCATGCCGCGTGGCCATGTCATGGAACGTCATGGACACGTCGAATCTGAGGCTGCTCTGTCTGACGGTGGCGGGGATGTTCCATCCGATTTCGATTTTCCGCTCATCCCCCGAACCGTTGGGGTTGAGTCCGTCGGTATTGGAATCGAACGGCTGCGGATAGTTGGAACCGTACGTGGTGTCGGCGATGTACCAGTGTCCCGCATACTCCGAATTCCATTCGCTGTCGGATATGCCGTTCGGCAGTTTCGGATCGATTCGTGTGTACTCCTCGCCTGTGGAGGCGTTCGTCACGGAGATGTCGGTGATGTTCGTCAGATCCTGGTTGCGCAGTTTGAAGGTGATGTACAGCTGTTTCCACGGTTTGGCATCGCCGTCGTCGTCTTCACGTTCTTTCAGCTGGTAGTCTAGATGCTCCGTGAATCTGATGTCGCCGTTGCTTTGCAGCCGGGCGTCGAAATCGACGGAACGGCAGCTCAGATCCGCCTCGTCGCCGGACGCGAAGAACGCCACAAGCACCACGGCGACCACCGCCACGAACGCGACGATCGCGGCGACTATGCCTCCTTTGACACGGTCCTTATCCACGTGCCATCACCTTCTTTCCCTCATATCTCATATATCCACTTGCATCGCACGGACCACTCATCTCATCGCCCTCCGAACGAGCCGCCACCGCCGTCGAAACCGCCGCCGCCATTGAAGGAACCGCCCGACCCGCCGTCGAAGCTTGAGCCGCCGGAGGATGGCGCCGCATCGACAATCGTGCTGCGCACGTCGGCGAAGCTGGAGCTGAGCTGCGCGCCGAAATCACCATAATTCGCGCTGAACGACGACACAGCCGCGACGCTTGCGCCTATCGCGGCGCCGGTGGATACGTCCATGACGCTGCTGGAATGCAGCGGCATGTACATGTACGACGAGCCGGCATGCTCGTCCAGCCACTGCGGATCGGCCACTTCCGGATATGCCTTGGCTAACTGCGCCATCGCCTTGTCGGCAATGCCGAACGCGGTGGCATACACCATGTACCGGCCCCACAACGTCATATCAAGCACGCCACGGTCGGTGAAATCGCTGAAATCAAGCAGATATCGCTTCAGCCCAACCACTTGGCCGCCATACTTCTGACCGCGTTCCGTCAATGCGTCAAATTTGCCGTACACCAACGAGAACATGCACGCCAGCACGACAGGTACGCAGACGATCGCCGTCACGGCGATCTCACCTCGTCCCCCATACTTCACGCCCTGATAAAACGCGAAAACCAAGCCAAGAATGCCGACCAGGCCATTCAGCAATCCCCTCGTCGAATTGACGGCAATCAGATTGTCGAATTCCTTGGAGCAGGCGTCGTCGAAATCCCGCAGCAGTCTGTAGCCCTTGCTGTAGCGTTTGAACGCCTTGTTCATCTGTTTGAGATCGAACACCTGCGCATCCTTCAACCGCGAGGACGCCTTGAGCAGGATGTCGAGCGCCGCACGTTCGGACGAGCTCAGCAGCAACGAGTCGATGTCATCGTGCACGACAGGCATGATGACGATCGTGCTGGTCTTCTTCATCTTGCGTGCGGTCGCGGCGTTCGAGCCGAGCATCCCGGCCACCGATGCGGCATCGGTTGCGGTCAGGTCGATGCCGTTGTACAGTTTCGCAGGTCCCGGATAGATGGCGATTGCGCCCTTCGACGCGAGCGACATCACGGTGGCGGACATTTGCCGGTTGACCAGCTTCTCGTCGTCTTTGGTCTTGCCGGAACCGAGAATCGCGAAGGACTCGCTCATGACATCGTCCATCCTCGCCGCGGCCGCCGGACTCATGTGGGGCAGGTCGCGGCAGTATTCGATATCGCCTTTGTACTGCGACTTGCGGAAGCTGGTGATACCGAGGTACAGCGATCCCGCAATGAACGCCAGTCCGATCAGCGCCGAACCGACCCAGCCGGTCACACGCTTGGTGGCTTCATCATGCCGCTCGTCGCGCCACTCCTTCTCCCTCTGGGTTTCGTAGTCGATGAGCTCCTGCTTGCGTTCGCCGCTCGTCTTGCGTACCACGTCCTGCGATTTCGCGACATCGAACATGGCCACGACGTCCAGATAGTCGCCGGACCATATATCGTCCGCAGAGAAGACCAGAGACCCGTTCCTGCCACGTTTCGTGGTGGACGAGTTCCTGGTATGCAACCACGCCCAGGAATTCTTCTTATCGACACCGTCGGGGAACGTGACCGTGCCGGTCACTTTGCCGATCGGCACTCCGTTCTCCCAACCGAACGGCTCCCATTGGAAGGAGACGACGTCATCGTAGGCGGTGCTCACGCCATGCATGGTCATGGACACGTCGAATTTGAGGCTGTCAGCGGATGAGGTTTCCGGAATATTCCAACCGATTTCCACAAACTTCTTAGATGACGATGAATCGGCCTGCAAACCGTCGGTCTCAGGATCGAAAGGCTGGGGATCACTTAAATCAGTGACGTCCACGATGTACCACTGGCCTGCGTATCTGGCGTTCCAATTGGTGACATCATCGGGAAACGCAAAATTGCCTTGGACGTACGTCTCGTTGTTGGTGACGTCCTTCACGCTGATATCGTCGATATTCGTCAGATCGCTGGAGTGGAGCATGTACCGCTGGTACATCTGTTTCCAATCGCGGCCACGGTCTTTCAGCTTCATATCGATATGCTGCGTGATCTTGAGGTCGCCATTCCTAAGCACCGTGGCGTCGTAATCGAGCGTACGGTAGCTCAAATCCGGTTCGACTCTGGCAGACACCAACTTCAGACCCAGAAAGGCGGCGCCCAATAGCAGTGCCGCCGCGGCCACCGCGAACAGCACGCCGACCAACGCACGTTTGATATTCATATGCTCTCTCTTGGCTCTCTAAGCGGACGGGCCGCGAGAAGCCGACGTACCGCATATGCGAAAAAGGGAGCACCGGCGAAGTATCCATCCCGTCGGCGTTCCCTTTCTTCCGTATGGAAACGCTGTATGGAAATGCTCAGAACTGGACCTGAGGGGCCTGACGGTCCGCCTCGTCGATCTGGAAGTAGGACGCCTGCTTGAAGTGGAACAGTCCGGCGATGATGTTCGAAGGCACGACCTCGATCTTGGTGTTGTACTTCTGCACCACGTCGTTGTAGAACTGGCGCGCGTAGGCGATCTTCTCCTCAAGCGCCTTGAGCTGGCCCTGCAGATCCAGGAAGTTCTGGTTGGCCTGCAGCTGCGGATACGCCTCCGCCACCGCCTGAAGGTTCATGATCGCGCGGCTGAGTTGGTTCTCGGCCTGGATGCGCTGCTGCACGTCGCCGGATTGCGCCGCCTGAAGCGCGTTGGCTCGGGCCTGGGTCACCTGGGTGAGCACCTGCGATTCATGGGCCGCATAGCCTTTGACCGTCTGGACGAGATTCGGGATGAGGTCGGCGCGTTGCTTGAGCTGCACGTCGATCTGCGACCAGCCGTTCTTCACGCGGTTGCGCAACGTGACCAGACCGTTGTAGGCGGAGACGCCCCACAAAATGACCAACACAATGACAACGAGTGCAATAATGCCGAATATCATGAGAAAATCCTTGCTTCTTCGCTTGTTTGGTTGTTTTATTTTCTCATGAGGGCTACACAATTCGGAATTATGTCTATTATTTTGGCATATTCGTAAATCGATTGACGCAAATGTTTGCATAGCATGTCGAATATGAGAAAACCCACCCCTTACGGAGTGGGTTTTCATCGTTTTATCCGACGATCGCGTCAGGTCCTGCAACTACGGACGGCCTTACGGCCGCAGCCTGCTGGCTCGCCTGTCGGCTCGCACTGAGCCTAAAAACAGCTCTGCTGTTTTCTTAACGGCTCAGTCTTCGAATGGATCAAAGTCGCGGCGCACACGGCGGCGCGGACGCTCGGAGCGCTCCTCACGATCGGCGCGATACTCGTCGTAGTTCTCGTCGGCGGCGTAACGCGGGTTGCGGTCGTCACGACGGCCGCCACGACGACGCTCGGAACGACGGTCATCGCGATCATAATCGCGGTCACGATCATCACGATCGGAACGACGACGACGCGGACGATCATCGTAATCGCGGTCGTCACGATCGGAACGACGACGGTCGTCACGGTCATAGTCACGGTCACGATCATCACGATCGGAACGACGACGACGCGGACGATCATCGCGATCGTAGTCGCGGTCACGGTCATCGTCGCGGTCGGAACGACGACGACGCGGACGGTCGTCGTAATCGCGGTCGTCACGGTCATCGGAACGACGACGGTCGTCACGACGGCCACGGCCGCCACGACGATCATCACGATCGCCACGGTCGCGGCGCGGAGCGGAGGATTCCTGATCCTCGAAGCCCGGGATGGCCAGCGAAATCTTGCCACGGTCGTCGACGCCCTGCACGACCACCTCGACGGTGTCGCCTTCCTTGAGCACGTCCTCGACGGCGTCAATGCGCTCGCCATTGGCCAGGTTACGGATCTGGGAGATGTGCAGCAGGCCGTCGGTGCCCGGGGTCAGGTTCACGAAGGCGCCGAACGACGTGGTCTTCACGACCTTGCCGTTGTAGGTCTCTCCGGCTTCCGGCACGTGCGGGTTGGCGATCTGGTCGATGATCTGCTTGGCCTTCTCAGCACCTTCGCCGCCTTCGGAAGAGATGAACACGGTGCCGTCATCCTCGATGGCGATCTCGGCGCCGGTCTCCTCCTGGATCTGGTTGATCATCTTGCCCTTCGGGCCGATGACCTCGCCGATCTTCTCCACCGGAACGCTGGTGGTGATGATGCGCGGCGCGTACGGGCTCATCTCGGCCGGACCGTCGATGCACTCGTTGATGACCTCGAGGATGGTGGTGCGGGCTTCCTTAGCCTGCTGCAGGGCGGACGCCAGGATGTCGGCCGGAATGCCGTCAAGCTTGGTGTCGAGCTGCAGGGCGGTGATGAATTCGGAGGTGCCGGCCACCTTGAAGTCCATGTCGCCGAAGGCGTCTTCGGCGCCGAGGATGTCGGTCAGTGTCTTGTAGATGTGCTTGCCGTCCACATCGCCGGACACAAGGCCCATGGCGATGCCTGCGACCGGAGCCTTCAGCGGGACGCCAGCGGCGAGCAGGGACAGGGTGGACGCGCACACGGAACCCATGGAGGTGGAGCCGTTGGAGCCGATGGCCTCGGACACCTGACGGATGGCGTACGGGAACTCCTCGCGGCTCGGCAGCACCGGCACGAGGGCCTTCTCGGCGAGGGCGCCATGGCCGATCTCGCGGCGCTTCGGGGAACCGACGCGGCCGGTCTCACCGGTGGAGTACGGCGGCATCTCGTAGTTGTGCATGTAACGCTTGGACTGCGGACCGGACAGTGCGTCGATCTGCTGCTCCATCTTGAGCATGTTCAGCGTGGTGACGCCCAGGATCTGGGTTTCGCCGCGCTGGAACAGGGCGGAGCCGTGCACGCGCGGCACGATGTCCACTTCGGCGGACAGGGTGCGGATGTCACGCAGGCCACGGCCGTCGATGCGGTAATCCTGGGTCAGGATGCGGCGGCGCACGATCTGGCGCTGCAGCTCCTTGAAGGCGTTGCCGATCTCCTTGTCCTTCTCGGCATCGTCCATGTCGGTGAACTCGCCGGCGAGGGTGGCCTTGACGCCTTCCTTGATTTCCTTGATGCGATCCTGGCGCGGCAGCTTCTCGGCGATGGACAGGGCCTCGTCGAGGTCGGCATGCGCAATCTCGTCGATGCGGTTGTACAGATCCTCGGTGTACTCCGGGAAGAGCTGGAATTCCTTGGTTTCCTTCGCGGCCTTGGCCTTGAGCTCGTTCTGGGCCTCGCAGATCACCTTGATGAACGGCTTGGCGGCCTCGAGACCACCGGCGACGACTTCCTCGTCCGGCTTGGTCTGGCCTTCGTCGTAGATGAGGTGCCATGCGTTCTTGCCGGCACCGGCTTCGATCATGGCGATGGCGACGTCGCCGTTTTCGACGACACGGCCGGCGACCACGATTTCGAACACGGCGCGCTCACGCTCGCTCCAACGCGGGAAGGCGACCCACTGGCCGTCGATCAGGGCCAGACGCACGCCGGAGACCGGGCCTTCGAACGGCAGACCGGAGATCATGGTGGATGCGGAGGCCGCGTTCAGCGCGACGACGTCGTAGGCGTCGTCCGGGTTGACGGCGAGCACGGTTTCGACGACCTGCACCTCGTTGCGCAGGGTGTGCGGGAACAGCGGACGCAGCGGACGGTCGATGATGCGGCAGGCCAGGATGGCTTCGGAGCTCGGACGGCCTTCACGGCGGAAGAACGAGCCCGGGATCTTGCCGGCGGCGTACATCTTCTCTTCGACGTCCACGGTCAGCGGGAAGAAGTCGTAGTTCTCCTTCGGGCTGGAGCCGGCGGTGGTGGTCGACAGAATCATCGAATCATCGTCAAGATAGGCGGCGACGGCACCATCCGCCTGCTGGGCGAGACGACCGGTCTCGAAGCGCAGCGTGCGCTTGCCAAACGAACCATTATCGATTACGGCTTCAACAGCCTTGATTTCGGGACCCTCCATAGGGTTCCTCCTTTGTTTTCTTTTCTTGATACCTACTATCGGCAGTCCTCTTCAGCGGACTCCAACCGATTCCTACATGCGTGACGCGGCGTTACCTCCGCCGCTTCCTCATCTCTAGATTCTAGACCTCGTACGCCCCAAACCTTCGGGCTTTCAAACTGTCTGTTCCTCGAACTCGGCTGTCATGCAAAAACGCCCGGGCGCCATAGTGACGCTCGGGCGGAAGAATGTTATCGGCGCAGACCCAGACGCTCGATCAGGGAGCGGTAACGGTTGATGTCGACGCGCTTGAGGTAATCAAGCATACGACGACGGTCGCCGACCATCAGCAGCAGACCACGACGGGAGTGGTGATCGTGCTTGTGCTCCTTGAGGTGCTCGGTCAGATCAGCGATGCGCTTGGTGAGCAGTGCGACCTGGACCTCCGGGGAGCCGGTGTCACCCTCGTGGGTTGCGTAGGTCTTGATAATTTCCTGCTTTTCCTCAGCCGTAAGTGCCACGGCATCCTCCTTGTATTGCTACGCGGTGCTGCCGGCCCAATGCCGACGCGCTCTCTATCCGCGGGCGAAACACGCCAAGGGAACATCTTACACGACGGGCGGACCAAAACCGCAGGACAGACGCACACGGACACGCATCGGCAAGACGCCGGCCGGAAACGCGTCTCATCACGCCATGGACGTCAATATGCCGCCGAACATCACAATGGAGAGAGCGGCCACTTCGATGACGAAGAACAGCAGGAACGAAGCCCAACTACGGGTGAGCACATTGAGTTTGGATTCCTTCCTGATGCACACCAGCAGGCCCACCCACAGCACCGCGTAGACGGCGACGCCGAAGCCCGCCGCGAGGATGCCGAGGTTGGCCGCGTTCGCCAATCCCGATGCCCCGCCGTACATCACGTAGGTGGCGTTCCAGAAATTGAAGCTCAGCAGGCATACGCCGGCGATGAACTGCTCCGCGGCGAGTCCCACCACGAAAACGCCGCCCCACAGCCATTTCTTCGTATCGGCGACCATCAGCCCAAGTCCGGTAAGCGCCGCTACGGTGACCGTCCAGGAAATCAGCGCCACGCCTTTCGGATCGAGGAATCCGAGATGCTCCACCATCCATGTGGCATCCCTGACCGCAACGACGCGCCCCAGCCAATACGGCGCGATCATCGCCACCAAAGCCAGCGCCATGAACAGCGCCCAACGGATCGGATGCGATTTGCGGCGCTCGATGTCGGCCAGGGACAGGTCGGACTGTTCGATGGACGCCGTCGGATGTTTGGAAACGTCGACGGTCTCAACCACGCCGCCCACGACTTCCGTTGCCTTGTTGTCTGCCTTCTGCCCCATATTCGCTCCGTATATCGCTTTTCCGCCGCAATCGCCGTGCCGCGACCGCCACGCCGCCCGTCACGGCGCGTACGGCATATCCAGCGCCCGGCAATCGCATGCCCATATGCGAAAGGCGTGCCTTGCAGCACGCCTTACTTCTTCTCTGACGATGTTCTGGAGCGGATGACGGGAATCGAACCCGCGTAATCAGTTTGGAAGACTGAGGCTCTACCATTGAGCTACATCCGCGCACCATTTTGCGCCGATTTGCATCGACACGAAACGACTCGAGCTATTATACACACTTCCACAACTTTTGCAAGTGGCCGACGCGTGCTTTCAGAATTCGAGCGTCACCACCGCGGATGCGATGGGCCCGTCATGGCTCAGGGAGATGCAGACGTCGTACGACGGATGCCGTTCGTCCGAAGGCAATCCAAGCGATTGCAGCATCCTGCGTTGCACTTCGGGCGACAGCACGACGTGGGGCACGCCGTGGGAATCGTCAAGGATCTCGATGCGCACCCACGGGAAATTGTCCAGCGTGTACGGATATTCGATTGTGCCGTCGCTTCCGGCATGGCGCGATATCGCGGCGCACCACGCCTTCAGGAACGCCTCCTTGCCCGCCCATCGGGCCGCCAAATGCACGGCCTCCTCATCATGTTTGATCTGCGCGCGTTGAGCCGTCTGCCATATCTCGCGCATGGAGAACAGGCCACGCATGCGCGACCCGGGCTCGTCCAACTGTTCGGCGAATGACGGCACATCCACCACGTCATGCCCCAAACCCAGCATTTTCCCGCCTTTCCGAAGGGTCGCATGGAATCGCCCCAAAACACCTAGCCTGCCAATATGGCAGCACATATGACAAAGAGGGGCAATACCCCGTGCAACAAGGTACTGCCCCTCTCTGGGAGATTCATTGGAATTCGTCCGAATCACTGCGCGAACGGATTCCAATGAGACCGCGCTCAGGCCTCGAAATAGCCGGATGCGCCGAGTCGCGCGTTCGGATCGAGCAGCATGGCCTTCTCCACCTCGTGCGAGTCGTAGCCGCGCTTGTCCTCATGGAAACGGCGGTTGTCAATCGGCTCGTACAGGGCGGCACGACCCATCATGCCCTCCTCGAGGCGACGCTGGCCGGCAGCCAGGCGAGCGTTGGCACGTTCACGCCACTCGTTCAGCGCCTCGGCACCGGCGGTGTTGGCCACGGAGGCCTCGAACGCGCCCGGGTTCACGATCGCGGCGAAACCGGAGACATGGCCGAAGCCGAGCGACGTGGCCAGGCCCGCCTTGACGGAGCCGACGTGCAGCGGCTTGCGCAGCCAGACCATATGGTCGTCGCGCGCGAGCTTCGGATCCACGCAGTCGAGGGCCGCGTTCGCCGGAATCACGCCGGACTTGAACAGCTGGGTCAAGCCGTTGACCTGGAAGATGCAGGCGCCGCCCTTGGCGTGGCCGGTGAGCGTCTTCTGCGAGATCACGAACAGCGGGTTGCCGTCGGTGCGGCCGATGGCGTGGGCCAGCGTGTTATGCAGTTCGGATTCGTTCGGATCGTTGGCGTTGGTGGACGTGTCGTGTTTGGACACCACGGCGATGTCGTCCGGCGTGACGCCGAGCTTGGCGAGGTCGTGCACGAGCTTGGAGTCCTTGCCGCCCATGCCCGCCGCGAGCGCGCCCAGTCCCGGAGCCGGGATGGAGGTGTGCGCGCCGTCCGCATAGGAGTGGACGAATCCGACCACGCCGGCGACCGGCAGGCCGAGCTTCAGCGCGATATCGCCACGGGTCAGCAGGATGGTGCCGCCGCCCTGGGATTCGACGAAGCCGCCACGGCGACGGTCGTTCGCACGGGAGAAGAAGCGCGCGTCGATGCCCTTGGCGTACATCTCCTCGGAGTTGGCGGTGGCGTTCATGTTGCCGAAGCCGATCACGGATTCCACGCCGATGTCGTCGATCGCGCCGGTGATCACGAAGTCGGCCTTGCCCAGTGCGATCTTGTCGGCGCCCTCTTCGAGGGAAACGGCCGCGGTGGCGCAGGCGGAGACCGGCTGGATCATGTTGCCGTAGCCGCCGATGTAGGACTGCATCACGTGCGCCGCGACGACGTTCGGCAGGGCCTCCTGCAGGATGTCGGTCGGGATCTCGTGGTTGAGGAAGCGGTCGAGGTACAGCTTGCGCATGGAGGACATGCCGCCGAAGCCGGTGCCCTGGGTGGAGGCGACCATGGACGGGTGCACCGCCTGCAGGATCTCCACCGGAGTGAAGCCCGCGGACAGGTAGGCGTCCACCGTGGTGACGATGTTCCACAGGGCGATCTTGTCGACGTCGCCGACCATGGAGGCGGGGATGCCCCACTTGACCGGGTCGAAGCCCTTCGGGAACTGGCCGCCGACGGTACGGGTCATGGCCGCGCGGCGAGGCACGCGGATCATGGAGCCGGCGTGGCGGGTCACGTTCCACTCGCCGGATTCGTTGTCCGCGGCGATGGTGGTGTGGGCCTCGTCGAGCTTGACATACTCCTCGGCGATCTCGCGGGTCGGCACGGAGAAGGTCACGTCGTGGTCCAGGAAGACCTCGGCCTCCTCCTCGTCGGCGCCGTCCTTGTAGTCGTTGCCCATGCCCTCTTCGAACGGACGGATACCGGAACGTGCCACGACCTCGTCGTGGTAGCGTTCGGCGATGTCCTCTTCGGGCACCAGGTTGCCGTCGGTGTCGTACCAGCCCGGCTTCGGGCTGTCGTTCCACGTGAGCAGTCCCATGTTCCAGGCCAGTTCGAGCACAGCGCCGGCGGACAGGTCGACCTTGCCATCGGAGTGGATGCCCAGCTCGGCCTCAAACCGGGTACGGCCGGAGCCCCACGGACCCAGCTCGCCGACGGAGACGATCACGATCTCGTCCTCCGGGCGTGCGGTGACGTTCTTCCAATCGGACAGGTCGACCGGAGCCTGCTGCGGGACGTGCGGGCTCGGCAACGCCTTGATGAGCGCGCCGGCCTGCTTCGCATCGGCTTCCTCGGTCTGGGCGGCGGCCGCTGCGGCGGCCTTCTCGGCGTCGGCCATGGCTTCAGCACGCAGCGCCTTGATGTCGATCGGTTCGGAGCCCAGTCCGCCGGTCAGATCCACATCGAGCGGAGCCTTCACGGCGGCCTCGCGGGATTCGCGGGTGGCCAGGTCCAGCAGCTTCACCGCGATTTCGGCGGTGGAGTAGGTCTTCAGACCATGGCGTTCCACGACTTCGACCAGCGGATCGTTGCCGCCCATCAGGCCGGTGCCACGCACCCAGCCGATCTTCGGATGGGCGAAGGTCACGCGGCTGGACCACACCTTTTCGGCGCGGGCGCGGTTGACGATCGCGTCGAAGGAGCTCTTCACCTCGCCGTAGGCGCCGTCGCCGCCGAAAATACCGCGGTTCGGGGAGCCCGGCAGGATCACGTGCAGCTTGTGCTGGACGTCCGTGTCGGCACCGATCTTCGCCAGACCGGTGATCGCACGTTCCACGCCCCACAGCATGAGTCGCGCCTGGGATTCGAACAGTTCGCCCGAATCGGCCAAGGTGCCGTGCACCGGCGGGGCCGCGAACGGGAAGAACAGGCTCGGCTCGTAGGCGGGCTTCAAAATCGTGGTGGTCGCGCCGGAGGTCTTCTTCTGCACGTTGCCGACCCAGTCCACCAGTGCGTCCACATCGCGGTAGCTGGAGAGGTTCGCCGGCACGAGCCACAGCTTGGCGTCGCCCGCCGCATGCTCGCGGTAGGCCTGCTTGGCCCATGCCTTCACGCTCGGCTTGAAGCTGTGCGAAGTGGCGACCACGGTCGCGCCGCCGGCAAGCAGGCCGTTGACCACCTGCGCGGCGATGGAATTCGGGGCCACACCCGTCACCACGGCCACATCACCTGCGAAACGGCTGCTCGCGGCGTCTTCGGAAGCGGGTTCCAGAGCTTCGGCGGCCACACGCTGGTAGGCGGACTTCAATTCGGCATCATCGGTCTTGTCGGCGTACCACTTGGCTTCGGCGGCAACCGCCTTGCCCAGTCCGACGAAGCTGCCGGAGAGCACGGATGCGTTGCCATCGTAGTAGGCGCGGGCAAGATCCTCGCGGGCGGAGGCCCAGCGATCGTCGAACAGAATGGCCTTGCGGGCGTCGAAGCGCGGCTCGACCTGCTTCGGCCAGTCGGAGCCAAGCTCGGCTTCGACGGCGGCGACCACGGCGGCGTTCTCATCGGTGCCATCCTCGGGCGCCGGAGCGGCGACGCCGAGCTGGTTCAGCACGAACTTCGCAGTGGATGCGAGCACGCCGTCGGCACCGGTGACCTTGGCCGCAAAGGCGTCAAGCGCGGCGGAATCGACCACTGCGCCGCCGGCGGCACCACCGGCGCTCGGCATGGCCACAGCCACGCCCTTGTCGGAGGCGACCTTCTGCACGGCCGCATCGATCAGCGCGTTCGCGGCAGCGGCGTTGGAAGCGGCGTCAGTGGGCAGCGACGCAAGGTCACCGCCACGAGAGCTGGCACCGTCACGGGTTTCGAGCACCAAGGCGGCGACCACATGGGAGGCCCAGCCTTCGCCGAGCTGCCAGGTGTCGGTCACGCGCTTGGTGATCTGGCCCAGCTTCACGCCGGCGGCACCGAACAGGCCACGCACGCGATCGCGCACGATGTCGGAAAGCACCGGGCCGAAGGCCTTGTAATTCGGGGCGACCTTGTTCACCAGGGCACTCAGCGCGTTCACGGTCGCTTCGGCGGCACCGTCGACGGAGGCCACACCCAGCTCGGAGCTGATGTCCATGAGCAGCTGGTTACGGCGAGAGGAGACACCGTTGGTGAGGGTGTCGGTGGTGTCGGAATCGCCGATCTGGTCGGGGCGCACCTTGGCGGAGTAGGCCAGCAGCATGGCGATGGCGTCGGATGCCTTGAAGGGGATGTCCGCGACGGCGGCACCGGACGGCGCGCCCGCCGGAGCCTCGGGAACCGCCGGAGCGGCCGGAGCCTGGGCGGCCGGGGCCGGGGCCGCGGCCTGTGCCACCGGAGCGGCAACGGCGGCCGGAGCGCTCTGTTCGACCGGCTCATCGTCGGCTTCCGGAACCAGCGAATCGGAATCGGTCATGTATACGCGGCCTTCGTCGCGGCCGACGTTGTACACGGTCACGTCGCGGCCCGCGAACTGCGGCAGGCGCAGGGTCTTGGCACCGAGGTTGGCCAGCGTCGGCGCATTGCCGAGACCGACCTCCACGTATTCCTCAACGCCGAGGCCACCCTGTTCGGCGGAACCGAACAGCAGCGCCTGGGTCTCGATCCAGCGCACCGGGGAGGCGAACTGCCAGCTCAGCAGTTCGGTGAGCAGCAGCCGACCGAGCTTCTGGTCGTCCTCGGCGTAGGAGTCCCACACCTTCGGATCGTCCAACGCGGCCTTGATGCGCTCGGAAGGCACCACTTCAAGAATCTTGGCGGCGAATTCCTTGGTCATTTCGAACGGCACAGCGACCAGGTTCGGAATGTAGCGTCCGACCAGACGGCCACGGTAGTCGATGTACTTCGGCAGCAGGGCGTCGAGCTTGTCGCGGAACTCCGGCACGCCCTTGCGCAGCAGCGTGGAGTGGAACGGCACGTCGATGCCCGGCACCAGCATGAACGCCGGCTTGCCGCCGTATTCGGCGACGCGACGCGCGGAATCGGCCTTCAGGGCCTTCAGACCGGCAATGGTGCCGGCAACGGCGTACTGCTGACCGGCCAGGTTGTAGTTCACGATCTGCAGGAACTCGCCGGAGGCCTTGGACACGGACTCGACGTACTCGCGCACGCCGTCGTCGCCCACACCGAACTGGTTCGGACGCAGGGCACCCATACGGTAGTTGGAACGGCCCTTCTCATCACGCGGAATGAGGTGATGCATGGTGGAACCGCGGTGGAACACGAGCTCAAGCACGGTCTCCAGCGGAATCACACCGGCGAAGGAGCTCAGCGCGTTGTATTCGCCCAGCGAATGGCCCGCGAAGTACGCCGGCCAGATGTCGGCGCCGGCTTCGCGCAGACGTGCGGTCTGGGCGAAGGCCACAGTGGCGAGCGCCACCTGGGTGAATTGGGTGAGGTTGAGCAGGCCTTCCGGATGACGGTAGGTCACGCCGTTGGCGGTCAGTTCCTTCGGGTTGTCACGCACGACGGCGAGGATCGAGAATCCGAGCTTCTCGCGGGTAAGCTTGTCGGCGCGTTCCCACACATCGCGGGCGGCCGGGGACTTGGCGCGTTCGTCGAGCACCATGCCCTGCTTCTGGATGCCCTGGCCCGGGTAGACGAAGGCGGACTTCGGCGCGCGCACGATGGCGGTGGCGCGGGAGACGATGTTGCCGTCGATGCGGCTGGTCACCTCAAGCACCATGCCGGCGTGTGCCACGCGGCCAACGCGTTCGATGGAGATCTCCACCTCGTCGTCGAGCTGCACCATGCCGTACATGTTGTAGGTCCAGCCTGCGATCTCGTAGTGCGCGCCCTTCTCGTCGAGCGCCTGCACGGCGTACTGGGCGGTGGCGGACAGCCACATGCCGTGGACCAGCGGAGCAGCCAGTCCGGAGACGGCGGCGCCACGGTGGGAGGTGTGGATCGGGTTGAAGTCGCCGGAAGTGCGGGCGAAGGCGGTCATCTCGTGCGGCGCGGTGACCGTGACGCGGCGCAGCATGCGGCGCGGCGTGTTTTCGATGTCGGCCTTGATGCCACCGTAATCGGGAGCCTCGGGCGGCAGAGCGTCGGAGTAGGCGCGGCCACGGATGGCGAAACGTTCGGTCTCATTGGCGAGCACGGTGCCGTCGGCTGCGGCATGGGTCACGTGGATGGTGACGACACGGCCGGAGGCGGATTCGAAGTAGTCTTCGGCCCAGCTGGTGAGCTGGATGGTCTCGCCGGTGTGCTTGAGCAGTTCGTCCTCGCTCACCTCAAGTTCGATGAGGTGGTCGAGATGCACTGCATTGAGCAGGCCTTCGATGACGGGGAACCCGTTGACATACACGGAGCCGAGGGCGGCGTAGATTGCCGGCCAGGCCGGTCCGACGAGCGCGTCCGGCGCGATGCGGGACGGCACGAGGTCGCTCGGCAAAGCACCGCCGGTGGCGGCCTCATGGTCGAAGCCGAGGTTGGCGGACAGCGTGTAGCTGGCGTGGGCGATGCCGAACGGGTAGGCGGTCTTGTCGTCGGCCGCTTCAATCTGCGGCATCGCGGTGAGCTTGTCGCCGGTGATGGCGGTGTTGCCGATGCCTGCGGTGTCGGCGAGCATGCGGTACACGTGTTCCGGCAGACGGTCGCGGTCCACTACCGGGAACAGGCCGGATTCGGCGCCGTCGACGTTCAGCGGGATGACGATGTCGCGCACGGCGTGCTTGGACTTGCCACCATCCGGGTCGTTGTCCCAGTAAGTATCCAGGTGGATGTCGAGATCATACTGCTCGACGCTGCCCTTGGTGCCGACCTTGCGGATCTCGTAGTGCTCGTCTCCGTTGGTGGTGCCGAATGCCGGGTTCGCCATCAGGTGGCCGACCCACGAGATGTTCGGGGACTTGCGGATGAATTCCTCGGCGGATGCGGCGGCACCCAGTTCGGCGAAGGCGGCCTTGTCGGCGGCCGGCGAATCGGCGGAGACGCGCTTGACCATCGCCTGCTCGAAACGGCCGAGGATGTCCGCCACCGGCTCGTCGATGGTCGTGATGCCGGCCACGGAAATCGGGCCGGGGATGATGCGCACGGAATCGGCGGAATAGCGGGAATCCTCGGACTGCCACAGCTGATCCTGGCCCCACCAACGCAGCAGGTCGTTGTCGATGACCGGCACGAACGGCATCGGCTTGGGGTACTCACGCACGAGCACCGGGAACCATGCCTCGTCCATCGGGGTCACCTTCAGTTCGGCGGCCTGCGGGTAGGCGGCCTGCAGCTTGGCGATGGCGGCGTTCGGATCGGATTCCACGTCGGCGCGGGAAGCGAATAGCGATTCGAATTCGCCGCTCTCCTGCTTGGTCACGCGGGCTTCGATACGCTGCAGCAGGTGCAGGAAACGGTCGGCGTAGGTCTCGTCGACCCACGGGAAGGCGAGATCGGCGAAGCGCTGGGCCCACTCGAGGTAGGTCATGGTCTTCAGATCGCCGAAATACGGCTTGGCTGTGGCGTTGAGCGCCTCGATGATCTCCTCGCGGCGGCTTTCCAGTTCCTCGGGGTGCTTCATCACGCGCACCAGCAGGCGGCCGCAGCGGGCGGAGGAGTTCTCCAGCTCGTAGATGTCGGCATGCAGGTGGCTCAGACCGGAGGTGACGCCGCCCTTGGCCTGGCCGGACGGCACCCACTGCTCGCCGAGCGGGGCGAACGGATCGGCGTTCGGGTCCTTGGCGGGGATGCCGGGGGTGTTCACCAGCATCTGCTTGACTTCGGGGCTGGTGTGGGCTTCCTTGGCGGTCATGACGGCGGTGCCGATGAGCACGCCGTCGACGGGCATGAGCGGACGGCCGTATTCCTTCGACCATTCGCCGGTGATGTAGTCGGCGCCGCGTTCCGGCGTGCCGATGCCGCCGCCGGCCACGAGCACCAGGTTGGGCTGTTCGCGCACTTCGGCGTAGGTGCTCAGCAGCAGATCGTCCAAAGCCTCCCAGGAGTGGTGGCCGCCGGCGGAGCCGCCTTCGACCTCGATGAGCACCTTGGTGGGGGCCACGGCCTTGGCGATGCGCACGACCTGGCGAATCTGGTCGACGGTGCCCGGCTTGAAGCTCACGTACGGGAAGCCGTCCGCGTTGAGCGTGTGGATGAGTTCGACGGCTTCGTCGAGTTCGGGGATGCCCGCGGAGACGACCACGCCGTCGATCGGCGTGCCGCTGGCACGCTTCTTCGGCACGATGCGCTGGCCGCCGAACTGCAGGTTCCACAGGTAGCGATCCATGAACATGGCGTTGAACTCGACGGTGCGGCCTTCTTCCAGCTCTTCCTCAAGCTTGGCCACATGGCGGTCGAACACCTCGGCGGTCACCTGGCCGCCGCCGGCGAGCTCAGCCCAATAGCCGGCGTTGGCGGCCGCGGCCACAATCTCCGGTTCCACGGTGGTCGGCGTCATGCCGGCCAGCAGCACCGGAGCCTTGCCGGTGAGCTCGGTGAACGCGGTGCGCACCTTGTCTCCCGCGGAGGTGTGGATGATGCTCGGCGCGAAGCGCTTCCAGTTCTGGGTGCGTTCCGGGGAGGTCTCCAGTGTGGAGAGCTTGACGCGATCGGCCACGGTGGAGGCTTCCACCACACCGACGCCGGTGCCCTGGGCCACGGTGGAGAACAGTTTGCCGACGGTGGTGCCCGGGCCGAAGTCCAGCACCCACAGCGTGCTCGGGTCGGTGGAGTTCATCAGCGCACGTACACGCGCGGCCCAATCCACATGGTTGAGCAGCACTTCGGCGGCGAGTTCACGGGCGTGGGAGGCGTCGATACCGCAGGTCTCGGCCCATGAAACAGCCTGTGAAACAGCGTCGGCCATAAGCGGGCTATGGAACGGCAACGTCACATCAAGGTATTCAAGCACCGGGTCGAACACACGACCGCCGCGCACCTTCTCCTCGCGCAGCTTGGCCTGATGCTTATGCTCCTTGGCCACTTCCACGCCGAACGCGGCCAGATCCTCCGGGTAGCCGGACAGCACGTAGTGGGTGGCGGAATTGGTGACGGCCACGGCGATCGGACCACGGGCACCATCCACGCGCTCGATCAGCGCGTCCACCTGCGCACGCGTGATGTCCTTGACGGACAGCATCGGGGTCGCGTCACCATGGCGGGCGGCCAGGCCGAGTTGACGGGCCTGACGGGTGCCCGCCACGCCAATCAGCGTCGCGATGGCGAGGATCTCGTCAATGGACGCCGCTGCGGCTTCGATGGAACCGGCTTCGCGAATCGCCTGCACCATGTGCACGGCAAGCACGCCCTGGGAATGGCCGAGCACCGCGACCGGCTTGGCTTCGGCGGGATTGTAGCCGAGGGACGCGGCGTCGATCAGCGCGCCCAGCTGGGTGAGCGCGATGCCGGGAACACTGGCGGAAGCGGCGGCCGCCGCGCCGAGACGGGCCGGATTCGGCTCGAAGCCGAACAGATCGACCGGACGTCCGGTGGTGGCGAGCAGTTCGGCAGACACCGGATACAGCAGCGCCTGCGCGGCTGCCGCATGGTTGTGCAGCGCCTCGTCGAGCGTCGGATTGGCGCTCTGGTCGGCGAGCGCGACCGGCCACGGGGTGGATTGGCCGGCGAAGGCGAGCGCGTGGGGCTCGCTGTTCAGTCGATCAAGAAAAAAGGTGTTCATAATCTTCCTTACTTTTTCAAAAATTTTTTTGCGACCGCATGGCCGCTTGCGTTGTCCGGCGATGTCGCGCCGTCACAGCGGCTGGTTGCCGTGATGTTTGGTGGTTCTGCGGACACGCTTCTTGCTGGCGAGCAGCCTGAGCGATTCGATGATGGTCTCGCGTGTCTGTTCGGGGTCGATCATGGCGTCGATCTCGCCCATTTCCAGCGACAGGTTCGCGTTGACGGTGGTGCGTTCGTAGTCGGCGATGTACTTGGCTCGCAGCGCTTCGACGTCCTTGCCGGCGTCCTTGGCCTTCTGCAGGTCCTTGCGGTGGATGATGTTGACCGCGCCGGCCGCGCCGAGCACCGCGATCTGGCTGGAGGGCCAGGCGTAGTTGAGGTCCGCACCGATGGCCTTGGACCCCATCACGATGTACGCGCCGCCGAAGGCCTTGCGCAGGATGATGGTGACGAGCGGCACCTGCGCGTTGGCGTAGGCGTAGATCACCTTGGCGCCGCGGCGGATGATGCCCGCGTGCTCCTGCTCCGCGCCGGGCTTGTAGCCCGGAGTGTCCACCAGCGTGACGACCGGAAGGTTGAACGCGTCGCACAACCGCACGAAACGCGCCACTTTCTCGGAGGAGTCCACGTCGAGGATTCCCGCGTTGACGTTCGGCTGGTTGGCCACGATACCGACCGGATGTCCGTCGATGCAGGCGAATCCAACCACCGCGGAGGCGGCGAACAGCTCATGCACCTGCACGAATTCGCCATAGTCCACGATGCAGCGGATCACGTCGAGCACGTCGTACGGCTGACGGTCGTTATCCGGAACGATGGTGGCGAGACGCTTGGCCACGTCACGGTCGGCGCGGGTCGCGGCGTACGCGTAGACGGGCGGCTGCTGGTCGGAATTGGACGGCAGGTACGCAAGCACGGTACGCGCATAGTCAATCGCGTCGGCCTCGTCCTCGCCGAGGTAGTGCGCCACACCGGAGGTGGCGTTGTGCACGTAGCCGCCGCCAAGATCGTCCATGCTGATCACTTCGCCGGTGGCCGCCTTGACCACATCGGGACCGGTGACGAACATGTTGGAGTTCTCGCGGGTCATGATGATCAGGTCGGTCAGGGCCGGGCAGTAGACGGCGCCACCGGCGCACGGGCCGAGGATCAGCGACAGTTGCGGCACGAAACCGCTGGCGTCGCAGGTCTTGCGGAACAGGTGCCCGTATTCGGTCAGCGCGGCCACGCCTTCCTGGATGCGCGCGCCACCGGAGTCGATGAGCGCGACGATCGGCACTTTGAGGTCGAGCGCCTTGTCCATCAGATGGCAGATCTTGCGTCCTTCGGCCACGCCGAGCGTGCCGCCTTTGACGGAGAAGTCCTGCGCATAGACGGCCACCTTGCGGCCGAACACCTCGCCGAAGCCGGTGATGACCGCGGATCCCGCGCGACCGCCGTTGATGTCTCCGCCGCGGAAGCGGCCGATCTCCTCGAAGGAGCCGGTGTCGAGCAGCAGGTCGAGTCGTTCGCGCGCGGTCAGCTTGCCCTTCACATGCTGGCGATCGCGGGCATGGTCCTCGGCTTCGTGCGCGAGTTGGGCGGCGCGCAGCACGGACGCGCGGATTGGCTGCGATGCGCGCGCTTCGGCGGCAGCGTCCTCTCCAAGACGCTCCTGCTGCTCCATGACGACCTTCACGGCCTCCTTGACGGCCGGGCTGGCGATGATGTCGGTCACTTCGCACCGCCTTCCGTCTTGGATTCCGCGTTGCCTTCGGTCGCGTCAGCATGGGCAGCGTCGGCATCGGCCGGCTTGGCAGAGCCGCCGACGTCGATGGTCATCAGCGTCTCCCCCGCCTCGACGCCGGCCGCCGGGCCGACGAAGATCTTGGTGACAGCGCCCTTGACCGGTGCGTACACGTAGTTCTCCATCTTCATGGATTCGAGCACCACCAGCAGGTCGCCCTTGGACACTTCCTGGCCTTCGGCGACGTTGACGCGTGTGACGACGGCCTGCATCGGGCTGGCGATCACGCCGGACTGCCCATCGTCGGCTTGCCGTTTCTTCTCGACATGGTGCAGGCCCTGGCCGCGCAGCGGCTGGATGGCGCGCTTGGCGTCACGTGCCTTGGCTCCGCCCGTCAGGTTGGCCACGATGTCGTTCGGCACGGTCAGCGACACGCGATGGTTGTTGACTTCGATGACGAAGGTTTCGCTGGATTCCTTCGTCTCGGCCTCCTTCATGCCGGTGGCGCCGGCCATGGACGCCGGCTGGCCGCCTTTGGTGGAGGAAGCTTCCTTGTTGAGATACTTACGTTCCAGCCACTTCGTGCTCACGTCGTAGGCCACGCCATGCTCGGCGGTGAATTCGTCATCGTTGAAAATCTGCTCGAACAGACTCGCCGGAGTTGGTACGCCCTCCACCTTGAGTTCCTCGAGCGCGCGGCGCACGCGCGCCACGGCAGCGGCGCGATCGGAGGCGGTGACCACGAGCTTGCCCATCATGGAATCGAACTTCGGGGAGATGGTGTCACCCTCCACCACGCCGGAATCGACGCGGATGCCCGGACCGGACGGCCATACGAGCTTGGTCAGCGTGCCGGAGCTCGGCGCCAGGTTCTTGGCGGGGTCCTCGCAGGTCAGACGCAGTTCGAAGCTGTGCCCGCGCAGCGGATGGTCTGTGGTCAGCTCACCGCCGTTGGCGATGGTGATCTGCTCACGGACCAGGTCGAGGCCGCAGACCTCCTCGCTGACGGTGTGCTCCACCTGCAGTCGGGGGTTGACTTCCAGGAAGTAGACCTTGCCCTGTTCGGTCACCATGAACTCGCAGGTGCCGAGGCCCACGTAATCGACCGCGTCGAACAGACGACGCGAGTAGGTTTCCAGCTGTTCGAGCACGCCGTCTGGTAGGAACGGGGCCGGCGCCTCCTCGACAAGCTTCTGGTTGCGGCGCTGCACGGAGCAGTCACGGGTGGAGTACACGGTGAAGTTGCCATGCGAATCGCGGCCGCACTGCGTTTCGACGTGACGGCCCTTGTCGATGAATCGTTCGACGAAATACTCGTCCAGATCGCCGCCCTGCAGAGCGTCATGGTTCATGTAGAAGCCGCGCAGCTCATCATCGTCGTGCACAAGTGTGATGCCGCGGCCGCCGCCGCCATCGGTGCGCTTGAGCATCAGCGGATAGCCGTGCGTGTGCGCGAAATCAAGCAGCAGACGCATGTCGGAAATCGAATGGGAGATGCCAGGAACCGGAGGCACCTTGGCGAAGGTGGCCACGCGACGGGCCGTGATCTTGTCACCCAGATCCACGAGCGCCTTCGGATTCGGACCGATCCAAGTGGCGCCGGCATCGATGACCTTCTGCGCGAAGGAGGAGACTTCGGACAGGAATCCATAGCCTGGATGCACGGCGTCGGCGCCGCTGCGACGCAGGATGTCGATAAGCAGGTCCTCGTTGAGGTACGTGTCCTTGTAGGTGTCGCCGGACAGCAGATACGCGTCATCGGCCATCCGCACATACTGCGCGTGACGGTCCTGTTCGGCGTAGACCGCAACCGTGGGAATCCCCATCTCACGGGCGGTGCGCACGACGCGAAGCGCGATTTCGCCGCGGTTCGCCACCAGTAGTTTGTTGACATTTCTAGGCATAATGTCAAATTATGGCCACCAAGGAGCGATCCGACGAACTCGTTTCCCACAAAAGATCCGAGATCTTTTTGTAAGGCTCCACAAACGTTACCGAAACCTGGCAATCCTACGATGGGGAACGTTGATTGACGGAACCAGCTTTTTCGTCACTTGTCGAGAGGGGGAACATCCCATTATGCGCAACGCAATCCTGACCATCGCATCCACAGCGAAAACCGCCACCGAAGGCAGGCTCGGCGCCGTTCTGAAGCCGACCCTCTTCGCCGTGCTGCTCGCGGCCGCCTCCATGGCCGGCGAGGTGCCGATTCCAGGCACTCCGGTCCCGATCACCCTGCAGACGTTCGTGGTCATGCTGGCCGCGCTGATGCTGCCATGGAAGCAGGCCGGAGCGGCGGTGCTCATGTATCTGGCGGCGGGCGCGGCGGGTCTGCCGGTGTTCGCCGGCGGCGCCTCCACCATGGCCTTGGTCGGCCCGAGTGCCGGTTTCCTCATCGGATTCCTGCCGGCCGCCGTCGTCACTTCACTGCTGAAGGGCCAGGCGCGCGTCGATTCCCCGAAGCATGCCGCGCTGACGGCCGCACGCTATCTGTTTGCCTGCGTGGCCGGCTGCATCGTGCTCGACTATCTGCTCGGTTTCGTCGTGCAGTCCGCCGTCACCGGCGTGGCGCTGCCGATCGTGGCCGTCGCCTCGATGGGCTTCATCGCCGGCGATTGCATCAAGGCCGTCGCGGTTTCGCTCGTCGCGTCGGGACTTGCCAAACTGCGGTGATCATTCCGTGACCATGTGGATGGTCGTGTGACGGCCATTCGCATGGTCACTGATGGCTATTTTGCCAAGACGCCCACATCGGCGGTATGCACCACGTGCATATCGCCGTTTTCGTCCTTGAGGGTGATGGAGGCGTCCCTGTTGATCCACATCGCCGTGCCATGCAGGGAGCCGCCGTCCACGAAATGCGCTTCACACGGCTTGCCGATCGTCCAGCACGCTGCGGTCATTTCCTTCAGTGATTTCTCCGCTTCACCGTGCGGATCTTCTTCGAAAGCCGTCAGACGCCTGCGCAATCCCTCGACCAACCGTGCCGCGATCGCATCGCGCAGGGTATTGGCGTTCGGCAGTCCGGTCGCGACCAGCTGCATCGACGTGGCTTGGGCGGACGGCAGGCGGCTTTCGGGGACGTCCAGATTCAGTCCGATACCGAAGATGATGCCGACCCGCTCCGTGGATGCACCCTCTTCGGAATCGACGAAACCACCGGAACCGGCGGAACCGCCGTCCATATCAGCTCCATCAGGTCCGTTCGTGGCGGTTCCTGCGAGCGGCACCATCTCCGCGAGCACGCCACCCAGCTTTTTCCCGCCAATGAAGATGTCGTTCGGCCATTTCAATTCGACCTTCCCGTCGAGTGTGCCATCAAAGTCGACCACCACGCCGGCGACGGCGTCGCGTACGGCGAGTCCCGCGATCATCTGCAACCATCCGTTGACGGACGTGTCCCGCACGATCGAAGCGGGAACGCTCGTCACCAAGGAGACGATGAACGATTCACCCTTCACGCTGACCCACCGATGGTCAAGCCGGCCACGTCCCGCGGTCTGCTCGTCCGCGCATATCGCCACGATCTCATGGCCCGTCCAATCGCGCATGCCGAATCCATCGGCGCTGCTGTATTTCCCGGAACCGAACAAGCGGCCCTCGCGCAACTGCTCCGCAGCATAGGTGTTGGTGGAATCGACCGAATCGAGCGCCACCACCATATCGGCGGCCACGCAGGTACGAGGCATGGTCAATGCGGAATCCTTCATCATCATTCTCGCTCCTTAACACGCATCGCGCGTACCAGCCCGCCGCGCGTTGGCCGCGGCAAGCCTCGCGGCGCGCGACTCACGCCAGAATTGCAGGCACAGGAAGCCGAACACGAACGCCACCGGAAGCATGTGCCGTTCGAAATTGTTGGCCGGCGCGGTGATCATCACACCCATGAGCAACAGCAACGGCAGATGCCACGACAGCGAGCGCCACCGGCGCAGCACCACTTCCGCGGCGCCGATGATCAGCGTCAGCGTGACGTACAGGTTGCCATGCGTCACCCACCCGACCACGGGAATGTTCCCCCATTGCTTGGCGAAGCCGGCCACCTGGTCGCGCCATTTGTGGTTGTACAGGTGAATCCATTCGTTGTCTGACTGCACGTAGTCGTTGTTCACGTAATAATCCATGGACACGTACGGCAGGTCGACCACATCGAAATAGCCGAAGCATTCGGCGAAGAAGGCGTCGAGCGCGATCTGCGGGTTCGCCTTGACGATCTGCCACCATGCGTCGTTGAAGTTCGTCATGTCCTTCTTGGTGACGGTGCGCCACTTGTAGCTCACCTTCTTGGATTGGATGCCGGACGATTTCACCGGATCGGCGTCCTGCTGGAAGTACGATTCCGCCATTTGGTCGAGGTTGAAGATCGGAGCAAGCTTCTTGGCGGCGTCCTCGGGAATGCCCTGCGGATTGTATTTCGCGACGCGGGCGATCTGCTGCAGCTGGATGCCACGGCTTTCAATCGGGTCGCCGCCGATGATGGCTCCGCTGTTCACCAGATATATGAGACCGCCGTGGATGAGCACAGTCGGCAGCAGCAGCGCGACCGCGTACGTCTTCCAGCGTTTACGGTCGTTGATCAACGCCAGCACCGCCGCGAACAGGATGATGTACCACGCGTACTTCGCGCTGATCAACATAACGCAGCTTGATGCGAACAGCGCGCACAGCGAGCGTTTGCGCAGTTTCATAGGCTTGCCGTTGATGGTGGGCAGCGCCTTGATGTGCGTCATGTGCAGCTCGTACCACACGCCGAACCACCAGACGAACGCGAAGGCGAACAACGGCGATTTGGTCAGTGAGATCGTGGCGAACACCGACAACGGACACACCATGAAGAACAGCAGAATGACGAAACGCGTCTTCGCTCCGGCGCGCAGTCTGGACGGACGCGCCACCACGCCCGCCTCGGGATGGGCGAAATCGCGCATGTTCCAGCAGTCGTGGCGTTCCGGATGCGAGAAGTCGAATGTGCCTACGCCCAGTCGGCGCCATGGCAGGTTGAAGAAGCGGTTCGCGGTGGCGGCGCAGCAGAACGCGGCGAACAGCCACTGCAGCGCGGCCAGGACGACGATGCCGGCGTCGTTGGAGCCGGTGAGATAGCGGGAGACCGCGGCGAAGGCGCCGTAGACGACGGTCAGCACGACGTTGTGCTGGTCGGTCAGATACGTAGGGTTGGCCGGCCACATGTAGTGCGCGGTCGGGTAGATGTCCATCGGCACGAACGAGAAGAATCCGATGTACGGCTGTTTGAGTCCCGTCCACTGGTTCAGGGCCCAGCTGAATTCGCGGATCTGCGAGCGGATGTCGGCGCCGAACGCGGCGAGCAGCGTGGTCGGCACCCACAGCCAGCCGATCACGAACACCAGCATGAGCTTCCACCAGCAGTCGGTGCAACTCGTCAGCTTGCGGCCGGTCCAGACGATCACCGCGTGGACGGCGCGTCCCGGACGACTATGCGCGGCGTCGTGCAGGTGGCGCAGCATGATACCCAGCACCGTCGTGGGCGTGCCCGCGATCTCGTGGCGGAGCTTCTCGTGACGACGCGCGAAATACCTCGGCAGCACACGTTCGCCGCGGCCGTATCGGACCAGCGCGCGCAGCATCGCAAACGAAATGACGAAGGCGATCGCCATGTACGCCGCGTTGCTCCATCCGAAACCGGACAATCCCGTGCCGAACCAGTACAGCGGGCCGATGGCGCAGCACCACGCCACCCACAGGCATGCCAGCACGCCCAACGTCCAGCTGAGGGTCGTCGCCACCTTTCCGGCTTTCTTCTTTTCGCTCATAAGCGGCATATTACCGTCACTGCCCGAATGAGGCCGGATCGGCCGGCGGAAACGTTCGGCGATTCAAGGGGCGTGACGGCTAGAATGGTCGATTATGATTTCCGAGCAGGCAGATATTCTCGACCTTTTGTCAGGGCATACCGATGATGCGACCATCGAACGGCTGGCCTTCGAATGCCTGTTGACGAATATGACGGACGACCGCGTGGTCTCGCTGATGAACGTTCTCGGATGGCAGGGCGATTTCGAATGCTTCGCGATCGGCGGGGTTCCGGCCGCCAGTCTCGCCTCCGCCTCCCTTGATATCCGCAAGGCGGTCCGCGACTTGGGCGGTGAGCATGTGGTCATCGGCACGTACGGGCATTTTCTGCTGGCACTGATCCGCCAGATGAGCGCCGTCACACCGGAGGTGACCTGCACTTCGGTCATGCAGGCCTTCAGCAAGGACGAACCGCTGTATCTGAGTCCTGTCCGTTCGGGTGTGGACGGGGCCTCGCACGCACTTCGCGAGACGATGTTCTCGCTGCAGGCGGCTCCCGCGCTGCCCGAGCCTTCACGCCCGCTGCGCGATGACGAGTTGCTGCCGGAGCGCGCGCTGCTCGGCGACGATTACGCGCGCGAGGAGCTGTATTGGAACGTATACCAGGTGTTGCGCGGAGACAATCCCGATGACCCCACCTATCTGACGGTGTCCACGTTCCTGCGGTACGGCAGCTCGCTGGAGAACACGGCCAAGGAGCTGAACGTGCATCCGAACACCGTACGGTACCGTCTGAAGCGCGCCGCCGAGACGACCGGATGGGACGCCACCGATCCGCGCGACGCGTATGTGCTGACCACCGCGCTGGCGATCGGCCGCATGCGCGACCATTGATCGAAAGTGAACGTCCGTCCATTGGCCGTCCGCTTTCGATCACGTGGCTGCCGGCCATACACGATGGCCGGATGCGACGAATATGAAAGGACCCGCACCTGCGTTGGCAGATGCGGGTCCTTTGCCTGCGTCACGCGTCAGTTCGCGTTATGACGTCATTCTCAGGCGATGACCGACGGATCGACCGGGACGCCCGGGTTCATCGTGGAGGTGATGGTCGCCTTGGTGACGTAGCGGCCCTTCACGGTGGCCGGCTTCAGACGCTTGACTTCGTCGGCGACGGCCTTGAAGTTCTCGTCCAGAGCCTGCTCGGTGAAGGACATCTTGCCGATGAGGAAGCTCAGGTTGCCGTTCTTGTCGACACGGAAGTCAACCTTGCCGCCCTTGATGTCCTTGATGGCCTTGGTGACGTCCATGGTCACGGTGCCGGTCTTCGGGTTCGGCATGAGGCCACGCGGACCGAGCACGCGGCCGAGGCGGCCGACCTTGCCCATCATGTCCGGGGTGGCGACGACGGAATCGAAGTCGAGGAAGCCGTCGGCGACCTTCTTCACGAGGTCGTCGTCACCGACGATGTCGGCGCCGGCCTCGAGAGCTTCGGTGGCCTTCGGGCCACGGGCGAAGACGAGGACCTTGGCGGTCTTACCGGTGCCGTTCGGCAGGTTCACGGAACCGCGGACCAGCTGGTCGGCCTTGCGCGGATCCACGTTCAGGCGCAGCACGGCCTCAACGGTCTGATCGAACTTGTACTCCGGCATGCTCTTGAGGAGAGCGATGGCTTCGTTGGCGGTGTAAAGGTTGTTGAAATCGACCTTCTCAGCCGCTTCGCGATACTTCTTGGAACGCTGTACCATTTGTCCTTCTCCTCTCAGTCGGTGACCGTGATACCCATCGAACGGGCGGTGCCCGCGATGATCTTCATGCCGGCTTCGACGTCGCGTGCGGACAGATCGGCCATCTTGATTTCGGCGATCTCACGGACCTGAGCCTTGGTGACGGAGCCGACCTTGTGGGTCAGCGGGTTCTCGGTACCCTTCTGGATGCCCGCGGCCTTCTTCAGCAGGGCTGCTGCCGGCGGGGTCTTCAGGATGAAGGTGAAGGAACGATCTTCGTAGACGGTGATCTCAACAGGGATGACCTGGCCCATCTTGTCCTGCGTGGCAGCGTTGTACTGCTTGCAGAAGTCCATGATGTTCACGCCATGGGAACCCAGAGCCGGGCCCAGCGGCGGAGCCGGGTTGGCCTTGCCGGCCTGAATCTGGAGCTTGAGAAGCGCCGAGACTTTCTTCTTAGGAGCCATTGTATGGTTCTTCTTTCTGTGAAGCGGTGGTTAGCGGCACCGGAGTAGGTCTCCCGCGTCCGGTTCCTTCCGCAACGTATATTGCTGTGCTGTGCTAGCGGACTTCATGCGATTCAGGCAGAAAACCCTCCAGACACAACTTTTCCATTATGCACGTCCATAGCGACATCACATACAAGAAAACCCCGCCGAAGCGGGGTTCAAAACTGAAATTCCATGATGCGCGCGGTAGCAAGGCGCACCAAGTGAAGGCGTACCAAGGTACGTCGAGCTTGGAGCAACGCAGCTAACGCGCCATCATGGAATTTCAGGCGAGCTTTTCGACTTGGTTGAAGCCCAGCTCCACTGGCGTGTCGCGTCCGAAAATGGACACAAGCACAGTGAGCTTCTGCGTGGACGGATCGACTTCAGAGACGACGGCGGCCATGGTGGTGAACGGTCCGTCGGTGACGGTGACCTGATCGCCAGGGGCGTAGGAGACTTCGAGGGTACGCTTCTTGGCTGCGGCCGGCTTGTCGCCGGCTGCCTTGAGCGCTTCGGAGGCGATCATCGGAGCCATCATGGAGACGACTTCCTTACGGGACAGCGGTGCCGGATCCTTGGTCGGGCCGACGAAACCGGTGACGCCTTCGGTCTCACGAACGATACGACGGGCGTTCTCGTCCGGAATCATACGAATCAGCACGTAGCCGGGCACGCGGACGCGGGTGATGACCTTCTTGCCCTTTTCGGTGTGCTTTTCGACTTCCTCCATCGGCACTTCGACCTGGAAGATCTTGTCTTCCATACCGAAGCTGGCCACGCGGGATTCGACGTTGGTCTTCACGCGTTTCTCATAGCCGGAATAGGTGTGCAGCACGTACCACTTGCCTTCGAGGTCGCGCAGGCTCTTGGAGAATTCCTCAACGGCCTTGGCGCCGGCATCCTGCTCGGGCTCCTCAGCGTCCTCAGTGGTTTCCGCGTTCTGCTCGGCCGGAGCGTCCTGCTCGGGCTCGGCGGTCTCGCCGTCGATGGCCTGTTCGCCGTCGGCGGTCTGCTCGGCTTCGCCTTCCGCCGGGAGCGCCGCTACTGCAGCAGCCTCACGCTCGGCTTCGGAGGCCTCGTCGAGGTTGTCGGAAAACACTTCGTCAGTCATGCACTTTCACCTTCACGTTGGTTATCAGCCGAAGATCCACAGGGTCAACTTGCCCAGACCGAAGTCCATGCCGGTAACCAGTGCCATGAGCAGCAGCACGAAGATGAACACGGCGAGGGCCCAGAAGAACAGTTCCTTGCTGGTCGGGGTCACTACCTTGCGGAGTTCGTCGATGATTTGTTTGATGAACAAGCCAATGCGCATGAAGATGTTCGGCTTAACGGCCTTTTCGCTGCTCTGTGCCTTCGCCATGATGATCCTCCGCTGAGCTTGTTGTAAGAAGCTTGGCAGGGAAGGCGGGACTCGAACCCACAACCTACGGTTTTGGAGACCGTTGCGCTACCAATTGCGCCACTTCCCTAGGTGAACTCTGCAGCCTTCTCTTGGTGGCGAGGATTCACACAACCACGCATGAGACAAGCGGCAAAACCGCCAAGTCGAAATAATAGCGGGTTTTCGCGACTTCGTCCAACCGGTTTCACGAGATCTGTCGAAAAACCGCTATTTTCCAACGAAAAAAAGATTCGCACCCCGGCATGTCACCGAAGTGCGAATCGTCGAAATCTGTCAATCGAGGGAAAGCCCCGAACTATGGAATCAGCCTTCGACCCAATTCTTCATACGGCGCATGCCTTCGACCAAATCGTCATCGGCAAGCGCATAGGAGAAACGCAGATAGCCGGGAGCACCGAACGCCTCGCCCGGAACGGCGGCGACGTGACCCTCGTCCAGCAACGCGGCAGCCAGTTCGGAGGTGTTGACAAACGTGGTCTTGTTGGCGCCAAGCGGCTTGCCCAGCAACGCGGTCACGTCGGCGAACGCGTAGAACGCGCCGGTCGGCGTGGGGCAGTTCACGCCTTCGATGTCGTTCAACGCGGCGACGATCGTCTGACGGCGCTTGTCAAAGGCGGCGCGCATCTCGTAGACGGCATCCAGGGATCCGGACACGGCCTCGATGGCGGCACGCTGGGAGATGTTGTTCACATTGGAGGTCATGTGGCCCTGCAGCTTGGACGCGGCCTTGGCCACGTCGGCCGGGGCGATCATCCAGCCGACGCGCCAGCCCGGCATGGCGTAGGTTTTGGCCACGCCGTTGAGCACGAGAAGCTGGGAACGCACTTCGGGCACTATGGCGCCGATGTACGTGGTCTTGGCGCCGTCATAGTTGAGATGTTCGTAGATTTCGTCGGAGATGACCCACACATGGTGTTCGATGGCCCATTCGGCGATGGCCTTGACCGTTTCCGGCTTCCATACGGCGCCGGTCGGATTGTTCGGCGTGTTCACGATGATGGCCTTGGTGCGCTCGGTGCGAGCAGCCTCGATGTCCTCGATGCTCGGTTCGAAATTGCGGTCGGAACCGGCGAACACCGTCACGGGCACGCCTCCGGCCAGCTTCACGGCTTCCGGATAGCTGGTCCAGTACGGGGTGGGGATGATGACCTCGTCGCCTTCGTTGAGCAGGATCTGGAAGGATTCGTACACGGCCTGCTTGCCGCCGTTGGTCACGATGACCTGGCTCGGGTCGACTTCATAGCCCGAGTCGCGCAGCGTCTTGTCGGCGATGGCTTTGCGCAATTCGGGCAGGCCGGCCGTAGGCGTGTAACGGTAGTTCTTGGGGTCTTGCACGGCGGCCGCGGCGGCCGCGACGATCGGCGCCGGGGTCGGGAAGTTCGGTTCGCCTGCGCCGAACCCGATGACGTCGATTCCGGCGGCCTTCATCGCCTTCGCCTTGGAATCGACCGCCAGGGTGGCGCTCGGGGCCACGTGATTGATACGGTCGGATAGAGTCTGCCAGTCAGCCATAGTCATGGTTGCCATGCTAGACCCGGCACGCGAAAAACGACAGCCCCACGACACACGTCCGTTCCGTTCCGTCCGGCGGGCATGGCGGTCCCATGCCGGGCGAGCGATGCCCGCCAGACGGACGCGTTCAGACCAGCACGAGATTGTCGCGGTGCACCAATGGATGCGCGTATTCCTCGCCGAGGAAACGTTTGAGCTGCGCGGTGTTGCGGCCGAGCATCTGCGGAATCTCCTCGGAATCGAAGCCGACCAACCCCTTCGCCAGATGGTTGCCCTGCTCGTCGTCCACCCATACCGCGTCTCCCGCGGCGAAATCGCCCCTCACTTCCACCACGCCGGCCGCAAGCAGGCTCGCCGCTCCCCCGCGCACCGCCTTGGCGGCGCCGGAATCAGCCACCAGCGTGCCCTGCGGGTGGGAGGCGAAGCCGATCCACAGACGACGTGACGAACCGCGGTCGTTGATCGGAGCGAAAGCCGTGCCGACCGGATCGCCCATCATGGCGGGACCCGCGTTCGAAGCGCAGGTAAGGACCGCCGGAATGCCGGACACCGCCGCGACGCGCGCCGCCTCCATTTTGGTGACCATGCCGCCGGTGCCGACGTTCGATCCGGTTCCGCCGACCTGTACCTTGGCCAATGCGTCCTCGACGTTCGGCACATAGGAGATACGTTTCGACCCGGGCTCGCTCGGCGGCGCGGTGTACAGCGCGTCCACGTCGGTGAGCAGCACGAGCGCGTCGGCGACGACGATGTTGGCGATCAGCGCGGACAGGCGGTCGTTGTCGCCGAAACGGATCTCGTTGGAGGCCAGGGAGTCGTTCTCGTTGATGATCGGCACCGCGCCCAGGTCGAGCAGACGGTCGAGCGTGCGGCGCACGTTGCGGTACTGCTGCGGCGCGATGGTGTCGGACACGGTGATGAGGATCTGCCCGACGCGCAGCCCATAACGGGCGAACGCCGTCTCGTACTGCGCCATGAGCAGTCCTTGGCCGACGGCGGCGCATGCCTGCTGGTCGGCCACGTCGGTCGGACGGCTGTCGAAGCCGAGGGTGCCGAAGCCGGCCGCGATCGCGCCGGAGGAGACCAGCACGACGCGTCCGCCCATCAAACGCACGCGGGCGATGGCCGCGACTAGCGCGTTCAGACGTTCCGGATCCAGATGCCCGCTCGGTTCAGTCAGCGAGCTGGAGCCCACTTTCACCACGATGGTCTGCGCTTCGGCTATGGCCCTGCGCACCTGCGTTTGCGATGGCGTGTTCATAGTTCCTCCCGGTACCGTTACCGGCCATTGGAAAAGCCCGCCGACATGCCATCGGCACATCGGCGGGCTTCGTTGGATGCTCCTATTGTTCCACATCCTCGTCGTCGACGGACTCGCCACGTCCAAAAAGACTGGTCTCGTCATGACGGTCGTCGTCCACGGACGGATCGGCCCAGTGGCCGGCCTTGCGTTCGGCCATCATGGCCTCGCGCACGGCCTGTCGGGCGTCCATCATCTCGTGGTACTGGCGGCGGCGTTCCGTGTTGGTGCGGCGCTGGGCACGGCCGTCCGACTCCTGCAGTCGCAGGTCGACGCCGCGTGCGCCCAGCTGGGTGCCGTCAAGCATCTCCGCGCCGGCCGCGATGGTCGGATCCCAATCGAATTCCACGGCGCGATCGCCACGGCCGATGCGCACTTCGTCGCCCGGCTTGGCGCCCTTGTTGCGCAGCTCGTCCTCGACGCCCAGCTTGGCCAGACGGTCGGCCAGGTATCCGACCGCCTCGTCGTTGTCGAAGTTGGTCTGCATGACCCAGCGTTCCGGCTTGGTGCCGAGCACCTCGTACCAGACCTCGCCGTTGCCGTTCTCCTTGCGTTCCACGGTGAAGTCGAGCGCGTTGCCGCCCTCATCGTTGCGACGGCGGCGGTTGCGCGGCTCCTCGAGCGGTTTGATGACCACGCGGGCCTCCTCCTCGGCCTGCTCGCGCTTGGCGACTTCCGCGCGCATGCCGGTCACGAGGTCGGCCAGCACCCAGTTGAGCTCCTTCAGGCCCTCATGGGAGGCGGTGGAGATGATGTATACCTTGAGGCCGAGCTTCTCGAATTCGGGCTTGACGAATTCGGCGAGCTCCTTGGCTTCCGGCATATCCACCTTGTTGAGGATGATGATGCGCGGACGTTCCGGAATGGGGATCGCTCCGAGCGGCAGTTCCAGCTTGTCAGCGTATTCGGCGAGCTCGTGTTCGAGCGCCTGGTAGTCGCTCATCGGATCGCGGCCGGGCTCGAGGGTGGCGCAATCGATGACATGGGCGATGATCTCCGTACGCTCGATGTGGCGCAGGAATTCCAATCCCAGTCCCTTGCCCTGGGACGCGCCCGGAATCAGACCGGGCACATCGGCGATGGTGTAGCGCATGTCGCCCGCCACGACGACGCCGAGATTCGGCACAAGCGTGGTGAACGGATAGTCGGCGATCTTCGGCTTGGCGGAGCTCATCGCGGCGATCAATGACGATTTGCCCGCGGACGGGAAGCCCACCAACGCCACGTCGGCGATGGATTTGAGTTCAAGGATGACGTCGCGTTCCTCGCCCGGCTCCCCGAGCAGCGCGAAGCCCGGCGCGCGACGGGTGCGGTTGGCCAGCGCCGCGTTGCCAAGGCCGCCGTTGCCGCCAGCGGCCACGACGAACCTGTCCCCCGCATGACGCAGGTCGGCGAGCTGCCTGCCCGGATGCTTCGGCTTGCCCTGCTGCCCCTTGGCCTCGAACACCACCGTGCCCACCGGAACGGGCAGAATCAGGTCGGCACCCTTCGAGCCGTCCTTGGTGTCTCCCAGTCCCATGGTGCCGCTTTCCGCCTCGCGGTGGGGCATGAAACGGTAATCGAGCAGACTGTTGGCGTTCGAATCGGCCACGAAGATCACGGAACCGCCATCGCCACCGTTGCCACCGTTCGGGCCGGCCAACGGCTTGTACTTCTCCCTACGGATGCCGGCGGAGCCGTTGCCGCCGTCGCCGCCCTTGACATGGACGGTCACTCGATCCACAAAATCACTCATGTATCTACCTTACATAACGAAAAAAGGCCGCGTCCATACGGGCGCGGCCTTCCACTAAGCGTGTAATGCGCGTATCTCAGGCGGCAATCACGTCGACGACCTTGCGGTCACGACGAACACCGAACTTCACGCTGCCGTCCTTGAGGGCGAACAGGGTGTGGTCCTTGCCCATGCCGACGTTCTCGCCCGGGTGGAACTTGGTGCCACGCTGGCGGACGATGATGTTGCCGGCCACGACGGCTTCGCCGCCGAACTTCTTCACACCGAGGTATTGCGCGTTTGAATCGCGACCGTTGCGCGAGCTGGACGCGCCCTTCTTATGTGCCATGTCTGTTCCTTTCGGTCCTTGACTCTAACCCTGCGCGAATCAGGCGATAGCCGTGATCTTGACAGCGGTCAGCTGCTGGCGATGGCCCTTGCGACGAGCAACGCCGGTCTTGTTCTTGTACTTCATGATGCTGATCTTCGGACCCTTGGCCTCGTCGTTGACAACCTCAGCCTTGACGCTGAGCTTGGCGAGATCCTTGGCACCGAGGATGACCTTGGAGCCATCCACCACGAGAGCGACCGGGAACTCCACAGTGTCGCCCTTCTTGGCATCGAGACGGTTGACGAGGATGACGTCACCGACCTCGACCTTTTCCTGATGGCCGCCGGCCTTCACAATAGCGTACATATCCGTTCCTTTATTAACTTGGAAAGCTTACTGCCCGGCACGTTCGAGCCTCGCGGCCAGACACCAGCAATCTAATCTACACATACCCGCGTACAACCGCAAGTCTGCTCCCGGCGTGTCAGGTTGACATACCGGGATTTTCCTTTATTGTTCTTGTTCCTCCCCGCCCAGGTCCGCGTTGTTGGCGGCCACGGCTGCCGCCGCGATCTGCGCGAGTTTGGCCTTCACGTCCGGCGAGGAGCCCTTCGGCACCTGCACGTCCGTACCGTGGCCATGCTTGTTGGTCTTGACGAACGGGTCGCCGCCCTTCAGGGCGTACGGATCATCGTAATCCGCGGACACCGTCGGCTCGTCATGGAGGATGAACCCGCGTCCCTTGCAGGTCGGGCACTCCTCGGAGAACGCCTCCACCAGACCTTGGCCGATGCGCTTGCGCGTCATCTGCACCAGACCCAGAGAGGTGACCTCGGCCACCTGATGCTTGGTGCGGTCGCGCGCCAGGCACTCCACCAGACGGCGGAGCACCAAATCCCTGTTGGCCGGCATGACCATGTCGACGAAATCGATCATCACCATGCCGCCGATGTCGCGCAGCCTCAACTGGCGCGCGATCTCCTCGGCCGCCTCGAGGTTGCAACGGGTCACCGTCTCCTCAAGGCTCTTGCCGCGGCCGATGAAACGGCCCGTGTTCACGTCGATGGTGGTCATGGCCTCGGTGCGGTCGATCACGATGGAGCCGCCGGACGGCAGGTAGACCTGACGCTCCATGCCCTTCCTGAGCTGGGAGTCGATCTGCCACTTGTCGAACACGTCCTTGCCGTCATGCTCGGCCGGATCCCATTTCTCAAGCTTGTCCTTGAGATCGGGGGCCATGGTGTCGAGGTATTCCTCGATGCGTTCGTACACGCGATCGCCTTCGACGATCATCTTGGAGAAGTCGTCGTTGAAGATGTCGCGCACCACGCGGATGGCCACATCCGGCTCGCCCTGCAGCAGCTTCGGACGCTTGCCGTGCAGGAACTCGTCGCGCTTGGCGATGATGCGTTCCCACTGACGCACCAGGTTCTCGAGATCCTTGGTGATGGCCTCCTCGGAAGCGCCTTCCGCGGCGGTGCGGATGATCACGCCCATGTCCTTCGGCGCGATCTTCGACACGATGCCCTTCAGACGGCTGCGCTCACGCTCGCTCAGCTTGCGGCTCACGCCCGTCATGCCGCCGGACGGCACCAGCACGAGGAAACGACCCGCCAACGTGACCTGCGAGGTCAGGCGTGCGCCCTTGTGCCCGATCGGATCCTTGGTGACCTGCACCAGCACCGGATCGCCCGACTTGAACGCGAGCTCGATACGGCGGGGCTGACCTTCCAGACGCGCGGAATCCCAGTTCACTTCGCCGGCGTACAGCACGCCGTTGCGGGCCTGGCCGATGTCCACGAACGCGGCCTCCATGCTCGGCAGCACGTTCTGCACACGGCCGAGGTAGATGTTGCCGACGGTGGCCACCTCCTGGATGTCGGACACGTAATGCTCGACGAGGATGTTGTCCTCGATCACGGAGATCTGGGTGTGGCGCTCACGCTCACGTACCACCATCAGACGCTCGACATGCTCGCGGCGAGCCAGAAAATCCTGCTCCATGAGCTGGTTCTGGCGGCTGCGCTCACGACGGTTGTCGCGGCGGCGCTGCTTCTTGGCCTCCAGACGGGTGGAGCCTTCGACGTCGGTGATTTCGTCGATGTACTGCTGCTTGCGGGAACGACGGGTCAGCGTCTCCTCGGATTCCTCGGACTTCGATCCCCCACGGCGGCGACGACGGCGACGGGTCACCGTGCCTTCGTCCTCCTCATCGTCCTCACGACGGCGACGGGACTCGCGTTCGGTGTTCTGCTGGTCGTCGGTCTCCTCACGATTGCCGTGTCCGCGGCGACGGCGACGGGTGCGCGTCGGCTGCGCGTCATCATCGTCATCGTTGCCATTACGAGATTCGTCGTCAATCGGCGCGTACGTGATGCCATCGAGGACCAGGTCCTCCTCGATCTGCTCCACCTCTGCCGCGGCGCGACGCTCCTGCGCGTTCAGACGGCGGGAACGACGCGAATGGCGGGAACCTTCCTCTTCGCCGTCGGCATCGTCATCGTGACGGCTGCGCTCGTTGCGATCGTCACGCAAAGAATCCTCACGATCCGTCTCATCCGCATCGCGGTTGCGACGACGGCGACGGCGCGACGGACGATTGCCGTCGCGGGTCTCGTCGGCATCGTCCATATCGCGGGAGCGGACATCGGAATCGTCATCATCGGACGAATCGCGGGCGGACGGAGCAGCCGGCAGAATCGGCTCCTGGAACAACAGCGACGTCATCGGACGCGGGTTATGGCGGGTCTCATGGCCTTCCGGCAACGCGTTGACGGCGTCGAACGCACGATCCTCGGTCGATTCCTCGTCACGGCCGGAACGCACGTCACGGTCATCATGGTCGTCATGCGACGCATCGCCGATACGGCGACGGCCGCGGCGCACCGGACGATCGTCCGCATCCTGCGCATCCGCGGAGGAACGGCGACGGCGACGCACGGGACGATCGTCCTGCCTCTCGTCATCGGCATCGTCCTGCGTCACACGACGGCGGCGACGCACCGGACGAGACGGTTCGGCTTCATCGGAATCCGAAGCGTCCGAAGCGGCCCGGTCCGGACGGACGGGCTCCAGCTTCGGCTCCTCGAACAACGGCGCCTTGGCATGCTCCTCGACCTTCAGTTCCAAGGACGCGCCGGCCGCGCCCACGCCACGCACCACGCGGCGACCGCCACGACGGCGGCGCGGAGCCGGGTCGGACGAGACGGAACCGGCGGAATTACCGGCATTATTGGCATTATTGGTGGAATTATCGGATGACACAGCAGCCTCGACCTGGTCGAGGCCCTCATTGGTAGTAGGCACAACGCTCCTCGGCAACGCGCTGCAATCGCATCGCCTTCACTCAAGCCCCAACGGTTCTCACACCACGCTCTCACCGTGGCCGCGCATCATGGCGCCCGTAGGAAGCAACTTCCGTCAAAAGTCTTCATCATGCGACGGCGGACACCTGCGCCCGCGACTCAAGAAACATTCACGCGAGGGGATCAACGCCATCGGATGCGTCGGCGGCTTGCAGAACCACCGTCTATAAGTATGACACAAAAACGAACGGAGCGTGACAGGTTGGGGAATTTCCCCTTCCGCACGCTCCGTTTTCCGGTCATTCACGTTGACACGCCGAAAATATACGATTCAGCGCAGCCAGTCCTCCAGCAGATCTGCCATGAGCAGCAGGTCGCCTTCCGGCAGCTGCTCGTCATGCTTGTGGGCCAGCAACGGGCTTCCGGCGCCAAGATTCACCGCGGGGATTCCCAATATGGCGAAACGCGCCACATCCGTCCAACCGAGCTTGGCGAGCGGATCGCGGCCGGTGCGCTCCTTGACCAGCGACACCAGCGACTGGGCAAGCGGCGAATTGAGCCCCGGACGCGCGCTCGGCGACTCATCCTTCATCTCAATGCCGAAACCTTCGAACACACCGCCCGTGGCCCGATGCTCGCCATTACCGAGCTCCGCCCCCGCATCCGCGCCGATCATCAGCGCCTTCGCCTCGGCGAGCGATTTGTCAGGCGCGAAGCGGTAATTGACATGCACACGGCACTCGTCGGGAATCACATTGGTGCCTTTGCCGCCCGAAATCATCGTGGCGTTCAGCCCCTCCTGATAGGTGAGGCCATCCACTTCGATAGCGCGGTTCTCATAAACATTCAGACGGTTCAGAATCTCGGCGGCGGCGTGAATCGCGTTGCTGCCCATCCAAGCGCGGGCCGAATGCGCGGCGACGCCATGCGTGATCACATCGAAGCGCATCGTGCCGTTGCAACCGCCTTCGATGCCGCAGTCGGTCGGCTCGCCGATGATCGCGAAATCGCCGGTGATCCAATCCGGATGCGCCTCAATCACCTTGCGCAGTCCGTTCTTCTCGGCGGCGACCTCCTCGTGGTCGTAGAACACGTATGTGAGGTCGTACTTCGCGTCGGTCAACGTGGCCGCCAGGTACAGCATCACCGCATCGGAACCCTTCATATCGGTGGCGCCGCGACCCCAGATCACACGCTCGTGCTCATGGCCGGCGGCCACGTCCTCGCGAATCAGCGGATCGCCGGGTTCCAGCCATTTCGGCGGGAAATTGTCGATCACCGGCACCGTGTCGAGATGCCCGGCGAGGATCACCCGCTGGGCGCGACCGAAATCGGTGGACGCAACCAAAGTGTCACCATGCCTGCGCACCGTCAGATGCGGCTGCTTCCGCAGAAAAGCCTCGACGGCGTCCGTCAGCGGGCCTTCGTCGTCGCTGACGGAATAGGAGCCCATGATCTGGTCCATCAGCTCGTTCAACTGCTCCTGCCTGCTGGCGGAAGCGGAAAATCCAATCGTAAGTTCGCTCATGCCGTCCATTATCCGGCAAGGCCGTGCCGTCAGCCGCGTAGCGGGCGTGCTTTTGAGACGAATCACACCGCTTCCGCGCGCATGGTGCCACACTAGGTAGCGGCCGGAAGGCGACGGCCGCTACGAAAAGGAGAGTGCAATGCCGGGTCTGTTAAGCGCGATGGAAGGTTTCTGCGTCATCGGCATCGTCATCGCCACGGGCTATGTGGCAGCGCGCATGCGCATCGGCGGACCGACCGCGCAGATGGTGCTCAACAGGTTCAGCTTCTTCATCTCCAGCCCGTGCCTGATGTTCGCCATCCTCTCCAAAGAGAAGATCTTCGAAATCTTCCACTCCTCCATCATCGTCGCGTTCTTCTCGGCGGTGCTCGTGGGCGTAGTCTTCCTGATCCTCAACAAGCTGTTCTTCCACTTGAAGGCGGCCGACGCCACCATCGGCGCGCTGAACTCGCTGTACTTGAACTCCAACAACATCGGCCTGCCTATCGCCACGTACATCTTGGGCAATCCAGCGTTGGTGGCGCCGATCCTGGTCATGCAGCAGGCGGTGTTCACGCCCATCGGCCTGACCGTGCTCGACGTGACCACCAAGGGCAAGGTGTCCGCCAAGGAAATCCTCAAGCAGCCGCTGCATCAACCGCTGCTCATCGGCTCGCTGCTGGGCATCGCCGTCTCCGCCATCTCCGCGAAGGTCGGGCATTTCGTCGTGCCGAGCTTCATCTACGACCCGATCGACATGATTGGCGACTCCGCAGTGCCGATGATCCTGATGGCGTTCGGCATGTCGCTGCACGGCACCAAGCCGCTGCAGGACAAATCGAACATCCCCGCGGTATTCACCGTGGCCGCGCTGAAGAACATCGTGATGCCGATCATCGCGTTCCTGCTGAGCTACTTCGTGATGGGCTTCCGCGGCGCGACGCTGTATGCGTGCGTGGTGCTCGCCGCCCTGCCAACCGGACAGAACGTATACAACTACGCGGCCCGATACAACGTGGGCCTGTCGTTCGCACGCGACGGCATCCTGTTCTCCACGCTGTCCTCGCCGATCTTCATCGCAATCATCGCGGTGCTGCTCGGCTGATTGAAGCCAGCTTCCAGCACCCGTGCCAAAACAGCGGCTCAGACCAAGTGCCAGGACAGACGGTGCAGGTCGCTGGGGCCGTATTCGGCGATGGCGTCACGATGCGCGGCGGAGCCGTACCCCTTGTTGTGCCCCCACTCATAGGGCGCGTATTGCGGCCGCTCCCCCAGCTCGACCATGAGCCGGTCTCGCGTGACTTTGGCGATGACGGCGGCGGTGGCCACGGTGGCGCAATACCGGTCGCCCTTCACTTTGGTGGCGACTTCCGCGGGCACCGGCACCTCCGGAGCGTCGAAGGTGTTCAGCGCCTTGGTGATGTAATCGTTCGGCCCATCAAGAATCGCGCCGACCCTCACCGGTTCGCCGTCGAGCCGTCCACCGCCGTCGATGCCGAGTTTCGTCTCCGCCTCCGCAAGCGCGCGCAACGCGGCCACGCCGAGCGCATAGGAGATGCCCCACTCATCGATCTCCTTGTTGGTGGCCGCGCCGACGGCCCAGGACGCGCACCAGTTTTTGAGCTCGTCGAAAATGGCCTCGCGCCTATGCTCCGTAAGCATCTTGGAATCGGCCACTCCGTCCGGCACGGTGAGCGGCGATGCGCCGATGAGGTCACGCGCACGTATCGCGGCGGCGCCGACCATGACGGGACCCGCGAGCGAACCACGCCCGACCTCGTCGAAACCGACGATCACGTCGAAGCCGCGTTCCGCGATCGCCCTTTCCATATCCAATGTGGGCGTCACCGAAACGGACATCAGTCGTCCGCTCCTTCCGGCACGTCCTTGAACACGTCGTGGTGCGAATCCAGCGTGCTGATGTGGTTCAACGGCCAATACTTGACCAGGCCGACGCCGACCACGTCGGAAACCGGCACGAGGCCATGCGAGGAATCGTCCTGATGATACCGGGAATCGGCGGAATTGGAACGATTGTCACCCATGACGAACACGTGTCCTGCGGTCACTTTCACACTGAACGGAAAGGCACTCGGGTCCACGCCCGGACGGATGTACGAGGATTCGTCGACGGCCGTGCCGTTGACGGTGACCGGCTTGCCCGGCCCCTCGCAGGCCACGGTGTCGCCGGGCAGTCCGATGAGCCGCTTGATGAGGAAGTCACCGCCGAGTTTGCCGCTGTTCTCCTGCTGCAACCAGTGGTCGGGGTCTTTGAACACCACCACGTCGCCGCGCTGAAGCTTGAAGACCTTGGGGGTGAGCTTGCTGGTGATGACCCGGTCTCCCGGCTCGATGGTGTCCATCATGGAACCGGACGGGATCACATAGAAACCGAACAGGAACAGACGCACCAGCAGCACGATGATGACGGGTATGCCGCACCAGATCAGAGTGTCTCGCCAGCCGAAGCTTTCGTTGCCCTCGGCGCTTGTATTGGCATGCTTCATGGATTTCCTTCTGCCGTCCGGTTCACACACTGGCCCCTATCATAGTGGCCGAGTATAGAAAACGGCTCTCCAGCGGAATGCCGAAGAGCCGATTTCACGCTTTATCCGCGATTCGAACTCACTTCTCGGAGTTGTCGCGACGCTCGACGATGCGAGCGGCCTTACCGCGCAGGTTGCGCAGGTAGTACAGCTTGGCGCGACGCACGCGACCCTTGCGGATCACCTTGATGGAGTCGATGGCCGGGGAGTGCAGCGGGAAGCGGCGCTCAACACCGGTGCCGAAGCTGATCTTGCGAACAACGAAGGTCTCACGGACTCCGCCACCCTGACGAGCGATCACCACGCCGGTGAAGGCCTGGATACGGGAGTTGTTGCCTTCCTTGATTTTCACGTTGACTTCAACGGTGTCGCCAGGACGGAAAGCCGGGATTTCCTCGGCCGGCTTCATGTGCTTGGCGTCAAATGCCTCAATAGCGTTAACCATTGTGTTTCCTCGAGTCGCCGCCGCATATCAGCGCACAGGTAAGGGCTTCGTACGGCGTTCTTGCGATCGTCGTCTCGGCCTGTTCTTTCGCTCCGCAGGTCTGCCTGCGAAGGGTTGCCGATCCGCCGGAAATATTGCGATTGAAGCACGGCTGCGATCGTACGCGGCCGTTCCGGCTGGACCCCATGGAAAAGCGGGATTATGCGGCGTCCCGCTTTCCGGCACAGCAATAATCAAAAATACCCCATCCGCAAGACCTATTCGCTGCGATCCGATCGAAATGTCCATTGTGGATAAGTCCGTTCCTATCCACCTACAATCCACAACACGCGCGGAGCACACCCAGTTATCCACTTTCCTCATATTCGATTGCGCGAACAGACCATTGACGCGCAGCATTGCATCATGCTCCGTTCCGAACTTTCACCAAGGATATTGATATTGTATGTATGATAGCAATATAGATGAAATACGATTCAACTGGGATCCATTGAAGGGAGAGACAAACCTCAGCAAACATGGCGTCACTTTCGAAGAAGCCAGCACGGTCTTCTACGACCCTTATGGTCTCGTCATCGAAGACCCCGAGCACTCCTGGGATGAGGAACGATTCATTCTGCTGGGCATCAGCTGGCAATCACGACTGCTCATCGTATGCCACTGCTACAGAAAGGAAACCGGCGAGATACGCATCATCTCCGCACGAAAAGCGACCAAACATGAATCAAAGGCATATGAGGCGAGGAGGAGCTGACATGCTTGACGAATACGATTTCAGTACTGCGAAACGGAATCCCTATGAGAAGAAGCTGCGCAAATCGGTGACGATGCGATTGGACGTATCCACCATCGACTATTTCAAAGGACTGGCGGAAGAAACGGGCATTCCGTACCAGAACCTCATCAACCTGTACCTGGCACAGTGCGTGAAAGAAAAGAAGCGTCTATCCTTCACGTGAATCCCTACGATGACTTCCTTGCACGCAAAAGACCCGCCTGCGATATGTAGACGGGTCTTTTAATGTTCAGCTACGCGTTACAGCGCCCTGATGAAATCAGAACTCCCTATTGGCGCGGTAGAACTTGATCAGGGACTGGGTGGAGGCGTCCTGGGCGGCCAGAGCGTCATCGTCCTTGGAGATGGCCGGGGTGATCTGCTTGGCAAGCTGCTTGCCGAGCTCGACGCCCCACTGGTCGTAGGAGTCCAGGCCCCACACGGTGCCCTCGACGAAGGTGATGTGCTCGTACAGGGCGATGAGCTCGCCGAGCGAGAACGGGGTCAGGGCCACACCGAAGATGGAGGTGGTCGGACGGTTGCCGGTGAACACGCGGGCCGGGACGATCTCCTCCGGGGTGCCCTCAGCGCGCACCTCGTCGGCGGTCTTGCCGAAGGCCAGGGCCTTGGTCTGCGCAAGGTAGTTGCCCAGGAACAGCTCGTGCACGTCCTGGTCGCCGTCCTTGGTCGGGTTCGGGGTGTTCACGAACGCGATGAAGTCGGCCGGGATGAGCTGGGTGCCCTGGTGGATCAGCTGGTAGAAGGCGTGCTGGCCGTTGGTGCCCGGCTCGCCCCAGAAGATCTCGCCGGTCTCGGAGGTGACCGGGGTGCCGTCCCAACGCACGGACTTGCCGTTGGACTCCATGGTCAGCTGCTGCAGGTAAGCCGGGAAGCGGTGCAGGTACTGGTCGTACGGCAGCACGGCGTGAGAGGCGGCCTTGAAGAAGTTGCGGTACCACACGTTCAGCATGCCGAGCAGCACGACGACGTTCTTCTCGAACGGGGTGTTGGCGAAGTATTCGTCGATCTCGTGGAAGCCGTGCAGGAACTCCTCGAAGCGGGCCGGGCCAAAGACCACGGCGAGGGAGGTGCCGACGGCGGAATCGACGGAGTAACGGCCGCCGACCCAGTTCCAGAAGCCGAAGGCGTTGGACGGATCGATGCCGAACTCGGCGACCTTCTCCAGGTTGGTGGAGACAGCGACGAAGTGCTTCTTGATGGCTTCGGCGTTCTTCTCGTCGGAACCGTCGATGGCGCCCTTGGCCTTGAGCTCCTCGAGCAGCCAGGTACGGGCTTCACGGGCGTTGGTCAGGGTCTCCAGGGTGGTGAAGGTCTTGGAGACGATGATGAACAGCGTGGTCTCCGGGTCGAGGCCCTTGGTCTTCTCGGCCAGATCGTTCGGGTCGATGTTGGAGATGTAACGGGCGGAGATGCCGGCGTCCGCGTACGGCTTCAGAGCCTCGTACACCATGACGGGACCCAGGTCGGAACCACCGATGCCGATGTTGACCACGGTTTCGATCTTCTTGCCGGTCACGCCGGTCCACTCGCCGGAACGAACCTTGTCGGCGAAGGCGTAGATGCGGTCGAGGACCTCACGCACGTCCTTGACGGTGTCCTGGCCATCGACGATGAACTTGCCCTCGTCCTCGACCGGGCGGCGCAGCGCGGTGTGCAGCACGGCGCGATCCTCGGTGTTGTTGATGTGCACGCCGGTGTACATGGCCTTGGTGCGCTCGTCGAGCTTGACGGCCTTGGCCAGGTCGGCGAACAGCTGCAGGGTTTCCGGCTTGATCAGGTTCTTGGACAGATCGAAGTGCAGGTCGCCGGCGTCGAAGCTCAGCTTCTCGACGCGCTCGGCGTCATCGGCGAACCACTGCTTGAGGCTGATGCCCTCGGACTGCAGCTCGTCGTAGTGCTTCTGCAGAGCGGCCCACTCCGGGGTCTTGGTGGCGTCAACGGGAGGATTGATGGCCATATCGGTTAGGTCCTTTCATCATCACTGTGAAGCGGGACGCGGCGGCGGAATCTCGTTCGATTTCCAACGTCGCGAGCCGTTTTCTTCACATCACAAGATACTCACAAAAGCCGACAGAACAACACAAAAATGTTTCCTCAGTTAACACATTCGCTCGGAAGCGCGGCATACCGCGGTTCCGACCACCTTTCGATGGCGACATGCCGTTTCACGGCGATTACTGAAATCGTATGCAACGTTCAGCGGGAAAGCTTCAGCGCACGTAGCAGCGGCTGCCGTATGCAACGATCGCATACACAGACCACGACCACGAAACCGATGGAGAAGACTATGCCGACCGCGAACCAGGCCAGCAGCCAGCCGAAGCGTGCGACAGGAGCGCCCGCCAAAGCCGCGTCGGCGAGCGCCGGCGCCATCGCCCGATCGCACAGCGGCTTCCACAATTCGCCGGCAAGCGATTGCACCACGTAGAAGCCGAGGATGCCGGAAGCGAGAGCCTGCACGGCGGGGCGGAATGGCGATCGCGCGGCCGAAGCGTGCCTCGCCTCGACATGTGTGACGGCGATCATCAGCGAACAGACGGCCAACACGAACGAGAACGCGGATGTCGACTTGAATGACAAGCGGTACATCAGTGAATAGTCGCCCTTGGCCACGGCCCATGCGACGACCACGGACAGCACGGCGAGCACCGCGACGAGCATCCACGCCCAGACGCCGGCGCGCATCCATAACGGCCTGCCGGATTTTCCACGACCGGCTTCACGGCCACAACCGGCACCTCCACGACCATCGCCGGTAACAGTCCCACGCGCAGCACGTCGCATCGCATAACCAACCAATCCGGCCAGCACGAACGAGACTGCATAGCTCAACGCGCCCATCCATTTACGCCAGTCGAACAGGGCGAACGAGCCCGTGGAGGTGAACGCCACGTAAGCGTTGAGCACATAGACCAGCACCGTCACGACGGCGGCCAGTGCAATCAGCATGGTGGCGTTCCACCGCGCGATACGGGCCAGCAGCCAGGCGACGGCCGGCGCGAACGCCACCACGAGCGTGTAGACCCAGACGAATTCGAGACCGAGCAGGAACCATTCCTTCCATCCGGCGGAGGCGACGGGCATGACGAAACGGTCGACGGCAAGCATGATCAGCGTATAGAACGCCACCGTGGCCAGGACCTGTGCCACACGGCGCGCGGTGGACCCGGCCTGCCGCCGCCAATAGCCCGTATCGAACGAATCGCGCATCATGCGGGGAATGAGGAAATATCCGGAGATCATGAAGAAGGCATGATTGCCCCACGCGCCCACGAATTTGATCATCATGACCAGCCAGACGGCCCACAGCGAGCCGGTCACCGCGCTGATGGGCGCAGCCGGGTCGATCGGCCGCGGACCGTATCCCAGCACGCTTTCGAACGCGGGAAGGAACGTGTGGAAGATGGCGATGCCGACGATGGCCAGCAATCGCAGCATTTCAACGGCGAAGATACGGGGCGATTTCGACCGGGTCCGTGCCGGCGTCCGTCCCTTCCACGGCATCCGTCCTTCAGGCTGGGTCACAGGTTGGGGCATATGTTCCATTGGCTTCATTGGCATACCGGTTAGGCTATCGCAGCGATCAGGAAATGCGCTGCGGTCATCATGATCAGGCCGATGATCGCGGAAACGGACAACGAGAAGCCGGCAAGCTTCGCGTTGCCAAGCACTTCGTCGGTGAACAGCGTGGAGAACACGGCGATCGGCGCGAGGCAGCACATCACCACCGCCTCACGCACGTCGGCGCCGAACGGCAGCACAAGCCAGGCGCACAGCGCGAATATCAGGCCGAACGGCAATCGCAGACCGATGATTTTCAGCAGCTTCGCCACATCGTCGCGTCCCGCGGGCAGATCCATGAGCATGCCGACCATCAGCATGGCGATGAACGAGTTGGCGTTAGCAAGCGGCGCGACGAACGTGGCCACGGCACTGGGAATCTTCACGTCGGCGAGCATCAGCACGATCATGACCAGGTAGGTGTCGAACGGCACCGAGCCGAAGAATCCCTTCGCCACATTGCGCAACAACGCGTGACGGGCGAGCCTGCGGGCGTCCTTGTCCTTGGGTTTCGCGTACGGCAACACCGGAGCGTTCCCTTGGTACTGCTCGCCCAGCGTCTTGCCTGGCTGAATATGCAGAAGGGTCTGCGTCATGACGTTCGTGCCGGCCGCCACCATCACGCAGTTGCCGATGTCGAACATGGCCGCCGGAACGATGGCGGCGGTGCCGAGGAACGCCTGAACCACGGGAAAACAGAAGCAGCCGATGTTGAAGCCGGAACCGTTGAGCATGGTGAACGCGCGTTCCTGCACCGGTTTGTGTCGCGTGATGAGGAAGATGAGCACGGGCGGAATGAACGCCACCACGAAGCCGAAGACGGAGATCCACAGCATGCTGGAATCGTGGGGGTTCGTGGCGAACGAGTAGATGATCGCGCAGGGAAGGACCAAGTCGAACAGTGCTACCTGCAGGATTCGATAGTCGCGGTTTTTGAATTTGCCGGCACGTTTGAACAGATAACCGGTGAGGATGATGGCCAACAGCGCAATCGGCTGAATAAGCGTGGACATGTGCGCGAGATGGGACTTGAACCCACACGTCAAAGACACAGGAACCTAAATCCTGCGCGTCTACCAATTCCGCCACTCGCGCGCTATTCGTCATCGTGCACACCGCATGGCGGAGCCGTAGCCCCGACCGGAACCACAATCCCGGCCGATATGCAAAACCCTAGATGCCTGACGCATCTAGGGCGATGGAGCCACTTGACAGAATCGAACTGTCGACCTGCTCATTACGAGTGAGCCGCTCTACCGACTGAGCTAAAGTGGCGTGCTGCCCGGCAGGCATATGCCGCCCGCGCACAAGACAACAAGCATAGCGGAAAAACCGGACGAGCACAAATCGAGCACGTCGGCCGTCGCGCGACGGCCGCTCGACGGCCACGTCAATGCCGCAGGAAATGCGCCAAACGCTTCAGGTCGTATCGGAAGCCATCAACCGGCAAGGTGAATTCGCCCGGAAGCTCCTCGACGTATCCGTTGAAGCCCTGCTTGAATTCCAGCACGCCGCGGCCAGCCGAATTCGGATCATCGAAGATGCCGTCGATGCCGTAGAAGTTGTAACGCTTCACGCCACGCTCCAGGCAGCGGGACATCATCTCATGCTGCAGTGCGGTGGGCGCATAGAATTTCGCATACCGCTCATCGGAGCCGCTGGAGAAGTAGACCAATTCGCGTTCATGCCACATGAACAGACCCACGGCCGCGGGCACCACCTCACCGTCCCGTTCGATGCGGAGATGGGCGTCCTCGATGCGCTTGCGGGCGGCAAGCACATTCTTCTCCGCGTTGTTCAGCTTCTTCCGCACGTCATCCGGATATTTCGTGGTTTCGAGCGATGCCGCGAACTTCGCCCGATCCTTTTCGAATTTATCGAGCTTGGTCTGCCAATTGTTCAGATACTCGTCAAGATGCACCTCGGCCACCATGAATTCAGCGGCGTCCCCGAACGCGTCGAACAGACGCTCGAAATACTCCACATCACGGTTGGCGAAATGCTGCTTGATGCTGCTCATCTCGCAAATATCGTGGAACGTCCCCAGTTCGTCGCGCTTCAGCCTGCGCACCTTCACTCCGCTGTTACGTGCGATCTTCACATTGCGCCGCGTGTTTTTCGCATACGAGGCGAGCAGCTGGTCCGCCGTGTCGAAACCACTGAGGTCCTTGACGTAGTTCCACCGGTTCACGATCGACGCGTATCCGCGCGTGAATCCCGCATGACGCCATCCCAGAGAAACGTACGCGTCGATCAAGGCGTTATCCGGATTCTCCGTCGGCTCGCCATCGGAATCATGCAGCCGGTAGACCTGCGCGGGCCAGCATGTGACGCTGATCGCACCGCGCTTGTGCGCCGCGGCACGCAAGGCGACCGTCAACGCGGTCAGCTGCTCCTTGTTGGCCGAATCGCATAGCGGGCCAAGCCAAATCGAGCCCTCGAGGCCGAACCGGCCTTTCGTATATGCCACCATCGCGCCGGCCACCGGCGTCCCATGCTCATCGGTCAATCCCAGGAACTGCGTGTCCGCGCCATCGGAAGCGGCCAAACGGGCCATCGCCGAAGTCTGCTGGAACCCGCCGAGCGCGCTGTTCGCGGACAATTCGTCAAACTGCTTCCCCGTCAATTCGCGGACGGACCATCCGGCACTCATCTTTTCCTCGTGCTGCATGTCATACCTCTGCTTCGTCTACATACGTAACCAAAAACGCGAGTATAAACATCCACCCGGGAAAAACACTGAACGAAAGCTATGTCCTAGCTATATTCCAGGACGTGCTTCACATAGCGGCGCAATCGTCGTCAGTGCCGAAGCAGACGGCGCAGAACCGTCTTGACGCGGTAGACCACCGGACGCACGGGCAGCACGAAATCGCCCGCCAGCTCCTCCACGTACCCGTTGAAGCCCTGCTTGAATTCCAGCACGCCACGTCCCTCGTCATCGGGATCATCGAAGACGCCGTCGATGCCGTAGAAGTTGTAGCGGTTCACGCCACGTTCCAGGCACAGGTGCAGCATCGCGTAATGCTGGATCAGCGCGGATGCGTAGAACGGCTTGTATTCCTCGACGCTGCCGGAGAACAGGTAGATGGTTTCACGGGGATGTTCCACGAACAGCGAGGCGGCGGCGGGCAGGATATCGCCCTTGCGCGCCAGCGTCTCGGCTTCGGCAAGACGTTTTTCGGCTGCGGCCAGGTTGCGGCTTTCCTCGCCCAGCTGTCTGACCAGCCTGGTGGTCTCGCGTTCGGCGATCTTCGCCTTCAGCGCGCCGACCTTCGCTTTCAGAGAGTCGACCTTCGATTCCATGTCGGCCTTGTATTCGGCGATATGGATCTCCGCCACCATGAAATGGGCGCTGCTGCCGTACGCCTTCTTGAACCGGTGGAAGTATTCCTCGCCGCGATATTCGAAGCTGCGCCGTTCGGCCGTGGCCTGTTCGATGTCGGCGAAGACCTTCAGCTCGCTGTCGTCCAGTTCGCGCACATGCACGCCCATGGACGCGGCACGTTTCACGCTCCACTGCGTGCGCTTGTCATACGACTTGAGCAGCGCGCGCTCGTCGGCGATGCCGTCCAGATTCTTGACGTAGCGCCAGCGCGGAACCGCGGTGTATCCGATGGTGAATCCGCCGTGTTCGAAACCGCACGCGGTGAGGTTCTTCACGATGGCGTTGTCGGGCGCTCCTCCCTGTTCGTCGGAAATCGGCTTGCCTTCGCTGTCACGCAGACGATACGGCTTTTCCGGTGTGATCTCAAGCTGCGCCGCCTTGTTCTTCCTGGCGCGCTGCTTCAGCTGTCCGATGAAAAACGCGGTCAGTTCGGCGTCGTTGAAGTCACATAGCGGCCCATCATGGACCGTACAGAACGTGGACACCCTGCTGCGATGCGTTTCCAGCAGCGCGGCGGCGACAAGCCCGCCGTTCTCTCGCACGCCGAGGTATTCGACCTGCACACCCTGCTCGGCGCGCAGCCGGCCGGCCGCCGAAGTCTGCTGGAAGTTGCCGTCCGGATGTCTGCCGGAGAAATCGTCGAATTCCTCTTCCGTGAGAGTCTCCAGAGTGAACGAACGCGTACCCATCAATTCTCCATCCATATCATTGACGAACATTGCCGATCATTGCCGATTCCACGGATCATACAAATCGCGCGAATCGTGTCTGCCGTGCGCCGGAACAGCATGGGGCGGCCATATCTTGGTCCTCCGCATCGCCATATGCCGTTATTACACGGCTATCTACATACGCACATACACGGCTATTTGACCAGCGATTCGATCGCACCTACCAGCGCGCGCAACGCCTTGCCGCGGTGGGAGATCGCGTTCTTCTCGTCGGGCTTCATCTCGGCAGATGTGAGCTTCACGCCGGCTTCGATTGCCCGTTGCGGCTGGTCGTCCGGCACGAACAGCGGATCGTAGCCAAAGCCGTTGGCGCCACGTGGGGCACGCAGCAGTACGCCCGGCATCTCGCCGACCTGCACGGTTTCGCCGGCGATGCCGTACGGCTTTTCGCCGCTCTCCGCCTGACGCTCACCCGGCACGACCAAGGCGGCGGCGCAGCGGAACCTCGCGGTGCGCTTGGCATCCGGAATGTCGGCCATCTGCTTGAGCAGCAGCGCGTTGTTGGCTTGGTCGTTGCCATGTTCGCCAGCCCAACGCGCGGACAGGATGCCCGGCGCGTTGCCCATCACGTCCACGATCAGGCCGGAATCGTCCGCGATCGCGGGGCATCCGGTACGTTCGGCCACATCGCGCGCCTTGATCAGCGCGTTCTCCTGGAAGGTCACGCCATCCTCCACCGGATCGGGCAGGCCGAGCGAGCCTGCAGAGACCAGCTGGACGTCGGCGGCATCCGCTCCGAGCCGCTCCTCGAGAATGCGGCGGATCTCCACCAGCTTGCCTTCGTTATGCGTGGCGACGATGATCTTCATGCCTTGCGATTCCTTCCGTCGTTTCCTTCGTACGATCCGTAAGTTCCGTACGTTTCCTTTTCCGCTTTTCCGCTTTTGATTCCGCCGTCCCCGGCAGCCGGCTCAGTCGAGCGCGAGCGCGGCGCGTTGGGCGGCCTGCAGCTCCCTGTTGCCCTTTTCGGCCAGGTCGAGCAGGGTGTTGAGCTCGGCGCGGTTGAACGGACGATGCTCGGCGGTGCCCTGGATTTCGATGAAATCGCCGGAACCGGTCATGGCCACGTTCATGTCGGTCATGGCCTGGCTGTCCTCGATGTACGGCAGATCCAGCATCGGCTTGCCGTCAATCACGCCGACGGAGACGGCGGAGACCCAGTCCTTGAGCACGCGGTCGGCGGACTTGATGCGCTTGTTCCGCTCGGCCCAATGCATCGCGTCGACAAGCGCCACGTACGCGCCGGTGATCGACGCGGTGCGGGTGCCGCCGTCGGCCTGCAGCACGTCGCAATCGATCTGCACCTGGTTCTCGCCGAGCGCCTTCATGTCGACGACGCCACGAAGGCAGCGGCCGATCAGACGGCTAATCTCATGCGTACGTCCTCCGATCTTGCCACGCACCGACTCGCGGTCCGTGCGCTCGGCAGTGGCGCGCGGCAGCATCGAGTATTCCGCGGTGACCCAGCCCAGACCGGAATCCTTGCGCCACCGCGGCACGCCCGTGGTGAAGGTGGCCGTGCACATCACACGCGTGTTGCCGCATTCGATGAGCACGGAACCTTCCGGAACGTCCGTGAAATGACGGGTGATGCGCACCGGGCGCAACTCGTCCACCTTGCGTCCGTCCGCACGCACCACCGTCTGGTCGCCCAACATGTCCTTGATCGCTACCATTTTCCCTACCGTACTTCGCTTTCCGATCGCTTCCGATATTTCTCAATCGATCACTCGTCTTATCAGCATTCGAGACTATCACCAGCCACGCACGCAGTGCCCCGGCGCCGCCTGCACGTATGATGGAACGCGAACCGGCGCCCGGCACCGCTGGCCACACGCCTGCGGACGGCCTCGTCAAAAGTCAAGAAAGGCTTTGGAAATGCTGGATTACTCACCTGCACTCATGACCGATATGTACGAATACACCATGCTTGACGCATGCCTTAGGGACGGCACCGCCAACCGCAAGTGCGTATTCGAGATCTTCACCCGGCACCTGCCGCTGGGCCGCCACTACGGCGTGGCCGCCGGGCAGGGGCGCATCCTCGACGCGCTCGAGAAGTTCCACCTCGACGACAACGACCTGAAATTCCTCGCCGACCGCAAGGTGGTCAGCCCGGAAACCATCAAATGGCTTGAGAACTTCCACTTCTCCGGCTCCATCAAGGGCTACCGCGAAGGCGAAATGTTCTTCCCGAATTCGCCGATCCTGCAGGTCGAGGGAACGTTCGGCGAATGCACGCTGCTGGAGACGCTGCTGCTGAGCATCCTGAATTACGATTCCGCCGTCGCCTCCGCCGCGTCCCGCATGGTCAGCGCCGCGAAGGACCGTCCGTGCATGGACATGGGCGGCCGACGCACCAACGAATGGGCCGCCGTGGCCGCCGCGCGCGCCGCCGTGGTGGGCGGATTCAAAGGCACCGCCAACCTGCTGGCCGCGCAGATGTACGGTCTGAAGGCCATCGGCACCGCCGCGCACTGCTTCACGCTGGTGCATGACGATGAGAGAAGCGCGTTCGAATCGCAGATCGCGGCGCTTGGCAAGAACACCACGCTGCTGGTGGACACCTACAACATCGAGGAAGCGGTGAAGACCGCCGTCGAAGTGGCCGGCCCCGAACTGGGCGGCGTGCGCATCGATTCCGGCGACCTCGCCTCCCTCGCGCAGCGCGTGCGCAACCAGCTCGACGCGCTCGGCGCCACCAACACGAAGATCACCGTTACCAACGACCTCGACGAATACGCGCTGGCCGCCCTGCAGACCGCTCCGGTCGATTCCTACGGCGTGGGCACCATGCTCGTCACCGGCTCGGGCGCGCCGACCTGCGCGATGGTATACAAGCTCACCGAGCGCGAGAACTCCGCCGGTGAAATGCAGCCGGTCGCCAAGAAGTCGAAGGACAAGGCCACCGTTCCGGGACGCAAGCTCGCCTTCCGCTCCTACGAATACTCGCTGGCAGACTGCGAGCACGTCATCTCCGGCTCCGAGGACAAGCTGGCCGCATACCAGCCGGAGGACGGCTGGAAGGACCTGCTGGTCGACTACGTGACCGACGGCGAGAACCACCGCGAATACCAAGGCCACGACGCAATCGTCAACGCGCACGACTACCGTGCGAAGGCGCTCGCCGAACTGCCGATCGGCGCGCAAAGCCTGATGAAGGGCGATCCGGTCATCCCAACCGAAGTTACCGTGCTCTGACGACCGACGACAGTTCATCAAAGCATCGCAGATGGCGGCGGCCCGAAGCGTTTCCGGCCCGCCGCCATTTCATATGTCATATGCGTTATATGCGCGTGCACGCAAAATCGTCCGCACGATCACCCGACTACAGCGAGATCTCGTCGATGCGGCACAGCTCCTCCTCACTGAACGAAGTGTTCTTGAGTGCTCCGATATTGTCAAGCAGTTGTTGCGGACGGGAGGCGCCGACCAGCACCGATGTGACCATGCCATCATGCAGCAGCCAGGCCAATGCCATTTCGGCCAGGGTCTGGCCACGTTCCGCCGCCAGATCATTCAATTCGCGAATCTGTCGGAGTTTCTCCGGCGTCAGCACGCTTTTCTGCAGGAATCGTCCGTCATGCGCGATTCTGCTGTCCGCGGGAACGCCGTCCAGATACCTGTCGGTCAGCAGTCCCTGGTCGAGAGGGGAAAAGGTGATCAGTCCCTTGCCAAGCCGATGCGCGGCCTCCTTGAGCCCGTTGCGCTCCACGGTGCGGTCGAAGATGTTGTACCGGTTCTGATTGATGACGAACGGCACATGCAGTTCGTCAAGAATGGCGGTGGCTTTTTCGAGCGTCGGACCATCGTAATTGGACAGGCCCACGTACAGAGCCTTGCCGCTACTGACCGCAGTGGCGAGCGCCCCCATGGTCTCTTCGAGCGGGGTGGATGGGTCCATATGGTGGTGGTAGAAGATGTCGACGTAGTCGAGTCCAAGCCGCCCGAGGCTTTGGTCGAGCGAGGCGAGCAGGTATTTGCGGCTGCCGAGATCCCCGTATGGACCGTTCCACATCTCATAGCCGGCTTTGGTGCTGATGATGAGCTCGTCGCGGTGGTGTTGGAAATATTCGCGCAGGAGTCTGCCACAGTTCTTTTCGGCCGATCCCGGTTCGGGACCGTAGTTGTTGGCCAGGTCGAAATGTGTGATGCCGTTGTCAAACGCGGTGAACACGATTCGGCGCATGGTGTCGTATGGGGTGATGTCGCCGAAGTTGTGCCAGAAGCCGAGGGAAATCGCCGGCAGCTTAAGTCCGCTTGTTCCCGCGTGGTTGTAGGTCATGTCATCGTATCGGGTTGGCGATGGCGTGTAGACGGTGGTCGGCTCGAGCATGGTTCCTCCTTGAAACAAGTTGCTTCCGATTGTTGGCTCCATCGTGGCACTTCAAGTACACTTGAACGCAAATCGTGGCACGGCACGAGGCAATACACACGGCGGATGTGCCGCATACGTGTAAACAATGGCAGGAAGACAAGGACTTCAGGCCCTGATTCGAATACCTATATCCCCGGAGTCGCCAGCAGCGGTCCGTCTCGGGAACCACCACGGACCTGCCGTCAGAACGAGCCGTTCATCATCTCGTCGTAGATACGCTTGCAGTCCGGGCACACCGGATACTGGGTGGGATCATGCTTCGGCACCCACACCTTGCCGCACAACGCCACGACCGGACGACCAGTGCGACGGGATTCCGCGATACGGTCGCGCGACACGTAATGTGCGAAACGGTCCGCGTCGCCGTTGCCGCCGTCATCGAGCTTCGTCTCCTCTTCAGGACGTTCCAGAACGGCGGTGCCGGTGCCCGCGTCCGGATTGGACAACGGCGAAACCGGATCGTCGGAGCCGAACAAGCCATCAAAAATCGCAAATGCCATAGCGATACTCCTCATACATCCTCATAAACTGCCGCCACCGCGGCCACAACCGCCTCCCATCATAGCCGAGCCGCATTGCGACGGGGCCGGCAACATGCATGGGCCGACGTTGCCGACTTCTCAACCAATCGCGGTACGCTTGAGGCTATGACAATTGCAGTTTGCCCCGGGTCCTACGACCCAGTGACCGCCGGCCACCTGGACGTGATCGAACGTTGCGCGCGCTTTTTCGACGAAGTGCATGTGGTGGTGGCCGTGAACGCGGCGAAGACGCCGATGTTCTCCGAAGAAACCCGCGTCGATATCATCCGGAAAGCGCTTGAAAAGCGCGATTGCGACAATGTGAAGGTGGATTCGACCACAGGTCTGATTACCGATTACTGCACGAAGGTGGGCGCGACGGTCATCGTCAAGGGCCTTCGGCAGAACGGCGATTACGAGGCCGAGCTGGGCATGGCGCTGGTCAATCGCAAGCTCGCCGGCGTGGAGACGCTGTTTCTGCCCGCGGCCCCGGACTTGGAGCACATCTCCAGTTCCATCGTCAAGGACGTGGCACGGCACGGGGGTGACGTGACGGGCATGGTGCCCGATTGCGTGATTCCGTTGCTCACAGAGGCGCTTACAAACGAAAAGAAGGCATGATGACTGAAGAGATCAACGATTCCAGGCCGCTTGCGGACGGCGACGACGTCACGTCGCAGCAGCCGGTCGCCGCTGCCGCCGATTACTCCGCAGCAGCGCACGGCGGCGATGCCACTTCCGCAGCCACGACCGGCACGGCATCGGCCGATATGGCTTCAACCCGCGATTCCAATGATTCCAACGCTTCCGACAAGCCGGCGAAGCCGTCGATCTCCATGTCGGACCTGCCCGACCTGCGCACCACGTTCGATCCGAACGCACCGCTCGGCGACACCGACGACCGCAGCCGCGACGAATTCACCACCGTCTACGACATCATCGACAGCATGGAGAACGAGCTGGATGAGGCCAAGCCAATCCTGTTCTCGCCCAGCTCGGTGCGCGTGGATCGCGAATCGTTCATCGGCAAGCTCGACCAGCTCAAGAAGATGCTGCCGGTGCAGCTGGAACGCGCCTCCGCGTTGATGCGCGAATCGGAACGCCGGTTGGAAAGCGCGCAGACACAGGCGAACGCGATCGTGGCATCCGCGCAGTCGCGCGCGGCCGACGCCGTACGCGAAGCAAACGAGCAGGCGCAGTTCCTCGCCGGACAGGAGAACGTGACGGAAATCGCCCGGCAGAAGGCGCGCGCCATCCTCGACCAGGCGCAGTCGAAGGCCGACAAGCTCACGCAGAACGCCGACAAGTACTGCATCACCATGATGGAATCGCTGCAGCAGCAGATCGACAAGATCGGCAACGGCGTACAGGCCGGATTGAACGTGCTGTACGATCGCCAGCGCGAGGCCGGCACGCATCTGGAGCATCTCGACGCGGACGATTATCCGAAGGACTGAACGAAAAGCACCCAACCGTGCAACCAGGAAGGAATGAAAGACCGAACTATGGCACGTACTGAAGATTCCCCGTGGGCCGTTTCCGTGGCGCAAGTGGCCTCGCGACCCGGGCAAAGCAAGGAGATCGACTCCGTATTCCCCGCTCCGAGCGGCATCGGCGACGAGATCATCGGCGTGGACGAGGGCGCGGACGTGTCCGTGGTCGGCTCGTTCGATTCGATTGTCGACGGCCTGATCCTCAACGCTCGCGTCAGCGCCCCCGTGCATGCCGAATGCACGCGTTGCCTGAAGCCGATCCAACGCGATTGGACGGTAAACGTCACCTCCTTCTTCCCATACGAGGACAAGTCCGCGGCGAACAAGGGCGGCAAGGCCGGGAAGAACGGCAAGGATGAGGAAGTGGACATCATCGCCGGCGAAGACGAGGCGGAGGACACCTATCCGCTGCTCGACGGCGGCGCCTGGGCCGATCTCGAGGCGATGCTGCGCGACACGCTGGTCGAGGAGCTGCCGCTGCAGCCGCTGTGCAAGCCAGATTGCAAGGGTCTGTGCTCGCAGTGCGGCGAGGATCTCAACGAGCATCCCGACCACCATCACGACGTGACCGACATCCGTTTCGCCGCGCTGGAGGGGCTGAAAGCCAAGCTGGAAGACAAGGAATAGACGGAAATCGGCGGAAGACGGCGGGCCGGACGCGACCTCCCATCGTCCGAGCGGAGGTTTGTACGGAGCCCACGTTAAGATACTGAACGCTTAAGCTCAATCGTTCGAACGAAATAGAGGAAACACAATGGCACTGCCTAAGTACAAGACTTCGCGCGCGAATACCCATTCCCGCCGCGCAAACTGGAAGGCCAAGGCCGCCCAGACCGTTACCTGCCCGAACTGCGGCGCTCCGACGCTGCCGCACATGGCATGCCCGAGCTGCGGTTCCTTCCGCGGCCGCGTGTACCGTGAGGCCATCCGCTCCATCCACACCAAGTGAGTGGTTGCCGGATAACGGTATAGAAGCATGGAAACCCTGCCATCGACGGGTGGCAGGGTTTCTTTTATTATTGCAAGTGATATGCGATTGGAACGTACGATCGCATACGCGACCGACGCGCGTTGCTTGCGTAGCAATACCGCCAGATTCCGCTGGCGTCTTGCCATGTGCGCAACGGCCACGGTCGAGGACGATGCGGCAGGACAGCCCGCCGCATGATGCATGGCATAACGCGTGGCATAACGCATAAGTGGTAAGGATTCTCCATGGCCAAGAACAACAATCAGGACAGCAGTCAGGCCCAACCGACCGGGCAGAACAGCTCAGCCGGACAGACCAGCCAGGCCGATGCGAACAAAGGCCGCATCGGCACCTCCATCACCCTTGAAGGCGAGATGACCGCCAATGTGCTGCTCGAGGCGCTCGGCACCACGCTCGAACCGGAGCTGCTCGTCGAGGCGCTCACCCACCGCTCCTTCTCGCACGAGCATGAGGGCGCCAAGAACTACGAACGTCTCGAATTCCTCGGCGACGCGGTGCTCGAACTGGTCTCCACGGAAACGCTGTACAAGGTGCATCCCGACATGAACGAAGGCCAGCTGGCCAAAATGCGCGCGAAAGCCGTTTCCGAGGAATCGCTGAGCAAAATCGCCCGCGAAAAGCTGCATGTCGGACCGTACATCTTGCTTGGGCACGGCGAGGCGGAGCAGGGCGGAGCCGACAAAAGCTCGATTCTGTGCGACATCGTCGAATCGCTGATCGGCGCGACGTTCATCCAGCACGGCATCGACGAAGCACGCCGCGTGGTGCACCATCTCGTCGACGATACGCTGGCGGAGGTCGCCACCGAAGGCCCGGCGCTCGATTGGAAGACGTCGCTGACCGTCAAGGCGCACGACATGGGACTGCCGGAACCGCACTACCGCACTTCGGTGGCGGGACCGGAATACGCGCTGGAATTCACGGCGCGCGCCATGCTCGGCGACGAGGTCATCGGCACCGGCACCGGCAGCAGCAAACGCAAGGCGCAGCTGGCGGCCGCGGAAATGGGCTGGAAGGCGCTTGACAGTCGCAAGGGCGAAATGGGCGGCAAGCAGAACGGGAAGACGCATAAGTCGAACCACAGGTCACACCGCAAGTCCAACGGTGGCACGCAGGATGCAGCGCAGGGCAAGTAACCGCGTAAACGGTAACGCAAGCGGCGGCACGGCCGGCGTCACGAAACAGCATTACAAGGCAGCGTCGCAATCGCAAAAATATGGTCCATATCACAATGGCGCGTAACGCGCCAGAATATGGGCCTTTCCGGCGAACCAAGCTGTCAGCCGTTAGCATAGACTCATTATCAGAGAGGAATGCGGCTGCAATCCGCCACAAGCGGTTGCATAGCATTCCGTTTAAGGGGTAAAACGGCGCATGAACGACGCGACCGCGGCCCCTTACGAGGAAATTTTCCACGAACGAGCATGAGAGGGAACATGGTGTTACCTACGCCTCTGCAGGCATTCAGCGGCATGCCAAAGGCATCCGCTACCACTGAAAAGCAGACCATTGTCGACGGCGAAAAGATGACCGGCGCCGAAGCGCTGGTTCGTTCGCTGGAGGATCTGGGCGTCAAGGACGTCTTCGGCGTTCCGGGCGGTGCGATTCTGCCCGTCTACGATTCCATCAAGGACGATACGAAGTTCCGCTTCGTCCTGATGCGCCACGAGCAGGCCGCCGGACATGCGGCCGAGGGCTATGCGCTGACCACCGGACAGGTGGGCGTGTGCATCGTCACCTCCGGCCCGGGCGCCACGAACATGATTACCCCGATCGCCGACGCGAACATGGATTCCATTCCAATGGTCGTCATCACCGGCCAGGTCGGCGTGAACGCCATCGGCACGGATGCCTTCCAGGAGGCCGATATCGTCGGCGCCACCTATCCGGTAGTCAAGCATTCGTACCTCGTCACCCGCGCGCAGGATATTCCGCGCGTGCTGGCCGAGGCGCATTACATCGCACGTTCCGGCCGTCCGGGACCGGTGGTGGTGGACGTCACCAAGACCGCGCAGACCGGTGAGATGTATTATTCCTGGCCGCAGCGCATGATTCTGCCGGGATACAATCCGACCACCAAGGCGCACGGCCGTGTGCTGTCCGACGCGGCGAAGCTGTTCGAGCAGTCGTATCGTCCGGTGCTGTACGTCGGCGGCGGCGCGGTGCGTTCCGACGCGGGCGAGCTTGTCAAGGAGCTGGCCGATGTGACCGGCGCTCCGATCGTCACCACCCTGCCGGCGCGTGGCATTGTGCCGGATTCCGATCCGAAGGTGCTTGGCATGCTCGGCATGCATGGCACGATTGCGGCGACCGGCGCCGTGCAGCGTTGCGATCTGCTGGTCGCGATCGGCGCACGCTTCGACGACCGTGTCACCGGCAAGCTCGACGCGTTCGCGCCGGGCGCGCGCGTGATCCACATCGACATCGATCCGGCGGAAATCGGCAAGAACCGTCAGCCGGATGTGCCGATCGTCGGCGATGTGGCCACCGTGCTCAAGGACCTCATTCCGGAGATCAAGCGCGAGCAGGCCGTGCACGGCAAGCCCGACACCAGCCATTGGTGGGACGTCATCAACAAGTGGGTCGAGGAATATCCGATCACGTGGGACGAACCGACCGACGGCAGCCTTGCCCCGCAGTGGGTCGTCAAGCAGCTGTCTGACTTGGCCGATCCGGACACCATCTGGGTTTCCGGCGTGGGTCAGCATCAGATGTGGGCCACCCAGATCATCGAATTCAACAAGCCCCACTCCTGGCTGTCCTCCGGCGGCCTCGGCACGATGGGCTTCGGCCTGCCGGCAGCCATCGGCGCCCGCGTCGGCTCCGCCCGCGAATTCGACAACAAGAAGCCGGTGTGGCTCATCGACGGCGACGGCTCCTTCCAGATGACCTCCGAAGAGCTGGCGGCTGCGTTCCTCGACCACACTCCGGTGAAGATCGCGCTGCTCAACAACTCCGTGTACGGCATGGTCCGTCAGTGGCAGACCCTGTTCTACGATCACCACTATTCCGCGACGAACCTGCTGGACGGCGAGAACACGCCGGACATCGTGGATGTGCCGGACTTCGTGAAGCTTGCCGAGGCATACGGCTGCGTCGGCATGCGCGCGTTCACCAAGGACGAAGCCATCGAATGCATCAAGAAGGCCAACGAAATCAACGACCGTCCGGTGCTGATCGATTTCCGCGTGTGGAAGGATGCCATGGTGTGGCCGATGGTCGCAGCCGGCGATTCCAACGACAACGTCACGTACAAGCCGGGCGTGAAGCCTCTGCAGCGCGCTGGCGAGAACGACTGAACGAGTAGCGTAAGGAAGGAAATTTCGATCATGGCAAATTATCCTGCATCCCAGCCGGGTTCCAAGCGTCACACGCTGTCCGTGCTCGTCGAGAACCGTCCGGGCGTGCTGGCCCGCATCGCCGGCCTGTTCGCCCGCCGCGCGTTCAACATCAATTCGCTGTCCGTCTCCCCCACCGAGCGTCCGGACATCTCCCGTGTCACCGTCACCGCCGAAGTGGAGGAAGTGCCGCTCGAGCAGATCATCAAGCAGCTCAACAAGCTGCTGCACGTGCTGAAGATCGTGGACCTCGATCCGGAAACCACTGTGGAGCGCGAGCTGGTGCTCATCAAGGTGGCCGCCGACGAATCCAACCGTTCCGATGTGCTGGAGATCGTGCGTCTGTTCCGCGTGCGTGTGGTGGACGTGAACCCTGAGTCGCTGACCATCGAGGCCACCGGCGCCGAAGGCAAGATCGACGCGCTGCTCGGCCTGCTGGAGCATTACGGCATCATCGAGCTGGTCCGCTCTGGTGCGGTCGCCGTGACCCGCGGCCCGAAGGCGCTAAGCGAGAAGGTGCTCGGCTCCGAGATCACCGGTCGCTGAACGGTCTGAAGCCCCCGTATTCCACGAAACCGACGCTGAGCCAATCGCCAGCGTCGGTTTCGCATATTCCATACCGCCAAACCGACGCCTACGGGCCTCTCACCGTCGGTTTGACATGCTCTGTTCCGCCAAACCGACGGTGAGGGGCGGCTCAGCGTCGATTTGTTCGAATGGGGAAGATGCAGATGACGATTGATTCCATCCATGCGATTGCGACGCTATGCATCGGCATCGTACTTATTGCACTGCCTTGGCTGCTTCCACGTGATTCAGGGGAATACGTACAGTGCGCGCAATGCGGTTAGTCAGCTGCAAGCCTTGGATGGAATCACTTTCTTTGTTAAAATGTACGTACAATATCTAGTTTTTGTACGTACAAGTGAATGAGGATTCTGATGAGTGCATCGACGTTGACCATACGAATGGATGACAATCTCAAGCGTTCGGCCGCCGACGTGGCCGAATACTATGGCCTGGATCTCTCGTCGGTGGTGCGCGCAGTGTTCAAACAGATGGTGAACACCGGGCGCATCCCATTGACCTTCGCTCCCGAAGAGCCCAATGACGAAAGCCGGAACGCAGCCGCCGAAGCAGACAACTTCATAACGTCGGGCAAAGCGGGGCGTTTTGCCAACGGACATGACTTGATCGAGGCGGCGATGCGCTGATGGGCCGTCTGACCGCCGACTTCGCGAAGGCCTTCAGCCGTGATTTGAAAAAGAACGCCAAGCGGCGCAACTGGAACCTGGCCGAGCTTGAAAAAGTCATCGATCTAGTGGTGGAGAACACCCCGGAAACACTGGAGGAGCTGCGCCGCCGCCACAACATGCACACCCTGTCCGGCAATTGGCGTGGACGGTACGAATGCCATGTCGCCAACGCCGGGGACTGGCTGGTGATCTGGTCGTCGAACGACACGGTCGCGTTCTTCGAACGCACCGGCAGCCACGACGAATTATTCCGGTAAACCGACGCTGAGCGAGAAGGTGCTCGGCTCCGAGATCACCGGTCGCTGAACGGCCTGAGCAATCTGCCTGATTTACGGCAAGCGGTGTCCCACGACTCGTCTCGTGGGGCACCGCTTTTCATTTGCTTCGATATCTCACCGCAATATCGTATGCTCCCATTGCGCCGCCTTGGGGATGTCGCGAATGGAACGGGAGCACATCACCAGCACGGCGCTTGCCACGAGTATGGCGAGGAACACCAGCATCGTGCCGTGGAATCCGAGGACCGGAAGCAAGGTGCCGGCCACTGCGCTGCAGAACATCGAGAGCACCTGGGCCGGAACCGTCAATGTGACGGTAATGCGCCCTTGCATGTTCGTGGGCGACTTGGCGAAGATGAAACCGAGCAGCATCGCGTTAATCAGCGGGAACGGCAGACCGACGAACGAATTGGCAACCAGCATGACCCAGTAGTTGTCGGTCAAAGCCACTGGCAAGACGCACAGGCAGATGAACAGACAGACGAGGCACACGGTTGGACCGACCGGAACCTTATCACTGATTTTGCCGGCCAGTAACGATCCCACAAACATCATCAGCGATATGCCACCACTGATGAATCCGATGGAGGTCGCATTGGTCCCGCACGACATCAGATGCAGCTGAATGGCATATTGGATGCCATTGACGCCGAAATTAAGCAATGCCGCCACGACGAGCACGACCACCAGCGTTTTCCTGTGCAACGACCATGACCAGCCTTCCAGGAAATCGCGGAAGAAACCACCTTTCGCCGCATCGCCATCCGTTTCCCCGATACGCCTGTTATCCGAATCATGTTCGCGAATGCCGGTGGCGGCAACGCCGGCCACGGCGTACATACATGCTGACACCAGGAATGGCAGCCATGGTGCGACGCCGTACAGGAATCCTCCGATGGGGCTTCCCGCCATGGTGATGGTCGCGTCACGCCCTTCGTTGAGGCTTCGCGCCTTGGGATAATAGCGGATATCGATGATTGAGCGAAGCATCGCATCCGTGGCGCTCCCGAGAAATCCGTTGACGCCGGATGCAAGCACCGCAATCAGCAGCAACACGGGAAACGATAATGCGTTACACAGCAGTAGCACTGCTACCGCGCCCCAAGCCAAAACGCCGACGATGGCGTTTGCCACGATAAGTCGTTTGCGGTCATGCCTGTCGACGAAGGTTCCTCCGAATACGCTCGCAACCTGTTGCGCAATCATCGACGCCGTTCCAAGCCAACCGGCGGCGACGGTGGAGCCGGACACCGCATATCCGAGCAGGCTGATCGCCAATGTACGCAGTGCTGAACCGGCCGCCGATGCCGTATCCGCGGTGAACCAAGGAATGTACCCTGCGGATTGCCAAAGTGATTTCGTCGTTCCGCCCACGCTTTGTTCCACTTGTCCCACTTGTTCCTTATTCCACCCATGCTTCCGTATTGCTATGTATTTATGGGCTATGCGCCCATGGGCAAAAGTCCCTACCGACGTCTTACGAAAACCATCTGAAGGCCTGCAGAATCAGCGCAACGGGTTCGACGCCCGGTTCATCGTCTCCGTGCACGCCTGCCTTGATCTGCCAGCGACGCACGACCTCATTGAGCTCTTCAAGCATCGAGCTCATCTCCTCTGCGGTCAAGCGCAACACGTGATCATCGCTGGTGCATGCATCGGCCCATTCCCGTGGCAATTCCGGCAACTTGTCCAGAAAACGCTCATAGGCCATCTCGTAGGAGAGTGCCGTAGAACGTCGGAACATATCCATGGCCTTTGCATTGTCCGCACCGTTTTTCTCCCCGGAGCCCTCCAGACGAATGGCGCTTTGGCAAGCCTTCCACCAGCTTTTTCTTCGATCGCCATCGGGAGACTTCACCTTCTCCACAAGTCCGGCACCTGCAAGCTGCCCCAAGTGATAGCTGATGGCGCCAGAAGCCTCACCAAGCTGCTCGCTGATGTTTCCTACAGTCTGTTCGCCATTCACCCGCAATGTTCCAAGAATCCTCATACGAATCGGACTTGCCATGGCCCGAAGAGTATCGGCATTGGTTACAGTTACTGCGGCATCTTCAGGCAGCCGTGCTTCGTCTGGGATGGTATCGGTCATTGCAGGAGACTCCTTTCCGTCGCCCCCATTATATACAAATTATTTGTACAATATATTTTTTAAACTCAACCGCAATATATGCCGCCGTCAACACTATGATTTCCTTGCAGCAACAAAACGTCTATTCTGGAGCGAGAAGCAGACTAATGGGGGCATTATGCACACGCTTGCCAATGATCCGACCCTAGGGATCGTGGACAATGATCCGTTGGTCGCGAGCGCAATCCGAAGCTTATTGGTCGAAACATGCGCACCCATACAGATTCTATGGACCGCCGCTTCAGCCGAACAAGCACTTGACGCCATGCGGGACTCTTCGCAAAGACCGCAGGCCATGCTCACCGATATCGCAATGCCTGAAATGGACGGTGTGGAATTGGCACGTCATGTCAAGGAACAATATCCAGATATTGCCATCATCGGCATCAGCGCCTTTTTGGACAGCGAAAACGAAAAAGCACACGGAGCACCATGGTCCGATGCGTTCTATGCGATTATTCCAAAAGAAATTCCCACGATTCAACTGGTCCGAATCATCGGCAAAGCCATTGGAAATAGCGAAGTTGCGTCGTGGACGGGAAAGAGCACGGAATCCATGCGACTTTCCGGCAAGGAATTGCAGATCATTGCCAGCTATGCAAACGGATTCACTACTTCCGCCATCGCCCGGCAACTCAACGTCAGCGAAGCATCGGTGAAAACATATGCGCGACGAGCTTTCGAGAAACTTCATGCTCACAGTCGCGCCGAAGCTGTTGCGACGTGCGTGAGAAACGGCTGGATATAACGATGAAGCTGCCACAGCAAATAACGTCATTGGCGAAGACCGCACACAAGCCTTACCTGGCGGGATCCATTATCTGCATTTGCTTTTTCCTGCTCGAACTGACCGCTTGGACAAACATGTCCCTCTGGTCATGGCTATATTTGACGCCTTATTGCATTGCTCTGCTGCTATTAGCCTGGTTCCCTGTGCCGGCAAGTATGGCGATCCTTGCAACGCACATAGCGTGCGCGCTAATCCCGGCTATCTGCGATGGCCCTTCGACCTTATACGGCACATGGCTTGCATGCGGAATACTTGCGTTTGAAGTCAGACGATTTACATTTGCCATCGCAGGACCGATACTTTGCGCTCTGGCGCTTCCTTTAGGCTATTGGACAGGCGGCATCGACTACAATTCGAGCATCCCTGTGCTCGCATGCTCCTATATCGGAGCCTTTTTCGTCGGCTTTGCCATACGGTGGAAGATACAGACAGAGCAACGGAAGGCCGACCTGGCGATTGCGCAAGAACAAGTGCGACGACAACAGGAACGGCTCAGGGAGACTCACATACTGCATGATTCCATTGCAGGGTCTATGACCTATGCGATTCTGCTGTGTCGCAAGGAAGAATCCGTGAAAAGCAATGATGCTTTGGCGCAAATCGAACAGGTACTTACGCAGGCATTGCATGAGCTTCGCACTCAGATCATCAGTCCCATGGCCAACGATCTTGAGACAGGTAATGAGACAGATAAGAGGAATGATCTCGATCTTTTCCAGCAACGCATCGAGAGCCAATGCGATAGGCTCAGAACTCTAGGTTTTACCGGAATGCCGATAATCCGTGGGGATTTGAACGCAATAGACAAAGCGGAGCTGCCGCTGCTGCAAACAGCCTGCACCGAAATACTCAACAACATCGCAAAACATGGAAAACCAGGCCCTTTTGCCTTTATTCTCTCGGTGGAAGCAGGATCGGCGGAATCAGGCGAGGCTCACATCTTCGCATCGAATCCGTACAGCGCCGCGATGGATAGCGAATCGAAAAAGCACTACGGAATCACCCTCATACAAAAATTCGTACAGCAGCATAACGGAACAATGACCATAAATTCAGAAAATGAAGAATGGTCATTGTCCCTGACGATTCCGCTAACCCATCAAGCAAATTAAGCCAGCCGCCAACGTTATTCCTGACGATTCTCCTTTACTTCATATACGGAGACAACGAGATCCGTGTTGTCGATATTGATGATGGACAATGATGTCGCGCCAGGGAAGCTCTCCGCCGGAAGAGAGACCGTCTCTATTCCATTGGGCGTACAGGCTTCCCTCGTGGTCAGAGTGTGCGGCTGCCCATCTTTGTAGAGGACGAGTGAGTAAGGAGCCTGTTCCTTCTGCTTGCACATGGAAACGACATAGTACATATTGTTTTCGTCGACCTTTTTGGAAAACGGAACAGTGCCATCGCCGTGCACGGATTTCGCGCCCAACTTGTTTATCAGAACCAATTTGTCCGAGTCATTGAGATCGTCGACGGCGACACGGTCCAGAGCGTCCACAGTAAACGCTTTATACGCTTGCTCAGCAGCATCATCGTTTTTACTGCTGCTCTGAACAGCGTTACCATCAGAGGTTTCATGTGCGGGATTCGCACATCCGACGCATGAACACAACAATAAAACGGACAACAAACAGCCGAGACTTCTTCGCGTCATTTGATTCATGAGACACCTCCATTGGTTTCTCCGGCAGAAGTAGCTGAGAACTTCTATGCAGACAAGAATATGACACTGATACCTCGTGCGCCACGCATCCCTGTCGCACGAATGGCCAACATTCACCGGGAGCACTGGAACTGGACGCGGGTTTTGCGGAAGGGTCGCCGCTCCCGTTCCAGCTCTTCACCACCTTGGCCTGATCACCCTCGGCCAGCCGCGACGCATCATTCCGCAAAGCCGACGCTGAGCGAGCTGTCACCGTCGGTTTTGCATATTCCATACCGCCAAACCGACGGTGAGGAGCGGCTCAGCGTCGGTTTGTTCGAATGGGGGGGCTACTCGAGCTGTTCGGAAAGTTCCATCCACTCCGTTTCGAGGGATTCGGACTCGTCCGTGACGGCCTGCAACTGCTCGTTAAGCTTGTTCAGGCCTTCGTAATCGCTCGGATCATGCGCGGCCATCTGCGCTTCCAGATCGGACTTCTGCTCCTCCAGCTTGCCCAGCTTGCGTTCGATCGCGGAAACGCGCTTCGATGCCTCATGGAACGCCTTGCCGGTGAGCTTCGGCGTGGATTCGGCCGAACCGGTGTCGGCGGCATCCGAATCGGCACCGCTGGAGGAAACGGCGGAGCCAGCCGAACTAGTCGAACCAGCCGCAACGGAATCTCCCGTATCGCCGCCCTTCCGCCCCTTGCCGTTCCTGCCGGTCTTCTCGTCCGCGAACGGGTCCTTGCCGTTCTTGATGGCCTCGGTCATATCGAGATAATCCTGCACGCCGCCGGGCAGATGGCGGATCTTGCCGCCGATCAGCGCGAACTGCTGGTCGGTGACGCGTTCGAGCAGGTAGCGGTCGTGGGAGACGACGATCAGCGTGCCCGGCCAGGTGTCGAGCAGGTCCTCCATCACGGCGAGCATGTCGGTGTCAAGGTCGTTGCCGGGCTCGTCCATGATGAGCACGTTCGGCTCGTCGAGCAGGATGAGCAGCAGTTGCATACGGCGCTTCTGGCCACCCGAAAGATCCTTGATCGGCGTCATGAGCTGCGCGGATTCGAAGCCGAGGCGTTCCATCATCTGCCCCGGCGTGGTCTCCTTGCCGTCCACGATGTAGCTCGGCTTGTAGCGGCTGAGCACTTCCTTGATCTTGTACTTGCCCAGCTTCTCCAGCTCGTCGAGACGTTGCGAGAGCACCGCGAACTTCACGGTCTTGCCGATGTTCACATGGCCTGCGGTCGGGGTGATCGTGCCGTCGAGGATCTTCAGCAGGGTCGATTTGCCGGCGCCGTTCGCGCCGACGATGCCGAAACGGTCGCCGGGACCAATCAGCCACGTCACGTCGTCGAGGATCTTGCGGCCGGTGACGGTGACTTTCCGCGCCGCGGACGTGACCTCCGGCGTGGATGCATCAGCATCATCGCCCGACTCCTGCGCCTGCTCCCCGGCCTGCCGCGCGGCCTGTGCGGCGGCCTGCCGGGCCTCGGGCACGCCGGCGTCCACCAATCGCGGGTCGGTCAGATCGTCGACGGCCACTTCGACGGAACCGTGGGCCTGCGGTTCGGCATACATGGCCGGCACCACGTCCACGCGCGAGGCCGAAGCCTCCATTTCCGCCACATCGGGGTCGATGTCGGCCTCACCCTGCGCATGTTCGAAGATCTGCGTCACATCGATCAGATCGACCACCTGCTTGCCCAGTCGGGAGGTGGCCATCTGCTTCAGCTCCAAGGTGTTACGCACCGGCGGCACGTCGGCGATGAGCTCCCGCGCAGCCTTGACATGGAACTTCTGCTTGGTGGAACGCGCCCGGGCGCCGCGGGTAAGCCATGCGAGCTCCTTGCGGGCCAGGTTGCGGCGCTTGGTCTCGCGCACATCGGCTTGGCGGTCGCGTTCCACACGCTGCAGCATGTACGCGGAATAACCACCTTCGAACGGGTCGATCACACCGTCATGGACCTCCCACATCGATTCGCACACCTCGTCGAGGAACCAACGGTCGTGGGTGACGAGCAACAGCGCGCCCTGACCGGACGGCCAACGGTTCTTCAGGTGTTCGGCAAGCCAGTGGATGGTCACCACGTCCAAGTGGTTGGTGGGCTCGTCGAGCGCGAGGATGTCCCAATCCTTGAGCAGCAGGCGTGCCAAGTCGGCGCGGCGGCGCTGGCCGCCGGACAGCGAGCCGATCTTCGCGTCCAGGCTGATGCCGCCGAGCAGCGCCTCCACGATCTCACGCGATTTGGTTTCGGCGGCCCACTCGTAGTCCTCGCGCCCCTCGAGCGCGGCCTCACGCACGGTGGCGTTGTCGTCGAGCGGATCACGCTGGTCGAGCATGCCGAAGGTCAGGCCACCCCGCATGGTCACGCGGCCGGAATCCGGTTCCTGCGTGCCGCGGAAGAGGTGCAGCAGCGTGGATTTGCCATCGCCGTTCCTGCCGACGATGCCGATGCGGTCGCCCTCGAAGACGCCCTGCGTCACATCGGTGAAGATGTTCTTGGTCGCGAAGGCGAGCGAAACGTGTTCAAGTCCCAAATCATAAGTCGGCATAAAGCACCAATGTAGCGCGGCGGCGGAACACCGACGCCGCGCCGGTTCTTCACGACCTGAATCGCGTCTATTCGGCGAAGGGGCGGGGAATCTCACTCCCGGCCACGTACCGGTGGCTGATGTTCGCCGGCGTGCCCGTGTAGATGAACTGCTCCACCCGTTCCGCAACGCTCAGCTCCCACGGCGAGGTCATCGGCTCTACCACCAGCGCGTCGAACGCGTATCCGGGTTCGAACGACCCTGCGGGTGCCTGCCCCGTGGCCGCGGCCAGGAACCTGCCCGGCTCCTTGGTGACCATATGGAACGCTTCCGGCAGACGCAATGCCGTCTCGTCGGCGTATTGAGTCTGCCGCAACTTCGACACCGCGACCGCGGCGGCGATATGACGATTCATGTCGGGCACGTGCCCGGCGTCCACGTCGCTGGCGATGGTGACGTGCAGCCCCTGCTCCAGGTAGCGCCGCGCCGGCATGATGCCGCTGGTCAGATTGGCGTTGGACTGCGGGCAGTGCGCCACGGTCACGTCGTGGCGGCGCAACGTGTCGATTTCCTCGTCGTCCAGGTAGATGCAGTGCGCCATGATCGTTTTGCTGTCCCGCAGCAGCCCGTACTGTTCATACACGTCCGTGTACGACGCGCATTCAGGGTGCAGTTCGCGCACCCATGCGACCTCGCCGCGATTCTCCGACAGATGCGATTGCACCGGCAGATCGTATCGTTGCGCGATGTCGGCGAGTCCGCGCATGAGTTCGGGCGTGGTGGATGGCACGAAACGCGGCGTGACGATGTAGCCGATGTCGGGTGTCTCGCTGCGCATCGTTTCGATGACGGCAACGGTGTTGTCCAGAGATTCCTCAGTGCTTTCGCTCAGTTCCTCGGAACCGTTGCGGTCCATGTTGACCTTGCCAATGACCGGTCGGAGTCCCGATTCCTGCGCGAGCCGGGCGAGCGTCAACGTGGCTTCGCGGTGCAGGGTCGCGAACGCGCTGAAACGCAGGGTTCCCACCTCCCACATGCGTTGGATGAAGCGCTGGTACCAGATCCGCGCATAGTCGGGGCTGGCGAATCGCGCTTCGGCGGGGAACGTGTAGGTTTCCAGCCATGGAAGCAGTTCCTTGTCGAGGCCAAGCCCTGCGGTCGGGTATTGCGGGGCGTGGATGTGCAGGTCGTTGAACCCCGGAATCACCAGCGCATCGCCGAAGTCGGTTCTGGGCGCGTTCCGCCAATGGGCCGGCACGTCGGCCATGGACTCGTAACATCCTGAAACGATGCCATTCTCCACCGCGACGACACCGCGTCTGATGCCCACCAGGCGTTGCGGCGAGGGGGTGAAGGCGATGTCGCCGACATACAACATTCGATTATCCGGGCGCCGCCCGGTCTGTGCGTTCATACGCATATGTTTCTCCTCCCGCGCACGCCGCCCACGCAGGTGCCCGCGCATATTGCGTGGCACCGCGCGAACGTGCCGCTTATTCCGTCTGTTCCATGTTGCGGTTTGTCTCCGCACACCCCGTCACAGATATACCCCACCAAAAACCGCACTGGCCAGCATTCGCATTATGCCGCCCTGCATAAACCCGGTGAAGATCATGACAGCAGATCGGCGTACTCAGTCTTCCACCGGTCCAGCTCAGTGCGCATAGACGCCTTGTCCTCCTCCGGCGCGAAGCACGCTTCAATCGAGTTGCCTGCGATGGTGGCGAGCGCCGTCATCGACAGGCCGGCTTCGGCGAGGGCCATGTAGTTGCGTGCGATGTATCCGCCGAAATACGCGGGATCGTCGGAATTGACGGTGACGCGTACTCCGGCGTCCAACAGCTGGCGGATCGGCACTTTGGCCACGTCGTCGACCACTTGCAGTCGCAGGTTCGACAGCGGGCACACGGTGAGCCCGATACCCTCCGCAGCCACGCGTTCCACCAACGCGGGGTCATCGACGATGCGCACGCCATGGTCGATGCGTTCGACGTGCAGCACGTCCAGCGCCTGCCGGATGTATTCCGACGGGCCTTCCTCGCCGGCATGGGCGACGAGATGCAGGCCCATGCCCGCCGCGCGCTCGTATACCTGTTCGAACAGTTCGGGCGGATAGCCGACTTCCGCGGAGTCTAAGCCGATCGCCAGCAGTTCGTTGGCGCGGGGCGCTGCGGCGTCGAGCAAAGCCTGTGCCGATTCGACCGGCAGGTCGCGCACGACGCTGAGAATCAGCGCGGCGTCGATGCCGTATGCGTCGCGGCTTCGCGCGATGCCGTCCTGCAGGCCATCAAGCACAAGGTTGTAGTCGAGTCCGTTGTTCATATGCACCTGCGGGTCGAAGAAGATCTCCGTGCGGCGCACTCCGTCCTTGTGCGCGTGCGTGAGGTAGGCGAACATCAGGTCGGCGAAATCCTCGCGAGTGCGCAGCACGCCCATGAGCTGGTAGTACAGGTCGAGGAAGGATTGCAGATTGGCGAAATGGTAGCGGGAACGCAGGTCGTCAAGTCCGTTGAACGGCAGCGTGACGCCGTTGCGCTCCGCCAATCGCAGGGCGAGTTCCGGTTCCAGCGTGCCTTCGATGTGCAGGTGGAGTTCGGTTTTGGGTAGTTCCTGAAGGGCTTGCGATATACGGGTGCTGATGGCCATGGTGTTCCTCCTTGTACACGGACGGCGGCAAGACCGTTACGGCCTGATGCCGCCGATTATATGGCTTTTTTGAAAATCCCGGGAATATCAACGATTACCGCAGCGTGGCGGCATGGGTGTTGCAACGGGCGGCGAATCCCGAAAACACTTGGTCGGCGAGGGGCTGCAGACGTGGGTTGCATTCGGCGAAATCCTCGCGCAGCTTGGATTTGGACCCGCCAGCGGCCTTCAGGCCCTTGACCATACTGGGTTCGTCCAGCCATTCCTCCAGCAGGGTGGGGGTGACTTCAAGATGGAACTGCAGTCCGAGCGCCGAGCCGAAGCGGAACGCTTGGTTTTTGGTGGCGGCGGATCGTGCGAGCGGCTGCGCGCCTTCGGGCAGCGAGACCACGTCGTTATGCCAGTGCAGCACGTTGATGGTTTTGTCCCACATGGAGAAGTAGTCGTGCTTGTCGATGCGTTTGATGGGGGCGAATCCGATTTCGGGCGCCTTGCCGGATTTGAGTTTCGCTCCAAGGGCCGTGGCGATGATCTGATGCCCCAAGCACACGCCCAGCACCGGTTTGTTCACTGCGATGGCGGCGCGCGCCAGCTTGGCTTCGGCCTTCAGACCCGGGTATTCGTCGAAATCCAGCGCGCCCATAGGCCCGCCCATGATCACCACGCCGGCGACCTCGTTGAAATTCGGCAGTTCCGGCTTCTTCGTCTTGGCTACATTCACCACCTGGTATGGCAGCTGCATGTCGTCCAGACTGTCGAGGATGCGCCCCGGCTTCTCCCACGGAACATGTTGCAAAATCAACACTTTCGGCTTAGTCATAATCCCTATTGTGGCACGACCCACGTAAACTGCATACGTTTGCCGCACAGCCGCGGGGCGCACGCCCGCCTTGTCTGGTTTCATGCCTACTCTAGGAGCCATGGCAAACACTCAGGAACCGCAGGATTTCAACGCTTCCGTCATGCCGAGCACGCTTGTCTCGGCGCAAGTGGCCAAGGCCGCTGCAGGACTGAAGCTGTACGATACGGCCTCGCACGCCGTCAGCACGTTCACCCCGATCAAACCAGGCGAAGTGGGCATGTACGTCTGCGGCGCGACGGTGCAGTCGTCGCCGCACATCGGCCATATCCGCGCCGCCGTGGCGTTCGACATCGTGCGCCGCTGGTTCCTCAAGCTCGGCTATCAGGTCACTTTCGTACGCAACGTGACCGATATCGACGACAAGATTCTTGACAAGGCCGCCGCCGCAGGCCAGCAGTGGTGGGCCCGCGCGTACTACTACGAACGCGAGTTCAGCCAGGCCTACGCCGATCTGGGCGTGCTGCCGCCCACCGTCGAGCCGCGTGCCACCGGCCATATGAGCGACATGATCGACATGATTCAACGCATCATCGATAACGGCCACGCCTACGTAGTGCGCGATGAGAACGGTGAACCGACCGGCAACGTGTACTTCGATGTGGCCTCCTGGCCGCATTACGGCGAGCTGACGCACCAGAAGCAGACCGCCGTCGAGGACGAGGCTTCCAAGGTGACCGACGCGATGGGCCCGTCCGTCGACAACGCGGGCGATGACAAGTACAATCCCGTCGATCCGGCCGACGCCTCCCCCGACAAGCATGATCCGCGCGATTTCGCGCTGTGGAAGGCGCCGAAGGATTCCGATCCGCTCGACGCGCGTTGGAACACCCCGTTCGGCACCGGCCGTCCGGGCTGGCATATCGAATGCTCCGCGATGAGCCACCGTTATCTGAAGGATGGTTTCGACATCCACGGCGGCGGGCTTGATTTGCGATTCCCCCACCATGAGAACGAGATGGCCCAGACCCGTGCCGCCGGCTATGATTCGGCCGCGCGTTGGATGCATTCGGCTTGGGTGACCGCCAAGGGTGAGAAGATGTCGAAGTCGCTGGGCAACGGCCTGTCTGTGCCGGCCGTGCTGGCGAACAATTCCGCCTGGGTGGTGCGCTATGCACTGGGCGGTGTGCAGTACCGCTCGATGCTGGAATGGTCCGATCAGACGCTCGCCGAGGCGCAGTCCGCCTATGAGCGCGTCTCGAACTTCATCGAACGCGCGGGCATCGCCATCGGCGAACAGCCCAGCCGTGCCGAGGTCGTTTCCGTTTCCGCCGATGCGCTGCCGACCGACTTCGTCGCCGCGATGAACGACGACATCAACGTGTCCGGTGCGACCGCCGCGATTTTCACCGCCATCCGTTCCGGCAACACGCTGCTGTCGAAACTGGCCGACCGCGCCGATTCCGACGCCGCCAAGGCCGAGGTGCGTGAGGTGCTGCTCAACGTTCGCGCGATGCTCGACACGTTGGGTCTGGACCCGCTGGCGGAACCGTGGGCGAACGGCGGCGAGGCCGGCGGCGAGGCCGGAGAGGGAGAATCCGCAGAGCATGATGCGCTCGACGCGCTGATCTCCGAACAGCTTACGGCACGTGCCGAGGCCCGCAAGGCCAAGGACTTCGCCAAGGCCGACACGATTCGCGACGCGCTGAACGCGGCCGGCATCGCCATCGAGGACGGCCCCCAGGGCTCCACTTGGTCGCTGAAGTGATGTAACTGCGCGCTTTGCGCCGAAGACACACCGAAATGGTGGTCTTTGCGGACGGAATCCACCCTGATTTCATCCGTAAAGACCACCATTTCGTCGTTTTCACCTGAAAGCACCGCACAACTTCATCCGAGGAAGCACCGCACGGCGTCAACAATTGGACCGCGCCCCGAACGTGCCATGCCCCGATATTTCCCACACGACGGCTAGACTGAGGAACATTATGGCAGCATTTAGTTCTTTGACAGATAGGCTCTCGAATGCCTTCAAGCATCTGAAGAGCAAGGGCAAGCTTTCCGAGGCTGATATCGACGGCACCATCCGCGAGATCCGCCGCGCGCTGCTCGACGCCGATGTGGCGCTCGACGTGGTGCGTTCCTTCACCGGCCGTATCCGTGAGCGCGCGCTCGGCACCGAGGTTTCCGAAGCGCTCAATCCGGCCCAGCAAGTGGTGAAAATCGTCAACGAGGAGCTCACCGCAGTGCTCGGCGCGGGTGTAGACCGCCCGCTGAACTTCGCGAAGAATCCGCCGACGATCATCATGCTCGCGGGTCTTCAGGGTGCCGGCAAGACCACGTTGGCTGGCAAGCTGGGCTACTGGCTGAAAGATTCCGGCCACACCCCGCTGTTGGTCGCGGCCGATCTGCAGCGTCCGAACGCGGTGACGCAGCTTCAGGTGGTCGGCGAGCGCGCGGGCGTGCCGGTGTACGCGCCGGAGAAGGGCGTGCAGTCCGATGGCGGCGAAGCGGTCGTCTCCCCCGGCCAGACCACCGGTGATCCGGTGAAGGTGGCCCGTGATGCCGTCGAGCTTGCCAAGCAGAAGCTGTATGACACGGTCATCATCGATACCGCAGGCCGTCTTGGCGTGGACGAGGAGCTGATGAAGCAGGCCCGCGACATCCGCGACGCCGTGCAGCCGAACGAGATCCTGTTCGTCATCGACGCGATGATCGGCCAGGATGCCGTGCAGACCGCCAAGGCTTTCGATGAGGGTGTTGATTTCACCGGCGTTGTGCTGTCCAAGCTGGATGGCGACGCCCGTGGCGGCGCCGCGCTGTCCGTGGCGTCCGTGACCGGTAAGCCGATCCTGTTCGCCTCCACCGGCGAGGGTCTGAAGGATTTCGAGGTCTTCCATCCGGATCGTATGGCCTCCCGCATCCTCGACATGGGCGACATCCTCACCCTTATCGAGCAGGCGCAGAAGCAGTTCGACGAGGAGGAGGCCCGCAAGGCCGCCGTCAAGATCTCCGACGGCTCCTTCGGACTTGACGATTTCCTCGACCAGCTTCAGCAGGTGCGCAAGCTTGGCCCGATGAAGAACCTGCTCGGCATGATTCCGGGCATGGCGGCCCACCGCAAGGAACTTGAGCAGTTCGATGAGAAGGAGATCGACCGCACGGAGGCCATCATCCGTTCGATGACTCCGGCCGAGCGTCGCGATCCGAGCATCATCGACGGTTCCCGCCGCGCGCGTATCGCCTACGGTTCCGGCGTCACCGTCTCGCAGGTCAACGGGCTGCTGCAGCGTTTCGAGCAGGCCGCGAAGATGATGCGTCGCATGAGCAACAAGGCCGGCGCCGGCATCCCCGGTTTCGGCGGTCCGGCCATGGGCGGCGGCAAGGGCAAAGGCAAAGGCAAGAAGAACAAGAAGAAGAGCGGCAAGTCCGGCAATCCGATGAAGCGCGAGGCTGAGGAGAAGGCATTGCGCGAGAAGCTCGCCGGCAAGAATTCCGGTGGCTCTTCCAGCGGTTCCGCGTTTGCCAAGAAGCCGCAGAATCCGGCGCTGCCCGCCGGTTTGCAGGATATGATGGGCGATTCCGGCGAGCTGCCGCCGAACTTCGGTGGCGGACTGTCGGGTCTGCTGCACTAAGCCGCGCATACAAGCACATACAAAACGAAGCTGCCGATGTCGGAAATCAACTTCCGGCATCGGCAGCTTCGTTTTATTTGTACGGCGTTTTGGCGCCGTACCAACGTCATTTCAACGTCAACGTCATTTCAACGTCAACGTGGCGGCCAGCGCGAGATGGTCGGTGCCGTTGACCGTGAAGGAGCGCACGTCGGACGCGTCCAGTCCCGCGGTGAACAGCACATGGTCGAGGATGAGACGCGGCCACGGAATCCACGACGGGAACGTGGCACGGCGGCCCTTCGCCTCATCGAGCGCGGCGTCCTTGAATCCGGCGGCCAGCAGTCCACGGAAGCTCGGATGGTCGGTGCCGGAGTTGAGGTCACCCAGGATCACGGTGATATCGCCCTTCTTCTGCGACGTGGCCAACTCGCCCAGACCGAGGATGCCGGCCGACCAATCGCGGCAGCCGCGCATCGGCGACTTCGGATGCGCGGAAACGAACGTGATGCCACGCATCGAATCGATCGGGAAGCATACGCCCGGTACGTCGGCGGCGGGGATTTCCACGGTGACCGGCGAGGTGTCGCTCGGCTCCACACGAATCCAGACGCCGTTGAATCCGCCATTGTCCGTCTCTTTGTTCTCACCCAGCTGGCGGTACGGCAGCAGGTCGGACAGGCCGGCCTCGTCCAGAGCCGCGACCAGATCGTCCGTCAATTCCTGCAGTGCGAGCACGGCGATGTCGCGTTCCTTGACGGCGCTGACGATCGCGGCCGCGTTGGCACGCCCGTACCGGCAGTTGAGCGTCATCACGCGGAAACGGCCGTGTTTCGCGGCTTCCGCGGCGGTAGACACGCGTGTTTCACGGGATGTTCCACGCTTTTCGGCAAGTTTGTCGGCCACCATCTGCGCCGTGTTGATGGACGTGAGATTGTTGCTCCAGTACGCGATTTTGCGCAGCAGGGATGCGATGCACGCGATGGCCGCGACGACGGCAAGCGCAGTGTCGTGTGTTGCGATACCGGCAATGGCGATCGCCAGCGTGGGAATCCACAGCAGAGGCGTCAACGCGATCAGATACGGCAACGGCAGATGACCGTCCCAGCCGACCGGCATTTCGCTCAATGCGATCCACACAACGCATACCAGCAACACGATCCACAGCGCAATAGCCATGCAAACCCCCTTGGCGTGGCCGTGAGCAGCCACGCGGAAACATCGCCAACAACCGCCCTAGCATAGTGGCTTCATCCGATGCCGGCACATCGAGCGCCCAAACCCGCCCAAACACCTCACGAATGCCCAACGTCTCCAGAAACCTTGGAACCGCGCCAAGCGCGACCACAGCTACGACGCGTCCATACCCCACGGTTATAATTAGCCAGTTATTCGCGCGCGCGAGGCCCTCTACCAATCGCGTGACGCGAGGAACACGTGGGTTTCGGATTCCGTGCCCCACACAGAACACGAAACACACACCCCTAGTTACAAGGAGAGCCATTTTGGCAACCAAGATTCGTCTGAAGCGCATGGGTAAGAAGTTCTACGCGTTCTACCGCGTGGTGATCATGGATTCCCGTACCAAGCGCGATGGCCGCGCCATCGAGGAGATCGGTACCTACAACCCGAACACCCAGCCTTCGACCATCAACATCAACTCTGAGCGCGCTCAGTACTGGCTCGGCGTTGGCGCTCAGCCGACCGAGCAGGTGCTGAACCTGCTGAAGATCACCGGCGACTGGCAGAAGTTCAAGGGTCTCGACGGTGCCGAAGGCACCCTGAAGACCGTTGAGGCTGGCCCGGATGCCGCCGCTCGCGTCGAGGCCGTTGAGGCTCAGGCCCAGAAGCTGAAGGCCGCCAAGTCCGAAGCTGACGCCAAGGCCAAGGCTGAGGCCGAAGCCGCCGCCACCGAGGAAGCTCCGGCTGAAGAGCCGGCTGCGGAAGCCGAGTGACCATGCTCGCCCAGGCTGTGGAACATCTGATTAAGAACATCGTCGATTTTCCCGATGATGTCTCGGTGAAGTCCCATGAGAATCCGCGCGGCGAGCTTATTCGCGTGCGTGTGAATCCCGAGGACATCGGCCGCGTCATCGGACGCAGCGGACGCACGGCAAATGCGATTCGCACCGTGGTGCAGGCACTGTCCGACCACAAGGTGCGCGTCGACATCATGGACGTGCGCAGGTGAGATCCTAGCGTGGTGCGTGATATGCATTCCGACGACCCTCAACAGCTTGAGCTGCTGAGGGTCTGTCGTATCGGGCGTGCGCAGGGGCTCAAGGGCGAGGTCACCGTGCAGATCTTTACGGACGAACCGGAATACCGGTTCGCTCCCGGTGCTGTGTTGTATACGAAGGACGGCGAGGAAGAGTACGTGGTGGAAAGCTCCCGTACCTTCAAGAACCGTTGGATCATCAAATTCGAGGGCATCGACGACCGCGATGCGTCCGAGGCCGCCAATGGCGTGGTGCTGTATGGCGAGGCGGACGATCCGGAGGAGATGCTTGAGGCGGACGAGTGGTACCCGAAGGACCTGATCGGTCTTGAGGCACGCCTTGCCGAAGGCAATACGCTGGGACTCGAGCCCGGCACCGTGGTCGGCAAGGTGGTGGATGTGATCGAAGTGGCCCAGTGGCTGCTCAAGATCCGTCTGGCCAATCCCGTCAAGGACGCCGATGGCGTGGTGGTCGAGAACAGCGCGCTCGTGCCGTTCGTGGACGAGCTTGTGCCGGATATCGACCTCGAGGGCGGATATCTGACTCTCGATCCGCCGGGCGGGCTCATTCCGGGGCTCTGACCCCGCTGATTCCCAAAGGCGCTGGCTTCATGCCGGCGCCTTTTCGCATATACGGACGCATCAGCTCCGCTTGACAGGCGTCTTGGCAGGCATGCCGGTATTGTGGAACATTATGAAGATCGATATCGTGTCCGTGTTCCCGGAATATTTCGAAGTGCTGAATCTGAGTCTGCTTGGCAAGGCGCAGGAGAAAGGCCTCGTCGAAGTCACCGCGCACAATCTGCGTGACTGGACGCACGATGTGCACCATTCCGTCGACGATACCCCTGTCGGCGGCGGGGCGGGCATGGTGATGAAGCCCGAGGTGTGGGGCGAATGCCTTGACGAGCTGCTGCATCTCGAACCGGCCACGATCGCATCTGATGTCGATGACGACGATGACGTGACCTCGTCTTCCGAAGCCCCGGCTCCTACGGAATCCGCGGATGGCGTGGCGGGCGAAGCCGACGGTCCGGAAACCACCGCTCCCGGTCCGGTGCTGATCTTCCCGAATCCATCCGCTCCCCTGTTCAGACAGCAGGACGCGACGGAGCTGAGCCACGCCGACCATCTGTTGTTCGGCTGCGGCCGGTACGAGGGCTACGACGCGCGCATTCCGCGGTATTACCGCGCGCAGGGCGTCGACGTGCGCGAATATTCGATCGGCGATTATGTGCTTAACGGCGGCGAAGTGGCCGTTTCCGTCATGCTGGAGGCCATCACCCGCCTGCTGCCGGGATTCATGGGCAACGCCGCGTCGATCGTGGAGGAATCCTACACGGGCGAGAACGCGCTCCTGGAGCACCGCCAGTATACGAAGCCGGCCGATTGGCGCGGCATCAAGGTTCCGGACGTGCTGCTGTCCGGCAACCACGCGAAAGTGGACCGTTTCCGCCGCGACGAGGCGCTGGCCAAGACCGATGAGCTGCGTCCGGACCTCATCGAGGCCCTCGACTGCGCGAAGCTCGACAAGGCGGACCGCAAGACGCTTATGGCCTTGGGATGGGAAGTCTCCGGAGCACACCCCCGTCAGCGCTGATTTCCTTTCTGGGTGCCAGGCAACGGCGGGAATGGGGGTCAGATGCCTTCCCCGGCGGAGGCATCGGCCGCGCCGGAGGAAACGGGCTCGATGTAGTAGACGGCGGTTTCGCCGTAATCGCGGCGATCGGAGATGGTCCAGCCTTCCGGGGCGGTCGGTTCGGCGGAACGCGTGGAACGTTCCAGCATGATCACCGTGCCGTCGCCGGTCAGTTCGCGGGCCGCCAGATCGGCCAGCAGCCGGTTGCACGCCTCGGTTTCGAACGCGTACGGCGGATCGATGAAGATCACGTCGAACGGGGCCACGGCGGAGGCGGAGGCCGCGTATTTCTCCGCGCGGGCCTTGATCACACGGGCGCCCATGCCCGGCTCCCACGCACGGTTGCGCTTCAACGCCGTCAGTGTCTGCGCGATCAGCGCCGCGGCGGGAGCGGCCGATTCCACCGCCACAAGTTCGCGCGCTCCACGGCTCAAGGCCTCGACGCCCAACGCGCCGGTCCCGGCGAACAGGTCGAGCACGCGTGCGTCGTCCAGCACTCCCCACGAATCGAGGTGCGAGAAGATCGCCTCCTTGGTGCGGTCGGTGGTGGGTCTGGTGCCCGGCTTCGGCGCGGTCAACGCCATACCTTTGAATCGTCCTGAAATCACGCGCATATCGTCACAGCCTAGTTGCTGGTCAGGAACGTCTCGTTGCCGCGCGTGAAGTCCAATACCGCACCCGCAAGCTGCACGCAATCATGCAGGCCAGGGTCCTCCGCCACCAATCGCTGAGCTTCGGCCCTGGCGTCCTCGATGATTTTCACATCCTTGACCACGCGCAGCAGCTTCAATCCCGACTTTCCGCCGGATTGCGCGTCGCCGAGCACGTCGCCCGCGCCGCGGAACTCAAGATCGGCCTGCGCGATTTCGGCGCCGTCCAACGTGCCGGAAATCACTTCGAGCCTCTTCGCCGCGTCGCTGCCCTCCGGCGCGCGGGAAATCAGGAACGCGCCCGATTCGGTGCCGCCACGGCCCACACGTCCGCGCAGCTGGTGCAGCTGCGACAATCCATACCGGTCGGCGTCGAAGATCACCATGCAACTGGCCTTCGCCACGTCAACGCCGACTTCGATGACGGTGGTGGCCACCAGAACCGGTGTTTTCCCGGATTCGAAATCGGCCATGACCTGCGTCTTCGTCGCGTCGTCGTCACGTCCGGTCAGCGTGGCTATGCGGATACCGGCGAACTGCGGCAGCGATCGCAATCGTTCCGCGATTTCCGCGACGGCGTGCAATGGCGGCCTTTGCTCGCGCTGCGCATCGTCCTCGCCCAGATCATACATGTCGTCGAACGCGGAACCCACTTCCGCATCATCCGCGCCGGACGCCGTATCCGCGTCCTCGGAATCCGCGTCGATGCGCGGGCAGACCACGTAGGCGCGCTCCCCCGCGTCGATACGACGGCGGATCAGGCCGAACATCTCCGCCATGAGCGATCCGTTCTCCTCCGGCACGATGAAGGTGCGGATCGGCTTGCGGCCGCCCGGCAGCTCGGTGAGCCAGGAGATGTCAAGGCCGCCGAACCAGGTCATGGCGGCGGTGCGCGGAATCGGCGTGGCCGTCATGACCAGCAGATGCGGGGCCGTAAAGCCTTTGCCGTTCAACGATTCGCGCTGCTCCACGCCGAAGCGGTGCTGTTCGTCGATCACCGCCAGCGCGAGGTTGGGTGCCTGGAACGTCTTGGAGAACGCGGCGTGCGTGGCCACCACGATGCACGGCTTGCCGGAGGCGGCCGCGGCAAGCACACGCCGGCGTGCGGCGAGCTTCATGCCGCCGGTGAGCAGCAGCACCGGAATATCGGCTGGCCGGCCAGCCGGATCGGACGGTTGTCCACCGTCCGCCGACGCCGTTCCACCGTCCGCGCCGACTTGTCCACTTTTGTCCACAGCCGCGTTGTGCGTTGTTTTTCCGCCGGATTCCCCGGATTGCGCGCCGCCACGCATACGCTCCACCATGCCGCAAATGCTTTCGTAATGCTGTTCGGCCAGCACCTGCGTCGGCGCCACCAATACCGCCTGTTTGCCGGAGCCGACGGCCTGCATCATCGCGGCGACCGCCACTACGGTCTTGCCGGAGCCGACCTCGCCCTGCAGCAGACGCTGCATGGGGTAATCGCGTGCCATGTCCGAGGAGATGTCGTCGATGACCCGCTGCTGCCCATCCGTCAGCGAGAACGGCAGCGACGCCACGAAATCGTCCTTCAGACGGGTGTCGGCGCAGACCGTCGCTTTGGCCTTGCGTGACGAATCGCGCGACTGCACCAGCGCCGTCTGGCAGACGAGCGCCTCCTCGTAGCGCAATGTCCGCAACGCCTCGTCGAACCGCCGGCGGTCCTGCGGATCGTGGATCGCCATGAACGCCTCGGCGCGGTGCATCAGCCCATGCTCCACGCGGAACCGTTCCGGTATGATGTCCGGAACCGCGACGGCCAGCGCTTCGGTCCTGGCCTCGCGATCGGCTTGTGGAAGGTCGGATTCCCCGCTTTGCGCGTCGGGCGCCTCGTCCTGCCGCATGGTGCCCGCCATCTGGGCCGCCGCGTATTCGTCACCTCGCAGCGCATCCATGCATTTTTCGATCGATTCGTGAATGTGTTCGCTGGAAATCCGCGAATTCGCATGATATACGGGCCTGGGGCGGCACACGTGACGCAACGCCTCCGGAATCGATTCCGCATCGTATTTCAGACTGCCCGTGTGGACGTTCGGCGCGGCGAAATTCCCCGCGAAACCCGCCGTTCCATTGCTTCCGTCGACTCCGCTGCTTTCACCGAAGCCGGTTCCGTCGATTTCGCCGAAGCCGTCGTCCCATTCCGCACGCTCGTCCTCCGTACGCTCGGCAGCCGGATCCACGGTCAGCAGGTCGGGATGCGTGAATTGCAGGCGATCGTTGTATACGCTCGGCTCCCCCGCGACCACCAGCAGCGCGCCCGGACGCAGCTTACGCTGGATCCAATCGACATACGATTTCCGGTAGGAGAAGAACACCAGCGACGCCATGGAAGCGCTCTGCCGCCTGCTTTGCGCGAAATCGCCATCGTCCACGTCGGCGATCAGACGGAATCCGCGCCGGGCCATCGGAAATACGCGCACGTCCCGCACATGCGCGGCGAACGCCATCTTCTCCCCGATTTTCGCTTCGCGCAGCGCCTTCGCCGGCACGGGGTCGGTGACGCGGAACGGATAGTAGGTCAGCGCGTCGCCGACCGACACCACACCCAGCGATTTCAACGCACCGACTCTGCGACGGTTGCTTTCGATAGAAGAAATCGGGGTTTCCAGTGTGGTGCTCATAACACTCCATTGTGTCACGACGGGATGATTGTGCGGCGGGCGGAATTCCCCACCATTGTGAGGCATGCAGAAAACAGAGGCACGGGCAACAGGGGCACAAACAACAGCACCACCGCAGATAAAGCAAAACCCCGGCGGCCGAATCGGCTTACCGGGGTTTCAAGCTGTTATTTCGCGATTCACGCTTCAACGCGCTGAACCTTGCCAGCCTTGATGCACTTCACGCAGACGCGAACGCGAACGTTCTCGCCGTCGATGGTGGTGCGAACCGGCTGCAGGTTCGGGCGGAAGGTGCGCTTATTGCGAATATGTGAGTGCGAAACGGTGAAACCGGTCTGCGGTCCCTTGCCGCACACTGCGCAACGAGCTGCCATAATGGACTCCCTATGATTACTATTGACTTGCAAGTCTGCGCGTTCGATGTCACACAGCGAAGTGCATGGCAGAACACACAACTTCTCAACTATACAACCAGCCCCGGCCAATCGCAAAACCTGTGGATGGAAATCGTATGCGATTCCCCATATTCCGCCGTTTTACGTCAGTCAACATCATCCTTCCACTCCACGCCGTAGCGCAGGCTGACGGACATCGAGGCGACCACGTCGCCACCGCCGCGCATGCCCAGCACCCAAGCCGCGTCATACGCGAGCAGTGGGAAACCGGCGTCGGTCAGCCCTATGGCGGCCCGTGCCAGCACGTTCAGCACAGTATCCGACGGAGCCACGGGCACATTGCCAGCACGCAACGCGGCATGGGCTTCGGCGGGGGTCATATCCGGCGAGGCCAGTCCCATCTGCTGGCTCAACTCGTAGGCCTCATCCTTCGCGGAATGACGGAACGGCGTGCCTCCGCCCACCATCATCGCATAGCAGGCGAGCGCCTCAGGCAGTCGTCCGATCCTCCACAGCGCGTATCCGAGCCGGTAGTACAGCACTTCGCAATCGACCGGCGTCACGGCCAGCTTCAGCGCCTCGACGAGCGTGTCCGCGGTTTTGCCGAAATCCCCGTTCCTCCCGTATACCTGCGAAAGCCCTTCGCGGAGCTGCACACAGGTCGGCCCGAGATCGACGCAGGTCCTGCTTTCCCGTTCGGCCCGTTCGAAATCGCCATTGTCCAGTGCAAGCTCGCCGAGGTTCCGGTGCACGTCGACGATTGCGTCCGGCATTTTCCAGTATCGGGTCCGCTCGTCGCCGTCGAGCAGAGAGACCATCATGCGACTGGCCGGGCGGTTACAATACAGCGGTTTCTCGCCGTTGGAACCGGTTTTCGCCTCAACTGCCTCGCCGAGTTGCGCCAGGGTCGTCTCGAGTTGCAGTTCGGCAACCATCGGCGAGTCCTTGTTTTCCTCGACGATGGCGTCGATGTCGGCGGCGGAGATGGGAACATCCCCTTCGTGCATGACGTCGAGCTCGCATGCGCGGTCCGCACGCAGCAGCCCACGCAACGGTTCCGGCAATTCACGCCGATCCTGCCATACGGGAGTACGGTTTTCCAGGAACACCGCCGGCATGGCGAGCGGTTCGATCGGCGTCAGCGCACGACTGGTGTCGAAATGGCCCGAATAACGCACCGGACGCAGAATATTGAGCAGGGCAAGCGGATCCACGTCCAACGGCACGGCGTCGCAATCGCCCTTCTTCATGGCAGGCAACGCACCCATCATGAACGGCACGCGATCGAAACCCATGGAGATCACGGGGACGCCGTCCGCGTCGCCCACGCAGCCGGTCAAATCGACCTGCGTGAGCCGCACGCTGGACGAGAACGCGCCCCATGCCAGCAGACCAGCCAATCGCACGGCATATGCGGAGACGAAACCGTCGCGATACTGCGGAGCAACCGGCATGACCGACGGCTTCGGAATGCCGTAGCGCACCACCATCACGCCGGTCCGCGCATCCACGTCGAACCGATAGGACAGGCGGAACGGCAGTTCGAGGCCTTCGCAGACGTTGGCGAAGCGGGTGCCGATGTCCCAGTTTCCGCCGCGCGCGGCTTCCACACCGTATAAGGTGCGGAATTCGTTCTCGCCTTCCTGCAATTCGTCGATATCTCGGATCTCCCCGGATACGTTGCGCAGGAATTGTTGCGATTTCGCCAGATAGTAGCGTTCGTCAATCTGCGCGACCGGCACGCCTTCCGCCAGCGCCTCGTGCGCTTCGTCATCGGCGTAGTCGATGCGGTTGAGCGCCGATTCGACCATCTGCAGCACGTCACGCTGCTCTTCGGTGAGCTCGCCGCCGTTGCAGCGGATCCAGAAACGCGTCGAAGTGCTCAGCCTGATCACTTCGAGATCATTTTCGGCAGCGATGTCGCGGATGCGTTGCGCTCCGGCCTCGACCAGCAGCTGGGCGGCGAAGCGCTCGAACGGCGTGGCTTGTTCGGCGTTGTTCGTGGTGCCACGGTAGATGATCATGTCGATCACGTCCGGCAGCGGCTGCTCCAATACCGCCCGTAGCATCCGCACGTTCGCGTCAAGGGAGTTCGGGACCTGCACACCCATGGGTAGGGCTCCTTGTCATATGGCGTCCGCAGGGCGGACTTTGCCATGCGATCGCGATTCGGGAAAAGAACCATCACGGTTCCACAACAGCCGACAGCGGCATCTGCGAAACCGGACATCAGTCTTATCCTACTCGGACGGGCCATGCCATGAAGGTTCCGTCTCACGGAACAACCTGTGACAGACAATGATCCGCATAAATGGAAATGGCGCGGAAACCCATTTATTTCGTATTTTTTCCACACGTCAACTTGTTCATACGATGTTCATGTCGGGCGGCATCCATGACCACAGCGCGCCCATACGATGGCATATGGAATAAGATGAGCCATAAGATTGACATTGAGCCGAAAAGAGTCAACATTGACTGGTACAGCCCCCGAATCGCACGCGACCGCAACAGCACAAACCGCCGTGACTTCCAAGAAAATGACGTCCCGTGAGAAGAAGTGGATCGTCTACGACGTCGGCAATTCCGCGTTCGTGCTGCTGTCCACCGCCGTGGTGCCGATCTACACGAATTCGCTGCTCAAGGCCGCGGGCGAGACGAACATCGTGTCCACCTGGGGCTACGCGCAGACCATCGCGTCGCTCGTCATCGCCGTGCTCATGCCGCTGCTCGGCTCCATCGCGGACGTGCAGGGCATGAAGATCAAGTTCTTCACCGGCTTCTTCCTGACCGGCGTGGTCATGTGCTGCGCGATGGCGCTGCCGCTCGGCTGGCTCGCGTTCCTCATCGTGTGCGTCCTGGCCACCATCGGCCTCAACGGCTCGCTCACCTTCTATGACTCCATGCTGGTGGACACCACCAGCAACGAGCGCATGGACCGCATCTCCTCGCACGGCTACGCGTGGGGCTATATCGGTTCCACCGTGCCGTTCATCGTGTGCATCGCGCTGATCTTCGGCGGTCCGGCGCTGTTCGGCTGGTCGACCGTGGCCTGCACGCGCGCCTCGTTCGTCATCACCGCCGCATGGTGGGTGGCCTTCACCATCCCGCTGCTCACCAGCTACAAGCAGGTGCATTACCGTGCCACCGCGTCCCAGACCGGCGAGGCCATCCGCGGCACGTTCGCGGAACTCGGCTCCACATTCCGCGCGATCCGCAAGAACAAGCCGCTGTGGATGTTCATGATCGCGTTCTTCTTCTACATCGACGCCGTCAACACCGTCATCTCCATGAGCACGTCGTACGGCACGCAGCTGGGCATCGACTCCACGCAGCTGGTCGTGGCGCTGCTCGTCACGCAGTTCGTGGCGTTCCCGAGCGCCATCGTCTACGGCAAGCTGGCCGGCCGCTTCGGCGCGAAAACCATGATCACCGTCGCGGTGGTGGCGTACATGTGCATCGTCTTCTTCGCCGCGTTCTTCCTGCGTTCCGCATTCGAATTCTGGATTCTGGCGATTCTCGTCGGCATGTTCCAAGGCGGCATCCAGGCGCTGTCCCGCTCGTACTACGGCAAGATCATTCCGAAGAAGCACGCCAACGAATACTACGGTTTCTACGACATCTTCGGCAAGACGGCTTCGATCATCGGCACTTTCCTGGTCGCCACGACCACGTCGATCACCGGCAACGCGTCGCTCGGCGTGCTGTCGATCGCCATCCTGCTGGCCGCCGCCCTCGTCTTCCTGCTCCTGCAAAAAGATCCGACCACAGAATCGGCGCGCGGCTGATCGATCCACAGGACCGTCAATGCATCGAACTCATGACGAGCATCCATGCATACAATAGTGATAGCAAGGAGGCCATCAATGCGCATCTTCGATTATTACGAGACCGGCGACGGCGTGAAGGTCACGCACTCCGACGTGACACCGGATCATAACGTCCTTGTCTTCTTCGACAAGGGTGTCCAACATCTTGAAGTGACTATTCCGGAAGGACGCATCGTCGAGAACAAAGGATTCAGCGATAATCAGGCGACGGCATTCCTCATCAGCACGGTCCGTGGCATGAAATCCATCATGGATTATGCTCAACGCGGAGGAGTCAAGCATGCCTGGACTCTATAGAATCAGCGGATTCCTCGTCTATTTCTGGGTCAATGAAAACAACGAACCCATCCACGTGCATGTAGCACGTGGCAAACAATCGCCTTCCGCGGCCAAATTCTGGATTCTTGAAAATGGAGACGTCCGACTGGAGAAGGCATCTCCGGACATGTCCTCCAAAGAAGAGCGAGGCATCGCCGATTTCCTTCGCGCAGTTGCGCCGGACATCGTTGTGGCTTGGCAGGAGGTATTCGGATATGTCCGTTTCCATGACTGAAACACCACTGCACAAATGCGGACGTATCGGCAATTTCGATGTGTACTACAATCCTCTCAACCACCGAGTGATCTGCGAACGCAAAACCGACCTTGCCACCGTGTTGTTTGATTATCCTTCCTTCACGATCGTCCGCAATTGGGACGTCGATGGGCAGGAACTAACGCAGCTGCACCGTCAACTGCAAACGGAGATGCGGTCGGTTTCTTTCGAAGGAGCTGACCACGAAGACGATGCGCGGCTGACAAGATAGATATCAACCAGAATCAAGGCCGAATTGCCGTTCCAGCAGTGTTCGGCCACCGCCGACTGCTGAGGCAATCACAATACGATTGCCGACGTATCAATGCGTGTAAAGTAATGGTCTTCTGATTCATGGTCGATGCAGGCACCGAGATGTCGCTGGACAGCCAAGGACGCGGGATTGTCCTTGCGTACCGACAGGTACGCCTCGCGGATGCCGAACTCATCGCGAGCTTTGAGAAGCACCAACCGCAACCCCTCGGTGGCATAGCCGCGTCCACGCCATTCAGGGGCAATGCCGTAACCAATATGCCCCGCACCAGCCTTCAACGCATCATTGATTTCATGCCGCAGATTGATGATACCGACATACTCGCCACCATCGTTCACCAGGATGTATTTCGTGGCCGGCACCCAGCCAGCCGGCAGACCGACACCGTTCGCCTCATCCTTGAGCCCGCGCACATACATCGCGAATTCGTTTCTCCCCATACCAGCCGCCGGATTCTCAAACCCGTTCTCGTCCGCCGCGAACTTACCAAACAACTCATATGTCCGCTCTGGCTCGCCCAGCCACGCTTCAATCAATCGCATAACGCCGACCATATCATCGTTTGCTTCCGTCATGAACTGTACTATCACGAAGACGCCGTGGCGGAAAACGGCAGTTACCGGAATCGACAGTTACCAATTGGTATGTTATGATGGCATCGTTTGCATAAAGTGATGCAATGAAGCATCACTCAGGCAATGAAGCAGAGAGAGGTAAACGATGTCATTAGTTGATGATTTAGTTACGGCGATGTCCGCATGGCCGGAAGTGGAGGCCATCACATTGGGCGGTTCGCGCGCCACCGGAGACGACGACGGAAAGTCCGACTACGACGTGTATGTGTACGTCACCGCAACCGTGCCGGCGGAGCGCCGACGCCGGTTGCTCGACAAATACTGCGGTCATATGGAAATCGACAACGATTTCTGGGAGACGGAGGACGACTGCACGCTCAACGACGGCGTCGGAATCGACATCCTGTACCGCGATCTGGACCGGTTCTCGGACAACGTCGCCGACGTGGTGGAACGATTCCACGCCAACAACGGCTACACGACATGCATGTGGCACAATCTGCTCACCAGCAAAATCCTGTTCGACCGCGACGGCCGGTACGCCGCGGCCCGCCAGCGTTTCGATGTGCCGTTCCCGGAACCGCTACGGCGCAACATCATCAACCGCAACATGCGCCTGCTCACCGGCAATCTGCCGTCGTATGACAGACAGATCCGCACAGCAGCGAGCCGAGGCGACAAAATCGCCGTCAACCATCGCATCGCCGCGTTCATGGAATCGTATTTCGACGTGGTGTTCGCACTGAACCACCGCACCCATCCCGGCGAGAAGCGCCTCGACAGGATCGCCGAGCGCGATTGCGCCATCCTGCCCGAGGATTTCCGCGCGAATCTCGATACGTTGTTCGATTCCATGTACGCCGATCAGAAGACGTTCAGCGAAACCTTGGGCAGCATCGTCGATAATTTGCAGCAAACCGTCGATGACAGGCTGTGATTTTACAACGAACGCACACTTCCCGCGGAATTCGTGGCATACGGCGCCACACCACGACGGAAGCATCTTGCTTCGCCATCGATATGGCCATCGTCGCCGCCGTCCGGGCTTGGTAGCACGACGGACGGCGGCTTGGACGGGTTCAGAAGACGGATCCAGAAGACAGGTTCAGAAGAAGTTGAGTGCGCGGGCCACTTCGTCGACGATGTCGAACATGGCTTCGCGCGCACGTTCCGGATCGCCCTTGGCTATAGCGTCGGCCACGGCGTCATGCGCGTCCAACGCCGCCGGCTTCGGCTTCATCGGGTATTTGCCGAGTTCCACGCGGCCTCGTAGCACGGTGGCGATGGTATCGGAAAGCGCCGCGAACAGCTCGTTGCCGCTTTCCCGCAGAATCAGAGTATGGAATTCCACATCCAGATAATGGAATTCCGATAGACCGGCGGCACCTTCCTCATTCGATTCCGCAATCCGGCGCATCTGCGCCGCATACACCGGAAACTTCGCCTTGACGTCGATGGAGGCAAGTCGCGCCGCCGAAGCCGCCGCTGCCGGCTCGACCGCCAATCGCAATTCCGTCAACGATGACAGCTGACGCTCACGTTGCGTGGAGTGCAACCGCCATTCGATGACCTGATGGTTGAGCGCCTGCCATTCGGAGAACGGCCGCGCCACCAATCCGACACGACGACGGACCGTCACCGCGCCCATCGATTCCAGCGTTTTCGCCACTTCCCGCGCCACGGTACGCGAGATGCCGAAACGGTTCTGCACGTCTTCCAACGTCTTGCTCTCGCCGGCCGCCCATTTGCCGTCCAGCATTTCGATGGCCAGCGTGCGGCTTACGGCGTCCTGCAGCAGTTCTCCACCGGTTGCGGATTCAGCCATCCAGATCCCTCCTGATTCGCCCGCGATTCGCGCATTTCCGTTTCTCGACACGCCGACACGTCCGCCATCGACCGATTCCGTCGACGACCGATTCGCCTGGTTCGCGCGACTTGCCGCCGTTTTGTACTACCTACAGCATAGCAAGTCGCATGTTTTTTCGAATTCGTAGTACTTTTTATTTGACTCGTACTACTTTTCGATTTATAGTGATGCCATCACCGATGCGAGGAGGCACCGGAACAACAGGTTCAAGGAGGACGACATGAGCATTCACGTGGTGGTGATGGGTGTCGCTGGATGCGGCAAATCCACTGTGGCGGAAGCCATCCACGAACGTCTCGGATACGTATACGCGGAAGGCGACGACTTCCACCCGCAGGCCAACATCGACAAGATGAGCGCCGGCATTCCACTGACCGACGAGGACCGCTGGCCGTGGCTGAAGGTCATCAACACCTGGATGGTGGCGCGCGATGCGCTGGACGAGAACACCGTGGTCTCCAGCTCCGCGCTGAAACGCAGCTATCGTGAGGTGCTCGCCAAGGACGTGCCCACGTTCTTCATCCACCTGACCGGATCCCAGGAACTCATCCAGCAACGCCTCAACGAGCGCAAGGGGCACTTCATGCCGCCGGCGCTGCTGCCCAGCCAATTCGCCATTCTGGAGCCGCTCCAGCCGGATGAGAACGGCGTGGAGGTCTCCATCGAAGGCAGCGTCGAGGACATGGTGGAACGTGCCATCGCGGCGGTGAACGAATACGCGGCAAAGGTGGCCGCGCAATCGCAGGAACAGGCCGCCTAGGACAGACGTCCACGGCACGAATCGCAAAATCGAAAATCGCAGGAAATTCAACGGGTCAAGGAGGATTCATGAATCTCATCGCAGCGGCGGTCATCGGCATCGCCGTCATCGTGCTTCTCATCGCGGTATGCAAGGTGCATCCGTTCCTTTCGCTGCTCGCCGGATCGTTCGTCATGGCCGTATGCGCCGGCGTACAATTCGACAAGGCGTTCGACAGCTTCACATCCGGCGTCGGCTCCACAATCTCCAATGTGGGCCTGCTCATAGCGTTCGGCTCGATCATCGGCACGATTCTGTTCAAATCGGGCGGAGCCGACACCATCGTCGACACCATCATGGCCAAGACGCCGCTACAGCTTCTGCCATGGGCCATGGCGCTGATCGCCTTCATCGTGGGCATTCCGATGTTCTTCGAGGTCGGCGTGGTCATTCTCATCCCGGTCGTGCTGTTCGCCGCCCGTCGCGCCAAGTCCCCGGTTGTGTTGCTCGGCATTCCGGCCCTCGCCGGCCTGTCCACGCTGCATGCCTTCATACCGCCGCATCCCGGCCCGCTCACCGCCATCGGAGCGTTGAACGCGAATCTCGGCATCACCCTGGCGCTCGGCCTGATCGTGGCCATTCCGACCGTCATCATCGCCGGCCCGCTGTTCGGCAGGCTCGCCGCCAAGTGGGTGCCGATCGCAGCTCCGGAGAACCAGGCTGAGGCCGAAGCACCAAAGTCGGCCGAGCATCGTCCGTCCTTCGGCACCGCGCTTTCCGTGATCCTGCTGCCTGTGGTGCTGATGCTCGCCGCGTCCGTGGTGGATCTCATCGGCCAGAGCGGCACCGCATGGGGCCGCGTGGTCGCCTTCCTGGGAACGCCGTTGGTGGCGCTGCTCATCACCACGATCTTCGCCATGGTGGTCCTCGGCTATATGCAGAAGTTCTCCCGCGACGCCGTCAACGGCATGGTCGGGCAATCCTTCGGCTCCGTGGCCGGCATCATCCTGATCGTCGCCGCAGGCGGCGGTTTCAAGCAGACGCTGGTCGATTCCGGCATCGGCGACGTGATTGCCAATTCCATCACCGAATCCGCCATGAACCCGCTGATCGCCGGTTGGCTGGTGGCCGTGCTCATCCGTCTCGCCACCGGTTCGGCAACCGTGGCCACCGTCACCGCATCCGGCATCATGGTGCCGCTCGCCGCCGGCATGAGTCCAACCCATCTGGCACTGCTGGTGCTGGCCATCGGCGCAGGATCCGTGTTCTTCTCGCATCTCAACGACGCCGGCTTCTGGCTGGTCAAGGAATATTTCGGCATGACCGTGGGCCAGACGCTGAAGACCTGGTCGCTGATGGAGACCATCCTGTCCGTGACCGGCCTGGGCTGCGTGATGCTGCTTTCGCTGGTGCTGTGACCATACCGGGAACAGCCTCCAGAATCGCAATCACAAGCACAAACGCATAACCGGCATAACCGAATCTTGCCGTCCGCAAGGTCTTCCGTCATCTTCTTTTTCACGTTGCGGAGGACGCGGAAAGCCTGCGGACGGCGTCAAAACCTATCAAATCGCACATTTTTTTTTCGCAGAAATTCATAAAAAATCGTAGAAATTCGTAGAAAGAAGCACATCATGCAGTTGGGAATGATCGGACTGGGCCGAATGGGTGGCAATATGGCGAAACGCATCGCCGCCGCGGGACACGAGGTGGTCGGCTACGACCGCTCCCCCGAATCGGACCGCACCGTGTCCAGTCTTGAGGAATTGGTGTCCGCGCTCAAGGCCCCACGCCTCGTATGGGTGATGGTGCCCGCCGGAGATGCGACCGACAGCACCATCGACGAGCTTGCCGGATTGCTGGATCCCGACGATATGATCATCGATGGAGGCAATTCGCACTACACCGATGATGCACGGCACGCGGCCGAATTGGAGACGAAAGGCATCCATTTCATGGATTGCGGCGTGTCCGGAGGTGTGTGGGGCATTGACCGCGGCTACGCGCTCATGGTGGGCGGCAGCCAGGAGGATTTCGATAGGGCACGCCCGATTTTCGAGGCCCTCAAGCCCGAAGGCGATTCAGGACTGGTATTGGCCGGCCCGGTGGGCGGCGGCCACTTCGCGAAAATGGTGCACAACGGCATCGAATACGGCATGATGCAGGCGTTCGGCGAGGGTTTCGCCACCATGGTGAAGTCGCAGCTCATCGAAGACCCGGCGGCCGTGATGTCGTCCTGGCGCGAAGGATCCGTCGTGCAATCCTGGCTGCTGGACCTGCTGGCCATCGCGTTCAAGGCGGATCCGACGCTTGAATCCATGCCGCCGGTAGCCAACGAATCCGGCGAGGCGAAGTGGATGATCGAAGCGGCGCTCGAACTTGGCGTGCCGACCCCGGCCACCGCCGCCGCACTGTACGCCCGCCAAGCCTCACGTGGCGGAGCCGACGACATCCTGCGCGTCGTGTCCACCATGCGCGCCCAATTCGGCGGCCACGTCACCAAAATCGACGAAATCGCCACGCACTGACCATATGTGAGTACAGTGCAAATGCGGACGGAGCGCAATGGACGCACTCCGTCCGTATCATACCCACGCACCGCCCGCATTGCACCAGACGGACCTTGCCGGAACCGCGAATCGCACCGATTCCGGATGAATTCAATCGAAAAACGCCGTTTGAAGGCATTTGCCCCAAACGGCGTTCACGTTATCTATTCAGGCGATTAGCGGCATGCGGCCCATCACCTAACAGCCCATCGGCTTCAGCGGCCGTAAACCTCGTGCACGAAACGCTCAAGCGCCGCGATGGAACGCTTCACCTTGTCGGTGTCGATGCAGTACGCCATGCGGAAGTAGCCGGGCACACCGAAGCTATCGGACGGCACGAGGATCAGGTCGTAATCCTTGGCCTTCATGCAGAACGCGTTCGCATCCTCCTCCAACGCCTTCGGGAAGATGTAGAACGTGCCGCCAGGACGTACCACGTCGAAACCCAGACGGGTCAGCGCGTCGTACAGCAGGTTCATGTTGGTCTCGTACACGGACAGGTCGCTCGTCTCGTCCACCACCTTGGCCACGGCCAGCTGCGCGGTGGAAGACGGGCAGTTGTGGCCGGTTCCGCGGCTGATCTGTCCGCACATCGGCACAATCAGCTCGGCGTCGGTAGCGCGCGGATTCACGGCCACATAGCCGATGCGCTCGCCCGGCAGCGACAGGGACTTCGAATACGAATAGCAGGAGAGCGTATTGTCGTAGAACTTGCTCGGATACGGCTGCTCGCCGCCGTCGAACACGATCTCGCGGTACGGTTCGTCGGAGATCAGGAAGATGTCGTGGCCGTACTCGGCCTGCTTGGCGTTGAGCACCTCGGCCAGACGGGTCAGCGTCTCGGCGGAGTAGACCGCGCCGGACGGATTATTCGGAGTGTTGATGAGTACCGCCGCGGTTCCCGGATTCAGCGCCTTTTCGAAGGCCTCGAAGTTGATCTGGAAGTTCTCGGTGTCCGCGGGCACCACGGTCAGATGCGCGCCGGTGCCGTTCACATACGGCTGGTATTCCGGGAAATATGGGGCGAAGGTGATCACCTCGTCACCCGGCTTGGTCACCACGCGCAGCGCGTGCGCCAACGCGCCTGCCGCGCCCGTGGTCGGGAAGATGTAATCGGCCGTGTAATCCATGCCGAAGCGGCGGTTGAGGCTTTCGGCGATCGCCTTGCGCACCGACGGGATGCCCAGGGACGGCGAATAACCGTGCAGCGCCACCGGCTCAGCCGTCTTGTACAAATCGATTACGGCGTCCGTGTAGTCCTGCGGGCACGGCACGCTCGGGTTGCCCAGCGAATAGTCGAACACGTTCTCATAGCCGATTTCGGCGCCGCGCGCGGTCGCGTATTCGCTCAGCTCGCGGATCACGGATTTGCCGCCGAGCATGGCCTTGTAGGCTTCGTTGATCATGGAACAACCTCCCTGTCGTGCTGTTACGTGCGCCGAAGAGCGCCCGCCGCGCCCTGGAAGGGCGTCGCTACAGACTTTCTACCACCGAAAAGTCACGACATGCGGCGCAACGTTCACTGTTCGGCTTGCCGCGGGCGTGCCTTCTGCCCACATCCGCCGCCCGTCGTCTACTTCCGCTGCGCGTCGCCGTCGGCTTCGTCCTGTGCGTCCTGCCCCGCCACGAAGCCGCTGCTGAAGATGCGCTTCCAGTACCCCAGCATGTCGGTTTTGGACATGGACATGAACAGGCCCGTGGCCAACACCGCCAGATCCTCGTTGAACACGGCGTCCATCGGCAGCTGCTCGTGCAGTTTCGGCCAGCGGCGGAGCACCGCGAGCATGCCTCCGACGGTGAAGTCGAGCATGAGGTCGGTTTTCAGGTCGAGATGGTCCGCATCAAGTCCCAGCACGGAGATCAGGGTGAGCCTGCCGAATTCCCGCATCGATTCGACCAATTCCGGCGAACTGTGCGGGCCGGCCAGCAGTGCGAGCCGGTCGAGCCGTTGGCGTTGTTCGGGATCACGCAGCAACGCGGTCACATGCTTGCGCCATTCGGTGTCGGGGTTGAAGCTCGCATCGGGCGTGCCAGGCATCGGCGTGTTCTCCACGGCATGCAAAATGGCGGAGTCGGCGAGCTCTGGCAGCCCCGCGAAATGGTAATAGAAGGAATTGCGATTCACCCCTGCCGTCCGCACGATGTCGGTGACGGTGATTTTGCGGTATTCCCGCTCAGAAAGCAGTTCCCAGAACGCGTTTTCGAGACGTTCCTTCGCGGGCAGGATCTCCGAATCGTGGCGTGGACGTGGCATGGTCTCCCCTTGTGGACAGTCGCTTCATATACGCAACACATACGCAACGCGAATTACTATACAGGCTGTCTAGAACAAATTGCACACCATGTCGCATTTATGACGATCGACGGCGGACGTTTTCGTCCCGTCACATCATCGCCCGCGACCATTCACTTGCGCCGCACTTTCGGATTGCGGGCGAGCGCGGCCTGCAGCATAATCGCCAGCGCCTGGTTCAGATTGCGCCGGTCCTCGCCGCTCAATCCAACATAGGTGCCAAGCATTTCGGGAATGACCTTCGGACCGGCCGCCATCATCGCGGATATGCTGCCCGCGCCGGAAGCCTCAAGCACCGCGAACAACGCGTCCACCGCGCGTTCCCGCTGCTCCTTGGACAGGTTGGACAGCCATTTGTTCAGCGCCTTGTTGAAAGTGACCGAGCTGCTGGCCACATCCTCCACCTTGTCGAATTCATCGCCATGCATCCGCCAGGAGAACGCGAAATGCTGCATGATGCCTTCCACGTCGGATTTCACCACAATGCAGCGCTCCTGGGTTTCCAACACCATGCCCACCACCGACGAGTCCGGCACGATTTTGACGATGCGGCTGCTGACACTCGAGTATTCGAAACTGTTCACCACGGCTTCGGGGAAGCCGGGACCATCCAGCGAATAGATGCGTTCGATGCGGTCCTTCACCCCGTCCGCGGCGTTCATCGCCGCATAAACGGCCAGATTGCCGCCTTTGGAATGGCCGGTGAGCACGATCGGAACATCCTTCCACAACGCGGCCACCCTGGCCAGGTAGTCGGCAGCGGTCACCTGCGCCGGCACCGGGTATTGGAAGGCCATGTTGAAGTCCTCCTTCCAACCCACAAGCGAATCGTCGGTACCGCGGAACGCCACAACCAGCATGCCGGACGGCAGACGATAGGTCACGGCGGCGAACTGCGTCTGCTCATCGCCGTCGAACTGCTCGAGAAAAGCGCCCATCTCAATGCCGGAAAAACGCGGATTCGCGGCGATGGCATGGTAGAAGTCGTGCGTCACCTGCGGATCGACCAAGCCCACATTCTCAACGTTATGGTCGGGCACCGCGCTTCCGTGGTGCAGCTCGTCGTCGGCGCGCGCGATCGTCACACCGTCGAATGGGGGCTTTCGCAGCATCCGCACGGAACGTATCGGATGGCGCGGGTCGAATTCCTTCACACGATCATGCAGCGTGCCGTACCGCGATTCGACGTCGTCAAGCCGCGGCACGCATTCCGGCACGTCGTCGTACGAAAGCTGCGCGAGCACAAGCGCGTCGGCCTCGCGGAAGGCAAGCGCGTCGAAATCACGCGTCTCCGTGCGTGCGTAATCGATGATGTTGCCCATCGCACACCCCTTTCGCAGCTGTCGGCATTCCGCATTCCATTATGCGTCCAAATTATGCGTCCGCATCGTCCATCCTACGTCGGCGAATGGGAACGCATCCGGGTCATTGGCGACCCAGCCCCTCCATTGCACTTCTTATGTGTCATTTGCGCGGCACTTATGTGTCACGACCCCATTTTTTGCGACTTTTTCAGAATCGTGACACATTTTCCCACACACATGCACCCTCTAACTGCGATTAAAAGCTAGGAATCACCAATTCGGGGGCATAGATTCGGTAGTAGATTTGTCACGATTCCATTTTTCGCGATTTTTTCAGAATCGTGACACATGAATCGGCTGAAATGCGTCCCAGCAACCGCACCAACCAGCCGTCGCCTCCGCCCATGACTCCGCCCCGGCAATCACCTCAGCCTTCAGCCCGTCTCAGCCAGCCTCGGCACTCAGCCCTCGCGCACCGCCTTCGCCGCGCTGGCCGGAATCGCCTTGATCACGGCCTTGATGAGCCCGCGCGTCTCCCGATCGGTGTTGCGCGCCGCCTCCACGATCTTCGGCAGCGAATCCGTCCAATGCTCCACCAGATCGGCGATATTGCCATATCCCGCCGCTGCGAAGATTCCGTAGATCTGGTCGATGGCGCGCTCACGCTGCTCCTGGCTTACGGTGTCAAGCCACCCATCGATGGTCCGCTTGATGAGCTGCGCGCCGGCAGTCAGCTCGTCCACCTGCTCGAAATCGCCGTTTTCCGCCACTTGCCAGCTGTTTCCCATGTGCTGCATGATACCGATGGCATCCGCTTTGACGATGCGTACCGTCGCGTTCGATTGCAGCAGCATGCCCACGACGGACGATTCGGGCACGGTTTTGCGGATACGCGATTCGATTGCACGGTACGCCTGACCGCGCACCGCCGATTCCGGAAGGCCCGGCCCGTCATGGGAGAAGATATGGGAGATCCGTCCGTTGCGCCCCCGCACTTGTCCACCCAATGAAGGCAGCAGACCAAGCCGCCGCGCACGTTCGCCGGCCACCTCGATGTCGTCGTGCGCGATCCGCATGGCCGCATACACGGCCATATTGCCGCCTTTCGAATGCCCACCAAGCATGACCGCGGGCGAATCGCCCGAGGAAAGAAATCCTTCCGACCTGTCCAGAATCGAGTTCACATACCGATACGCGGATTCCTGGGATGGCACCGGGCATCGCACCGCCATATTGAAATCCTCTTTCCATCCGACGAGCGTGCCATCGGTGCCGCGGAAGGCGACATACAGCGAATCGGCGGGCCCGCAACCCACGTCGAATGTCATCGCGGCGAACTGCTGCTGCTCGCGCTCGCTCAACCGTTCCGCGTACTCGCCGACACGCAACGCACGAAAACGCGGCGATTCGCAGACGGCGCGCAGCAACGCAAGCCGATACTCGTTCATATCGGAGGAATTAGAGACAAACATGTCGGCATAGCTTTCGGCACGCAGCAGCTCGCGGATTGGCAACGTCGCCACCGATCTCGCCTCGCCGAACGCCGAAACCAAGCCGGAAAGCCGCATGTAGGACAATTCGGACAACACCAGCGAATCGACATCGCCGAACGGCAGCTCCGCGAATCCACGGAATTCCCGCCGCACATAATCCACGATATTGCCCATGCCGCACCCCTTTCGCCGGCCAACGCATCCTTCGGAATCCATTATGCTCCGCTACGACGGGACGACCGGCCATCATCTAGCCATCACCTAACCATCCCAGTCATCACGGCAGCCGGCGAATCAGGAGTCATCCAGCCAATCGCAAGCGTCGCGCAACGGGCCATGTGTAGACTAGGCAGCCATGGATCCAGTTGAAATTCTCACGCACTGGCTTGCCAAAAACTACAGCAAGCTCATCCTGCTCGCCGTCGTGCTCGCCGTCGCCGCGCTCATAGACAAGGCGCTCACCAAGGTGGTGCGCCGCGTACTGGACAAATCGCAGGTGCCGAACGCGTCCATCTTCGTCAACATCCTGCGCGTGGTGGTGTGGGCATTCGCCATCGGCACGCTGCTGCAACCGGTGTTCGGCATCAATCCGACCACCCTGTTCACGGCGCTTGGCATTGGCGGTCTCGCGGTCTCGCTTGGCTTGAAGGACACGATCGCCAACGTGATCGGCGGCTTCGGCCTCATGCTCGGCCGCGTCATCCAGCCGGGCGACTACGTCAAAGTGGCGGGCGTCGCAGGCACCGTCAAGGACATCAACTGGCGTCAGACCATCGTCCGCGAGCGCAACGGCAACGAAATGGTCATTCCGAACTCCATACTGAACACCGCCTCGCTGGAGAAGGTCACCCCGTCGAACGAGGGTCTGGTGCAGGTGCCGTTCACCGCAAAAGCCGATGCCGATGTGGAACGCATGAAGGCCGACATCGTGGAAGTCGTGACGCAGGCCACCACCGAGTTCGCCGATCCGGAATACAAACCGGTGGTGAAGCTCAACGGGTTCACCCCGTACGGCATCGACGGCACGATCTACATACACGCGAAGAGGAATCTGCTGCCGTCCACCATGGCTGACGCGGTGGCGCAGGCGATTGCGCACTCCGATTATCTCGAACATCGCGCGGTCAGCGGCGATTCGGAATGAGCGGACGCAGAATTACAGGAACAGATTAAGCGCCGTCAGCAGGACGGTGACCACGATGAACGTGATCATGCCGACGTTGCCGTATACGGTTTTGGTGCTGGTTCCGCGCGGCAGCTCTTCCGGCGCGATGTAGAATTCGGCCTTTCTGAAGTTGCGTATCAACAGCACGAATCCGACGAGAATCACCGCGCCGTACAGCAGGAAATAGACGAGCATGACGGCCAGCCCACCGAGATTCTGCGAAGCCCACTGCTCCATCGCCGCCGCATTGCCGTTCTCCGCCATCTGCGACACCTTGTCCATCTGGTCCAAGTCGACGCGCGTCAGAACCCATGGCGCGAGCACGCCTCCGTTGAAGTTGATGATCATGTGCATGGCCGTCGAATAGCGCAGCTTGCTGGTGCGCGTATAGACGTAGCCGAACATGATGCCCAGCAGGAACGCGTAGAAGAACTGGAACAGGTTCATGTGGAACAGGCCGAACGCCAGTCCGGACAGCACGATCGCCGTTTTTTCGCCGTATTTGCGGGTGTGGTCGATCAGTTGCTTGCGGAATAGCCATTCCTCGAAAATCGGTCCGACGATCACCAGGAACACGACGTTCCAGACGTTCGTCTGCATGGCGAGGTCGGAGACGCGGTCCGTCGCCTCGCCATTGGACAACGCCATCGACAGCATGCTGCCGACCACGCTGCCGACCCACATCATCGGCAGGCACATGAGCAGCAGTTTGAAGAACAGGCCCGGCTTCATATCGAATTTGCGGGTTTCGACGACGGTCGATTTGCCCATGAGCTTCACCGCAACCGGCATGGCAATCAGGTACAGCGGCACGCCGGAGCCCACATACGTGACCCAGTTCGGCACATCACCGCCGCCGCCCGCTACGGCGTACAGCGCCCTTTCCAGCACCATGGCGAGCGCGTACCAGATGATCACCATCAGGCATAGGCTCGCGCCGATTCGGGAGAAATCGCGTCGCGCCCGTTGCAGCCATTCGACGAATGGATTTCGATATGGATTATTGCGATCGGCCATCGGCGGCTGTGGCGGTTGCGGACCGTTCGGTTGGTATTGCGGGACCGGCCCCTGCCGGTATTGCGGTTGCTGCGGAAATTGCGGAAACGTCATGGTCACCTTACGAAGTAAATAAAAAGCTGATATTCAGCACTGTACTACCAGTCCGCTGAATATCAGCTTGAAGCCTTGCTCCCGTGAAGGTCACACGGCAGCCGCAGTCTCAGCGCAGCACGCCTTCGATCAGCTTGGTGATCAGGTCGGTGTAGCGCACGCCGGTGGCCTCCCATGCCTTGGGATACATGGAGATGGACGTGAAGCCCGGCATGGTGTTGATCTCGTTGACCATCACCTCGCCATCCTTGGTCACGAAGGTGTCCACGCGGCTCAGACCCGAGCCGTCCACGGCGACGAAAGCCTTCTTGGCGGTCTCGCGCACACGGTTCAGGATCTCCTCCGGCAGGTGGGCTGGCACTTCCACGTGGCTCGCCGCGGAATCCATGTACTTGCTGTCGAAATCGTAGAACTGGTCGTCGCCTTCGGCGCGCTTGTCGAGCACGATCTCGCCCGGCCAGCTGGCCTGCGGAGCCTCGCCCACCTTCGGACACAGCACCGCGCATTCGATCTCACGCGCATCGATGCCCTGTTCCACGAGAACGCGCCAATCGTGATGGGACGCCTCGAAAACGGCGGCCGCAAGCTCCTCGGCATCGCCTTCACGCTCCACCTTGGTCACGCCAAAGCTGGAGCCCGCACGCGACGGCTTGACGAACAGCGGATATTCCAATCCCGCCTCGCGGACCTGAGCCATGATCGCATCCGCATTGGTCTTGAAGCCGGAAGCCGCATCGAAGAAACGGGCGTCGAGCGTGATGCCGGGGGCGACCGGAATTCCGGCGGCCGAAAGCAGCACCTTCGTGTAATGCTTGTCCATGCAGGCGGCGGAGGAAAGCACGCCACAGCCCACGTACGGCACACCCATCATCTCGAACAGGCCCTGGATGGTGCCATCCTCGCCGAACGGTCCGTGCAGCACGGGAAACACCGCGTCCACATGTCCGAACGGAGTCAGCGTCCCGTCATCCTCACGGGCGAAGAAACCGTCCTGCCCAAGCGCCATCTCAAGCACCACGTCCTTGGCGCCGGGGGTCTTTTCCACGGTCGGCAGTCCCTCATCCAAGCTCCATCCGAGCGGATTCTCGCCGTCGACGATCCATTTGCCGTCTTTGGTGATACCCACCGGAATGGCCTCGAACTTGTCCGTGTCCAGCGCGCGCAGCGCACTTGCGGCGGAAATGCAGGAAATCGAATGCTCATCGGCCTTGCCGCCATACATCACCACAATGCGCTTTTTTGCCATCTTCAAGCCTTTTCCTTACCTTTGCAAGCCTCTTCAAGCGATTTTCAAGCACTCAGCATACAAGCCGGCTATTACTCTTCGGTGATGCCTTCGCCGAACAGTTCGGAAAGCATGCTCGCACAGGAGATGCCATCGTCCAGCACATGGCTCATGGCCGTGGCGAGGGGGGTCGGCACGCCGTACTTCCTGCCCAGTTCCACCACCGCATCGGTCGTCGGCACGCCTTCGGCCACGCCGTTGCTGACCTTGGTGGCCTCCTCCACGCTCAGTCCCTTGCCAAGATTCGAGCCGAAAGTGTAGTTGCGGCTCAAGGGGGAGCCACAGGTGGCGATCAGGTCACCCACGCCGGCAAGACCCGCGAAGGTCTTCGGATCGGCGCCGGCCGCCTCGCCCAACGCGGTCAGTTCAGCAAGACCGCGGGTCTCAATCATGGCCGCGGTGTTCTCGCCATAGCCCGCGCCACGGGCCATGCCCACGGCGAGCGCCACCACGTTCTTGAGCGATCCGCACATCTCCAGACCAATCACGTCGCGCGTCACGAAGGCGCGGAAATAGTCGGTGGTGCAGGCGGTTGCAATCGTGCGCGCGTTGTTGATGTCAGCGCAGCCGACCACGGTGGCCGCCGGCTCGCGATCCGCGATCTGCCTGCTCAGATTCGGGCCGGAGATGGCCGCGAAACGTTCCGCCGGCAGGTCGAGCGTCTCCATGACGACCTCGTCCATGCGCTTTCCGGTGTTGCGTTCGATGCCCTTCATCAGGGATGCCACCAACGCGGTTTCGGGAATGAGCCCCTTGAATTCGGTGAGCGCGACGCGGGCGAACTGCGCGGCGATGGCCACGATGACGATATCGGCATGGGCCACGGCTTCGGCACGGTCGCCGGTAGCGGTCATGTTGCTCGGCAGCTTCTCCACGCTGGGCAGACGCACGCCGTTATGGTGATGGTCCCGGATGCCTTCCACGATTTCCGGTTCGATGGCCCACATGGTCACGTCGTTGCCCGCGTCGGCAAGCACCTGACCGAAGGCCGTTCCCCAAGCGCCAGCGCCCAGTACCGTCACATTCGCCATTGTTCAGCTCCTTGAATTGCTCCGGCCGCCCGTCGCGGGCCGCCGCGTTCCAACACTTGCTCTATGCTACCGCCGACCACGCACACCGGCCGGCGTCTCCGTTTTAGAAAACATGGGCAATCGCTTCATCAACATCGATTCCAGACGATTCCAGTCAAGCGAACTGATTTGCGAATTCCAAGCGTCATACACGATATTTCTAAAAACATGTACATGCTGTACACAAAATTATGTAATTTCGTGTACGCGTTGTACACAAAATCACATAAAATCGCATACAACTACGAAAAGCAAAAAACATCCGGAGTGCCTTATGCCATATATGAAACGCAAAATGGAAGAAGCCATATCCCAATGGGCCACCAGCGGGGACGATCATCCTCTTCTGATTCGAGGAGCCAGGCGCATCGGCAAAACGCGCCTCATCAGGCACATCGGCGAAACCACCTTCCACGGCGACATGGTCACGCTAGATTTCCAAACCGATTTGGACACCATCGAAAAGATATTCAGCGTCCCCACCAACGAACCGGATGCTATTGTCCGGCGCATACAGGAATATACCGGCAAGTCATGCGAGCCAGGTCACACGCTGTTGTTCTTCGACGAAATCCAGCTCTCCGAAAAAGCCTTGAATTCGCTGCGATTCTTTTCCGGCACACGATGGAGAGTCATAGCCACGGGAAGCCTGCTCGGAGTCACGGTAAAGAAACGCAGCCTGCCGTTCCCCTCCGGAGTTCGCCAGATGGATATGCATCCCATGGATTTCGAGGAATTCCTCTGGGCTTTGGGAGAGGACGCTCTGGCGCAATCCATACGTTCCCACGCGCTCAGCATGGAGCCTCTGCTCGTCCACGACAAGGCACTGGACCTCTACCATCGATATCTTGTCGTCGGAGGCATGCCCAAAGCGGTGCTCGCCTACCGAGAAAGCGGATCGTTCAGCGAGGTGGCGCAGGAGCAGCAGGAAATCGACAGCACATACGTCAACGACATGACGGATCCGGACAACGGCATCAGCGGCATTTCCGCCAAACGAATCTGGGACAGCCTGCCAAAACAGCTGTTGCGTTCCTCCACCAAAAAATTCAAATACTCCGAAGTGGTCCGCGGAGGACGACGCAGCCGCCTCATGGAACCGCTCGAATGGCTAGAAGCCGCTGGAATCGTGTCGCGCAACGAAATGACGAAGGACACCACACCGCCGCTTTGCGAATATTGCGATGAGGAGGGCAGCTTCTTCAAGGTCTACGTTGCGGACACCGGCCTCATGTTCCATAAATTCGGCATCAGCGCCGAAATGTTCCTCTCGCCGGATACGACGAAAGCATTGTCCTCCGATTTTCGCGGGGCGTTGGCCGAGAATTACGTAATGCAGGCATTGCGAGGCAACGGCATCAACACACTGTACTGGACACCTGAAGGGGGCACCCGCGGAGAACTCGATTTCGTTTTCCAGAATACAATGGCGCAGGCGATTCCCGTCGAAGTCAAGTCGGCCCGCAACGTTACGGCAAAGAGCCTCGCCAGATTCGTGCGTGAAGGCAATTCACCCTACGCATACCGCCTGTCCGAACGTAATTTCGGCGTGGATACCGTAGCGGAAACCTCGGTACCGCTGCGTAGCTTGCCGCTGTATGCGGCCTTCACCATAACCGCCGACTGACCGACGGCTATGGCACTCGCCGCATCGTGGCAATTCGATACGACCGCCTTCAGTCCTTCACGCGGCTCATGGTGCGGTAGTCCCAGTAGCCGTCGGGCGCCTGCTCGCCGCGAATCTCAGCCATGATCTCGGTCATGCGCACACGGATGCGACGGGTCAGCTCGTCGGCGCGATCGGTCGGCACGTCCTTGCCCCAGGAATCGCAGCCATCCAGCAAATCCGAATAATCGAGCGCCTCGTCGAAGCACATCACCACGTTCTTGCGCGGCCACGGCCACCAGTGGTTGATGCTTGCCGCGCCCCACGTCACGGAGCAGTACAGCGGCACTTGGTAGCCAAGCCGGCGCGAGGCCTCGAGCGCAATCACACCCACACCGTTCTTCATGCTCATCGGCCACTTCTGCGGGTCACGCGTCACGGTGCCTTCCGGCCATACGGTCAAAGGACGACCGGAGGTCAGAATCTCCACGGACGTCTCCTCGATAGCCCTGGCCTTGCCGGCACGGCGTTCGACCGGCTGCATGCCGACCAGCTGGAACCATTTGCCGATCAACGGCCATTTGGCCATTTCGGCCTTAGCCATATACCTCGGACGACGGCCCTGATGGAACATCGAAACCATCGGCACGAACACGTCGTACATGGTCACATGCGTGGCGGCGGTGATGAACGGGCCGGTTTCCGGCACGTGCTCCAGTCCCCAGACGCGGATTTTGCTGTGCGCGCGCATGACCAGGTCACAGCCGGTCAGCAGACGCTGCGTGGCCTTGGGATGCTGTGCTTCGATCTCCGCGGTGTTGGCCTTGCGCGGGCCGGTCGGGAAATCGTGGGTCGGATCGACCAGATGATGCTTCTTCGCGAGTTTCGCCACTTGCTCGTCGCTCAGCGGCTTCACCGCGGAACGAGGAGACGGTTTTCCTTTGGATGCCATGGCTCCCATTGTGCCACCGCCCGCCGATACGCACATATGGCAAAGCCGGCACCCGCGTGATGCGGATGCCGGCTGAATCGACTCCGGCCAGCGACCAGCGCCGGCTAGGAAAAACGGCCGAAGAATCAGTCGAAATCGGCGCCCGACTTATTTCTCTGCTCTCTTATAGCGACGATTACGGGTCTTGCCCAGCGCAACCAGACGTCCTCGTTCGACCAATTTACCGACTTTACGTCTCACCGCGCGAACATCAGAACCACTTAATTTTGCAATTTGGGCAATCGTAATCTCACTGTGTTCAGACAACAAATACTCAATGGCATCTTCAATACTGACAACCGAGTCGGCTGCCTTCCCAGGCTTCCGTCCAACCATGTTCTCATGTTCGGCATCATGCTCGCGAACAGGCACGAATGCCGTGAACACCAGTCCATCGTGGAACCTCGGGTCGCCTCCGGAATACAGCTTCGTATATTTCGTGAGATTCCTTACGCCACTGCCCAGTTCCTCAGCCAAACCAATCTGCATAAAAACATCGGCAATCACGGGATTCTTGGGCACAGGAGTGAAGTTACCCAAATCAATCTCGCCTTCAAAAACCGGACGGCTGGCATTACGAGTTTCGATCCCCTCATCCGTGATAACGATTTGAGCCGGGACCGGACTGGAATACTCACGATGCACGAGGATGTTCGACACTAATTCCCTGACAATCCAATCACGAGCGCTAACAGCCGTGCCATGTTCCGCATGGAAACGATCAGGCAATGACTTGCGCATGAACGCCGAAAGCTGTCCGTAAGCATCAATCAGATTGGTGCGCACTACGAGACGGTCATCATATCGGTCCAAATCTTCACGTCTGACCACGGCATCGGTTTTGTATGCGGGAAGCAGGTCAGCAATTACTTCATCCTTGCCCAGCAAAAGTCCGGCGGCCAATGTCAATCCCTCAGTCTTGCTGCCATAATCCCGTGCATACAGACGGGCGCTGCGCAATAATGTCCGATCATCCATTCCGCCCCATGGATGATCAGGGGTCTTGTTTTCCGCCATCGCACGGATTCTAGCTATCAAATTCGAATCCAGATCCTCAAACGACAATCCCGGATAGATGCGTTGTTCCGTAAAAATGTTCTGTTTGCGAATATACATCTGGGTAATCTGCATCTCACCGTCAATCCGCCTATCAGCATCCGCGACGCGATCCCATATCTGCCCTTTATAGCGGAATACGGATGAAGTCGGCGGCACCCATATACGAATCACAGTCTTCCCGTCGTATTGGAAACGTTCCGTTTCCACGAACAGCGTCGGGGAGAACGACTGTGACTGTCCAGTCACATTGGCGATATTGCGTTCAATGCTCAACGCCGATTTCTCAGGAACTCCCAATACCGTGCCATCATCCTTCACACCGAGGAAGATGGCACCTCCGGCATGATTGGCGAATGAGCAAATCGTTTCATAAGTATCATGCTCAGGATTGCCTCCGCACCGTTTGAATTCCACGATCGAACTTTCACCTACACGGAGAATACCTTCAAACTCTGCGATATCCATTGATCCACCTCACTACAGGAGTCTTCCGCCCATTCGATTCGACCGCTATTCGACCGCTATTCGACCGCTATTCGACCGCTTAATTCATATTTAACCACATAAGAGAATCTCCCCCTTGCCACAAGCAAAAGCCAATGGCATCAAGAGAACGTGGCACAAACCAGGCGACGATGCAGCAAAGCAGGCGCGGACTCCCGTGCAGGTCGCCGCACAAACCGCCACGTATGGCAAAGCCGGCACCCGCGCGATGCGGATGCCGGCTGAAGTCGGTATTTGACAGCGGCCAACGTCGGTCAGTGCCGGCGACCAGTCAAAGGCAATCGGCCGAAACGATTAGTCGAAATCAGCGCCGAGGGCTTCCAGCTTGCCACGGAAGTCGGCGTAGCCACGGTCGATCAGGGAGATGCCCTGCACATTGGACGGGCCCTTGGCCGCGAGTGCCGCGATCAGGTGGCTGAAGCCGCCACGCAGATCCGGCACGTCGATGTCGCGACCGGTCAGCGGAGTCGGTCCGAAGATGACCGCGGAATGCTTGTAGTTGCGTTGCTGGAAACGGCACGGCAGCGAGCCCAGGCATTCGCGATACAGCTGGATGGTGGCGCCCATCTGCACCAATGGCTTGGTGAAGCCGAAACGGTTCTCATACACGGTCTCATGCACGATGGAAAGACCGTTGGCCTGGGTCAGTGCCACGACGAGCGGCTGCTGCCAGTCGGTCATGAAGCCCGGATGCACGTCGGTCTCGATGGCCACTGGCTTCAGATCGCCGCCCGGATGCCAGAAACGGATGCCCTTGTCGGTGATGTCGAATTCGCCGCCGATCTTGCGGAACACGTTCAGGAAGGTCAGCATCTCCGGCTGGGTGGCACCCTTGACGAAGATGTCGCCATGGGTGGCGAGCGCCGCGGACGCCCAGGATGCCGCCTCGATACGGTCGGTCAGCGACGTGTGCGTGTAACCCTTGAGCTCCTTGACACCTTCGATGCGGAACGTACGGTCCACGTCCACGGAGATGAGCGCGCCCATCTTCTGCAGCACGTTCACCAGATCCATGATCTCAGGTTCAATGGCAGCGCCGGAAAGCTCGGTCTTGCCTTCGGCAAGCACGGCGGCGAGCAGCGTCTGCTCAGTGGCACCCACGGACGGGTACGGCAGGTGAATCTTCGCACCATGAAGGCCGTTCGGAGCGGTGATATGGATACCGTCCTTGTGCTCCTTGTCCACGTTCGCACCGAGCTTGCGCAGGGTCTCAAGGTGGAAATCGATCGGACGTCCGCCGATGTTGCAACCGCCGAGCGCCGGAATGAACGCCTCACCCAGACGATGCAGCAGCGGACCGGAGAACAGAATCGGAATGCGGGACGAGCCGGACAACGTGTCCACGTCGGCCACGTCGGCAAGCTGCACATGGGTGGCGTCGATCGTCACCACGCCGTTCTTGCCGTCCACAGTCACGTCCACGCCGTGCAATCGCAGCAAATCGGAAACCACATGCACATCGCGAATCTCCGGAACGTTCTTCAACACGGAAACGCCCGGAGCCAGCAACGCGGCCACCATGGCCTTGCTTACAAAGTTCTTCGCGCCGCGGACCTTGATGGTGCCGTTCAGCGGCTTGCCGCCTTCGACGTGCAGAATGTCTTTTTTGTTGTCAGACACGCTCAACCTCTTTCGATTCCTGTTGAATCAGGTCTAAAGAATACTGCTGTTTAGTTTGCCATAAGCCCTGTAGCACTTTCGCGCAAGCCGGAATTCAACGCGATGTCTCCTTAATCTCGCGTGCAAGATTCGCGTCCCACATGGCTCCGGTGGCGCTCATCACGGCATTCGCGCCCGCCTTACGGTACGCGTGGTAGTCGTCGGGACTGATGACTCCGCCAACGCCCACGATGGCGAAGTCGAGGCCGAGCTTTTCGCGGATGGCGGAGAGCCTGCCGACCATGTCGAGGCCGGCGCCGCGGATGGCGTTGCCGCACACGCCGGAACGTTCTCTGCCGGCGCCCGGCAGCGCCTGGTTGCCATTGGCGTCCACCAATCGCGCGGAAATGGTGTTGATGGTGGAGAAGCCTTGCACGGTGCCGTGGCCGGCGGTTTCCGCGACCATGGTTTCCAGGTCGGCATCGTCGGGAATGTATGCGAGTTTCACGATGAGCGGACGATCGCCGATTTCGTTTTTCACGGCTTCCGTGATCTCCCCCACCAGATGCGGGTCATGGCACAGCAGACGATTGTGGCCTTCGTTCGGGCAGCTGGTGTTCATTTCCATCAGCCCGGCGCCGGTTTCCGTCACCAGATGCGCGGTGGTGACATGGTCGGCGATGTACGCCTTGCGATCCATGCCTTCCACGCGCGATCCCTGGAAGCTTGGCACGAGCAACTGGCCTTCACCGGCGGACGCGATCGCCTTTTCCATGTCCGGCTGCCATTCGTCCGGATCACGCGACGGCACGCCGAAGCTGTTGGAAATCGAAATCGGAAGCTCGAATCGGGTATCGGCGAGCACGCCTTCGTCAAGTTCGGCGCTGCCTGGAACGAGCGAGCCGTCCGCGCGCCTCGGATGCACGGCGAGCACGTTCGGAAACGCGTTGCAGCCCCATGCGCGGGAGCGGACCGTCTTGTAGACCGCCAAATCGAATCCCATACGGAAGGCGGCGGTGGTGAATAGTTCGTTGAGCAGCGGACCGGCGGGAATGCCGAATGGCAGATTCACATGGAATCCGAGGACATCCTCGCCCTGGGTGGATGGTTCAGGCCGAGCGGACCGTGCGGAATCGTTTTTCAACGCTTCGGCGAACGCGCCGAACGGCCCCTGCAGATAATTGTCTTCATACGTGCGATTGACGTCATAGAACGGCGCGAAACCCTGGCTCATAATGCTCTCCGAAATCATTCCCAGTCATGGTGGATGTGCGATGCGAACGCGCGAAATGCTGCATCCACTGTAACGCGCTGTACGGTCCGGCGGCGGTTGCGTCTCACCGACGGAAACGACATGTGGATATAGGAAAGCCCGGCACGGATGCCGGGCTTTGGAAGAAGGGCTATTGCTGGGTGATTGCGGCGGCAGGGTGATTGCGGCGAACTGTGCTGTCTGTTGATGGTCGAGGCTGGCAGGACGATTAGCAGCGACGCAATCGCGACGACGCAATCACAGCAACACAACGGCAGCAACACAACGGCAATCACAACAACGCGACCATGATTGGGTAACTGGTCTTGCCCACAATTTCAAGCAACGGCCCCGTCCTGCAATTAAGGACCGCGCTGCGCGCGGGCTCAGTGCTACCCTCGCTCGGCTGTCGCCTCGCTCGGGCAAGGCCCTGCCTGCAGTGCACTGCACTGCAGGCCAGCCAATCGCGGCTAGATAATGCCGCGATCGGCTAGCGGGCCTTGCCAATCAGGGTATTCGCCTTCTCGGGCGGATTCGATCGACTGTTCCGGCTCGCGCTTGACCGGCAGGGTCTTCGGCTTGAACGGGAACTTCTCAGCGCGCATCTTCTCGTAGGCGATGATGTCGTCCTCATGCTGCAGCGTCAGATCGATATCGTCATAGCCGTTCATCAGACGCCAACGGGTGTAGTCGTTCACTTCGAACGGCAGCGTCACGTCGCCGCAGGTGACGGTACGGTCCTCCAGGCTGACGGTCATCTCGCGGCCCGGTTCCTCGTCGAGCAGCTTCCACAGCAGTTCGACGGACTCCTGCGGCATAATCGCGGCGAGCACGCCGTTCTTGGCGGTGTTGCCATAGAAGATGTCTGCGAAACGAGAGGAAATCACCACGCGGAAGCCGTAGTCATGCAGCGCCCACACGGCATGCTCGCGGGAGGAGCCGATGCCGAAATCCGGTCCGGCCACCAGAATCTTGCCATGCTGGTATTCCGGCTTGTTCAGCACGAATTCCGGATCGCGGCGCCATGCGTAGAACAGCGCATCGTCGAAGCCGGTTTTCTTCACACGCTTCAGGAACACGGCCGGAATGATCTGGTCAGTATCGACATTGGAACGGCGGAGCGGCACAGCCACGCCGGTGAGTGTAGTCAGTTTTTCCATTTCAACAAATCCTTCGATTACTTACGATTGCCTACGATTGCAAGCTGTTCGGCCAGGCTCACAGATCCGCCGGCGAGCAGATGGTTCCGCGGATGGCGGTGGCTGCGGCGACGGCCGGCGACGCCAGATGCGTGCGCGAACCCTTGCCCTGACGGCCTTCGAAGTTACGGTTCGAGGTGGAGATGGAGCGTTCGTGGGCCACCATCTTGTCCGAGTTCATGCCCAGGCACATGGAACAGCCGGCGTTACGCCATTCGGCGCCGAAGTCCTTGAAGATCTTGTCAAGGCCTTCCTTCTCCGCCTGCAGACGCACACGGGAGGATGCCGGCACCACGAGCACGCGGTGGATGTTGTCCGCCTTGTGATGGCCCTTCATGATGGAGGCGGCCACACGCAGGTCCTCGAGGCGACCGTTCGTGCAGGAGCCGATGAACACGGTGTCCACGGCGATGTCCTTGATGCGCATGCCCGGCTTGAGGCCCATGTAGGCGATGGCGCGCTCGGCGGCGGAACGTTCGGTCTCGTCGTTGAAGGAGGCCGGATCCGGCACCACGCCGGAGATCTTCACGCCCTGGCCGGGGTTGGTGCCCCAGGTGACGTACGGTTCGAGGTCGGCCGCGTTGATGGTCACTTCCTTGTCGAACACGGCGTCATCATCGGTCTTCAGCGTCTTCCAATATTCGACGGCCTTGTCCCACATCTCGCCTTCCGGCGCATGCGGACGGCCCTTCAGGTATTCGAAGGTCACTTCGTCCGGCGCGATCATGCCGGCGCGGGCGCCGGCTTCGATCGACATGTTGCAGATGGTCATGCGGGCGTCCATCGACAGCTTCTTGATGGCCTCGCCACGGTATTCGATGACATGGCCCTGGCCACCGCCGGTGCCGATCTTCGCGATGATGGCGAGGATGATGTCCTTGGCAGTCACGCCCTTCGGCAGCTCGCCCTCGATGTTCACGGCCATGGTCTTGAACGGCTTGAGGCTCAGGGTCTGCGTGGCCATGACGTGCTCGACCTCGGAGGTGCCGATGCCGATGGCCATCGCGCCGAATGCGCCATGGGTGGAGGTGTGCGAATCGCCGCACACGATGGTCATGCCCGGCTGGGTCAGGCCCAGCACCGGAGCGAACGCGTGCACCACGCCCTGGTCCGCGTCGCCGAGCGGGCACAGACGCACGCCGAAGTCCTTGCAGTTCTTCTCCAGCGTGCTCAGCTGCAGTGCCGAGGTCTTGTCCGGATTCGGACGGTCGATGTCGACGGTCGGCGTGTTGTGGTCTTCCGTGGCGATGAGCTGGTCGACGTGACGCGGCTTGCGTCCTGCCAGGCGCAGACCTTCGAACGCCTGCGGGCTGGTCACCTCATGCATGAGCATCAGGTCGATGTACAGCAAGTCGGGAGCTCCATCGCTACCCTTGCGTACCAAATGATCGGCCCAGACCTTCTCGGCCAATGTCGTTCCCATTGTGGGACCTCCTCGGTTTTCCTCACTAATTTCCTTGCGGCTATTGCGTCACCGCGTTACTCGTGCTATAAGCCTATGGTCTTGAAACGGGTTCGAGCTCCTGGATGCCGGTATATGAGATATGAAAACGGGACGGATGCGGTGGCTGAACGCGCCCTGTCAGGGCTCAACCCGACATCACCCACAAAAACGTTGGAATTTCAGCATTTTCCCAGCTTTAATCACCATCACAAAAAGAGTAAAATATCTGCTTTACCCCACTCGCGAACCACGTACATTTTGCATTTCAATATGTGAGATGGCATAATTCGACGTATGACTTCTTCGAACCCGAGCAAAGCTATGCCCCCGTCGCAAGCTGCAAACGCTGCGCACGAGGCGGATGGCACATATACGGCACCCCCGCAAAGCAACGAAATCCATTCCGGGGTCGGTGTGCTCGACAAGACAGTCAAGATTCTCGACGCCCTTGAATCCGGTCCGGCCACGCTTGGACAGCTGGTTTCCGCGACGGGACTCGCACGTCCGACTGCGCACCGTCTTGCGATCGCGCTGGAACGGCATCGCTTCGTGCTGCGCGACCAGCATGGCCGTTTCGTGCTCGGCTCGCGATTCGCGGAACTTGCGGCCGCGGCCGGCGAGGACCGTCTGCTCACCGCGGCAGCGCCTATTCTGCAGACCCTGCTCGATCGCACCGGCGAATCCGCGCAGATCTACCGCCGTCAGGGCGATCAGCGCGTCTGCATCGCGGCCGTGGAGCGCGCCTCCGGTCTGCGCGATTCCATTCCGGTCGGCGCGATGCTGTCCATGGAAGCGGGTTCCGCTGCGCAGATTCTGCTGGCTTGGGAGGATTCCGAACGACTTCATCAGGGACTGCGCCACGCTAAGTTCTCCGCGGCCAAGCTCACCGCCGTCCGCAAACGCGGCTGGGCCGAGTCGGTCAATGAACGCGACGAGGGCGTATGCTCGATTTCCGCGCCGATTCGCAACGCCTCCGGTCAGGTGATCGCCGCCATTTCGATTTCCGGTCCGAACGGCCGCATGGGCGCCAATCCCGGCCGCCGCTACGCGCCGCTGGTCATGGCCGCCGGCAAGTATCTCACCGACGCGCTGATCAAGGCATCCTCCGGACGTTGACGGATTCACGTGATTCGCTGATTCGCTTTTATTTCGCTTTTATACAAAATGCCGATTCGCCATCTTCGACGAATCGGCGTTTTACGTATATGGGCGTATACGCGGACATACTGGCTGACGTGGGTTACCTGCGAATCAACGCGGCCAATCTGCCCAGCACCTTGCCCCACCATGTCGGCCGATGCAGCAGGTCCATGCCTTCCGCGTCAGGCTTCGATTCGCTCGTCATGCCGTACGCGTACGGTCTTCCGGCGCTCGGTTTGCCCACCAACTCACCGTATTCCAGCAATTGCGTACGCGGCTCGTACGGGTGTCGAATATCGAATTCGAACAGCCGTGCCGCACGTTTCTCCGGCACCGGACCATACGAGCCGAAGCCGCTGGTCGGCGAGGCGACCATCATGATCCGTCTATCCCTGTTTTCGGCATCCCCAGCCGTAATCGAACCGACGAAGGCATTGCGATGGTCATGCCCTGCGGAAATCGCGAAATATCCCGATTTGCCGAGAATCGCGAATTCGCCGCTATCGGCATCCGGGCAGCTGACGCCCTCTCCCAGATAGCTGCCGGGCTGCGTCTTGTCCTCGTCAAGTACGAAATGACGGCCGGCGAAATCGCGGTATCCCTCAATGGCGCGAGCTGCGGTGGCCGCGACCGGTTTGAGCAGCTGATAGTACTGCGCCACCGGGAAATGCTGGAAAACCATGCACGGCAGCTTTCCCGTATCGTCGCGTCTTTCCTGCGGGCGCGCGCTCCTCATCCGCTCCGGAACGTCGGCAAGGAAACGCAACGCGGCCGCGGAGGGGCTTCCATAGCCGCCGGAACGGGCGTAATCGCCGGAATCCAGCAATACCAAGCCCAGCACATCGTACGTGCGATCGACGTTCGAAACCGGCAATGCGAACGTGCCGGGCGCGCACGCGTATGCCGGCTGATCCGGCAACGCGGCCTTTTGTCCGTCTCGCGTTTCAGCATCGGACGTCTCTTCCCGCGCAGGATTGAGGCATCCCGGGAATTCGCGGCAGATGCCTTCGATTTCGGCATTGTCGAGTCCGCACTGGAAATCATGGTTGCCGAAGGTCACCGCCCACGGAATGCCGCGTTCGGCAAGCGGCTGCACGAGCCGTCCGATAGTCTGCCGCACCAAGCCACGTGTGCGCCCCAGAGCGGCCGCATAACGTTCTTCGGAAGCTTCGGAGGAAGTGCCGGACGGACGTGCGCTCCAGCGGCGTTTGCGCGTGGTCTGCGCGTACGCGGGGTCGTATCCGGCGATCTGATTGCCGTTGAAGATGACGATGTCGGGACGTGTGGCGTCGACCGACGCTTCGATGAGTTTGATGGTGTCCTTGCTGACGTTCGGCCCGTCCTGGATGTCAGCGAATTGCAGCACGCGGAATTTGCCGGATTGATGGAATTGCAGCCGGCCGAGACGCGCGGAGACGGAAAGTGGACGATTGTCCCCCTCCTCCGCTGGTTGGATGCGCGGGCGCGTGGCTTTGTCGGCATGCTGCATTTCGGTCATAGTTCTAGGGTAGTGCACTTTGGTCGGCATATTCCGATTTAAATGGCGGCTTTTGCGATTCGTGGAAGGGATTGCCCACGGAAAGGATTTTTCAGGAAACAAAAAACCCTCGCAACTGCGAGGGCTCATTGGCTGGGATGCCTGGACTCGAACCAAGAATGGCTGAACCAGAATCAGCTGTGTTGCCAATTACACCACATCCCAATTTGGCAGGCGTGGCAACTTCGAGAAGTTGTCCGTCGTACCCCCGACCGGATTTGAACCGGTGTTGGCGCCGTGAGAGGGCGTAGTCCTAGACCGCTAGACGACGGGGGCTTGAGTTATCGTTGTGATTCCCAGCTGAGCTGTGAACCGCAACGAGTGATAAATATACGCGAAACCAAGGCACTATGCAAATCACGGCGTGTCGCGCTATTTTCCGCCATTTTACAGATATACGGAAAGCATGCGAAAACATGCAAGGACGTACAAAAAGCATGCAAAAGCCGCTCCCCCATACAGAGGAGCGGCTTCGAATCAGTGCCTGTACGTAGACATTCTACGTACAGACGTCACCTCATCACAGGTGTTCGCGCAGGCCACGCAGACGAGCCATGGAAACGTCCTTGCCGACAATCTCCATGGATTCGAACAGCGGCGGGCTCACGCGGCGGCCACTCATGGCCACACGCACCGGACCGAAGGCCAGACGCGGCTTGTAGCCGCCTTCCTCGACCAGCGTCTTGTTCAGCGTCTCGTGCAGGTTGTCGGTCTTCCAATCGGCCTCATCCACGCCGTCAAGGGCGGCGATGGCCTTGTCCAGCACCTCGGGAGCGGAATCCTTGAGCTGCTTCTTGGCGTCGGCGTCAGGCTCGATGTAGCCTTCGGTGGACAGCAGGGAGCCGACCATGCCGGCAACCTCGCCCAGCAGGCGCACACGCGGCTGCACGAGCGGAGCGGCGGCGGTGAGGATCTCGCGCTCACGGTCGGTCAGGGCGTCCCAGGAGTCGGCGGACACAACGCCGTCACGCTTGAGGTACGGCACGGAACGGTTCAGGAAGTCCTGCGGGTCGAGCATACGGATGTGCTCGGCGTTGATGGAGATGGCCTTGTCGATGTCGAAACGGGCCGGGTTGGCCTTGACGTCGCGCACATCGAACTTCTCGATCATTTCGTCCATGGAGAACACGTCGCGGTCGGGGGCGATGGACCAACCCAGCAGCGCCAAGTAGTTCAGCAGGCCCTCACGGATGAAGCCGTGGTCGCGGTGCAGGAACAGGTTGGATTCCGGATCGCGCTTGGAAAGCTTCTTATTGCCCTGGCCCATCACGTACGGCATGTGGCCGAACAGCGGCATTTCCTTGGCCACGCCCAGCTCGATCAGGTAGCGGTACAGCACGATCTGGCGCGGGGTGGAGCTCAGCAGATCTTCGCCACGCAGCACCACGTTGATGCGCATCATGGCGTCGTCGACCGGGTTGGTCAGCGTGTACAGCGGGTCGCCGTTCGGACGGACGATCACGTAGTCCGGCACGGAACCGGCCTTGAATTCGATGCGACCACGGATGAGGTCGTCGAAGGCGATGTCCTCGTCGGGCATGCGGATACGCAGGGCGGGCTTGCGGCCTTCCGCGCGGAAGGCGGCCTTCTGCTCCTCGGTCAGGTTGCGGTCGTAGCCGTCGTAACCGAAGGCCTTCGGACGACCAGCGGCCACGTTGCGGGCCTCGATCTCCTCAGGAGTGGAGAAGGATTCGTACGCATAGCCGGCTTCGAGCAGCTTGGCCGCGACATCCTTGTAGATATCGCCGCGCTCGGACTGACGGTACGGGCCGTCCGGGCCGCCGACGTTGATGCCTTCGTCCCAGTCAATGCCGAGCCAGTTCAGGGCTTCGATGATCTGGTTGTAGCTTTCCTCGGAATCGCGCTGGGCGTCCGTATCCTCGATGCGGAACACGAACGTGCCCTTGGTGTGGCGGGCCTCAGCCCAGTTGAACAGTGCGGTGCGGACCATGCCGACGTGCGGGATGCCGGTCGGGGACGGGCAGAAACGCACGCGGACGTTTTCGGGAAGTTCCGGTTTGGTGTTTTCAGCTTCAGTCATAGGCTCCATTGTGCCGCGCAAACCGGACGTGACGTCATCCGATCGCCATTTTTCTCCCATGGCGTCCCATAGTGCAATATTTCCCCTATCTCCACGCCTGCAGGGGAGTACAGTGTAAGTTGATTCTTTTTCTCAAATCATCATTTTGCGAAAGGGCGCTCTAATGACGGACCCCAACCAATACAATCCACAGGTGCCGCAACCGACGCCGCAATACAACCAGCCGAATTACGGCCAGCAAGCTCCGCAATACGGAACCCCCGATTACAGTCAGGCGCCGTCGCCGCAATACGGCGATCCGACCTACGGACAGCAGCAGTACGGACAGGCACAGTACGGCCAGCCTCAGTACGGTCAAGGCCCGTCCGCCAACTACGGACAGCCGGCACCGGCTCCGCAGGCCGGCGACAGCTTCTTCGCATTGACCGCGCCGCTTGACATGCCAGCTTACGGCTGCAACATGGGCGAGGCGGTCGTCCGCTTCTTCAAGAAGTACGCGGTGTTCAAGGGACGTGCATCCCGCGGCGAATTCTGGTGGTGGATTCTCGCCAACTACATCATCGTCTTCGCTCTCGGTTGCCTCTTCGGTCTGTTGGGAACGATCACCGATTCCGACGCCATCTCCACCATCGACGATCTGGTCGGCACCCTCTGGGGGCTTGGCACTCTCGTGCCGACCCTCGCGCTCGGTGTGCGCCGTCTGCATGACGTCAATCTGCGCGGCACCACGCTGGCCATCATCTACGGAGTCCAAGTCGTCGCGATGATCATCCTCATCATCGGCCTGGTCTTCATCGGTGGAGGTGCCATAAGCGCTCTGAACGGCAGCAGCGGCAATCTGGCCGCCATCGGCATCGTCATGTCCATCGTCGGCGTTCTGGCGATGTTGGGCTCAATCATCACCTACATCTACCTGATGGCCAAAAGGACCAACCCCGAGGGCGCACGATTCGACGATCCGAATACGGGCACCCTTCCATACCCCAATGGCATGGCACCCACCAACGACCCTTACGCAGCGCCACAGCAGTACGCCGCGCAATACAACACAGCGCCACAGTACAACGCAGCCCAGCAGTATGACGCGGCGCCTCAAAACGACGCTTACCAGCAGTACGCCGCTCCCGCCGCGCCAACGACGCCGGTAGCACAACAACCGGCAATGCCACCCATGCCGACGGCTCCGGCCGCCGACCCGTATGCGGCGCAGGCCGCCCAATACAATCCCGCGCCGCAACAGTACGCTGCCCCCGCGGTGCCGACAGCTCCGGTAGCACAGCAGCCGACCATGCCGCCCATGCCGGCCGTCCCAACCGTGCCAACCGTCCCGCCGATGCCCGCCATGCCCCAGGCGCCGGCCCAGTTCCAAGAGCCGTATGGAGCCGCTCCGACGGAATCGAACACCCCGGTAGAGCCGAGCGTCCCAACGGAACAAAGCGCCCCGACCAACCCGACCAACCCGGACGCCCCGGCGGATGACAACGACCAGCAGCGCTGACCGGTGTCCATCGCAATAATGAAAAGCGCATGACGCGCACGTAAACGCAGAATCCCGGCTCCTGCCAATCGCAGGAGCCGGGATTCGTCATATAGGAAGCAGAAAAATAGGACGGAAAGAAACGGAAACCGTCTATTCGCGCGGCTTCGAACCCGTGCCGGCGGTCGCACCGGAATTCGAATCGGCCGAATCATCCTTCGTCAGATTGAATTTCTTGGCGAGCGCCTCCTTGCTTCTACGCTCGTCCTCGTCTCTGGCCTCCTGCTCGGCCTTCTTCGGGTCCCACCGCAGATACGAGGCGTGCTCCGCCCATTCCTGCCCGGCGAACATGGCGAGGTACCGTACCGTGGCGACGAAGGTCTGCGGGCAGAAGGAATTGGAGAATACCGGCTCGCAGTCGCCGAATCGCCGTGCGGAATCGCGTAGCTCGATCAGATAGCCCAGCTGCTCCGCGGTGACGAACGTGTGCGGAACCGCCAACTGCTCGCGCAGGCCGTTGACGTACAGCAGCACCGGCAACGCGCGAATGGCTTGCTCCTGCTGGTCGTCGACGTCGTGGCACATGAGGTTCAGCAAAGCATCGCCGACGGTCACCGAAGCCAGATACCGCCGGGCAAGCACATCGCGGTCCACAGTGGCGGACTTGCACAGTCCGGCATCCTCCGCAACATCGTCATCAATCTCAAGATCGGAGGTGTCGCGCATCGTCCGCGCCACGCTGGCCATCACTTCACGGATCCCCTGTTCGACACGGTCCTCTACATCGATGCCAAGCGTTCTGGCGGCTTCCATGAACAGGTCGGCGCCGTCGACGCCATGGTAGGACGACAGCACATCGTAGGCCTGATTGGCGCTCATCAACGCATGCATGACGTCCCGATCGCAGCCGGGAATCACATCCATGCCCTCGTACGCGGCCTCCGCGACGGACTGCTCGATCTTTTCGGAACGCTTCAGCAACGTCTGCGCCATCATGCAGGAGAAACGCACTTGCAGATCCTCCGCGTAACGCGCGTCGTTCTCCAATTCCTGAGCCGTCTGCAGCGGCCACATCTTGACCAGATCGATACCCAGATCGATGGCGGTGGCGACCACATGCGAGGCAAGCATCGAAGTGACCGTCTCCTGATCAATCACGAAAGGCATGCATCCTCCTTGTATGTCCGAATCGTATGTCCGAAGTCGTGTGTCCAATCGGACGGTCGGCATCGACCATCGCCGGTCGCCGTCGACTGCCCGTTCCTTACGCTCACCTTACTCGACGCCCGCCGCGGGGTCCACATATGTGATGGACAGCACTTTTTTGGTGTCGCAATCGTACGTGATGGAGGTGATGGACGCGAGCGCGGTGTGGCGCAACATCATGTTGTGTTCGGGATGGCCGGTTTCCAGCATGTGGCGATAGCTCCAGATGGGTGATTCATGGCTGACCACCACAATCTGCTTTCCCGGGTATTCGTCGACTTTCTCCAGCGCGAAGTCCTGCATGCGGTGCGCGATCGATTGGTAGCTTTCGCCCCAGCTTGGCTTCCACAGGTTGCGCACCAGCTTCCAGTTGCCGTTTTTCCACAGCGCGCCTTCGCCGAAGCCGATGCGTTTGCCGCGGAATTCGTTGCGTGCCTCGATCAGGCGCTCGTCCGTCTTGAGTTCCAGCGGCCGCTCGTCGCGCAGGCCGCGCACCGAGTTGAGCGATTCGAGGATTTCTCCGGCGGTTTCGCGCGTGCGTTCCAGCGGTGACGAATAGACGGCGGACACGGTGTTCAGCTGCGGGCTGACGGCGATGTAGTGCGCGGTGGCCTGCGCCATGCGGACGCCCAATTCCGACAGGTGAAAGCCCGGCAGGCGCTCGTACAACAGGTGTCCGGGATTCTCCACCTTGCCGTGGCGTACGAAATGGATGGTTGTCGCCGGCATCTTGGCCACCTTTCCTATGGCGGGCCGGTCCGTTTCGCCGGTGTCCCGGCTGCTCCGCGGTTCGGTCAGCCGCCGGCCCTCTGTTCTTGCATACCTACGCAATCCTACGTAGACCATCCAACCGAATCGAATATCGTTTCCCATGCCGACGTGCCGCGTGTCACGACGGTACCTGCGCATAGAGTGTTCCTTGGTCCACAAAGACGCATAAACAACACGCAACCCCCATACTTTCCCCTGCTCGGCATGCCAGCTGCGTCAATCGATTGACGCATTGCGATCGCCAGGCGGGAAGGCTATGCGCGGAAGCGGTTCACCAACATTATTTCCAGGGGTAAGCATCATCAGCCCACGGCGACGCAAAGCCGTGGACGCGGCAAACAAAACCGTGAGCAGAAAGGAGCGGCGGAGCATGTCCAATACTGTCCTCGCCAGCGTCAAGGACGCCGGCCAACGTCTTTTCGGAGGGTACGCGGAGCTTCTGCGCATACCACACACCGCGCGCTTCTCCATCGGCTCGGTGATCGCCTGCATGCCGTTCCCGATGGTCGGCATGACGATCACGATTTCCGTGCAGCATTACTACGGCAACTATTCGCTGGCGGGCGCGCTGACGGCCGTGCAGGCGATCGCGCTGGCCGTGGCGAGCCCGGTGCTCGGCAAGCTGGTCGACAAATTCGGTCAACGGCAGGTGTCGATTCCCACAATCATCGTGTGGATGGTGGCGGCGATCGCGCTGGTCTCCTGCATCACCGCACGCGTGCCGTCGTGGATCCTGTTCTGCATAGTGCCGTTCATGGCCGCGATTCCGCCGTGGGGCGCGATGAGCCGTCAACGTTGGACGACGCTGCTCAAGGGTGATGCGGAGAAGACGAACCGTGCGCTGTCGCTGTCCGGCGTATTCGACGAGTGCATGTGGGTTATCGGCAATCCGCTGGCGTCCACCTTGGCCGTGATCTCCGGACTGCTGGCGTTCTCGTTCACCGGCATGTGCGTGGTGATCGGCGCGCTGATGTTCCTGACGGAGCTTACGACCGAGCCGAAATCGCAGACCCAGCTGGCCCGCGAGGCGGGCATGACCCGCAAGGAGTACCGCGAGCGCGAGGCCGCCCGGTCCAAGGCGCTGCAGGCCGAGGCCGCGGTGGAGTACGCGCGCGACAAGGCGCGTGCGGAAGGCAAGACGGCCGCTGAGGTGAAGGCCGCGATGCAGAAAGCCGAAGCGGATATAAAAGCCGGTCGCAAGGAATCGATTTGGGGGCCAGGCCTGATCGCCGTGTGCGTGACGTGGTTCGGCTTGGGGGCATTCCAGTCGGCCGCCAGCATTTCGATTGTTGCATTCGCCACGGAAGCGCATATGAAGCAGTACACCGGTTTCGTGTTCTCCTGTTTCTCGCTCAGCTCGCTGATTGGCGCACTTGTGTACGGCGCGAAGAATTGGAAGATTCCGCTGTGGAAACGTTTCTACTTCTGCCTTGCGGTGGTGAATCTGGGCATCGGCTCATTCATGTTCGCTAAGCATCTATGGGTGATCATGATCATCTACCTGTGCATCGGTGTTTGCCAGTCGCCGACGTGGGTGAACGGCAACCAGCTGATGCTGCATTTGGTCCCGCCCACACGATTTACAGAAGGCATGGCTTGGATGGGCGCGATGAATTCGATCGGCGGTTCGGTGGGCTCCGCGATCGCGGGACAGTTCATCGACCGCATGGGCTCGCAGGGCGGCTTCATCGTGGTGACGGCGTTGGCATTGACTTCGCTGGCAATCGCCATGCTCGGCTTCAAGCAGATCAAGGAATCCACGGAGCAACCGATGCTCACCAGCGTGAGCGTGTGACGGAGCATGTGCCGGATGCCGACGGGTAACCGGCAGGCACGGCAGACAATCCGCATAACGAAAAGCGCGTCCGAATCGCAATGGATTCGGACGCGCTTTTCGTTACCCCGTTATTTGGGAGTTACTTCGGCCAGCCCTTGGGCGTATGTTCCAGCGACCACACGCCGAGCTTGTGCGAGAAGCTGTTCTCCCACTTGGCCTCCAGCTCTTCGGGAGTCAGGCGGTTCTCCTGCTTCTTCAAGCGGTTCATCGCATTGGTGTGCGTATCGTCCAGCAGCCACTTGCGGGTCAGGAAGTTCCACACCATCACCACGGCGGTGGCGATGAGCTTGCCCACGTTGGTGCGGATCAGGTATTCGGTGCTCTGCGACACGTAGGCATCGTGGTTCATGCCGTACGTGGAGATCCAGATGATGGCGTCGTTCATGAACAGGCCGATCACCGCGCCGACCACGAAGATGACGATCTCCATCCAACGCGCCATATCGTCGCGATGCTTGAACACGACCTTCATGCTGGCCACGTAGTTGAAGATCAGGGAGATGATAAAGGAGATGGTGGCGGCGAGCACATTATGCATGTGGAACAGGCCGACCAGAAGATTCAGGATGCCCCAGTCGATGATGAAGGCGATCACGCCCACAATGCCGAATTTCATCAGCTGTTCAATCAGTTTTTTCACACAGAATATTAAACACGCGCACGCAGACCACCTAGACTTGGGTGACGAAGGACATTATTTTCCAACGATTGCAAGGAGCAGCAATGCCAGTCATTCACACGCATGTTTCCGTTTCCACCACCCCTGAGCAGCGCGAGGCGCTGAAGGCCGCCTACGGCAAGGCCATCACCGCAGTCCCCGGCAAGTCCGAAGGCTGGCTGATGTGCCCGTTCGAAGACAATATGCCGATCTACTTCGGCGGCGACGACTCCAAGCCGGCAGCCTATGTGGAGGTGAACGTGTTCGGCCGTTCCGTGCCGGGTTCCGCCTGGGAGAAGCTGACCGAGCAGATCATGGCCGCGCTGAACAAGGAACTCGGCATTCCGAAGGACCGCACGTACATCCGCTACACCGCCACCACCGACTGGGGATGGAATGGTGGGAACTTCTGACGAAGTTCCACCGGCAGCCGCCAATTCGGCTATTGATGGCAGATTGATGTCTCTCTCGTAGGACAGTTCGCCTACTTATGGCAGCCAAAACCAGATAGGCCAAGTATGGGCCTTGGAATTCCAGGTCTCATACTTGGCCTATCGCCGTTTCAGTGCCACAAACAAGCCACTTAGCTGTTTTTGGAAAGCGTCAATCAACGCTCATGGCGCAATCTCGGCTTCTTCGCATTGCCGCCACCCACCTGATCAACCGAGATCCGTCAAATAACCGTCAAATAAAAAATCGTTGGAAAATGGCCGTTTTGCGCGACTCGACCACCATTTTCCGGGTTACTCGTCAAATAAACGTAACTATCAGACCCAAGCCGGAATGTATTCCATCTTCTTTTTGGAAGCCGCAGTATCAACGGGTTTGATCCGACCCTCATCCACGCAATCGCGAATCAGACGGGAGATCTGCGAGGAATATGACTCGTCCAAGCCGAACCGATTACGCAAAGACGAATTGGTCAAGCAAGTTCCATCCGCAAACTGGATACACGCATGCCAATAGCAGGAATCCCTGCGCTCCGCCATGCTGAGCTCCGCATACGGCCGATACTGGGAAAGTCGCACCATCATACTCGCATTGTCAATGCCATCGGATTGCTGTACAACCGGCGAAGGCAAATGCGCGGCCTCGCAGGAATCGATGATCTTATCCCAGCCGGACCCCGCCTCCTCACACATGTGCAAGCGGCGTGACAGCTCCGCCAGCTTCGGATTACGCGTTTCGGGCGGATCGTTGACCAAACGTTCGACGCGAATCAACGAATTCCCCGGATTGGAGAACTCCACGCGGTTGTCGAAAATCTCCACAAGTGGTCCGGAACCACGGGACGTAAGATCCTGGTGAATCAGCATATTTGCAAGCAATTCGCGAATGGCGATCGGCGGGTAAGCCGTATGCGTGACGCGCAAGGCACGGCCAATCGTCTCGGACTCAGGCAGCCAAGGCTGCAGAAAAGCAACCATCGCATCCATATCGGCATAACCATGCCTATACGTCTGGGTACGGGAAGGCGAGGATTTCCGCACTCCCTCATACTTGATGACGCGCAGGGCCTTACGCGCGACGGTAGGGAACCGCTGCATATCGGTCGCGAACAGCAGCGCCCCAAGATTGGTGATCGCATATTGGCCACTATCCAAGGTCTTGATCAGGCCATCCGCCTCAAGATAATGAAGAATCGCATCTCGGCTGGACGGCAACGGCGTATTGGTCTGCGAAAAGTAGACATTCCAATCCAACAACGACAAGGCTTCTTCGGCGGTAAGCCACTGGTCCGCGATCTGCTCCTCGAACGATTCGGACTTGGTCACCTCCCATAAACGCCGTTCGCGTTGCGAATTCCTAGCCAACGGCTGCGTGGAGGTTCCGGAACGGACGTATTCGGTTCCGTCGAAGGAAACCGGGTAGCCGGCAGCCGGCCAGATGCGCAGAATCACCATGCTACAGCCCTGCACTTCCACCGGAATGAAGCTGAATTCCGCGTTCTTGGAAAGCTTGAGCCGAAGCCAAAGCTCCAATTCCTGCCCCTTATGCTTGGCCGCAAGCGGATTGAACGAAGTACCGACTATCTTGTGAGTGGAATCATCCACACCCCACAGCATGTAGGCATAGTCCTGCCCCTCCACAGCAGCGGCATTGGCTAGAGCGGAAATGTCTTTGCCGATCATGAAGGCATCGTCATTCGATTGCTTGAATTCAATAGTCTGCGATTCCGTTGAACGAGCGACAAGTTGCTCGACAAGCTTAAGAAGATCTTCCGGCATACCAACCCTTTCGGCTCTCATAATGCGATCCGACTCCACCCAGTTTAGCTGAAGTCAACCGCAATTCGTCAAATAACCGTCAAATAACCGTCAAATAAAAAAACGTTGGAAAATAGCCGTTTTACGCAACTCGGCCACCATTTTCCGGGTTACTCGTCAAATAAGCGCAACCAGCGAACAACCAGCGAACGACGTGTACAAACAAAAAGGCCGCCGGCCCGAACGGGACCAGCGGCTTTGAAGCTCGCACAAGCCGGAATCAGACGATCTTCGGCATCGGAGTGGTCAGGGAGGTGGTGAGGTTCACATGCACCAGACCGGCGCCCGCATGCACCTCAACCTTCTTCAGAGTGACGGTGCGCTCGCTTTCCGGAGCGCGGTCGTTGTCGGTCATGGTGGCCGGGGACTTCACCGCCACCAGAGCGAGCGAACCGAAATCGACGCCCGCGCTGGCGCACAGCTCCTGCGCGGCCTTCAGCGATTCGGCGAAACCATCCTTCAGCACCACGCGATCGGCCGGAACGCCATACGCATGCTCGGCCACCCAACGCACGTTCTCCACCAGAGCCATGCCCTTGTGGCTGTGCGGTTCGGCCGGCATGGAACCGTTCATCACGGCATCAGCGAACGCGTCGAGCTGCGAGGCCAGCGCGTCGCCGCCGTCACGGTACAGGTTGCCGATGATCGGATCGCGGAACTCCAGTTCCTTGGCCGTGGCCTTGAGCGCCGGAATCTGATCGTCCTCGCCATCCCACAGGTTGATAAGCGGGAAGGTGGGGATGTCAAGGCCTTCGAGACGCTGCACGTGGAACGGGTAACGCCAGGCCAGGTCCGGATCGTCGCGCCACGTGGAGGCACGGGTCACGACGATGGCCGCGGACGGCCACTGGGCGCCGTATTCGCGGCAGGCGATGTCCAGCCACTTCTGCGCACCGGCATCGGTGCCGTAGCCGGCCTCGACGATGACCACATCGTGCAGCGCGCAGGCCATCTCCACGGAGACCAGCGTCGGGATGCCGATGGACACGTTGGCGAACGGACCGCCATGCACATACACCGGGGAGCCGTTCACCGTCTCGGTCTTGGCCGGCTTGACGGCGTCGCCCAAGATGCCGGTGATGCGCCACAGGTCGATGAATTCGCCGAAGGTCACGGCCTTGCCGTCCTTCGTGCCGGCGATCATCTTGGACACGCGCTCGGAGATCTCATCCATGGAACGGGACAGCACGACGATCTGCATGAGCTCGCAGGTCGGGGTGAGCACCACACGCTCGGGCACGTCGCCCTTGCCACGGTCCACCGCGATCTGACGCAGGGAGCGGGACGGCACTTCGGAGACGCGCGGCACGAGGATGGTGTCCAGCTTGCCCTCGTCCACGGCCTTCTCCGCGAAGGAGACCAGCAGGTTCTGGGCCGCCTCGATGGCGCCCATCTCGCCGCACAGACCCCAGTCGATCAGCTCCGGGTGCGTCAGGGAGGCCTTGCCGCCACCGGAGGCGCCGCCCTTGGAACCGGCCGCGGTGATGCCCATGCTCGGCTGGCGCAGCACGGCGGCCGCGTCGATGCCACGTTCACGCAACGCGTCGATCAGCGCGATCGTAGTGGTGGTCTTGCCTTCGCCGCGGGACGCCTTCAACGGGGTATCGGCGGTGACGAGGACGACCTTGCCATGCTTGCGCGGCGCATCAGGATTCTTCTTCAGGTAATCGAGATAGCCGAACGCATCAATCTTCTGCACCAGACCGTACTGGCTGGTGAAATCCTCAATGCTGGTCACTGGGTTCCTTTCTTGGGAAAGCAATCCGCCGGACGCTACGCCGCGCACGCGATACGCATGATGCGCGCTTCTTGCGCGCGACGCAGACCCGAGCGGAAAAGCAAAGACAACGGTCATTCTAATAAGCCCGCATTACCAATGGAAAACCGGCTCCCGCACAACGGACGCGCGCCGGCCGTCATGTGGAACGGTCGGCGGCGAACGTCGTATGGAAGCCGGAATCCATATATGCGCAGATACCTGCGGAAACCGTCAGAAGTCAGACATGTGGAAGCCGTTCTTCATGTTCATGCTGGTGGTGTAGAGCACGGAATCGAGCAGCTTGTCGGTTTCCTCCTTGATCTGTGCGGCCATGGTCTCGTTGGCAGCGGCGAGCACGTCGCGGGCTTCGCCGTTGCGCACGGCCTTGATGACCTCGTCCGGCTCCAACGGCTGCACGTCGCCGTTTTCGTCGTCCGTCTCGAATTCGTCGGACACGCCTTCCACCAGGCGGGCGATCTGCTCGTCGGTGGCGGCAACCATGCGGTGGCCCATGCCGCCGGTCTTCTCCTGGTAGCGCTCGACCGCGTTGGCGGTGTCGGCGAAGCTCGCGTCGCACAAGGCTGCGATGATGCGGTTCTCCCAGTAGAAGTTCTCGGAAGTGACGCGCGTGGTGGTGTCTTCGAGATACTTCGGCGTGGAGTCGACGTTCGGATAGAACGGCACGAGCGTGTTGAACGGGTTGGAACCGTAGGCAATCCACTGGATGGCGCGGTTGGCCTGCGGACGGTACGGGCGGATCTGCATGACCGCGAGCTGGCTCTGACGGTTGATGCCGATCGGGCGGAACATATGGCGGGTGCGCTGGTCGCCGAGCTTGCCGTACGGATCGTACGGGGTGCCCTGATAGTGGGAGCTCAGCACGTACTTCACATCCTCGATGGTGATCTTGCGATCGGGCTGGCGAGCCCACGGAATGTCGTCCGAGGTCGGCTGGCGGTCGGCGTCCTGGCCGTCCCACTGCTCGTCGTACGGGTTGAGGAAGCGCTGCATGTACCAGGCGCGCGGCGTGTTGTAGACGTGGTCGGAATCGGAGTGGGAGCCGAAGGCGTCGCGCGGGTTGAACGGGGTGACGTTCTCCACGGACAGGTCCAGATGGTTGCGTTCGATGAACTCGCCCAGATCCGCGGAGCACATGTGCTCCTCCTGATCTCCGAGGGCGTCGTCGAGGTCGAATTCGTCGATGCCGAGCTGGTTCGGCATGGTCACGTACGCCTCGTCCGGCACACGCTTGGCAATCCAATGGTGGCCGCCGACGGTTTCGAGCCACCAGATCTCGTTGACATCGGAGAAGGCGACGCCGTTCATCTCATACGTGCCGTACTGCTCGAGCAGTTCGCCGAGACGGGTCACGCCCTCGCGGGCGGTTTTGACGTACGGCAACACGAGGGTGAGGAAATCCTCCTCGCCGATGCCGCCGGGCACTTCCGGCTCGTAGTCGTCGGCACCGGGCTGGCCCTTGGCCGGGGTGAGCTCCACGAACGGGTCGGCGCCAAGCACACGCTCGTTGGTGGTGAGGGTTTCGGTGGCGCTCATGGCCACGTTCGCCTCATTGACGCCGGCTTCGCCCCAGATACCCTCCTTCAGGTCAGCGTTCGGCACGGCCGTGTACTGCAGCGGATCGTCCGGCAAGTCGATTTCGATGTGGGACAGCACGCTCCTGTAATGCTTCGGCTGTTCCTCGGGCTTGACGACGACGAAACGCTTCGGGCAGAATTCGCCGTTCGCGCTGTCCTCATTGCGGGCGATGATGGTCGATCCGTCGTAGCTCGCGTCCTTGCCGACCAGAATCGTGGTGCATGCCATGTGTTTGCAATTCCTTTCGATGGTGTTGCTGATAGGTGTTGCCTATACGTGTGTTTCATGCGGTTCGCACGGCGATATGCGGCACACGTGCGATACCGGTTTTGCAAGGCCGGCTGCGATCAGGCCTTGCCGGTCAGGAAGACGCCGCCCTGGTCCGCGATGGTGCCGGAGGTGCGCAACGCGCGCTCCATCTCGTTGAGCCAGAAGCCCTGGTTGAGTCCGGCAAGCGGAGCCGTGGTGCCCCATACGTGCAGATAGTAGTCGTGGTCCTTGTCAGGCGGGCACGGCCCGTTATAGCGCATGGTGACGGCCGGGTCAGTGCTGCGTCCCTTGAGCAGCGGCGACGCGGCGGAAGTGCGACCCTGCACCGTTTCGGGAATCATCGCGGAAACCGTGCGGGAGAAATCGGCTGGAATCGCCAATGCGTGGGAATCGTTGAAATCGTACATCAGCGCGTCCACGGGCAGGTTGGCGAGCGCCCAATGGTTCCATTGGAAGCCGCATACCGGAATGGAATCGGGATCGACGAATTCCCAATGCAGGAACTGCACGGCAGGGTCAAGCTCGTCGATGTAGAAGGGGAAGGAAACGATCGGAGTGCCGTCGATGCGATTCTCAGGCGGCGCCGTCTTGGCGAACGCGTCGGGAATGACGGTGAAATCTGCGGAAATCTTCATATCTCCAGTATCGCGCATACCAATGTACAACGCGTCCGATTCGCCGGAAACCGAAAGCCTGCAACCGAAAACGACCCCATCCGTGCGGCAATCGCACGAAACGGGGTCGTTTCCGGGAAACAGGGCCTATCAGAACCTTGGAAACATCGTTCTCATAGGCACAGATGCATGTGTCGAAACCCTGCGGCCGCGGGAATCGCAGCCGCAAAGCCCAGACACAGCCGAGTGAAGGAAAGAAGGGAAATCACTCGGCCGGCTTGTAGAAGTCGCCGTTGAGGGCGGCGGCCGCCTTGGCCTTGGCCTCTTCGAAGGTGACTTCGGCGAGGGCCGCGCGGACGTCGTCCAGCGCGACCGGGGTCATGGACAGGGAGTTGACGCCGAGGCCGGCCAGCACAACGGCCAGATCCGGATCGGCCGCGGCCTCGCCGCACACGCCCACCGGCATGCCCTTGGCGTTGCCCGCGTCGCAGATCATCTTGATGGCGCGCAACACCGCCGGATGCCAGGCGGTCTGGTAGTTGGCCACGGAGCCGAGGGTGCGGTCGGCGGCGAGCGTGTACTGGGTCAGGTCGTTGGTGCCGATAGACACGAAGTCGGCCACGTCGGCCACCTTGTCCGCCATGAGGGCGATGGACGGCACTTCGGCCATCGCGCCCACGAACTTCAGGCCGAAGCTCTTGCCGAGCTTGACGAAGTAGTCGGCCTCATGCTGGTCGGCCACCATCGGGGCCATGACCCACAGGTTGGCGTCGGTGGCAGCATCCGCGGCGGCGAGCGCCTTGAGCTGGCCTTCGAGCACGTCCATGTGGGCGCGCAGGGTGCGCAGGCCACGCAGGCCGAGGGCCGGATTCGGTTCGTCCTCCGGGGTGAGGAACGGCAGCGGCTTGTCGGCGCCGGCGTCGAGCATGCGGATCACGACCTTCTTGCCCGGGAACTGGCTGAGCAGTTCGGTGTAGGCCTTGGTCTGCTCTTCGACGGTCGGCGGTTCGGAGTTGCCGATGAACAGGAATTCGGTGCGGAACAGACCCACGCCTTCGGCGCCGTATTCCAGCGCCTTCGCGGCGTCGGACGGCTTGCCAACGTTGGCGAGCAGCGGAATCAGGTGTCCGTCCTTGGTGGAGCCCGGCTTGCCGCGCAGCTCCTTGGCGGCGGCGGCACGGGACTTGGCGGCTTCGGCGGCCGCGATCTCCTCTTCGGTCGGATCGACCGTGATCTCACCCTTGGCCGCGTTGACGATGACGTTGGTGCCGTTCTGGAGATCTTCGGCTTCGGCGGCGGAGACGACCGCCACGATGCCGCGTGCGCGCGCCAGGATGGCGGTGTGGGACGTCGGGCCACCCTGGGAGGTGACGATGGCCAGGGTCTTGGACATGTCGAGCGCGGCGGTGTCGGCCGGGGACAAGTCTTCGGCCACAAGCACGAACGGGGTTTCGCTGGTCGGCAGGCCCGGTGCCGGGGCGCCCATGAGGTCGGCGATCACACGCTGGCCGACGTCGTGCAGGTCGGCGGCGCGCTCGGCCTGGTATCCGCCGATGGCGCGGAACATGTCCTCGACTGCGGCGAAGCCTTCCAGCACGGCGCGTTCGGCGGTCTTGCCCTGGTTGATGAGGTCCTTGATGGACTGCGCGAGGGACGGATCGGAGGCGAACATGGCGATGGCCTGCAGGATCGGGGCGGCCTGCTTGGCGCCTTCGTCTCCGTTGGCGGCCTCTTCGGCGCGACGGTTCAGATCGGCGTTGACGAGGGCGAGAGACTTTTCGACGCGGGCGATTTCGCTTTCCGCGGAGACGCCTTCCGCACGCGGAGCGTCCGATGGCTCCGGAAGCGGGGCGGCCATACGAATGACCGGGCCGACTGCGACGCCACGACCGATACCAACACCCTTGATGTTCATGGGAACTCCCTTTCCTGTTTCCTTGGAAAAAATATTGGATACGCAAACGATTGCAGGATTACACCTGCCATGCGCATGAGTTACTGCAACAATCCCCACCGTCTTCGCCGGTAAATCGTTTTCAGCCTGCAATCAGTATACACAAAATTTCCGCAAAACAAAACCGGTAAACGTTTTCTGTGTTGAGCGAAATGTGTTACACTTATTCGTAAGAAAAGCAGATGCCGGCCATTGCCGCGCAAATGCAATCGATATGCAAAAATCGATATCCATCGACGTGTAAATATCGAGCAAATATCGAAATACCAAGCGTAAGCGCAATCAAACACCAACCATTGAAGGAGTCCATCATGGCAGTCCGCAATCTCGTCATCAACGATCCGGTCGGCATCCACGCCCGTCCGGCCGCAATGTTCGCCCAGGCCGTCACCGCTTCCGGCCAGACCGTGACCATCGCCAAGGAAGGCGGCAACGCCGTCCCGGCTGGTTCCATCCTGTCCATCATGGGCCTAGGCATCAAGCAGGGCGACACCGTGGTCATCAACGTCGAAGGCGACAACGCCGAGGCCGTGGCCGACAACCTGGCCAACATCCTCGTCAACGCCGAGTGACGTTTCCGTCGCCGACATTCCAAGGTTTTGCGACCGCCCGCCGATTCGACGGGCGGTCGTCCTATTCTTGATGGGTCTTTTGATTCCGGGCTCCCGATTCAGGAAGGAACGATGCACATGGCAGGCAGAGCCGACGGCGGCAGCTCCATAACCAACGTCGCGGCGATGGCCGACGTGTCCATCGCCACCGTCTCCCGCGTGCTGTCCGGCAAGCGAGGCAAGGACGACGACATCGCACGGCGCGTGCGCGAAGCCGCCAAACAACTCGGATACTCGGTCAACTACGCGGCCAGCGCGCTGCGCAGCGACGTGACCAAAACCATCGGACTGGTCATTCCCAGCGCAACGGAAGCGTTCGCCGCGCAACTGCTCGACACGATCGAACCGACCATCGACGTGGAATCGCAGCAACTCCTGCTGGGCATCGGCGCCGCGCAGGAAACGCAGAAGGAACGCATCGAATCGCTGATCGACCGTCATGTGGACGGCCTGATCGTGGTGCCCGCACCCGGGGCGGACCATGCCGAAACGCTCGATCGCCACGCGGACGCATTGCCGATCGTGCAGATCGGCGGACGGCAGACCTCGCCGCACGTGTCCGTGGTCGGCATCGACGAAGGTGTCGCGATGGAGACGGTCATCCGGCATCTCGCCGAGCAGGGCATCGCATCCGTCGCATACATGGCCGGTGACGAGCTTTCCTTCGAATCGGCGGAGCTTTTCGCCATGTTCCATACGTATCTGCGCACGTACGGGCTCACCACGGACGAGGATTGGAACCGGTTCGGCGCATGCACGGTGCAACGCGGATTCGATTGCGCCATGCGGCTGTTCAACGGACCGATCGTGCAGCCGGAAGCCGTGGTCTGCGCCGACGACACGATCGCGTTCGGCGTGATGGTGGCGCTGAACACACTGGGCGTGCGCGTTCCGGAGGACGTGCTGGTGGTCGGCTACCACGACTCCCCCATCGCACGCACCACCATGCCGCAGCTGACGTCGATGCGCGCGCCGTTCGAACGCATCGTGTCGGAATGCCTGCGATTGCTGGCGTCCAAGCAAACGTACGACGTGGACGAGCGCGCGCCGCGCATCATGCTCGCCCCGCGGCTCATCGCGCGCGGATCCTCGACGCTTCGCAGCTGAATCGCCTGAATCGCCTGCGAACGGTCGAGGGTAAGACCAGAAGAAGCTTAGGAGACCGGAAAATCAGGGAATCAGCGCGCAGAACAACGCTTCGAAGACCAACGTCGGATTGCCGTTGCCGTTGAGCCGTCGACGTGCGGTGGCGACGTCCTCCAGCCGGCGCACGGCCTCCGCACGGTCGAGACGCACCGATAGTTCCGTGATGGCGGAACGGTTCTCAAGATTGATCAGTCCCACCGATTCCTCGGCGTTGTTCTGCAGCACCGCCACGTCGCGGTAGACGCTGGCGATGGAGTTGAGTGCGCGGTCGAGCACGTCGCGCGTGAGTCTCGTGGCGCGCCGTTTGAGCTCGTCCTTTTTGGCGATCGCATTGTATGCGCCACGCAGTTTCGGAGGGATACGGTCCTTCGCATCGAGGCCATTGACACGGCGGAAATCAGCTTCGGCTTCGGCTGCCTTGACATTGACCTCCGCTTCGGCCTGGGCTTTCGCGTTGTCGATAAGATTGCCGGCAAGCAGCACCGCATCGGACGCGCGATGCAGTTCCAGCACGCCGACGATGAGCTCGTCGCGGTCCGTCATGACGCGTTCGTTCTTGGCATATAGATTCGCGATGCCGATATGGCCTTCCGAAAGTCTCGCCGCGCGTGCGGCGATCTTCGGCTCGAATCCTTTCGATTCCAGGAATTTCGCTACCGCCTGATTGGTGGGCACCGCAAGGTTGACGATGCGCGTGCGCGAGCGGATGGTCGGCAGCACGTCCTGGGCGCTCGGCGCGCACAGCAGCCAGATGGTGTGCGCGCTCGGCTCCTCGATTTCCTTCAGCAGCACGTTGGTGGTGCGTTCCAGCATGCGGTCCACGTCCTCGATGATGATGATGCGCCACGGCGCGGTACCGGGCATCTGTTCGGACGTGGCGATGATGTCCCTGACCTCGTCGATACCGATGGTCACCTTGTTGGTGGCCAGCACAGTCACATCGGGATGGGTTCCGGCGAGCACCTGCTCGGTGGTTTTGGTGGGCTCGTCATCCAGTCCGTGATCAGGGCTTTCGAGCGCTGCGGCGAACGCACGTGCCACATTGGATCGACCGGATCCCGGAGGACCGCAAATCAGCCATGACTGCGCTATGGCCTTCGGATCGCCGTTGGAAACGGCTTTGAGCTGTTCGACCACCTGCGTTTGGCCGACTATGGAATCCCATACGCTCATGCGATGCTCCCATCAGTAGCAGTCACGTTTTCGAAATCGGCTTTAATCCGGGCCCACACCTCGTCGATGGTCACTCCGGCATCGATGACACGGAAACGTTCCGGCTCGGCTTTGGCCAGGTCGAGGAACGCGGCGCGTGTGCGACGCTGGAACTCGTCGCCGGCCGCTTCCATGCGGTCCTCGGCATGCTGAAGACGCGCGTGTGACCGCGTGGGATCCATGTCAAGCAGATACGTGCGCTTCGGCAGCAGGCCGCCGGTGGCCCACATGCTGAGGTTTTTGATTTCCGCGGACGTCAGCTCGCGGCCGCCCGCCTGGTAGGCGAGGGATGAGTCGAGATAACGGTCGGTGATCACCACCGCGCCTCGCCGCAAGGCCGGAGCAATCACTTCCGCGACGTGCTGCGCGCGGTCCGCGGCGAACAGCAACGCCTCCGTACGCGGAGCGATATCGGCGCAATCGCCGTCATTCTCCGCATCCACGCCATGCAGCAGCATCCTGCGGATCGCCACGCCCAGCGCGGTGCCGCCCGGCTCGCGCGTGACCACGCATTCGCGGTCCTGCGATTCGACGTACGCGCGCAACCGTTCGACCTGCGTGGTCTTGCCCACGCCATCGACGCCTTCGAATGAAATGAAAATGCCCTGCATACCCATCACTGTACCGTGCGCCCCTGCCGGACAACGTCAGCCGAATCGGCCAAGACGGCTGAAATTGCCGAATCGACCAAAACATGGTTTGCAATGTGTCACGATCCCGATTTTCGGGCGAAAAATGGAATCGTGACACATTTCACCACCCCCGTACCATGTTTTCGGGCCGTTTTCAGCATCTAGGGGGTATGCATACGACGAAAAATGTCGCACGATTCCGAATTATCGCCCAAATTCGGAATCGTGCGACATTCACGCACCGGCTGGCGCCGAAAATACAGCGCCGCTGGCGTCTGACAGCACCCAGCAGCAGCCGTCAGCGTGCGGGCACGACGGCGGGACGGGTATACCCTTCGTTGGCAGTGAGCCAGTCGACGTCCGACTTGACGGTGGCCGCGGTGGAACCGATTTCCTTCGCTATGCGCGTATTCGCCCAGCCCTTGTCGGCAAGTTCGCGCACTTTGGCGCGGCGGTCCGCACGGGCCTTCTCTGCCGCGCTCACCTTCGACGACTTCGCGGATTTTGCGGACTTGGCCGCGGACTTCTTGCCGCCGGACGCTTTCCTCCTGCGCTTTGACGGACCCTGCGCACGCTTCTCCGCCAGCAGACGGAACGCTTCGGCAGGTTCGATCGATTCCGGCGCATACTGCTTCGGTAACGTGCGGTTAGTCTCGCCGTCGGTGATGTACGCGCCGTAGAAGCCGTCCTTGATAGTCACGTGCTTCTGTGTCTCCGGATCGACGCCCAGATCGCGCAACGGCGGCTTGGCCGCACCACGTCCACGACCGCGTCCGTATTTCGGCTGAGCGAACAGTTCCTTCGCCTTCTCCAGGTCGACGGTGAAGATCTCGTCCTCGGAAGCCAGCGAACGCGTGTCGGACTTGCCATCGGCTCCGGTCTTGGTCAGATACGGGCCGTAGCGGCCGTTGTTGGCCTGCACGGTGACGGTCTGCATCTCGCCGGTCTCGGCGTTCGCCTCCTCATAGGAGCCGACCACGCGAGGCAGGCTCAGCAGTTTCAGCGCATCCTCCAGCGTCAGCGATTCCGGGCTCATCGTCTTGAACAGCGACGCCATCTTCGGACGGTCGGCGACCGCCTTCTTGCCGGCACGCTTCGTCTTGCCGGCCTTATCCGCCTTGTCCGCCTTGGCGTCGGCGGGCGCTTCCTGCGATTCCGGCATGACCAGCGCCACATACGGACCGAACCGGCCGTTGCGCACCTCGACGGTACCGCCGGAAACCGGATCCTTGCCCAGCTCGCGCGGGCCGCCGGAATGGTTCTCGATCAGATCATGTCCGACCTCGACGGTCAGTTCGTCAGGCGCCAGCGTGTCCGGCAGCGAGGCGCGCTTCGGATTGCCTTCGGCATCCAGATGCTTCACGTCCTCAAGATACGGGCCGTAACGACCGACGCGCACGTGCAGACCATCGCCGATCTCGATGGTGTTGATCTCACGCGCGTCGATCTCGCCGAGCTGCGCCACCTGCTGCTGCAGGCCCTCGTGCGCCTCATCGGCGGACTGCGCCGCACCATCGCCGGAACCGAAATAGAAACGCGTCAGCCATTCCTTGCCGGTCTCATGGCCGCCTGCGATACGGTCGAGTCCGGTCTCCATATCCGCGGTGAACTCGTAATCCACATACTTCGGGAACTTGGTCTCCAGCAGTTTGATGACGGAGAACGCCAGCCAGGACGGAATCAGCGCACGGCCGCGCTCATACACGTATCCGCGGTCGATAATGGTGGAGATGATGCTCGCGTACGTGGACGGGCGTCCGATCTCCTTCTGTTCCAGCGTCTTGACGAGCGACGCTTCGGTGTAGCGCGCCGGCGGCTGAGTCTCATGCCCGTCCGCGGCAACGTCCACGGCGGCGAGCTCGTCACCGGGATGCATCGGCGGCAACGAGGCGTTGTCATCGCCCTTGCCCGAGGCCTTCGAATTAACCTTCACTCCGGCTGCGGCCGCGCTCTTCTTGGCGTCGGCTACGGTACGCCGCCCCTCTCCAGTGGCCTTCATGAAGCCCGGGAATTCGATGACGGTGCCGGATGCCTGGAACATGGCCTCGCCGTCCGACTCGGTGGGCGCGGACAGACGCACGGTCGCGGTGGAACCCGTCGCATCGGCCATCTGGCAGGCCAGCGTGCGCTGCCAGATCAGCGTGTACAGCTTGAGCTGGTCCGCCGGCACCTTGCTGGCGATTTCGGCCGGGTCACGGAAATGCGCGCCCGCCGGCCTGATGCATTCGTGGGCTTCCTGCGCGCCCGCCGTTTTCGTGGCGTACTGCTTGGGCGCGTCGGACAGATACTGCTTGCCGAAATGCGTGGTGACCGCCTCACGCGCGGCCGCGATGGCCTCCTGCGACAACGTCACCGAATCGGTACGCATATACGTGATGAAACCGTTCTCGTACAGGCCCTGCGCGGCGCGCATGGTCTGCCGGGAGCTCATGCCGAGCCGGTTGCCGGCCGTCTGCTGCAACGTGGATGTGGTGAACGGCGGCACCGGACGACGACGATACGGCTTGGTCTCCATCGAAGCCACGGTGAACGTCGCATATTCCAGCGATTGTGCGATCGAACGCGCCTTCGTCTCGTCCAGCTGCGCGACATTGTCCTTCGCACCGGCCGCAGTCAGCTTGCCATCGTCGCCGAAATCCTTGGAACCGGCCAGACGACGGCCGCCGAGGGATACCATGCGCGAATCGAACGCGACGTTGTTGCCGTCGCCATCCGGCGCTTCCAGCGTGGCGGTGACGTCCCAATACGGCGCCCGCACGAAGGCCATGCGCTCACGCTCACGCTCCACGATCAGACGGGTGGCCACGGACTGCACGCGGCCCGCGGACAGACCCGGACCGACCTTGCGCCACAGCACCGGAGACAGCTCATAGCCGTACAGACGGTCCAGGATTCGACGGGTCTCCTGCGCGTCCACCATGGCACTGTCGACGTCTCGCGTGTTATTCAGCGAAGCCTTGATTGCCTCCGGAGTGATCTCGTGGAAGACCATGCGCTTGATCGGCACCTTCGGCTTGAGCGTCTGCACGAGATGCCATGCGATAGCCTCGCCCTCGCGATCCTCATCAGTCGCGAGATACAGGGTATCGGCCTTTTTCAGCGCGCTTTTCAGTTCGGAGACGGTTTTCTTCTTATTGCCGTCCACGATGTAATACGGCTTGAATCCGTCTTCGATATCCACGCCGAATTTGCCGTATTTGGCTTTGTCGGCAGCCGGCACCTGGCTGGGCTGCGCAAGATCGCGAATATGGCCTACCGATGCCATAACCGTATATCCGGAGCCCAGATATCCGCCGATTTTCTTGGCTTTAGTCGGGGACTCCACAATCACGAGTTTGCTGCCGGTAGCCATAGCCACTCCTTATTACTAGTGTTTGCAACGCAATAATACTCATGAAATGAGCGGACATGGCAAACCGTCCGTGTGCCGCGTGCCAGCGGCAAGCCGGACGCGAGGTCACCGGCAAACCCGGAACCGGCCGTTTTTCAACGCTTCGGCGGTGCGGGCGGAGCGCCCACCAAACCAAGCTTCGTCAACGGCGACGCGGTCAGCTGCCGCATCGCAAGCGTCAGACCGAACATCAGAGCGGACACGGAGGCCGTCAACACCATGGTGGAAAGATGCGCGCCGGAATTCGTCCATTCCGCGCTCATGGCAAGTCCCGGCTGAATCTGCCAGATGATGTACGCACCGTACAACGTGCCCAACACGCCAAACGTCAGCATCACGCTGCCGACGATCTGCACGCTCGCGGACGAGGCGCGCGTGCCCGGCTCATCCATGCCGTTGGAGAAGGTGGCGCCAAGCATCAGCATCGCCAATCCGCCGACAATCAGCAAACCCATGACCACGTCGGTCGGACGATGCCATTGCCCGGCGATCACCGACATGCCGACCAGCACCGTATATATCCAGCCAATCACAGCAGCCAATGCGCGGAACGCACGCGGCACGGCGCACAGCAGTATCACGCTGGCCGCGGCGGCGAGGATGACGTGTCCGGATGGCGCGGAATTACTGCGATTCGACATGAGATTGATGAGATATGGACGCGGCAGCAACGGTTTGAGCAGTTCGGCCGCGGCGAAGCACAGTCCGCCGAACACGGCGAGCTGCGCGATGGCCAGCCACCGCTTGCGGACGACCAGCACGGCTATTGCGATCACCGACATGATGACACTCACGGCGATCACCACGGCGGAGACGGTGAAGACATGCACGACCGGTTCCAGCCATCCCGGCAAAGCATCGTTGAATTTCGACCAAACGATGTCCTCATAGCTTTGGCCGTCCATGGTGCGCACGCCCAACCACCAGACGCCGACGGACGCGGCCAGCAGCAGCACGCCGAACACCACGCACAACACGACGCTGGACACCCGCGGATGGCGGGTCAGCGGATCAGCTTCCGCCAATCCCTTGCTGACATCCTGCGGAGACAGCACCGACTCGACCTCGCCCGCAGCGGGAAACGACAGCGGTTCCACCGGTTTCGACGGGACCGGCATAGGCTGCTGCAGTATGTTCGTGGTTTTTTGCGGGTCTCGGATCAGTGGCTTGAATTCGTCGGTCATATTCACCGAGAATACGGCATCGACCCTACTGTGGAACGCGCACCGAAAAAGATATAAGAAAACCTCCACGCACCCGGAAGAGGCCACTTACCCTTGCTGCATTCCTGCCCTGGGGGGATTGGGTGACGTACCGCCACGCGGAGGCTCTTGTTATATTACACCATGCCCGGACCTTGCCGTGCCGACCATGCGCGCGGGTACACTTGAGGAGGAATCGCACGCGTCGACTGTGCGTTTGCGTATTTGCATTAGGCTTCGATTTGTTTCGGAAGGTTGTTTGATTATGACTGATGCGGTGGAATATCCCGATCTGGTGGTCGTGGGCGCGGGCCTGTTCGGCCTGACCGTGGCCCAGCAGGCCGTGGAGCATACGGGCGCGAGGGTCGAGATCATCGACGTGCGCGACCATATCGGCGGCAACGCGTACAGCTACATGGACGAGGAGACCGGCGCTGAGATCCACAAGTACGGCGCGCACCTGTTCCACACGAGCAACAAGCGCGTCTGGGACTACGTGAACCGTTTCACGGGCTTCACCGGCTACGTGCACCGCGTGTACGCGACCCACGACGGCGAGGTGTATCCCCTGCCGATCAACCTGGGCACGATCAACCAGTTCTTCCACGCGAGCTACACGCCGGCCGAGGCCAGGGCCCTGGTCGAGAGGCAGGCGGGCGAGCTGGCGGGCACGGACCCGCAGAACCTGAACGACAAGGGCATTTCCCTGATCGGCCGTCCCCTGTACGAGGCGTTCATCAAGAACTACACGGGCAAGCAGTGGCAGACCGATCCGAAGGACCTGCCCGCGGGCATCATCAACCGCCTGCCGGTGCGTTTCAACTACGACAACCGGTACTTCCGCGACACGTGGGAGGGCCTGCCCACGGACGGGTACACCAAGTGGATGGAGCGCATGATCGACGACCCGCGCATCCACGTGACCCTGGAGACGGACTTCTTCGACGGATCCCAGCCGTACAACAAGGAGGCGTTGGCGGCGGCGGGCGTGCCGGTCGTGTACACGGGTCCGGTGGACCGCTACTTCGGCTACTCGCTCGGCGAGCTGAAGTGGAGGACCGTGGACTTCAAGGAAGTAAGGTACGACGAGGGCGACCACTTCGGATGCCCGGTGATGAACTTCTCCGACGCGGACGTGCCGTACACGCGCGCGATCGAGTTCAAGAACTTCAACCCGGAGCGCCGCGACAGGCAGAACCCGGACAAAACGGTGGTGTGGGAGGAGTACAGCCGTTTCGCCGAGCGCGGGGACGAGCCGTACTATCCGATCAACACGGAGGCCGACAGGGAGTTGTACGCGAGGTACGAGGCGCTGGCGAAGGCCGAGCCGAACACCGTGTTCGGCGGACGCTTGGGCACGTACAAGTACTACGACATGCACCAGGTGATCGACACGGCCCTGACCGCGTATGAGGAGCAGGTCGAACCGCTTCTCAAGAAGTAAGGTTCGAATCGCTCTTTTCGATCGGATATGAGAAATCCCCAATCCGCTGATGGCGGATTGGGGATTTTCATGTCCAGTTCAGGGAACCAGGCAATCAGGCGCGCCACACGTCCTTGCCGGCGGCCTTCGCGGCCGCCACATCGGCATCAAGCTGCTCCTCGGTGCCTTCCACATCGCCCTTGATGAACTCCTCCACCAGACGACGGGCCTCGCCGTCCTCATGCTGCACGGCCGGGGACTTCATGAAGTAGGAGCTGGGAGCCAACACCGGACCGGCCAGATGACGGTCGAGCGCGATCTTGGCCGCACGCACGGCGTCGATCACGATACCGGCGGAATTCGGCGAATCCCACACCTCAAGCTTGTATTCCAGATTCAGCGGCACATCGCCGAACGTGGTGCCCTCCAGACGAACGAAAGCGAACTTACGGTCGTCAAGCCAGGCCACGTAATCGGAAGGTCCGATATGCACGTTGTGCGGATCCATATCGTGCGGCACCACGGAGGTGACGGCGCGGGTCTTGGAGATCTTCTTGGATTCCAGACGGGAGCGCTGCAACATGTTCATGAAGTCCATGTTGCCGCCGACGTTGAGCTGGTACGTACGGTCCAAACGAACGCCGCGGTCCTCGAACAGGCGGGCCAGCACGCGGTGCGTGATGGTGGCGCCGACCTGCGACTTGATGTCGTCGCCGACGATCGGCACGCCGGCGTCGCGGAACTTCTGCGCCCATTCGAGGTCGGAGGCGATGAACACCGGCAGGCAGTTCACGAACGCGCAGCCCGCGTCCATGGCAGCCTGGGCATAGGCCTTGTCAGCCTTTTCGGAACCGACCGGCAGGTAGGAGACCAGCACGTCCACCTTCTTGTCGCGCAGCACCTGCGCCACATCCACCGGCTCCGCGTCCGACTCCTCGATCATCTGACGGTAGTACTCGCCCAGACCATCGTTGGTCGGGCCGCGCAGCACCTCGACGCCCAGATTCGGCACGTCCGCGAACTTGATGGTGTTGTTCTGCGAGGCGCCAATCGCCTCGGACAGATCCTTGCCCACCTTCAGCGCGTCGACGTCGAACGCGGTGACGAACTCGATGTCACGCACGCGGTATCCGCCGAAATTGTTGTGCATCAGGCCAGGGATCTTGTCCTCGTCCTTGGTGTCCTTGTAATACTCAACGCCCTGCACCAGCGACGAGGCGCAATTGCCCACGCCGGCGATAGCCACTCGAATGCTCATCTGAAAACGACTCCTCTTATTACGCGTTTCGCAGGTTTATCAGGTTCCAAGCATACCCGCAGACCATTTTTGAATCTGGAAAATCTCTGAAAAGGACCGGCATTGCGGCAGTTCCCAAGAATCTGTCGATTTGTAAAAAAGCTGCGGAAAAACTCGTTTTCATTGACGAAGCCGATCATCCGCACCCCTGTTTTTCAGGTCGTTCGGCTACGGTGGAAGACATGGTTTCACGAAAACGAAGTGTGAGCTCACGCTCAAGAAGCGCGCGCAGAAGCAATGCCACGTCCACGACGCCGAGAGTAGGCACCGCCTACGGCGTGCATGGCGAAGTGCTCAGCGAGCAGCCCCACGCTCCGAAACACACTTCGCACCGCGCACCCAAGAAACGCAGGAAGCACAAGCATCTCGTACTCAAATGGATACTCGGCATCTTCGCAGCGCTCATCGCGGCGGGCATCGGCTTGTTCGCGTACATGTACATCACCACGGAAATTCCGCAGCCTGAGAAATTCGCCCTGGCCGAGAAGACGACCGTGTATTACAACGACGGCACCACGCCGATCGGCAGCTACGCGGAGCAGAACCGCGAAATCATCAGTTGCGCCGATCTGCCCGACTACGTCGGCAATGCGATCGTGGCTTCGGAGGACCGTTCCTTCTATACCAACAAAGGTATCGACCCCATCGGCATCGCACGCGCGTTGTACAACAATCTGACCACCGGCAGCAGGCAGGGCGGCTCCACCATCACCCAGCAGTACGCGGAACGGTATTATCTGGGCGAGACCACGTCGTACGCAGGCAAGCTGAGGGAAGCGTTCCTGGCCATCAAAATCGCGCAGGCGCAGGACAAGAGCCAGGTGCTGTGCAACTACATGAACACCATCTACCTGGGCCGCAATGCATACGGCATTCAGGCGGCGGCCAAGGCGTACTACGGCAAGGATGCGAAGGACCTGACGCTTTCCGAGGCAGCCATGCTCGCCGGCATCATTCCGGGACCGAGCGTATGGAATCCGGACGCGAACCCCACGCAGGCCGAGAGACGATTCAAGCGTGTGATCCGCATCATGGATGAGGACGGCTACATCACACCGGACCAGAAGAAGGAAGCTGCGTTCCCGCAGGTCATCGAGATGCAGCAGAACAACCAGATGTCGGGTCCGAACGGCTACCTGCTCACCACGGTCAAGAACGAGCTGGTGAATTCCAAGGCGTTCACCGCCGAGGACCTTGAGACCGGCGGCTATAAGATCGTCACCACGCTGGACAAGACCATGCAGGACGAGATCCAGCAGGTGGGCGACACCCGTCCGGACGGCATGCCGGAAAGCATCGAGGTGGGTGGCATCGCGGTGGAACAGAAGACGGGTTCGGTCAGAGCCATTTATTGCGGCCAGGATTATCTGACCAAGCAGCTCAACAACGCCACCCAGGCCACATTCGAACCGGGCTCCACCATGAAGCCGTTCGGCCTGCTCGGCGCGGCGCAGCAAGGCGTGAACTTCAACACCATATTCAACGGCAATTCCGGACAGGTCTTCGAGACCAAGCCGGGAGTCACCGCAAGCGTGCCGAACGCGTTGAACAACAACTGGGGATACATCAACCTCTACCAAGCCACGGCCAACTCGGTGAACACCGTGTTCATGGATGTCAACAAGCACCTCGGCGCGGCCAAGCTGGCCCAGATCGCGCATCAGGCCGGCATCAAGGAAGACATCGACGAGACCACCACGTACAACATCCTGGGCATCAACGCCATCACCGTGTGGGATTTGGCCCAAGGCCATGCCACCATCGCAAACAATGGCGTGAAGAATACGCTCCACATCGTCGACAACGTCTCCACCGCGGACGGCTCCAAGGAGCTGTACAAGACCACTCAGGAGAACGATCAGGTCTTCGAGGCCAATGACTGCCATCTCGTGCAGAAGGCCATGCAAGGCACCACCACCTACGGTACCGCGGCGGGCATCGCCAAACGTCTGGGACGCGAGGTCGCCGGCAAATCCGGTACGGCGAACGATGAGCTTGCGGCCTCCTTCGTGGGGTACACACCGCAGCTGCTCAATGTGTGGGCCATCTGGAATCCGGCCGAAGACGGCAGCGCCCAAGTCGTGCCGGAATTCGCCGGATACGGCGTCTCCTCCACCGGATATCCGTCCCACCTGTTCGAGGAGTTCATGAGCCAGGCCCTTCAGGGGCAGCCTGTCGAGAACTTCACCGAGCCGACCGACAACGGCAAGATCGGCGGACCCGACGGCACTTGGGGCACCGGCGGCGGAAGCAGCTATACGCAGAAGCGCTATACCAACAATCAGTGGCGCCAATCCACGAATAGCCAGAGCACCACCACCGAAACCCCGAACACCACGGAGAACACCCAGCCAACACAACCGACGCCCACGCCGAACACCACGCCCGAAAGCGGGCAGAGCGGCAACGAAGGCACCGGCGGCAGCAGCGACAGTGGCAGCAACTCCGATCAAAGCGGTGGCGACAGCGGCTCGCAGCAACAGCAATAGCCATAGCCGTCGGATTGAAGCAACGGACGTTCGCCGACATAAATAATGGGGCTTCCCACATTCGGGAAGCCCCATTATTTTGCCCTGTTGCACCGTATTCTGACGTGTTTTGTCGGACGCGCACACGCCCCGCACGGAACCAGCAAAATCAGCGAAACCACAGAACCAGCAGAACCGTCAAGCGCGGCCCGTCGGCACCAATCAGAACGAATGCACGTGCCGGGCGAGACGGTCGTATTCGGCGCGCGTCAGCGAAGCGACGCCGCCATGCTTCGTATGTTCGGTAAGGAAGTAATCGTCCGCCCGCAACGGCGTCCATCCCTTGTCAAGGTCGCGGCTGACCATCGGCTGGTAGCCGATCGACGGAATCACGTCCACGAACAGATACCATTCGTCGTCCGCGCCGCCGTCGTTGTGATGGTTGGCGAACACCGCCGGACCTTCCACACCGCCGGGATTGCCGTCCGGCACATAGCCGGCGCCGATCCGGTCCTGAACCTTCGTCCAGACCGTTCCCGGCTCCCACCAACGCTTCGCGTCGGTGCGGTCCATCCAGATGCCGGTGCCGTGCGCGTTGTCTTTGGTGATGCGGTACGTGCGTGTGCCGCCGTCCGGTAGCGGACGTTGGATCATGGTGGTGTCGATGGCGTCACCGTGGTTGTCGATGAACACGCCGCCGTATTCGAACGTATCCTGCGTGAAATCGGTGGTGGTGCCCCATAGCACGGTGCAGTAGACGTTCTTGTCGTCGTGCGTCTTGTCATCGCCGTCGAACACAGTGCTGGACCAGTACATGACGAACGCGCCACGGCCGCCGCTGTGGCCTTGCGGATAGTAATCCGGCACCCACAGGCATTCGCAGGCCCAGGCCATGCCGAGTTCCAAATGGGAGCCGTCCGGTTTGCGGGACACGTCAAGCATGCGTGGCTCACTCCAGTGAACCAGATCGTCGGATTCCCAGATGATGAGGTTCGTACTAGCGTGATGGCTCCATTCGTACCAGCCGCCATCGTCGCCTCCGAACACGCGCAGATCGGTGGCGATGATGTACCACTTGCCGGTCTCGGGATTGCGGATGATGTGCGGGTCACGCACGCCCGTGGTGCCGAGGTGCGAGGTAAGCACGGGCTTTCCATCGTTGAGCGGCACCCAACGGTGCGGATTGTCGCCGTCGGATATATCCATGTAGATCTTCTCGGCATAGCCGTCCGGATCCTCGATGAAGTGGACGAGCAGATAGCCGTAATCGTCGGTTGTGTCGGTCATGGTCTCACCTTGTGAATGTGGATTGATGGATTGGATTGCTGAATTGGGTTACGATTGGCGCGTCACACATGCAACGACGCATGACGGGATGCCAGGATATGAAAAAAGCCGCCGCCACGAGAGCGACAGCTTTATTCAGGAAGGAAGAAGGAGGATTAGCCCTGATGCGAACGAGCCCATTTGCGGATAGCGTCCTGCTGAGCCGCAATGGCCTTGTTGCGGGCCAAGTAAATAACCAATGTGATGGAGTACAGCGCGAGCCCGATGATGTCCATCGTGCCCAGAGAGAAGACCATCACGATTGCCAGCCAGATGATCACCCACCGGCTGGTGGTGCCGGGAGTGAGGCACCGCATGGACATGATGAAGCTGACGATGCCGATGATCAGCACCAACAGCGCGTAGATACTCGCCACCGTCGAGGCGTTGTCCACCGCGGAATAGTCCGTTTTCAGCAGGCCGTTGCGTTCCAAGAGATCGTAGGCCTGGCCTTTGAACCAGCTGGTGAACATGAACAGTGTGATGGACGCCATGATCACGTTGTAGGCGGATGCGATGGTCATCAGCACCCGTTCCGCCTTGCGCGCCAATGGTGCCGGCGGCTGCATGGTGTTGCCTTGCGGATTCATATCGGTCCTTTCCGTGGGGTTGCCTCGTCCGATGCGCGATGCGCTGTTCGGGAAGAATGTCCGAAGGCCCGTCCGTGCGGGACGGACCTTCGGATTATCCTACTCGGTCAATATCAGCCCTTGAGGCCGGAGGTGATGTTCAGGGACTGCAGGAAGTACTTCTGCGCGAACAGGAACAGCAGCAGGGTCGGGATGATGGCCATGCAGGTGGCCGCCATCAGGGAGCCCATCTGGTTGTACTGACCCATCTGGTTGCTCAGCAGCTGCAGACCAGCGGTGACCGGCATCTTGTTGATGTCGTTGAACACCAAGGTCGGCCACAGGAAGTCGTTCCAGGCGCCGGTGAAGCTGAACAGGAAGATGACGATCAGGATCGGGCGGATGGCCGGCAGCATGATGCGGGTGAAGATCTGGAAGTCGGTGGCGCCGTCGATTTCGGCTGCCTCGTCCAGCTCCTTCGGGATGCCCTTCATGAAGTTGCGCACCAGGAAGATGTTCGCCACGTTGCCCAGACCGGGGATGATGCAGGCCCAGTAGGTGTTGACCCAGCCGAGGGATGCGATGATGCGGTACTGCGGGATCATGTTGACCACGGCGGGGAACATCGAGATGAGCAGCAGGACGAAGAACAGCGTATCGCGGTACTTGAAGTTCAGGCGGGAGTAGCCGAATCCGGCAAGCGCGACGATGCACACGGACAGCACCGCGAACACGGTCGAGATGATCAGCGAGTTGCCCAGCCAGTTCAGGACCGGGTAGCTGGCGGACGCCTCGATCAGCGTCACGTAGTTGTCAAGCACCCACTTCGCGGGGAGGAAGTTGAACGCATTGGAGGTGAATTCGGCCACCGACTTGAACGAGGTCGTCACGGTGTAGATCACGGGGAGCAGCCAGACGACTGCCAGCACGACGAGCAACACGTAGACGGCGATCAGCGATGGGGAGATCTTTTTGGTTTTGTTTTCGGGAATTGCCGCGCTTGCGACATTGACGGTGGTTGCAGCGGACATCTTCAGTCCTCCTTATTCATGAAGATCAGCTGGATTGCGGCGATGGCCATCAGGATGATGCCCAGCAGCAATGCCATTGCGGAAGCCATGCCGGCGGCCGCAGGGCCGGCGGGGAACGCGAGGTTTCTGATATCCATCAGCAGCACCTGGGTCTGGTAGTTCGGTCCGCCGTTGGTCAGCATGACCGGCTGGCCCCACACGTTGAAGGCGCCCGTGGTGGTCATGATGGTGGTGTAGAACAACGGCAGCTTGATTTCCGGCAGGGTGATGGAGAAGAAGATCCTGACCGGACCAGCTCCGTCGACCTTCGCGGCTTCGTACAGGCTTTCGTCCACACCGGAAAGCGCGGAACGGTAGATGACGAGGTTGCCGCCGATGCCGGCCCACAGCACGAGCACGAAGATGGTGATCCATGCGTACGGGTTCTTGCCGAGCCAGTTGATGTCGGAGTGGAAGGTGGTGTTCAGCAGGCCGAACTGGGAGTTGAAGACCATGCGCCAAACCAGTGCGCCTGCGGCGATGGAGATCAGGCCAGGGATGTAGAAGATCGCCTGGAACAGACCGGCGCCCTTGAGGCCCTTCTTGCTGAGCGCCACAGCGAGCAGCAGCGGCACGATGATGGTCAACGGCACGCTGACCACCACGAAGAGCAGGGTGTGGCCGAGGTCACGCCAGAAGATCGAGTAGAAGTAGGTGCTGGGGTCGAAGATCTTCGCGAAGTTCTGCAGGCCGACGAACTTCGGCGAGCCGACCATGTTCCAGCGGGTGAACGCCAGGCCGATGCCGAAGATGATCGGGATGATGCCGAAGACGGCGAAGATGATGAAGTGCGGAGCGATGTATGGCAGTGCGTGCCAGATGGAGTTCTTGCGCTTCATGGACGATTTTGCGGATCCGATCGTAGATGCCTTGCTCATCACGATTCCTCCTGAATCTCGATTTGGCCTTGGGCCATGAGGTCGAGGGTCTTCAGACCTTCGTCAAGACCCACGTTGCCGTAGACGATGTCGTTGTATGTACCCCAACCAGCGGTCGCGTAGCCTCCGTAGAGGTAGTTGGAGGTCTTGATGTAGCTGCGTTCCTTCTTGCTGTTGGTGAAGGACGCCTGAATCAGCTTCTGGTACTTCGGATTGTTCAGGTCACGGTATGCCGGCGAGATGGAACCGACTTCCGACCAATCCATCCAGTGCTCGTACACGTACTTGACGAAGTCGGCGGCGGCCGCGGACTTCGCGGCGGAGCGGTGCGGGTCCTTCAGCTGCATCCAGTTGCACTGGTAGAAGAAGTTCACCGGATTGTCGGCGCTGTACTGCAGGGTGTTGGCCTCAGCGATCTTGTCGGCGCCCAAAGTGTTGGACATGTTGCCCTGGGCCCAAGTGCCGAGCTGCGCGAACACGGCCTTGCCGGAGCCGAACGCCTGCTCGCCGTCGACGTCCATCGGGGCAATCACACCGGCGTCATACGCTTCCTTGAGCTTCTCCATGGGCTTGCGCCACACGTCCTTGGTCAGGTCGTCCATATCGTTCTCGAGCGTGCCGCCCGCGCCGTACAGCAGGGACATGAAGGCCCACGGAAGGTTGCCGTAGGTCAGAGCGTAGGTGCCCTTGGGCAGCTTGCCCTTGAGGTCCTTGATCTCGTCGATGGTAACGAATCCGTCGTCGAGGATGTACTGCAGGTTGTACTTCTTGACCAGGTCCTTGTTGTAGTAGATGGCCATCTGGTACAGGTACAGCGGAATGCCGTAGGCCTTGCCGTTGACGGTGACGCCCTTCCAAGTGGCGGGCAGGAAGCTGCTTTCCTTGAGGTCCGGAGCTACCTTCTGCCAATCGTCCATGGTGTCGAGCAGTCCCTGGGACTGCAGGACGGCGGTCTGGAACTGGTCGCCGATGATGATGTCGGGGATGTTCTTGCCGGTCTGCATCACGGAGTAGATCTTCGTGGTCAGATCGCCGCCGTTCATCGGCTGGAAGACAACCTTGTAATCGCTTTGGGCGTTGTACTCCTTGACGATGCGCTGCATTGCGGGACCGTCATCGCCCACCAGGTTGTTCCAGAAGTAAATGGTCTTGCTTTCGCCCGAAGATGCACCGCAACCTCCGGCGGCAAGCACCAGTCCAAGTGACGCGCACACGGCCACGGCGGCCTTGGCGAAGCGCCGCAACCCGGTAAGATGCCTGGATGTAGACATTGTTTCCTTCCTTTTTCTCAACGGCCCATCGCTGGACCGTACTTCGTTGCGTCGAATGGGAAGAATCCTTCGTACGATTGAGCCTCCCTGCTCATTTGCAACGTTGTAATTTTGATTATACAACTTTTTTCATCGTTGTACAAACGATGGCACGCCGTCAATGGCGGCCATATACGGATGGGGGTTATAGTATGGGGCCACCCCTCCGGCAGTGGTCCTCAGCGGGTCACGGCCGGAGTTCCAGCGAGCGGTCCGCCATCGGCGGGCAGCACGTCCGTGGTGGTGGGAGTCCACAGATTATCCGGTTCCGGCACGCCGAAATCCGGACCGTCGGCAGTCCATTTAACCACGCCGACACGCGCATGGCGATTCGGGTCGAACAGCGGATCGCCCTTAATCTCCGTGTAGTTGCGGCAATGGTAGATCATCAGGTCCTCGGTGTCGTCCTCGGACTTGGTGAACGAATTGTGGCCCGGACCATACTGGCCGTTCTCGGCGCAGGTCTTGAACACCGGCACCGGGCTCTTGGTCCAGGAGGCCTTGTCCAGCAGGTCGCTGCCGCGTTCGGCGGTCAGCAGTCCCACGGCGTATGGAACACCGGTGCCGGAGGCGGAGTACGTGATGTAGATCTTGTTCTCATGGAACAGGAAGGCCGGGCCTTCATTGACCAGGAAGTCGATGCACTCCCAGTCGTATTCCGGCTTGGTGAGCATGACGGGCTCGCTGCCCAGCGTCCACGGATTGGCCATTTTGGCGATGTACAGATTGGAATTGCCTTCGATCGCGGGATCCTTCTGCGCCCACACGAGATACTGCACGCCATCGATGACTTCGGTGGTGGCGTCGAGCGAGAAGGAGTCGATCGGAGTGATGATCTGACCCTTCTCCACCCAGTTGTCGGAGGTCGGGTCGTCATCGGTGTTCTCCAGCACGAACATACGGTGCGTCGGCAGTCCGGACGCCTCGAAATCCGTTGCGGCGCCGGCGAAGTAGATGTACCAAGCGCCGTTGATGCGGTGCAGCTCGGGAGCCCAGATATAGATGCTCGCCGGGCCGGATTCATGCTTGCGCCACACCACCGTCTCCGGAGCCTTCTGCAGATCGTTGATGCTTGACGCGTGGCGGATGGCGATGCAATTGTATTCCGGATCGGAGGCGGTGAAGTAGTATTCGCCATCGACCTTGATCACCCAGGGGTCTGCGCGCTGAAGCACGATCGGATTGTTGTAAACAACCATGTTTAGTCCTTCTCAATCCGTTGTTCCAGTATTTACAACGTTGAATATATCATCCTTACATCGTTGTAACAAATCGGGCGCGTCACTGTCTTCCACTTGGATACGGCGTTGACGGTGACGGAAGCTCAGACGACGAGGGCGTCGACGGGAAGCTTGGTGGATTGGCGCACAACCAGAGACGACGAGACCTTGCGGAAGACCTTCTCCCCCGGCTTGTCGACATTCGGGTCACGACCGTCGATACGTTCCTTGAGCACCTTCACCGACAGACGGGCGACCGCCTCAAGTCCCGGCGCAATCGACGTCAAAGCGGGCGACAAGTACTGCGAATCGTCGGAATTGTCGAAGCCGACCACGGAGATGTCGTCGGGAATGCGCAGACCACGCATCTGAATCGCATGCATCACGCCGGAAGCCAACATGTCGTTCAACGCGACGACGCCATCGACCTCGACGCCGGAATCCAGCAACGCGTTCATAGCCCTCACGCCATCGATACGATGCCACATGCCAGATTCGATGACCAGCCGATCATCGAATTCGACGCCGGCCTCCTCCAGAGCCTCAAGATAACCCTGATAGCGCAACGCGGCGGAACCGACCTTCTCACCCCGATGCACACCGACCACCGCCACATGCCGGCAACCGGTCGTCAACAGATACTGCGTGGCCCGCTTCGCACCTTCGACGTTCTCCGTGGCGATGTGGTCCACCTGGTCGGTGAAGATGCGTTCGCCGACCAGCACGAGTGGATAATCGACCTTCAGCTGCTCGACGTCATCCTGCCCAAGCTCCAAGGGGCTGTAGATCAGGCCGTCGATCATCGTCTGCTGGGCGCCATGCAGCGCTTCCAGCTCGCCGTCGCGCGAATACTGCGTCGGCTCCACGATCACGCGCAGGCCGACCTTCTTAGCCTCTTCGATGACGAGCGACGACAGTTGCGCGAAGTACGGCATCTGCAGGTCGGGAATGGCCAGACCGATGATGCCGGTCTGGCCCTTGCGCAGGTTGCGCGCCGAAACGTTCACCGTATACCCGAGTTCCGCGATGGCTTTGTTGACCTTGTCGCGAGTGGTCTGCGAGACGAATTCGTAATCGTTGACAACGTTGGAGACCGTTTTTATCGATACGCCGGCCGCTTTGGCCACCTCGCGCATGGTCACGACATGATCGCCGCTCCCCGCAGTTCGCTTCGGCATATATACCCCTCTACCCCTTCTGTCATTCAGCGAGCTCAGTCGCCCTCGCGACCGACCTCCATTGTCACCCCAGCATAGTCGGGGCCAAGCTCTTCCGCCGTCTGCATATCCAAAACGGGCATGCCTTCCTTGGACCAATGCACGCGGCGCACCTGGGCGTCACGGCCGCCGTAGCGCCCGTTCTCGTACTCGGCGTTGTGGAACACGTAGATGAGATTGCCGTCCTCGTCGTGCGACCACATGCCATGCCCCGTGCCAAGCTGCCACCGCCCGTTGTACATGCCGGACTTCTGCAGCGGATAATCGAGCTTCGTCCATGCGCCAGCATCGGTCAAATCGACGCCCTGCCCCGCCGGCGCGGTGACCAGGCCGGTCGTGTAGTCGATGCCGACCAGCGATCCCGAGTAGATCAGGAAGATCGTTCCGTCATGCACGATGGCGTTCGGCCCTTCGGCGATCATGTTGTCCCACGCGAATTCCGGCACGACGATCTGCTTCGGCTTGCTGGTGAGCTTCGCCGGATGACTCGGGTCGAAACTGGCAATCCAGATGCTGCCGACCTGCTGCCACGCATAGTACCAGCGGCCGGAATCATGCAGGACGGTCATGTCGAGCGAGATGCGCTGAATCGGGTTGAGCGTCTCTCCATCCGGGTCGAGGATGGGTTCGGGCGTCGTCCAATTCTCCGGCACGCGCGGATCGAAATCGGTGCCGTCGGAATGCTGCTTGAGCTGCATGATATGGCAGCTGCCGGTCCACATGTCCGGCTTGCCGGCACGGTCGTTGGGGGTGCCGTCGGGATTCTCAGCCGGCCCGTCGAAGCAAGGCATGAACAGCACCGACAGCCTGCCTCCGATCACATGCAGTTCCGGAGCCCAGAAGCATCCGGTCATCGGACGGCCTTCGGCGTTGAGGTCGCCGCATTTGAGCAGATCGATCTCCTTGGCACGTCCGCCCGCGGCGTCGGAAAGCGCTTCGATGGAATCGGCTACGCGCAGCGGCATGTGGGTCCTGCCATCGTTCGGGTCCACGCAATTGCCGTCGGTGTCGTCGGTGGCGATGAACATGAACATCGGCTTGCCGTTGAAATTCCAAGCGAACACCGACGGATCGGCACGCTCCACTGCGAACGGCACCGGATAGACGCTCTGGCGGATCGCGCCTTCGACGGTACGGGTCTGCCCGGCCTTGAACGTTCCTTCGGCCGCCTCTTGGGCAATGGCCTCAAGCTGGTCCATGTTCCAGTCCACCGCACGCGTGGCTTGCGAGCCGTCGCTGTAGAACAACTCCGCACGCGTTCCAGCCAAAGCCATGACCGCGTTCCGGGCATCCTCGCCATGCAGGCCGGCAGCGACGCGCTGAGCAGGCACGGACGCGCCGGTATTGCGGATGCGTCCGAATCGCTCCATGAGACGTTCGGCCTCCGCCTCGCTGATGGCGATGCTGTTGCCGATGACGGCGTTCGGAATGCCGAAATCGCCAGACTGGCGCTGCGGCAACGATTCAGTAGATTTAGTAGATCCAGTCGATTCCGCAACATCGAGCGGCTTGCCGGAACCGGCGACGGCGACGATATCGGCTGTCCACGCGTTGTACGTTTTGCCGTCATCGCCGGTCCAGGACACGACGTAGCGCCCGTTTTCGGCGTCGAAGACAACGGAAGGACGATTGACCCCGCCGACGGTGCGCAGCAGCACCAATCCCAGCTGGTCAAACGCCGTCAAATCCTTGCTGACGGCCAGCAGGAACGCCGAACGCTCGGAACCGTCCGGATCGCCGCCGCGGGCTGTGCGGGTCGCGGCAACGGCGAATCGACCGTCCGCAAGACGGAACAGGAATGGGTTCTTCAACGATTTCAACGTGATATCCATGCCAGGCATGACAACGCCGTGGGCAACGGCGTCCGTTGCCGGGCGCGGCGCATCGAACGGGTCGTCGGCGAAGCGTGCCGCGGCCGTGCATGCACGACGGGATTCCGCGGTCGCGGCCGCGATCGGCACGCCGGCGGCGAAGAAGATGCCGTAGTTCTCGTTAAGTGGCTGCCACTCGGCATCGTCGCCGGAGCGTAGCGCCAGATGCATGCTGTAGGCGATGTCCTCGTTGTTCGCCTCTTCGCGTCCAGTGGCTTCACGCGTATAGCACAGCAGGGAATAATTGACCGACATGGGAGATCCTTCGGTTGGCGGATACGTGATTTACAACGATGTACTATACCGTGTTTTACATCGTTGTACAACTTAGTGTGGCGCTACATGCGACGATATACTGCGGCAATATACAACAAGGGGCTTTCCGGTTGATCCGGAAAGCCCCTTGCAATCACATATGGGCGCACACCCGCTCAACGCGGGTGACTCAATCAGCGCTCGGAACGGTTGATGGCCGAGATGATGGCCTTCAGCGAGCTGGTGACGATGGAGGTGTCGATGCCGACGCCCCACACGATGCTCGCATCATCCTCTTCGCCGATCTGGCATTCCACGTAGGAGGCGGCCATGGCGTCGGTGCCGACGGACATGGTGTGCTCCACGTAATCCATGACGGAAGCCTCGACGCCGAAGTTGCTCACGGCGTTGAGGAAGGCGGCGATCGGGCCGTTGCCGATGCCGGAGACCTCACGCTCAACAGGCTCGTCGACACCAACGTTCACGCCGCGGTCGAGAATGCGGGCCTTGAGCACGGTGTCGGAACCATCCTCACCGGAGGAAACGGACACCTTGAGCAGCTTCAGACGGCCCCACTGCTTCAGGGTCTCGTCCTTGCTGTCTCCGACCACGACGCCGGCTGCGGTCGCGCCGGATTCCTCGACCGGCAGGTACTCGTCCTTGAACAGGCGCCAGATGTCCTCGTCCTTGACTTCCTTCTTGGTCTCATCGGCGTAGTTCTGCACGACCTTGTCGAACTCGACCTGCAGGCGCTTCGGCAAATCGAGGTTGTGGTTGGTCTTGAGCAGGTAAGCCATACCGCCCTTGCCGGACTGGGAGTTCACGCGGATGATCGCCTCGTAGGAGCGCCCGATGTCCTTCGGATCAATCGGCAGGTACGGCACCAGCCACACGAACTTGTCCAGATCGGCGCCGGCGCGGTCGGCGGCAACCTGACGGGCCTCGAGGCCCTTCTTGATGGCGTCCTGATGGGAACCGGAGAACGCGGTGAACACGAAGTTGCCCGCATAAGGATGACGCTCGGAGATCTTGATCTGGTTGCAGTATTCGACGGTCTTGCGAATCTCCGGAACATTGGAGTAGTCGATCTGCGGATCGATGCCCTGGGTCAGCATGTTCAGACCAAGAGTGACCAGATCGACGTTGCCGGTACGCTCGCCGTTGCCCAGCAAGCAACCTTCAACGCGGTCGGCGCCGGCCAGCACGGCCAGCTCGGTGGCGGCCACGCCCATGCCCTCGTCGTTGTGCGGATGCAGGGACAGCACGATGGAATCACGGTTGTTGAGGTTGTTGGAGACGTACTCGACCTCGTCCGCGAACACGTTCGGCGTAGTCATCTCGACCGTGGCCGGCAGGTTGATGATCATCGGATGCTCGGGGGTCGGCTTGATCACGTCGGCCACGGCATTGCAGACCTCGACGGCGTACTCGGGCTCGGTGCCGGTGAAGGACTCCGGGGAGTACTCGTAGTACAGGTCGATGCCCTTGGCTTCGCTTTCAAGGCTCTTGCACAGTTCGGCGGCGTCGATGGCCAGCTTCTTGATCTCTTCCTTGTTCTTGCGGAAGACGACCTCACGCTGCAGCACGGAGACGGAATTGTAGAAATGCACGATCGCACGCTTGGCGCCCTTCAGCGCCTCGTACGTACGGCGAATCAGATGCTCACGGCACTGGGTGAGCACGACGATGGTCACATCGTCAGGAATGAGCTCGCGCTCAATCAGCATACGGATGAAGTCGAAATCGGTTTCGGAAGCCGACGGGAAGCCGACCTCGATCTCCTTGAAGCCCATCGACACCAGCAGGTTCCAGAAACGCAGCTTGCGCTCGGAATCCATCGGGTTGACGAGGGCCTGGTTGCCGTCACGAAGATCGACGGAGCACCAACGCGGTGCACGCTGCAGTCGCTTGCCCGGCCACGTACGCTCCGGGTAATCAAACGGCACCTGCTTATCGTATGCGACGTACTTGTTGTACGGCATCTTGCTGGGCTTTTGCGGAGCTCCAATGAAACGCGCCGGAGGCAGCAGCGGGTCGTTATTCCCTCCGTTGGACGCTGCGGCGACTGCCGCGAGATCGAATACTGACGATTGATCCTGACCCATCACTCCTCCTTATCTTTAGAGTCGAACCGGTTTGTGCCGATCCACATTGTTACGTGCATGTTACCTACCTGCACTGCCGCCCATACTAGCGACAACCAATCCCATATTTTGCCGGTATTTCGAGATATGACGGATTAGTTTCGATTTTCGTCTTCTTTTTTCACCCCATATCCAGATTTGCCGCATTACAGTGGGCATCATGAGCTTGCGATTCAACAGCGACGGCACGTTCCGCGTGCTGCAGATGGCCGACATCCAGGACGGACCGGACGTGCGCGAGGACACGATCCGGCTGATCGACGCCGCCATCAAGGCATCGCACCCCGATCTCATCGTGCTCACCGGCGACCAGATTCGCGGCTACGATCCCGCATACATCGACACGTTCCTGCGCCGCCGCGGCGAGCGCCCCGGCACGCACGTGCGTGCCGTCACCGAAATCGAGGCAAAGATACGCGGTATCAAACGACACCCCCTCACCAAAGCGCTGGCCGGATCACAGCCAGTCGACGAACAGTGGATGATCGACGGCATCGGCACCGATTCGCCGAAACTGGTGAGGACCGAAGGACGAGTCAGCACAGTCGGCAAGCTGGAATCGTGGGCGGAATCCATCAACCGCGCCACCGCCGCGTCACTGCTCGACGGCACGCGGCAGAAAGTACGAAACACGTTCTCCGCTTTTCTTGGTCCGGCGTTGGAATCGCGGATACCTTTCGCCGCGACCTACGGCAACCACGATTTCCAATGCGGCATCCTCGCCGACGAGCAGGATGACATCTACCGCGAATTCCCAGGCTGCATGAATCCCGTCGCGGGCTCGTCCCCCTTGGCACTTGAGCCGGGCACGTTCGCGATGCCAATCGAGGCGTCCGACGGTTCGGGACGTATTGCGATGAGCGTGATGATGGTCAATTCGGGCGATTACGCCGACGTTTCTCCCGACGGCAGCGCACGGCAGTCGGTCACCGAATACGCGAAGTACGCGGCGAATTCTCGCGGATGGGATCTGGCCGATTCCGACGGCTACGGCACCCCTTCTTTGGAAGCCATCGAATGGCTGAAGGACGTGCAACGCGAGCTGGGCAGACGCAATGGCGACGGGCAGGCAGTGCCGGCAATCGCCTTCCAACACATTCCGCCGCAGGAATTCTACGATTGCCTGCGCGAAGTGCCCGCCTACACGCCAAACGCCGTGGAAGGCGCGCGCACATTCGCCGGACACTGCTATGTGCTCGACCGTGACGTGTGCCGGCCCGGCTCCCGACTGGGCGAGGCGATAGGATGCGCCGACGTGAACGTGGGCGAAGTGGAGGCTCTGCGCGAGGCGGGCGGCTATTTCGCGCTGTTCTGCGGGCACGACCACAAGAATTCGTTCGTCGGGCACGTGCATGACATCGACCTGGGGTATGCGCCGACCTGCGGATTCGAATGCTACGGACCAAAATCACGGTTCCGCGGCATCCGACTATTCGAATTCCGCGAAAGTAATCCGATGGCCTACGTGACGCGCATGCTGACGTGGGGCGATCTGGTCGGCCGTTATTCCAGCAACGAGATGCGCGTGTTCTTTGAGGACCATTGCGTGACCGACCTCATCGGCGTGCGCAACGAGCTGCGTCGGCCGCAGGTCAGCGCCACGCTGCTGGGCGCGGGCGCGGTGACCTGCGGTGCGATCGGATACGCGGTGCGGGGGCTGCTGCGCGGTCACGGCAGACAATAATTATTCAGCCACGCATCGCGCTTTTTCTGCTTGATACCCGGATTCCCCTTGTATTCGGATTTCCACAGGAGCCACGCGTGCACTCAGCGCGACGACCGTTACAGCGGGAGCATGTTTATTCATTGGGAAGACACGCGTTGACACGAGCCACTCTCGCCGTCATCATCATTCACGGCGGTAATGGCAACATCTCAATCCGTACGGTGACCACTGGTCAGCGGAACAGGCTCACACCGCGTCTCGCCATGCAATAGGCGTTGCCCAGCCACGTATGTCTGGAATTCGGCCACACCGCACCCAATCGCGGCGCGTTCTGGCTCATCCAGATACTGGGCACGCGGCCATCGGCGGAACGCGAGCCAAGCAGGTTGAAGCCGTTCTTCTCCAGCAACCATTCCGGATGCTGCGTGGCGATCGCAAGCCCCTCCTCCAAAGTGAGCGGCAGCCGCTCGTCGGAATCGATCAGCTTGCGGGCCACATCCGGCTCACGATTGATATAGCAGGTGCCAGTATGCGGCTCAACCACCAGGTAGAAAGGGCCCTCCGGCGGCTCGAAGCCGTCCTGCGGAAGGAAACTGGCGATGTCACGCGGCGGCATGGTGGTGAAGCCAGCCATGCGGTTGATGGAAGTACGGGCAATCAACGATTCGGGCGACACCAGTTCGCGCGTGGGAACCAGAAGAATCCGCGTATCCAATCCGGCCTCATCGCCGCAATCCTCCAACGCACGGATAAGCGGACGCGCAAGCGCGCGGAACGCGGCAGCCGACATATCGGCCACGTCCGGATAGCCCAACGCCACGATACGGTCCAGCTGCTTCTGCGCTTCTTCTGATGCCTTCGACATGCCTACCAGTGTACGCGGGCGCGTGCTTTTCCCGGTATCGGCAACGTATTGCCATCACCACATTGCCGTCGTACCGTGTTTGTCCGATTCTGGGGAAACGGACAAACACGCGCCCAAAATCGCACCATAAATGTCCGATTCCCCAGAAACGGACATTCAGACGTTCCGAATCGCACTGCGAATGTCCGAATCGCCAGAATCGGACGTTCCAGCGGGCGGACCAGCATACGGATAGCGGGAACGGCTTGACGGCACGTTTTCATAGAATTGAACAACGCGTGTGGCCGCCCACGAAGTCGTTTGGGGCCGGCTGGTCGACCTCAAGCGTGAATCAATCGAATTTGCAGAGCAATTCCGTCATGTAAGCGAGAGGTTGTTATGTCCGAAAAGATCAAAGTCGGCATTCTCGGAGCCACCGGCATGGTCGGACAGCGTTTCGTCACGCTGCTCGAAAACCATCCGTGGTTCGAACTGGTCACCCTTGCCGCGTCCGCGCACAGCGCCGGCAAGACCTACGAGGAAGCCATCGGCGGCCGCTGGAAGATGGAAACCCCCATGCCCGAGTTCGTCAAGAACATGGTGGTCAAGAACGTGGCCGATGTCGAAGACGTGGTCAAGGACGTCGACTTCGTGTTCTCCGCGGTGAACATGCCGAAGGACGAGATCCGCGCCATCGAAGAGGAATACGCGAAGACCGAAACCCCGGTCGTGTCCAACAACAGCGCCCATCGCTGGACGCCGGACGTGCCGATGGTCGTGCCGGAGATCAACCCGGAGCACTACGAGGTCATTGAGCATCAGCGCAAGCGTCTCGGCACCAAGCACGGTTTCATCGCTGTCAAGCCGAACTGCTCCATCCAGGCATACACCCCCGCCCTGGCCGCATGGAAGGAATTCGAGCCGCATGAGGTGGTCGTGAGCACCTACCAGGCCATCTCCGGCGCCGGCAAGACGTTCAAGGACTGGCCGGAAATGGTGGGCAACATCATTCCGTTCATCTCCGGCGAAGAGGCGAAGTCCGAGAAGGAGCCGCTGAAGGTGTTCGGTCATGTGGACGAGGCCAAGGGCGAGATCGTGCCGTTCGACGGCCCGCTGCGCATCACCTCCCAGTGCATCCGTGTGCCCGTGCTCAACGGCCACACCGCCACCGTGTTCATCAACTTCGGTAAGAACCCCACCAAGGACGAGCTGATCGACCGTCTGGTCAACTACACCAGCAAGGCCGCCGAAATCGGTCTGCCGCACGCTCCGAAGCACTTCATCCAGTACCTGACCGAGGACGATCGCCCGCAGGTGCTCAAGGACGTGGACTACGAGGGTGGCATGGGCGTTTCCATCGGACGTCTGCGCGAGGATTCCATCTTCGACTGGAAGTTCGTGGGATTGGCGCACAACACCCTGCGCGGTGCCGCCGGCGGCGCGCTGGAAAGCGCCGAAATGCTCAAGGCGCTGGGCTACATCACCAAGAAGTGACGTGACGGCTGCCGGCAGCCGCAACTAAGCCGCGCAACCAAAACGCCTATCCAAACGCAAGGCCGACTCTTCGGGGTCGGCCTTTCTGCTATGCACCGGCAACTCATGCCAATGCAAAAAGAGAACGGAAAAAAGGGAGCGCAGCCGTACAGACCACGCTCCCTTGAAATGCTGGAATCGCCGGAATCAGCGACCGGTGCCGCCGTACACCACGGCCTCCACCTGGTCGGCATCCAAGCCGTAGGCGGTGTGCAGCGCCTTGACGGCGTCGTTGAGCTGCTCGAGCGGCACGAGCGCGGCGATGCGGATCTCGGACGTGGAGATCATCAGCACGTTCACGCCCTTTTCGCTCAGCGCGTTGAAGAATTTCGCAGCCAGACCGGAGTGGGTCTTCATGCCCACGCCGACCACGGCCACCTTGCCGACGTTCGGGTCGATATCAAAGGACTGGTAGCCCAGCTCGGCCTGCTTCTCCTGCAGCACCTCCTGGACCTTGGAGGCGGCGGCGCCCGGCACGGTGAAGGAGATGTCGGCAGTGCCGGTGGAGGCGGAGGCCTGCACGATCATGTCCACGTTCACGCCGGCTTCGGCCAGCATGGTGAACACCTTGGCCGCCATGCCCGGCTCATTCGGCACGCGGCGCACGGTGGCCAGCGATTCGGTGCTGTCGTGCGCGACACCGGAGATGATCGGCACTTCCGGACCCAGATCGGGGAACAGGTCGCCCATGGACTGGTTGTTGTTTTCGCTCATGTTCTTACCTTCGTTTGTAAAGTCTTGCGATTGTTATCGTTTTACGATTTCTGCGATTACGCGCTCCGGCCGGCCCTCAGATGTTCGGCAGCGTGCGCGGATCGACGCCTTCCGGCACGATCAGCGTGCCGCGACGATGAGAGAAGGAGCTGCGCACGTGCAGCGGCATGCCAAATCGCTGCGCGTATTCCACGCAGCGCAGCGCCAGTACCTTGGAACCGCAGGAAGACATTTCCAGCATCGATTCGTAGTCGATGACGGGAATGCGGCGGGCGGTCGGCACGATACGCGGATCGGCGGTGAACACACCGTCGACGTCAGTGTAAATCTCGCAGATATCGGCATGCAGAGCCACGGCAAGCGCGACGGCGGAAGTATCGGAGCCGCCACGGCCAAGCGTGGTGGCGTCGCCGCCTTCGTTCACGCCCTGGAAACCGGCCACGATGGCCACAGAACCCTTGTCCAGCGCATGACGGACGCGGTCAGGCTTCACAGCCTTGATATGCGCGGTGCCGAACTGCGCGTCGGTCATGAAACCGGCCTGGGAGCCGGTGAACGAGTACGCATGGGAGCCGGCCGCATGAATCGCCATAGCGAGCAAACTCATCGAAATACGCTCGCCTGCGGTCATCAGCATATCCATCTCGCGCGCCGGCGGGTTGGAATCGATGCTGAGCGCCTGATCGATCAGGTCGTCGGTGGTGTCTCCCATGGCGGAGACCACGACGGCCACGTCATTGCCGGCGTTCTTCGTTTCGATGATGCGTCGGGCCACGCGCTTGATCGATTCTGGGTCGGCTACGGAAGAGCCGCCAAACTTCTGCACGATGAGAGCCACAACTTATCCAATCTTCTTCAACGTATCGCCTGCCTGTTTTGGCAGACGGCACCCATTATAGGAAAAGTCCGATTTGTCAAGTCAAACCGCGCCCAGCATACGGAATACGCGCCGGCCCGACTCGCCTCTTTTGGGGCGGTTTCTGGCGGTTCCCGACAGTTCCGGAAGACCATCCCATAGCTCGACGAACTTCGCCGGCAGATCGAAAAAGACGTCGGTTCAGACGGCACGACGGCCGGCAAGCGCCCTACCCAGTGTGATCTCATCGGCGTATTCGAGGTCTCCGCCCACAGGCAAACCGCTGGCGAGGCGCGTCACCTTGATATCGGTCTGGCTGAGCAACTGCGAGAGGAAGCTGGTGGTGGCCTCGCCCTCCACGTTCGGGTTGAGCGCGAGGATCACCTCCTTGACTTCGTCGTCCTTGAGCCGTTCGATGAGCTTCGCTATGTTGAGGTCGCTTGGCTGGATGTTGGCCATCGGATTGATGACTCCGCCGAGCACGTGGTACATGCCACGATATTCGCGGGTGCGTTCGATGCTCATCACGTCCTTCGGCTCCTCGACCACACAGATCACGCTATGGTCACGGCGCGGATCGGCGCACACCGGACATGGGCTGGTTTCGCACACGTTGCCGCAGATATCGCAGAACCGCACTTTTTCCTTGACTTCCGTTATGGCGTCGATGAGTTCCTGCGATTCCTCGTCGGAGGCGTTGAGCAAATGGAAGGCGATGCGCTGCGCGCCTTTCGGACCGATGCCGGGCAAGTGCCCGAACGCATCGATGAGTCGTTGGATGGCACCGTCATAGGCCAAGGCCATGGTTGTTCACACCTTTCTGGTTCACGCCTTTCATTTGGCATGGTTCCACTGTCGTTCCGCGTTTACTCCGCAACGTGAAGAGACGTGCAGGCTAGTCGTCGAGGGTCTTTTTCACCTGCATGTTACGCGGATTGTGAGGATCGTCCGCGGCGAATTCCTCCACCTTCTTCACTTCGAACAATCTGCTGAGATCGTTCACGTCCAGCGCGTCGGAAGCGCCGATGGATTCGTCGCTCATGGAGTATTCGTCATCCTCCGGGGCGACTTCGGGTTCCGGAGGGCCTGCCATCACCGGTGTGGGCGCACCCCAGGGATCGTTGGAATAATCGGCTTGCCCTGCCTGCGATTGCGCTGGCTGAGGCTGGCGCTGCGATTGCTGGGCAAGTGCGCGCGGACGAGCGCTTGGCTGTTCCGTCGGCGATGCCGCCTGCAGCGCGGATGGAGTCGAGGACGGGTTCTCAGGCGACGGCGTGGATGACGGTGCGGGCAACGGCGTGGCCCACGGGTCGGTGTCGTCGCTCATATCCGGCACGGCCACGTGTTTTTGATGGCGTTCCGGCGATTTCACATTATTGGCCGCATTGGATGCCGCTTCGGCGATTGTGGTCTGCTGCATAGGAGCGCCCCACGGATCGTCGTCCATCGTTTCCAGCTGGTCCGGCTGGGCTTTTCCTCCGGACAGCGGAATCGCCCATGGATCGTCATCGGCGAATCCGTTCCCCGCACCGGCGGAGGCGGCTCGATGGTCCTCTCCGTCGGAGGCGTCGGCGGAATCGCCGGCATCGCCCGATTCTCGGAATTCCGGCTGGGACTGTCCTTTGCCGGGCACCTCCATGTCGGATGCCTTGCCGAGATTCGCGGCCAGCAGCGTGGCCGTCTTCAACTGCTCCTGCGCCAGCTGGGCGTTGATCTTGCTCTGCTCCTCCAAGCTGAGCTTGCTCCACGGCACCGCCGTGGAACCGTCCGCGAGCTTCTTGGCTGGGGCGAGCGTGATGCCGGGGCCGAACACCTTGTGCACCTCGCCACGCACTATCTGGACCACGTTCGTGGTGCCATCGACCGATTCCTTGGCCACAGCCTTGGCGAACGCGTATTTGCTCAACGGCTTGTCGAATTTGATCCACAGACGACCCTTGCCGCTTTCCAGCATCACGCGCGGCACCTTTTCGCGGTCCACGTAGCGGCGGACGTCCTCGGGCAGTCCGGCGACGAGCGCATCCCACTTCTGGTCGGGGGTGCGATCGTCCGACATCGTCGTCCGGGCTTTGGCCGATTCGGCCAATCCGGCTGTTTCTGCGACATCCTGTGTCGTTTCGCCCATCGCCTGCTGCACTTGGGCCAGCACGGAAGCCGTTCCGGAAACGACGGCGTCGGCCGGATTCACCGGTGCCGACGATGGCGCAGCATGCCTGCCCTGTTCCTGTGACTGCGCGGCGTATCTGCGCGAACCGGTCGCACGCGGACGTTGCGAACCCGTCGAAGTGGCCGCAGGCGCGGACGCTGCCACCGCAGGCATGCCGGAGGATAGAGCGTCGGAGACGGCGATGGCCGTCTCCGTCTCGCGGCCGGCAAGCAGGCGCGCGGCCAACAGTTCCAATCGCATACGCGGGGAAATCGCACCGTTCATGTTGGCCAGCGTTGCATTGACCGTGTCCGCCATCTGCGTAAGCGCCGCCAATCCCAATGCGGAGGCCTGACGGTGCAGATCGTCCATGTTCTCGGCAGCCGTGTCATCGGAAAGCACGCTTTCCGCGCGTTCACCGCCCAAAGTGAGCACTAGCAGGTCACGCACGCGGGCCAGCAGGTCCTCCACGAAGCGACGGGGATCGAATCCGCCGACCACGACCTTCTGAATCACGCCATACAGCGCCTCGCCGTTCTTGTCGGCGACCGCATCAATCGCCTCACCGATCAGCCCATCCGGCGTGAAACCCAGCAACGCGACCGCGGAATCGTATGCAATCTTGCCGTCGACGGCACCCACCATCAACTGGTCGAGCACGGACAGCGTGTCGCGTACGGAACCGCCGCCGGCGCGCATGGCCAGGCGCAGCACGCCCTGCTCGGCCTCGATATGCTCGTCCGCGCAGATTTTCTCCAGATATGGTCCCATGACCTCCTGCGGCACCAGACGGAACGGGTAATGGTGGGTACGGGAGCGGATGGTGCCGATCACCTTGTCAGGCTCAGTGGTGGCGAAGATGAACATGACGTGTTCCGGCGGCTCCTCCACGATTTTCAGGAGCGCGTTGAAGCCCTGCGGCGTGACCATGTGGGCCTCGTCAAGGATGAAGATCTTGTAACGGTCGCGGGCGGGCGCGAAACCGGCACGCTCGCGCAGTTCGCGGGCGTCGTCCACGCCGTTGTGCGATGCGGCGTCGATTTCCACCACGTCGATGGAACCGGGACCGCCGGTGGCGAGGTCGCGACAGCTTTCGCATTCGCCGCACGGATGCGAGGTCGGGCCCTTGGCGCAGTTGACGCAACGCGCCAAAATACGGGCGGAACTCGTTTTGCCGCAACCGCGCGGGCCGGAGAACAGATAGGCGTGCGTAAGCTTGTTCTCATCAAGCGCCCTCATCAGCGGAACCGTGACCTGGTCCTGTCCGATCACGCCATCGAACGTGTCGGGACGATACCTTCTATACAGTGCCAGTGCCATCGCAATAATCCTTCCGCCGTAGTGTTCTAAGGGTACTGATGAATTACGACACGTCCGCCAGTCGGAACGCGCCAACACCCGACCAACACAGCAGGTTTGTCGCGTGTCAGTCGGATCCGTGGCCGACTTAGCCGGTAATCTGGGAGACAAGTGCGTAAAACTCCATGTCGTGTCAGCCGGATGCCAATGGGGGATTGGAGGAGAGCCATGGCCGAAACAGCCAAAACAACCATGAGTGCCATCGGAGATGCCCGACGCACGCAGATCGTGCAGGCGGCCCGGACCATCTGTCTGGAAAAAGGGTTCTCGAAGATCACGATCAGCGACATAGCCGAACGCGTCGGCATGACCAGATCGCTTTTCTACCACTATTTCCAAGACAAGAACCAAGTAGCGGACGCCGTGCTCGACGATGTCATCAACGAGGTCATCGCCCGTCTGGAGGAATGGAACGAGCATCGTGAGACGGGCAACATCTCGAAGGCGCTTGATGACGTGGTGCGACTGACCCGCTCCCTCATCGCCGACGAGGGACCGTTCAGCCAGCGTCTCATCGAAGACGGCAACGCCGGCCTGTATCTTAAGTTCATCGACCGCGCGGCCGATCGCATCTCCGATTACCTGTGCGGCTCCACGGTACGCGAGTTCAAGCAGCTTCATGGCATGCCGATCACCAACGAGCACGAGACCTTCTACACGTTGATCGTCGGTCTGATCTCGCTGATCCGTCTGCACCCCGACATTGATGACGTCATAGTCAGGCAGGTCGCGGCGCAGACGCTGCATCTCGACGAATACCTGTGATCGGACGACTCGCGGGGACGGTCAGGCGAGGAATTCTCCGGTAAGCGGATCGCGGCCGTCCCGTTTGATGGCCTCAAGCACCTGATTCCCATCGTCCGCAGCCAGGCTTTCCGCCACCGCCGGAGGAACCAGCACGCGCAGCGAACGGTTCCGTACGGAGACTCTCACCGGCAGACGCCCGACATACTCACCGTCGGCCATCAGCACCGGCGGCTCGTCGCCTTCGGCGGCGCGGGTGATTTCGATGTCACGCACGCGTTTCCATCCGAAGACCCGGCTGCCCAACAGCCTACCGTCGTAGGCGCGCGACACCGCGTCCACGCATTCGGCGAAATTCGGCATATGGTCGAACCAGACCAGATCAAGAAGGCCGTCCGAGAACCGCGAATACGGCGAGACCTCGATGCCGCCGCCGATATGGCGCGAATTGGCCACGGTCAGCAACGGGGAGACGATGTCCCGCTCCTCCACGGAGCCGTCGGCCAATGTGGCCTTGACATGGTATCCGTAGCGCTTCATGTGCGTCAGCTCCACGAGCACCGCGGCGAAATACCGCAGTGAACCGTTCGGCAGATGCGAATGGTTGGCCCGGTCGTTGATGCTGGCATCCAAGCCGCATGACAGCATGCCTGCGTAGTAGCGGTCGATGCCGTCGGCTTCCGAACGCTTCGGGGATTCCGCCGAATTCCCAGTGGTATCCAATCCGTCAACGCCCGGCTCATCATCGGCATGGCCACCAGGCAAAGACTCCACAAGACCCAGATCCACATCAACATGCGTGCCCCGCACAATCGCACCGACAATGCCGTCGACGGCGGTCTCGACACGATTGACCGGCAATGCCAGCCCGCGTGCGAAGTCGTTGCCGGAGCCGATGGCCACGATACCGAGCGGCTTGCCGGAGCAGCCTACCGCATTGGCGCCAAGAGCCACCATGCCGTCACCGCCGACCGCGACCAAATAATCATATTCGTCGCTGCGGCGACGGGCGTTCGACAGGGATTCGTCGAAGCTCGCGCCGGTCACATCGATCACGTCGAAGCCATGCCTGCGCCCGGCCTCGCGCAACAAGTCGAGGACCTGCCCGCTTACCCGCGCACCCTTGCCTTTGTTCGATGTCGGATTACCGACCACGGCGACAGTCGTATTCGCATGTGACGTTTGACTCATACTTGTACGATAGCCACGACCGGCGCCACGCGCCAGAACGATGAGACCACCGGCGAACCCGGTCTGCTGTGACGCACCGGCGAAACCGCGCACCACAGCCATACGGAGGCCATGGTCTAGCCACATGCAATTGGTCCGGCACGCGATTGACGTTCCACCCATGGTGCGAACGGCAGCTGCGTGGCCGTCCGCACCGAGACCAGCACGTCCTCGTCTTCGACGGAGCACGATCGCAGCACTGTCTCGTTGGCGGCCGCCGTACGCGAGGCGACCAAACATGGGTCGACGGCACCGTCACGCAACGAGGTCGCAGCCGCCACCGCAGCCATATCCGCCGTATTCTGCGCACGATGAGCGCAGAACAGCAGATTCGCCACCATGGCGATCGCGCCAAGCATGATCGAGGCGATTGCAATCAGCGCTACTCCGGATATGGTTCCGGAGCCTTCGTCGGCACCGGCCAGCCATCGCCTCGCATCGTTCAAGCGTTCAACAACATGTTTCACGATATGTTTCACACCTGCACATCCTTTGTGTCGGAACGATTCGGCATGCGCCTCATCAGTAGTATCTGGTTGCTTTGCCCACAACCTGGGCGGGAATCAATCCAGTCGGGTCGGACATGATGGGGCAGCGCACGGTGACGGTGACCGCATCCGTATCGTTCGTGAACGACACCGTCGATCCGTCACCGGCGACAGATTTCGCCGCGGCTACTGCCCGGCGCTCACCATCCGAGTCAATCGTCATAGCACGTGCCCCGGCGGCAGCGGCATCCTGGCAATTCATGGACACGATGGCGCCGCGTCCAAGGCACAGCACCAGCATCGCCACTACCGCCACACAGGGAAGCACCACCGCGAATTCGGCGGTGACGGCTCCACGTTCGGCCTTAACGACATGGCGCCTCCACCATCGCACGACCATGGCTTACCCCACGCTCAGCGCCTTCTTGATGATGTTGGTCAGCAGCGTCTTGACGGCATCGGATTTCACGATGGCCACCAGAACCGCGGCGAACGCCGTGGCCGCCACCAGAACCACCGCATATTCGGCGGTGACCGCGCCTTTTTCGGATTCATCGGACGGCTGCATGGACATCAGAGTGCGCATGCGCGCATCCAACAGGCAGGCCGTCCTATTGGCCCGGTCCCTGGCCGCGCCAAGTTTTCGACCCACTCGCTCCATCATTCCCGACGAGCCGTCGGCATTGATCGACATTGCGTTGTTCATGACGTTTCCTTTCTCTAATACGCGTTTCTTTTGGCACGTATCTTTTTGGTACGTGTCCGACCATCCGGCCGGATTCGTTCAGTGTCGCGCACAAGTCATCGCGTATGTCTCGTTCCCGTGGGGTTGTGGTCGGAGAATGCGGGTTATCCACACCGTCGGCGTGTCATCCACAGTTATCCACAGGCCCGCAAGGCATGCGAAAACCGAGCGACACATTCCCCGGCGAAAACACGTGATGACCGTTCATCACGGGACCCACGTCAATGCAAGATCATGCAAAATCAATGCAGGAACGACATCACAGCAGGAATCACGCCAATCGCCACAAAGGCCGGCAGCATGCACAATCCGGTCGGCAACAGAAGCCGGATCGACAGTTTCGCCGCGGATCGTTCGATCCGCGAACGCTCATCCCAGTCCAGTTGCTCAATCGCGGTTTCCAGACGATTGACGGGAGACGAGCCGCTCGACCAGGATGAGGCGAACGCGTCACGGATCACGGCAAGGTCGTTACCATCAGGCCATGCCTCATCCCAAGCGACGCCGTCCTGCAATCGTTCGCCGGCCAGACGCAGGCCGGCACCGAATTCATCGGACGCAATGTCGCCGACCGTGATCAGCGCGGTCGGAATGGATGTTCCGTGACGTATCGCCACGCCCAGCATCTCCAGTGTCAGCGGCAACGGCATGGCGCAAGGTCGTCCGCCGGAATCGGGAGGCGAACGGACCGGCGACCACTCATATAGCCATACAGCGCCTGCGGTGCATACCGCCGCCGCGACAGCCCATATTCCGTCCATCATCCTCCTTCCTGCCGCAATAGCGCACGTATCCAAACCAGACCGACGGCATAACAGCATCCCGCGAATCCAAGGCACGCCCATCCCCTGCCATCACCCAGCAGAAATCGCACGGGATGTGCGCCCATGCCTTCGCCCAACGCCACCGTCAATGCCGGCAACGCCATCAGCAGACGTGCCGTCGCCTGTGGCATGGCGTAGGCATTGGACCGCAGATCGTCCATCAATCGCTGCCGTTTCAACGATGCGGCAACCGCATCCAGGCAACGGCTCGTCTCGCAGCCAAGGGACAGGCTGAGCATGCAGACTGCATGGAGCTCCGCTCCGAGCCGTTCACGCCGTTCGGCATGACGACGGTTCCTGCAACGGCTCCGCACCGCCATGTCGATACGAAAACGGGTCAATTCAGGTACCGCGAAAGGCGCACCGTGCAACTCCTCGAACGCCTGCACCAACGAAGCCCCTCCGCGCACGGACGCCCGCAATGTGGCCACGAATGCGTCGGCACCGATGGAGGGGAGGCTGCTCGGGCTGCCATCAACGAGTTCTTTATTCTGGCCAACGTCACAATCCCGGCCGCCATCCTCATTACGGCCAATACCCGCCCCATCCTCGTGAGCTCCGCACAATGCGGTCTGGCACCAAATCAGACACCGGACCAGCAGCCGAGGAATCGGCAGATCCTCCCAGGACGCGTTCCGATTCAGCCGCATCCACACGGCCATGGCCGTCAGCATCGCGGAACAGCATTCCCAGACCCCCATCACGCACTCCACCTGTCCGCGAAGTCTCTCCAATGCTGACTGGCCCGCATCCGCCGGCCGTCCCATGCGGCCAGCAACCGCCCCCGCAACCGTCCGTCCGCCGTTTCCAACCTGCCGACCTGCGCAATGCGCCGTCTGCCACCAACGCGTTCCACGTGCATTACCACATCGAACGCGTTCTCGGCGAGCGCAGCCGTGGCCCGGGGATCCAGTCCGGCAAGCAATCCCAACGACACCAGACGCGCCGGCACCGCCTTCACCTGGTTGGCATGCAACGTGGTCATGCCGCCGCGATGTCCGGAATTCAACGCTCTCAGCAGATCCGCTATCTCACCTCCACGGCATTCGCCGACCACCACGCGGTCCGGCCGCATGCGCAATGTAGCGGCTATCAGCGTGGGCAATCCTATGGCGCCGACGCCTTCCACATTGGCTTCGCGCGTGACCAGCGAGACATGGTTGGCATGCCGGATCATGCCCAGTTCGCGCACTTCCTCGACGGTGATGATGCGCTCGTCGGGCGGGCAGAGCATCAGCATGGCCTTGAGCAGTGTGGTCTTGCCTGCTCCCGTGCCGCCGGTCACCAGCACGCTCGCCTTATTCCGCACCAAACCTTCCAGCACGGGCATCCATGCGGCCGGGAACATGGCGTTGCGCGCCAGCGATTCCAAATCAGGAGACACGGCGTTCGGCAATCGTATGCTGATGGCCGCGCCCTGCGGCACCAAAGGCGCGATAACGGCGTGCACACGCAAGCCGTCCACGGTGGATGCGTCCGCGATTGGGCGGGCGTCGTCGAGCCGTCGTCCGAGCTGTGCACATAATCGCACGGCGAAATCGCGAATCGACTTCGCGGACGGAAAGCATTCCGGAAGAGGACACGCCCGCATGCCCTGCCCCCGATCCACCCAGATCATGCCGTCGCAGGTCACCGCGATGTCCGTGACGCCCGGTTGTGAGGCGAGCGCGCTAAGGGGTCCGAGTTCCATGGTCGCCCCGCTTGCCCTCCAACGCCTCCTGCACGCCGTCCGCCAGTATGGACAGCGCCTTGGCGCTCTGCCGGTTTGGTCTGCGCAACCCAAGTCCGCCTAACAGCTCGCTGCACAATCTGGCATCCGATTTGATGACCGCTTCGACGCCACGATCGAGATAGTTTTCCGCTTCTTCGATTGTGGTCGCGCCATTGCTCCGTATGATGCCCCGCGGTTCGATGCCGACGATGAGATGTCGGTCACGGTTGTGCGGAAGATCCTTCGACTGCATGGCCGCTTTGGCGCGGGCGAGGCCAAGCACCGTCAATTCGACGGCCGTGACGCGTATGGCTTGGGTAAGTTCCGGCACATCCCGCAGACCATGCCATTGGCCGACGTCCACGACCACCGCGTCCCGTATCTGCGCGAGCGCACGGACGCACGACTGGACCTCCCACGATTGCGGATTCTCGTTTTTCCAAGGATCGCAGGCCAGCAACGGCACGCCATCCCATACCGGCAGTTCTCGTACCAACGCCTTGCCGTCGATGTTGCCAAGCGGCGCGCTGACATCCCCGAAACGGGTGCCGTCCTCGTTCTCCACGCCCAGCAGCACATCAAGTCCTCCACCTGCAAGATCGGCGTCGACCAGAACGCTTTTGCATCCGCGTTCCGTCAACTCGCGGGACAGCAAAGCCGCTAGGGTGCTGGCTCCGATTCCGGCGACGGCGGCATCGACCGTCACGACATTGCACAACGTGGCCGCCGATGCAGATGTTCGGTCCATTTCGGCTGGTCTCGAACGCGCGTTTCCCACACCCGCCATCGGACCGCGGGATCCTCCCCTGCCAGACATGTCGATCCATTGCGAGATTGCATCGTTCGCGGCGGCGGACGGTGTGTAGAACCGTTGGGGCGATACCGTCCTGCGTCCGGGAGCCGTCCGCACGTCATGGCCATCGGAATCGTCATGGGAACCGTCGGAGCGTGCGACGTGGACATTCCGCCCGCCATTTGACGGCAGCGGCACCGGAGGAATCTGCGAAAAGGAAACTGCATTACTCATATCGCGATTGAAAAGCGCGGCCGTCATCGCACGCAAGCCAATCGGCCCCTGTGGTCGGAGAACGAGGGTTATTCACAGCGCCGGTGTGTCATCCACAGCCATCCACAACGCTACAGCCAGCCACAGCACGTCAGCACGCCGTCACTCAAAACAACGCAAAATGACGCAAAACAACAAACAACGCAAAACGAGAAGCGCACAAAAAAGGAAGACCCGCCGAAGCGGGCCTTCCTGCAAGAATCCTCGGAGCAGAATCGCTGCACAACAACATCGTCGTAACGGTAAGTCTATCCAATGCCCGTTCAACGTAACAACCATTCTCGGTCATACACACCTTGTGGGGCTCTGCTCTTCAGTTGTCCTTGTACTTCGTAATTATGCTCGCCATCGCGGTGGATGCAAACCGGAACCGGACAATGTTCCGTTTTTATCCAAAGTGTTGTTTTGCGATCGCAAGAATCGAAAAAATGCATCATCGTGTGCGAATCGAACCGCGTGTATGTTCAATCACGTTCGTTTGAGCTGAAAAAGCGGCGTGTCGACCCGGATTTCGCTTAATCAATGAACGAATGTAAACTCCGCCTTAATTTTCCTGAGTTTCGCAAGACATTCCAAGCACTTAAGGATAAAGTAGAGAACCATGGCACAGATTTTTGACGCACCCTCAAAGGCGATCCTGCGCAGCCAGATAGCTGAGCACATCGCCGAAACAGATAAGAACGACAAGCGCGAGCTTCAAGCCGGTGAGGAGCCGCTCCCCACCGACCGCTTCTTCGACCGTGAATTGAGCTGGCTGAAGTTCAACAAGCGCGTCCTCGAACTCGCCCAGGACGAGGACCTGCCGGTCATCGAACGCGCGAGCTTCGCCGCGATCTTCGCGAACAACCTCGATGAGTTCTTCATGGTCCGTGTGGCTGGCCTGAAGCGCCGCATCGACACCGGCATCGCCGTGACCGCCGCCTCCGGACTGAGCCCGAGGCAGCAGCTGCGCGCCATCAGCGACGAGGCGCATCGATTGCAGGACGAGCACGCGCACTACATCATCGACCACATCCTGCCCGATCTGGCCAAGGAGCAGATCGTGCTGCTGAGCTGGGACAAGCTCACCGCGGCCGAGCAGGAGCGCCTCTCTCGCTACTACCGCCAGCAGGTGTTCCCCGTCCTGACGCCGCTCGCCGTGGATCCGGCACACCCGTTCCCGTACATCTCCGGCGGCTCGCTCAACCTCGCCGTGCTGGTGGAGAACCCAGCTTCCGGCAAGTCGCACTTCGCCCGTGTGAAGGTTCCTGGAAACCTGAACCGTCTCGTGCCCGTCGACGACCTGACCGAGGACGAGAGCAGCAACGTGCGCTATGGTTTCATCACCATGGAGAACCTGATCATCGCCCATCTGGAATCCCTGTTCCCGGGCATGATCATCAAGGAGGCCCGCTCCTTCCGCGTCACCCGTAACGAGGACATCGACGTGGAGGAGGATGACGCCGAAAACCTGCTCAACGCCATGGAGAAGGAGCTGCTGCGCCGCCGCTTCGGACCGCCGATCCGTCTGGAGATCTCCGACGAGACCAGCCCGTTCCTGTCCCAGTTGCTCGCCGACCAGCTGCGCGTCAGCGCCGACGAGGTCTACCGTCTGCCGGCACCGCTCGACGCGACCGTGCTGTTCGAGCTTGGAGGCATCGACCGTCCGGACCTCAAGTACCGTCCGTTCATTCCGACCACCAACCGTCAGATCGCGGAGGTCGAATCGTCCCGCGCGCAGGACATCTTCGCCGCCATCCGCGAACGCGACATCCTGCTGCACCACCCGTACGATTCCTTCTCGACGTCCGTGCAGGCGTTCCTGGCACAGGCCGCCGCCGATCCGAAGGTGCTGGCCATCAAGCAGACGCTGTACCGCACGTCCAGCAATTCGCCGATTATCGATGCGCTGATCGACGCCGCGCACGCGGGCAAGCAGGTGCTGGCACTGGTCGAGATCAAGGCGCGCTTCGATGAGGACGCCAACATCGCGTGGGCCCGCAAGCTCGAACGCGCAGGCGTGCACGTGGTGTACGGCATCGTGGGATTGAAGACCCACTGCAAGCTGAGCCTCGTGGTGCGCCAGGAAGCCGACGGACTGCGCCGCTACTGCCACGTGGGCACCGGAAACTACAATCCGAAAACCGCCCGCATCTACACCGATCTGGGTCTGCTGACCTGCGATCCGGTGGTCGGCCAAGATATGACCCGCCTGTTCAACCAGCTGTCCGGCTACGCACCGAAGTCGAGCTTCCACCGTCTGCTGGTGGCGCCGCGCACCGTGCGTTCCGGTCTGATCCAGCGCATCCGCCGCGAGGAGGACGCCGCGCGCGCCGGCAAGGAGGCGTGGATCAAGATCAAGGTCAACTCCATCGTCGACGAGAAGACCATCGACGCGCTGTACCGCGCCAGCCAGGCCGGTGTGAAGATCGACATCGTCGAACGTGGCATCTGCGCGCTGAAGCCCGGCGTTCCGGGACTTTCCGAGAACATCCGCGTGCGTTCCATCCTCGGACGTTTCCTGGAGCACAGCCGCATCTACGCGTTCGCCAACTCCGACGGCCCGCAGATCGGCGAAGGCCCTGCGGCCGGCCCGGAAGTGTGGATCGGTTCCGCCGATCTGATGCACCGCAACCTCGACCGTCGAGTCGAGGCGCTGGTACGCATCGTGGCTCCGGAGCAGATCGACGAGCTCATCAAGTACGTCGATTTGCAGATGGCCGATTCCACCGCGTCGTGGCACATGCAGCCCGACGGCACCTATGTGCGTCACTGCAAGGATGAGGAGGGACGCCCGCTGGTCGACAGCCAGGAATACCTCATCAAGAAGCACACCCGTCGTCCGGCACGTCACTGACGTGAATCCACGATGAATGGCCGATCCGCGTAATCGCGCGGGTCGGCCATTGCCTTGTTACGGGTGGTTTGCATACGCATAGCTTCCGTACGGAAATTTTGTACGGGCGATTGCTGTACAGGCGGTTCCCGCGGCGCAATACCACAGCCAATCCACCCAACCTGGAACCCCCAGCCTAGAATAGGAAAACATGAGCGAAAAGATGAGACGGGTCGTGGAGGCCGCCGGCGGCATCGTATGGCGATGGAAGGCCGACAGCGATATCGCGGCGAATCCGGCGATCGCGGCGCAGCGATCGACCGAAGAACAGCTCGACAGCATCGAAGTATGCATCGTGCATCGTCCGAAATACGACGATTGGAGCTGGCCGAAGGGCAAGCTTGAGCCCAACGAGACGCATCGGCACGCGGCCGTGCGTGAAATCGGCGAGGAGACGGGCGAATCCGTGTCGCTCGGACCGTATCTGTGCGAAGTCGAATACCCGCTTTCCGAGGAAGGCAAGAAAACCCGCCATTCGCGCGATTGCACGGTCGACACCAAGCATACGTTGTATTGGATGGCGCAATCGATTTCCGCCGATGACGCCGAACATCTGTTGGACGCGTTCGGGCCGGTGCACCGCGCGGACGTGGGCGAAATCAACGACATCGTCTGGGTTTCGCTACGCGAGGCGCGCAAGATTCTGACGCATTCGACGGACAAGGAAACGCTCGCCGTGTTCGTGGACCGCGTGCAGGAAGGCGCGGCACGGGCGCAGAAACTGCTGATCGTACGCCATGCCAAGGCGGAATCACGCAAATCGTGGAAGGGCACCGACGCGAACCGTCCGATCACGCCGAAAGGCGCAGCCATGGCGTTCGCACTCAATCGCGAGCTCGCCTGCTTCAACCCAACCCGCCTGGCAACGTCACCATGGTTGCGCTGCCAGGAGACGCTGCAGGTGCTCAGCTGGCAGAGCGAACGGCCGATGGAGCACGTCGACGCGTTGACGGAGGATGCGTTCGCCGAGCATCCGGCCATCGCGTGGATGGCGTTCCGCGAGCAGATCATGCGGACACTCAGCAGCCGCGAAACCACGGCCATCTGCATGCATCGTCCGGTCATCGGCGGCATGTACGACCATCTGCGCGGACTCTGCTCACGTAAGCAGCTCGCCAAGCAGCTCATCGCGAAATCGCCGTTCATGCCCACCGGAACGGCGATGGCACTGTTCATCATCGACACTCCGCAAGGCCCCAGCATCATCGACATCCAGAAGGTCGCACCCATTGTCTACTAACATGCACTACGGTTCAGGCTCAGTGATTCCCAGCCGTTCCGCCGGTTTCACGAACACCGGTTCGCCGCGTCCGGCGCGCCCCGGCCAGCTCGACCAGATGATGGCCGACAACATCGCGGGAGGCGCGGATCCGGCGCAGATCAGCGAGATGAGCCACGCTTCGGCGGCGGCCCTGCTTGACCGCGTGCACCATACGCAGAGCGCTGAGTTGGTGGAACGTGTGCTGACGCTGGTGGACCGCGAAGGTGTGGATGTGATCGCCGAATTGTGGAGTCATGCCGATCCCGATTCACTGCCGGGCATTCTATGGAGGCTGTACCTGCTGCGCACGTGGATGCGGAAGAACCGCGAATCGATCGCCCGGCTGTGGCGCATCGGCGAGCCGGTGGCCACCACGGCATCCGCGATCGCGGGCGTGGACCAGGCGCCGACGGAGGACGATATCGCCCGCACCGCCGATTCGATTCTGGCCGGCGCGTTCACCGGCGATTTCGCGGTTGCGCTCGAACGGGCCGCGGCCTTCACCGACGTGGTCGCGTTGGGCCTGCGCATCGAGGCACGCAAGCTGGCTTCGTTCGGCACTTCCGGCGATTCGGCAGCTTCCGTTGCCGCAGCTTCTTCCATGGCATCTTCCGCGGCGGCCGTTTCCACTGATCAGATTTCCGCCGTTGAGAAGCGCGCACGTGCGAAAGCCGCACGGCTGATGCACACCGCGGGCAATCTGTTCGCCACGGCCAAGGATTTCCGCCATGGGGCGAATCTGTGGAAACGTGGACGATTGGAATGATCGAAATAGTCACCGCGACACGACGACCCACAGCGTCCGAATCGACGCTACAATAGGAATTCGCGTCGGGCCATGCATAGCCCCGGGCTCCATTTTTTGCCGCTGCGAGCGGCCTTTGCGCCGACAGGCGCTTTCGTGGTTCGGCGCATTCCTTCTTCTTTTTCGAATTGTCGATTTCTGATTTGCGCCAAACCAAATTTTCGCTCAAAACCAGAACTTTGTTCCGGACTTTAGGCCGATCCACAACCTCATCCCAAGCCAAAACGACGCGTTTCCCGGCATACGGTTTATGGACTACGCTTAGAAGCCATGGATATTCACGTTTTGAACCACCCGCTGGTGGACCACAAGCTCACCGTTCTTCGTGACAAGAACACTCCTTCCTCCACCTTCCGTGAGCTCGTTTCCGAGCTCGTCATGCTGGAGGCTTACGAGGCGACCCGCGACGTCGAAGTCGTGGACAAGCCGATTGAAACCCCGGTCGCTCCCATGGTCGGCAAGCATATCGCTTCGCCGGCTCCGATCATCGTGCCTGTGCTGCGCGCGGGTCTCGGCATGCTCGACGGCATGACCAAGATGATTCCGTCCGCGGAGGTCGGCTTCTTGGGCATGAAGCGTGACGAGGAGAACCCGACCCAGCAGATCACGTATGCGAACCGTCTGCCCGAGGACCTCACCGGCCGTCAGTGCTTCCTGATCGATCCGATGCTCGCCACGGGCGGCACGCTGGTCGCGGCCACCCATTACCTGGCCGAACGCGGTGCCAAGGACATCACCGCAGTGTGCATTCTGGGCGCTCCGGAAGGTCTGAAGTTTGTCGAGGAGAACCTCGACCCGTCCATCAAGTTCAAGCTGGTGCTGTGCGCCGTCGACGAGAAGCTGAACGACAAGTGCTACATCGTGCCGGGCCTGGGTGATGCGGGCGATCGTCTGTATGGCGTGATCGACTGATCATCCATTGCGCAAGCGTCGTTACGGGCTGAAAACGCCCGTTCCGATGCCAGCAGAGCCCAATCCAACATCCACAAAAACGGCGGTGCCGGATATGCGGCCGCAACCCGAAACCGGGAAACGGACCGCACGTCCGGCACCGCCGTTTGTATATGGCCATATCAGCCGTATACAGCCGTATGCCAGCCGACGCTACTGCGCGTCGGGTACGAACGCTTCGAAGATGTGGCGGTCGAACTGGTCGCCGCACTGCGCGTATTCGTCGCGGCTGCGCACCGTCCACGACACCGGCATGGCGCCCATGAACCGCGCCAGCTTCATCTGCGGGCTGTTGCCGCCCTTCCAATCGTAGGCGATGAAATCAGGGCGGGAAATCCAGTCGAACACCAATGCGCCGGCCGCATATTCCTTGCCCAGCGCAACCGGATCGGCGGGCTTCTCATCGCCTTCCGGCCACCAGGACAGCTGTCCGCGGCACACTTCCGGGCGGTTCTCCTTGTACCAGTTCACGGCCGCCGGATTGAACGACTCGATCACGTATTTGCCGGAATAGGCCTGCAGCAGCGCGTCGCCCTTCTCCATGAGCTCCACGTCGCGCGGATCCCACTTCGAATTGTCGTCGAACTTGTATTCCACGATCAGCGGCACGCGACCGGCCACCACCTTGAGCACATCGGAGAACAGCGGCACGTGCTGGTAATAGCCTTCCGGAGCATTGTCGGGGGTGGTGACCAGCGGCGGATCCTCCAACGCCAACGGCAGCGGCGCGGCCTTGCAGGCGCCCGGAGCGTCGGTCGGGAACAGCGGAATGCGGGTCAGCTCATCGTAGGTGAGGTCCGCGATGCGGCGCGGATCGCCGGCGACGCGCATCAGATCGCCATCATGCACGACCACGACCTCGCCGTCGCGCGTCATCTGCAGATCCAGCTCGATGCCATAACCGGCCTCGCAGGCGGCGGCGAAGGCGGCAAGCGAGTTTTCCGGGGCAATGACGCCGGAAACGTCCGGGCTGCCATAACCGGCCTTCATGGCCATGCGACGGGCAAGCGCCACGTATTCGCCGCTTTCGTCGGCGTATTGCGCGGTCAGACCGGAACCGGCGTCATGCAGACCGCGGTGCGCATACCACACATCCGGAATGGCCGGCACATAGTTGCGGCGCTTGTCGGAGAAGGAACGCGGGGCGATTGCCCACACAGCGGCACCCGCGACCACGGCGCCGCCGAGCAGCGCCTTCTTGAGAAACGACTTTGACATGGGCATCCTCCTTGCGATCGGCCCGCCCGCCGCGTCCCGTTACGCGGCAAGCCATCTTCTACGAGCGTAGCCCACTTCGGCCTTTTTCGCTCACGTTTTCACCGATTATTCAGTTTTCGCCGGCACTCCGAGCGTAAGACAATGAGCACTCACCACGCCAAACATCATCACATTCATAAGCAAAACGCCATATACAACGGCAAACGGCAGATATCACCATCGACGGAAAGCGGCTTGGGGTGCAGAATGAAGCGCGTGCCCACCCGCTTGCCGAATTTGGTCTTGAATTTGTCCAACGACCGCGCCTGATACGTTTTGGAGGATTTCACCTCGATCGGCGAGATACGCATACGTCCAGCGGCGTCGTCATATCCACGGGACATCAGGAAGTCGATTTCCATGGTATTTGCACTATTCTTGTCATCCCGTTTGGCGTAGAAGAACAGCTTGTGCCCATTGCTCGCCAGTTGCTGCGCCACAATGTTTTCCGTGAACATCCCCTCATTGACATTCAATTTGCCTAACAACAAATCACGATACAGTTCATGTGGAGTCGACTCATTGTCAGCGAACAGCTGCGAAATCAGCAATCCCGTATCGGACATGTAACATTTGAACGAACTCTCATTCAGACTTGCGGACAGCCCAACGGAAGGATCGTCAACGTTGTAACAGGTACTGCTGATACATGCATCCGACAGCCAGAAAAACGCGTCGGCGTACTCACGGCTCCGCGCACTGGACTCAAGCGAAGCGAGCTTAAACCGCTTGTCATGCCGGGATAGCTGCCCGGGAATGGTAGAAAAAATACGGGCAATCCGTGGCGCATCGGTCTGCCCGAACTGGGAAATATCATTGCGGTATAGCGACAGAATCTCTCGTTTAACGGTGTCAACCACGCCGAAATCCTTGCTCTCGTTGAATGCGTTGACCGCCTGGGGCATACCGCCAACCAGCATGTATTCGCGGAACAGCCGTTCGGCCTTGCGGTGCAACGCATCCGGCATTGGCTTCAAGGTCTGGAAGGAATCCTTAATGGGTTCGATAATCGCTTCTTCACCGGTTGCGCGTAGAAACTCCTCAAAATTCAAAGGTCCCAAACGCATTGACGTTTCCTCGGACGGGATGAGGATGCCAGCCACGTTCCGTTTGATGGATATCAACGAACCAGTTTCCAGATAGTCGTATCGCCCATCCGCCACCAACTGCTTGATGAACTCGCGAGCCTGTGGGAATCGCTGCACCTCATCGAACACAATCAGCGAATCCCGCTCAGGAAGTTTCGCACCGGTATATGCCTTGAGATACATAAAAAACGTATCGATATCCGTGCGATATGCGCGGAATAAATCCTTGATGTCTTCCGAAACCTGAGAGAAATCAAGCACCAGGTGGCCCGAATACTCATTGCTGGCAAATTCCTCCGCCAACGTGCTCTTGCCAACTCGCCTGGCCCCTTCGATAAGCATGGCGGACTTGCCCTTGGAGGTATGCTTCCAATTCAGTAGCTTTGCATATGCCTTTCGTTGGAATATAGCCATTTTTCTACCACCAATCACGAAATGGAGAGTTGTTGTACCCTTAATTTTACACGAAATGGGAAGTTTGTGGATATGGTTTTATACACGAAATGGAAAGTTTCTATGCGTCGTTTCATACACGAAATGGGAAGTTTGCACTTTAGTCCACCGATTGCGAACCCGCATCGCGCCAACTTCGAAGACATCCCATAGTACGAAAGCACAGTTTTGCATTGCGTTGAATCATAGTGATAGCATTATGCTATCACTATGAGAATTCGGATACGAGAGGAGCGGAGATGGCTTCAATCACGATCCGTCGATTGGATGACGACGTGCTGGCACAGCTGAAGCAGTCGGCGCACGACCACGGACGGTCCACGGAGGCCGAGGTGCGGTCGATTCTGGAGGATTACACCGCCGGTTACGTTGCGCACGGCATAGTGACGGCCGGCGATTTCTTCAGCCAAATCCGCGCCGATTTGGATGGCGGCCTGCGCGATGATGAGTTGAATCTTCCGGCACGTCGGAACGATGAGGACGGTCCGCAACCGGTGAACGTCTCATGAATGGCGGCATCGACGCACGACGTTATCTACTGGACACCAACGTGCTTTCGGAGGCAATGAAGAGGGACTGCGATCCACACGTGCTCGACTTCCTGCAGTCACTCGACCTTTCACGGACGTTCATCAGCGTCATTTCCGTCACCGAACTACTTTATGGCATCGAACGGCTTCCCGACGGCAGACGCAGACGGCAGTTGGAACAGGCGCTGGAGCGCCTGCTCACCACGTTCGGCAGCCGCATCCTGCCGTTCGATCTGCCGGCAAGTCTCAACTGCGCCGCGATGCTGGCGATGCGCGAGCGCAATGGCAGGCCGACCGGTTTCGCGGACGCGCAGATCGCGGCGACGGCGAAGGCCAACGCCTGCGTTGTGGCGACCCGTAATATCAAGGATTTCGAGGGAGTCGGCGTGCTGCTGGTTGATCCTTGGGATTTTCAGGGGCATGTGGAGTAAGGCGCATCGAGTTGCGCGATTCAGCGGCACCGGCTTGCATGGCAATTGTCATGCAAAGATTTTCCGTATATCGCAAAGGCGCGCGCACGATAAGCAAACGTGGGCAAAGCAAAACGAAAGGGCGGTGCGCATCCGTGGGGATGTGCACCGCCCTGGTAAGCGATTCGCCTGCGATCATTCGATTATTCCGAATGTCCGCTCAGCTTAGTTCTAGCTCAGTCCTGCAGCTCGCGCTTGACGGAACGGATCCTCACCGTGACGATGGCCGCCACAGCGATCAGCAGGGCCGCGATCACGGAGAACAGGATGATGCCCGCGCCACCGGTGAGCGGCAGCTGCGTGATGGACTTCACGTTCTTCACCTTGACACGTTCGGAATTATCGGTCGAATCGGTCCAGTTGCTGGCGAGCCCCCAGCCGTTGTTGTAGGTGGTCAGCGGGTTCGCGATCTCCGGTGTATCAGAGGGGACTCCCCTGTTGGGAGCAATACTCATGTTCACGGAGAACGTCGGCATGAAGTTCTTGGCATACCCCATGGCCGGCTCGGTCTCCACGAAGGTATAGTCACCCTCCTCAAGACCCTTGAGCTGCAGCACGCCACCTTCACCGGTGGAGATAGTCGCTGAACCGTTGACCGGATCGTACTTGTACACGCCAGCCACGCTGGAATTCACCAGCGAGAACTTCAGATCGGCATTGTCGGTAGAAGCCGTGGGATCGGTACCGCGATGCACGGTGAACTTGACGCCGGAGAGCTTGGCCTCTTCGTTGTTCTCCATGCCATACTTGTAGAACTTCAGGTCGCCCACGTACTGGGTGGTCTCGCCGGCTTCGGATTCAGCACCGTCGGCATGCTTCACGGTCGCCTCGTTGTGCAGCACACGGCCGGTACCGTCGGATCCCAACACGTCAGCGGTCACCGTGGCGGTGTAGCGCAGGAACACATAGTCCCCAACATACTTGGAGACACCGGACACCACAACGGTGGTGACGGTCTCGCTGCTGGCGTTGCCGACGTAGGAATCGTTCACATTCGCTGGGCCGACGGCCGTGCACTGTGCTCCCGCAGCGGCATCCTTGGCCTTGTGGCACACGGTGATGCTGTCCTTATTGATTTGCAGACCATTGGAAGCAGTGTCCTTGAAGGTGATCGTGTAATCGTCACGCCCGTTCGCAGCCTTCGGCACGGAGGTACGCACCTGGTAGTGCAGGGTGTCGCCGATATTCACGGACTTGGTGTTCTTCAGGTTGGTGTAGCTGTCGTCCGTATAGATGTGCTTCTCAGGGGTGAGCGGGGCATTCTCGTTCTTCACATAGAAGGAGCCCAAAGTGCCATCGAGCGCGGTCTGCTCCTTGGTCTGCACAGTTTTGAACTTCGTCTTGCCCTGCACAGTGGAGGCTACGAGCACGGTCCTGAAGTCGGTACCATTCTCGCTGTCGGTTACAAGGTACCAGCCCTCGGGAACGTTCAGGACGGCTGCATTCGGAGCCGAGCCATTATCTGCAATGACCTTGGTATCCGAGGCATCCGCCAGACCGATGGTATTTTCCTTGAAGTAATCCGCGAACTTACGCGCCGTGTCAGCATCGAACGTTGCCACGAACGCCATCGGATTGTCCTGATATTCGGTCGGAAGCGTTTGACCAGCTTTTTCGATGGCCTCCTTCAATGCAGTCTGAAGATTGTCGTTCGATACCGTATCGATATCCATGGAGGTGATGGTTTCGCCATCGCTGCCGAACTGCACATTGGAGAACGTGGCCACCTGGTAGGCCTTGTAGGTGTGGCCCTGCTGCGCGTTCACAATCGTGATCGACTCGGTGCCATCGGCGGAGGCCGAGGCGGTGCCGAGTACGGCACAGCCGAGCAGGGTCGCCGCGGCGGCGATGCCTGCCAATAGTTTCCTCATTTTCATGAGATCTCCTTCTTCTGTATTCCTTACATTTCCGTGCGCGTCCGGAACGTTCCGGACGCGGCAACATCTTTTATGGATTGGTTATGGGCATCAGTTGGATTGCCCGGACCAGTTTTGGGGGTGAATACCGTCAGCCGCGAAGGCTCCGGCGGCCACCCGCCTATTCCAGCAACTGCTCCTTCCGCTTCTGCCGCAGCCACCATTCGTGGACTGCAAAACCTGCAATCAAAGCCAATACACCTATTACGCCGCCGCCGATCAGGAAGTTCCTGGTGGTCAGGCCTCCGGTGAGCGGCAGCTGCTCCGCGCCCCTGCACACGTTCACGAACGCGGCGCCGTCGTTCACGTCGGTGGCCGTCGGCGCATCGTATCCGGGCGTGGTCGCGATGACGGAATACACGCCCTTCATCTGGTCCTCCTCGACGCGGAATCGCAGATACCGTACGTTCGTGGCATACGAAAGCGTGGGATCCGAGCCAGCGTTTTCCGTCACCTTGTACACGTAGGCGCCCGGCGTGGAGAAGCTGAACTCGCCGAAGCCGATCTTGGCGAAGTCGCCGGCCGCGGTGGGCACCACATCGTTCTTGCCGACCGTGACCGACGTGCCGCCGGTTGGCGTCGGCATCGCGTTCAGCGTTGTGTTGTTCGTCGTGCAGGAGATGCTGCCGGCGTCACTGAACGCGCCGAGATTGGCGCTGTAGTTGCAACGCTCCAGCGTGAAGGTGAACCTGTCCTTGCTGCTGTCGCTCCACGCGCGCCCGGCCAGCTGCTTGTACAGCGGGGCCGAGTCCGCAGTGTTCGTGACGACCGTCGGGTTCAGCTTCTCGTAGGTGTTGGTGAACAGGATGGCATTAGCTTTGGTATTGCCGACCTTGGTGTTGCCGTTAACCGTCTGCTCCCAAGCCTTCGTGCCGGCGTTGCGGCCCTTGTAGCACGACAGCGTGGACGTCACGCCAAGCGTTCCGTCGCCCTTGTCGGTCACGGCGATCCGCACATAGTACGCCCACTGCTTGCACCAGACGCCATCGATCTTCACATCGCTCGCGTTCTCTCCGGTCGGCGCTTTGTAGTCCGCATCGGGCTTTGTGTTGGTCTTGCCGGTGTTCGGGTTCGTGTGCTGCGCCACCTCGACAATCTTGAACTCGTAGGTCTTGCCGGCGTCCGCTTCGGTGAACACCAGATCGGACAGCTTGTTCTGCATGACGTTCTTCGCACGGCGGCCACCGTTCTCGGTCGGTTCCGCAGCACCGTTGGAGAACTCGCGGTCATTGGCGAAGGTCGCCGCCGCGATGCGCTGCTCCGAGGCATCGTCCGTACCGCTGATGCGGAACGTGAACTCCCCCGCATACAGTGCGCGCGACCCATCGTTGCTGTTGTTCAGCTCCTTGGTCACGTCGAATCCCGCATATTTCAGCGATGCCGAATACACGTTCGTGAAGGCGGCGGCATTCGTAATATTCCGGTCGGCATCGGTCAATGCATTGCGATTGTCGTACGTGACGCTCTGCACTTGCAGCGTACCGATATGCTTGCCGGACGCGTCCATGTCGGACACGACGTAGGTGACCGTCGAGGTGTGGCCGTCGTACGTGATGCCGCCGGCCTTCTCCTCGGTCTCGGTGATGTCGAAGACGTAGGTTCCCGCCTTGCGGAAGGTAAGCGCGTCGAAGGCGAACGGCTCCTCTTTGCCCGAATCGGCAGTCACGTTCGTGGTGCTGGCCTTGGCGAGCACACCATCCGACGTGCAGCCGGTGCCTGGGCAGCTCGCCCCCACAACCATGCCTGACGTCACGGCATCCTTGGTCGCATCGTCGCCCGCCTTGAGCGTAAAGGCGAAGGAATCAGTGGCCTTTCGTGCGCGGCCGGTCAAAGTCTTTGCACCTGCCGGAACAGCGGAAACCTCGGACGCATGATAGGTGTTGGTGAACTGGATGGCAGTCGATGAATCGCCCGCAGGCGCACTCACCCGTTGCAGCGCTCCGTTCGCGTCTTTGTAATACGTGATCTTCGCGTTGACCATGCCATTGGTGACCGTCACCGCCACGAACACGTAATACGCCGTACCGTCATAGGTCATTGCGGTACCGGCGTCCTTCACGGTGTCCGTGTTCTCCATCACCTTGTACACGTACGTGTTGTCGCCGGTGTTGCCATTAAAGGAGACCTGCGGGAAGTTCGCCGTATAGAAATCATCAAAGACGGCGTTCACGCCAGCTGCACCTGCTCCTACGGGCATTGGCACGGTATCCGCATTGTTCGGAAGCGCGGCCACCGTACCCGGATCTCCGCCCGCCGTCAGGAAGCTGCCGATCGCGGTCAGATGGGCACTGAACATGCCGGCTTGGTAAGGATAGCCGTTCTCGTTGTAATTCTTGGTGGCGGAGAACGTTACCGCACGCGGATCCTTGCTGTAGTTGTTGGTGAATTCGGCCACATTACCGGCTACGGTAGTCGTGTCGGCGATGGCAGCTCCGGAATCGTCATGCGTCTTCGTGACGGTGGTTCCAGCAACCTGCAATGTGCCGTCCGCAACGGTCACAGTGACGGTCACCACGTACTGCGCACGGGAATAGTTGAATCCCTCCAGCGCATCGGTGGCGGGCATGACCTCCGATAGCTGGTAGGTGTAGGTTCCCGGCTTGGTGAACGTGATATCGCCGAATGCCATGTCCTGCGATGCGCCTGCCGAAGCCTGGTAGGTCAGCGTCTTCGTCATCGTATGGTTGCCGTTGCCGTCCACACTGGAGATGGAGCATGCCCCGGCAAGCCGGTTCGCCACATCACAGGATGGCAATGGCGTGCCTTGCGCGGCCCGCAGTTGGAACGTGAACGGATATTTGGCGGACGAAGTGCCTTCCGGCAAACCTGCGACGGTTTTGTGCACCTGCACGAAGTCTTTCGCCGGCATGGTGATGCTGTCCGGCTGATATTGGTTGACCACCGTGGCCTGTGCGGCACCGGAGCTGCGCTTGATGGTGCCGCTCAGTCCGCTGGTTTTCGCCTGGTCAAGCAAATACCCGGTCGGCAAATCCTTTTCCGCAATCGAATACGAAACGTCGTCCGCGATATTGGCGATGGTGAGCGTCTGCCGATTGGTCAGCTTCACCGGCTCGGTCGTCGTGCATTTCGCTTCGTCGGTATCGCCCTCGGCGATGCAACGGACGAGCTGTCCGGACGTTGCATCGGCGCTTGCACGCTCCAGCTTCAGCACCACCGACTGATCCGCCGTAACATCTTCACCGGCACCGCCGGAAATCACGCCATAGTAGTAGTCGGTTTTGCCGTCCTGCTGGAGTTTGGCGGCATCCTTGGCATTCAGCGTGATGTCGAAAGTGAAGGCGCGTGTATCCATATCGTCGGGAGCCGTATACCCTTCGCCGATCGTGACCTTCTTGGTCAGTGACAGGCTGCCCTTGCGCTGATCCTGCACGCGCACCACGGTGGCGCCGGTGAACAGGTGTGAAAGCTCGGAATTACGCAGCTCGAACCTGGCACCACGGCTGCTGGTCGAAGTGTCGGGCGACTGCGCCACGCTGAAGTTCGTCCAGCCGGTGTCGTTGACGAAACCGTCGTCGGTCATGATGCTCTGGTCGGCCAACGTGTAGTAGCCGTTGTCGAAATCGCCGGTCCAGGTTACGTTGACGGCCTTCTCGTTTTCGCCGTCGATGGCCTTGCTCCAGCCGTCGCTGGTCACGCATTGCTCGTCGGCGCACCGTAATTGCGTGACACGCAGGTCGGAGAGCGTGCGATTGATGTCTCGGTTGGCGGCGAACTGCTTGAACACCTCGTTCAGCGTGCCGATATGCGTCAGCGTGGATATGCCGTCGTCCTTGCTGCCGGCGTCGGCGAAGATGCCATCATCAGTGATGAGCACTTTCGCCAACGTATCGTTGATCTCATAGCCGCCGGGGGCCTCAATCTCCTTGATGTAGTACGTGCCGTTGTCAAGGTCGACGCCGCTGCCCGCAACACCGTCCGCTTCGGAACCCTTCATCGCGAACATGCACGAGCCGTCCATATGGTACGGATAATCGGTGTCCTTGGTGACGCAGGCCTGCAACGGCGTGGCGCCTTCGAGCAGGCTCTTGCCGTCGGCGCTGACCTGATTGGCCGCATACAGGCCGAATTTCGCGCCTTCGATCGGATTGCCGGCGTCGTCAACCTTCTGCACGATCGGCGCGTTGCGCACGTCGGTGACCGCGATCTGCACGCCGAAGCTGCGCATGAACTGGTTGCTGTGCTTGCCTGAATCATCCATGTCGAGACGGATGGTGTTCTCTGCCGTAATGTCCGCCGCAGTATCAGCCATGGTGTAGTACAGACCCATCGCGTACAGCGAATCAGCCTGATCCGCTTCGCTGCGCATGAAGTAGTACGTGAACAGGTCGCCGGGCAGACTGGGGATATACGTCGAGTATTTGCCTTCGGAATCCTTGCCGAGGAAATGCAGGTAGTTCGTGCTCTTGCTCGCGTCGGATTGCGCCAGCTTCACGACCGATTCAACGCCGTCGACCTTCGATTCGGACAGGTTCCATCCCTGCAAGGCGCTGCCGGAGACGGCGTTCCATTCATCGTTCTGCAACGTGCCGCCCGCGGTCTTATGCCGGTTCAGGATGACGGCGAACACCTTGCCCTGCGAGGCGTCGTGCACATTGCCGTTCATGTCGTACACCGTGGTGCCGTTCGCCAACGTCAGCGTCTCGTGCGCCACCGACCATGCGCCATCGTTCCATTTCTGGGTTTCCCTGTTGCACAGCAGCAGGCCTTCGCCGTTGGGACTGATCTGGTAGCGCAGGTCGATATCCTTGGATTTTCGGTACCCGGGCGGAGCGCTGGTCTCCTTGAGCACGTAGTGCGTAATACCGCGTCCGTTGCGCGCCAAATCGGCGAAGTTCACCGGTTTGCCGGTTTCGTAGTTGGTGAACCTGTAGACGCCGTCCTTGTCGGTGACGCCCTTGCTGATCAGACCAGCGGCGGTGTAGGAGTAGTCGCTGCCTGCCTTGTACAGCTCGAATCCGGCGCCGGCCACGCGGTTGCCCTGCTGGTCAAGCTTGACCAGGTTGTTCTCCGGAATGTCGGCGAGATTGTACTTGAGCTTCATATTGGAGGCGTTGTTGCCGCGTTCCAGATAGAAGAAGTCGAGCGTGTGGTAACTGCCGTCGGCGAACGTGTTCGGATTGGTCGAAGACCATTCCACGGATTTGAACGCGTCGGAATCCTCGCCATACGCGTCGACGAACGCCTGCCGGATGGTGGTTTTCTTGTACTGGCTGCTGCCGCCGTCGGAGACCGTCACCACGCCGGTCCGATAGTTGATGTTCAAGGCGGAGGTGTTGTGGATGCCACCGACATCGCCCACGAGCACGCCATCGACGAACACCCACACGTCGTCGTCGCCGGTGAAGTCGAAGGTCATGTCCTCGCCGTTGACCAAGCCGTTTATCGGCTGCATGAAGTCGGATTGCGAGTGGACGCCGAAATAGTGGTTCAGCACCGCGTCCCTCATACCCGTGACCTTCTTCGTCAGTTGGCCGTTCCTTTCGGCGAACAGTTCATCGGCGTTGTTGAGCGGGAAGAAGCCCACGCTCGGAGTGTCATACACCACCACCTGGTTGTCGCCGTTGGTATCGCCATTGGTGTCGGTGACCAACGCGGCGAAGTTCTTCGCGCTGTCATACGTGTAATAGCCGTTCTCCAGCTGGAGCAGGCCTTTGAGATTGGTGTAGGTCTTGCGGTATTTCGTGGCCGAATCCGTGCTTTCCGGATCGAACAGATAGTCGAGCGACTGCGTGCCGTCGGTCGTCACACCCGAACCATACTGCTTGCCGGCCGCGAGCTGCGGGTACCCGTTGACCAGGGTGTTCTGGACGATGCCGAAATTCGGTCGGGCGCTTTGCGTCCATGCATTGATACTTTGGCCAAAAGTGCCGAAACCGCTATACGTGAATTTCAGCTGTTTGCCGTTGTTGATGCGCTGACTCCACTGGTCGTATAGGTCGTTGCTATCCGCGGTATGGTACGGCTGCACCCAGTAGTCGAACAGGTCGATGGAGGTGCCGGACGGACTGACCGTGTTCTTCACCACATGGTTGTTGTACGGCACGTCCGAGGTGTCGTTGGCTTGGGCCGACGGCGCGATAAGCACTGTGACGAGCATCAGCACGGCGGCCACCACGGCCGCAACGAAACGATTCGGCGCCAAGGGCGCACACACCCCTGCAAACCTTTGCACCAGCGCAGCCAGTACCCCCCTTGTATGACCCCGCATCAAACAAGAACGCTTCCTCACCGCGCAACCTCATCTTTTGCCGTACCGTCTACACGCAATACGGAATTCCCTTGCCTATCCGCGCCTGTCTGCCTATATTTCAGCACGAATGGTCGGAAGCATACACCATCGGTGTGTCCACGACAAATTCTCCGCCCCCCGGTAAACGAGAGGGGGGGGGTGAAAACGTTAACGCTCACAGTCATTCGGCACGTCTGTCCGGCATGGCAACATCCCCCGTAAGATGGCCACTTGACCGCGAGCACCGAGATCATACCGAATCATGTCCGGAATCATCTGATCAGCGTGTCGAGATGCACCGTGGCGTGACGCATGATATGCGGTTGCGGACGATTCCGACGACCCAGCACAAACAATGTCAGCAAGCCAATCGCAAGAACCGCAATACCAGCCTCAAAAGCCGTGACCCACGGGTCGCGCATGGTGTTCGGATCGGGCGCCGGCTGCGGAATAGAGACGCGATGGCCCGAAACCAGCAGACGATGCGTGTTCACGCCGTACGGCGTGCAGGTCATCAGCGTCACACGATCCTCGCCTTTGACCACACGCAGCTTCGACGTGTCCGAAGGCTCGATCACCTCGATGCGGTCCACTTCGTAGCCAAGCGTCTCCCCCATCACTTCGATGTAGAAGAAATCGCCCTTCCTCACCTCGTCCAAACGCGTGAACATGGCCGCTTCAACCAGCCCACGGTGTCCGGTGATGACCGCATGCGTGCTCGCGCCGCCCACCGGAAGGCTTGTGCCGTACAGATGCCCCGCTCCCGAGGCGAGCGCCACATTGGATGTGCCGTGGTAGATCGGCAGTTTGATGGACACCTTGGGTACGCGGATGGTGCCCATCACCCCGCCGCCGGCGTCCAGCAGGGATTGGTATTCCTTGTCTTTGGCGGATATCGAATCACTATCGTCGGACGTGTGGGAGCCTCCGGGAACGTTCGCGAACGGGTCGGATGCCTCGCCCAGCACACTCTGTTCGGAAGCAGCGATCTTCCTGTTGTATCGTTTGGCCGCGGCGAACGCGCGCTCGGCCTGCGGATACGGCCAGCCCTGCACATGGCGGGCGGCCTCGTCGGCCGTTTTGGATGTGGCGATCGACGCACGCCACTGCAACACGTACGGAAAGCCGGCCACCGCGATCGCAGCAATCACCAGCGTGGCCACGAAAGCATACAGAAAATGCAATTGCCGGCGTAGCCTCTGTCTGAGGGCGACGCGTGCGGAAATGTCGATCGCCTCGTCGAACGCCATCGGGCGCCATGGCTGCCGGTCCGCCATACGCACCTCCTGACGACCTGCATGACCCGCCGGTCGCAACCGGCGGAAATGGACGGAAGCCAAGTCTACCGCATCACGGCAACGCCAATCGGCTACCGCTTCTTCGAGCTGCGTCCCTTGAAGTAGATGTCGAACACAATCCAGACGGACAGGATGAACGCGATCACATAGCCGAGGAAACCGACGATCGGAATGCCGAAGATCACCGGTTTGATGCCCGCGTAATACACGATCGACGAGCCGATGAACAGGCCGACCACGATGAGCGCCATCGTGAGCCTGTTCACCATGTTGGCGAGCAGATGGATCGGCTCCTGCGATCCGACCATCTCCATATTCACGCGCAGCTGACCGCGCGTGAGCATGCGGGAGGCCACCTTCAGCTCGTTGGCGGCGGCCAGCAGGCTGTGCAGCGCCTGATGCCCCTCGACGGCCAGCGATTTCGCCTCATCCTTGACGAAATCCTTCTTCGACGTGCTCGCCGCGATGTGGTCGGAGATAATCTGGATCATGTTCACGTCGGGGATGAACTCGTCAAGTAGACCTTCCAACGTGACCAGCGCGCGGCCGACCGTGGTGACGGTGCTGGGCACTTCAATGCCGTGACGCTGCGCCATCTGCGTCAGGGCCGTCAGCATGGCGGCGATGTCGAGCTCGGCCAAATCAACCGTGCCGAATTCCTTGACGATCACGTCCAAATCAGCCAGCAGGGCCGGGTAATCCTCCGAATCGGCTTCGGCGCCGGCGAACCGCAGCAAACCGTCGGCAAGCGCGGGCGAATCCTGTTCGGCCACGGCGAAGATCATGTCCTTCAGAACGGAACGGGTTTTGGCGTTAAGCCGGCCCGTCATGCCGAGGTCGAGCAGCACGATCTGTCCGCCGCGCACCATGATATTGCCGGGGTGCGGGTCCGCGTGGAAGAAGCCTTCGTCAAGCACCTGCGTGGCGTAGTTGTCCACCAATTTGGTGCCGATCTCCTTCAGGTCGTAGCCGGCCGCGACGAGCTCGTCCGGATGGGACACGGAGATGCCTTCGACGTAGTCCATGACCACCACGTGCTCGGTGCAGAGTTCCGGATACGGTTTCGGGCAGTCCATGTACTTGTAGCGTTCGCAGAATCGTTTGAATTCCGCCAGATTGCGGGCTTCGATGAGGAAGTCGGTTTCGGATTCGAAAGTGTCCCACAGCTCTTCGACCACGCCGGAGAGGTCCACCACCTGCGCGCTGTGCATGGTTCTGGTGGCGACTTTGGCGATGGTGCGCATGATGGATACGTCCTGCGCCATGGTTTCGCGCACGCCCGGCCGTTGCACTTTGACGGCCACGTCCTCGCCGGTGGAGAGTTTGGCGCGATGCACCTGCGCCAGGCTTGCGGAACCGAGCGGTGTGGCGTCGATGTGCTCGAAGATCTCGTCCACGGGCCGTCCGTACTCGTTTTCGAGCACCTGCAGCACCGTGCTGTACGGCATGGGGTCGGCGTCGGCGCGCAGTTTGGACAGTTCGTCGCAGAACGCTTGGGGCAGGATTTCGGAGCGCATGGACAGGATCTGTCCGACCTTCACGAAGGTGGGGCCAAGCGCTTCGAGCATAAGCCGCATTTTGACGGGTGTGAGCCCGTGCACCACGTCGAATTGGTTGGCGATGCGCGCGATTTGCGTGAGTCGCTTGAGTTTGCCGCGTCGGGTCAGGTGGTAGCGTTCGGAGAACGTATCTTTTCGGGGCCCGAAGATGCCGATGGTTTCGGATGATTGCCCGTTCATCTGCGAGGCTGCGTCCGGCGAAGGGTCGGCGGATGGGTTGATGACCGCGTTGACCCTGTCGGACAGTGTGACCGGCTCGACGCTTTCGGGACGTGCCGCGTCCGGCTTGTCTGGTGACGATTTCAAAGACATATCACTGCTCGCAAACGGTTGGGATTCGACTGGGTGCTCGGTACATGGGCAATCGGCGCATGGGCGATGCGCATAAGATGGGCATAACAAATCGCCGTCCGGGCGCTGGCGTGCGCTGCAGACGGCGATACGAGGGTTTTGCCTTACTCGGCCTTGTCTTCGGTTGCGGCCGGAGCGGCTTCGTTCTTGGCTTCGGAGGTCTCCTTGGCCTCTTCGACCTTGTGCTTGAGTTCGGCGTTGAGGGCCTTGCCTTGCTCGACGGTCAGCTCGCCCTTCTTGACGAGGTCGTCGACGATTTCCTGGCTCTTCTCAACAGTGGTCGCCAAAGCACCGATGCCGGCGAGAAAAACCTTGCGCAGGCCGTCACCAAAATTAATATCAGCCATGATGTCCTCCTTTAGGTGATGGTGGTACCTACTGTATCGCAAATGCTCCACATATGCGGGAGGCAAAACCGGTCAATCGCATGGCGATTGGCGGAATACGGGACGGTTGCCGCCCGTTCATCGCCCGTTCATCGCGGACGGGACATGGCCACGCGGCGGGCGCGGTCGGCGGTGGCGTCGATGCGGCGCAATTCGGCGCGCTGCTCGTCCGTCTGCCCTGCCGAAGCCGGGTCGAACTTGCCGTAACGACGTTCCACGGCGGTGCGGATCAGAAAATCGGCGACCGCGGGATTCTTCGGCAGCAGCGAGCCATGCATGTACGTGCCGATCACGTTGTTGACGCGCGCGCCTTCCGTATGGTCCTCGCCGTTATTGCCGGTGCCGTCCGCGTCGACCGTGCCGAGCGGCTGGACGCCGTCGCGCAGGAACGTCTGTCCGGAATGGTTCTCGTAACCGATGATGTCGCCGAAATCGCCGGAATGTTCCGTGAGATTGCCGATCATGCGCGTCTCACGTCCCACCGTGTACGCGCCGATCACGCCGATGCCGTCGAGACGGGAACCGTCCACCGTTTCGAAATACTCGCCGAACAGCTGGTACAGGCCGCAGATCATGAGCATCGGCACGCCGTCCGCTGCCAGCGATCGCAGCAAATCGGCGCGCTGGAAGAAGTCGTCGATGATCTTCTTCTGGCCGGTGTCCTGTCCGCCGCCGCCCAGGATCATGTCGACGTGCTCGGGCCAGTCGCAACCCTGGTTGTAGGCGTGCACGCGCGGCTCATAGCCGTACAGCGCGAGACGGCGCCGGATGGTGAGCACGTTGCCGGAATCGCCGTAGATGTTCATGTCCTTCGGATACAGCGACACGATGTCGATGACCTGGCCCATATCGTCTCCTCGTTCTCCTTCGCCGCGTCTCACTTGCCCACGCCGGCGTCGGCCACGTCGGCGATTTTGGCCAGCGCGGCACGCGTTTTCAGCATGGCGGTGTACGTGCAGTAGATGTGTTTGGGGGTACCGGGGTCCGCGTTCACGAACGTCATGACCGTTTCCTCCAGGTCGGTGCTCACCTGTTCGACGGGCACCTGGTCGTATTCGAGGCGCAGGGCCATGTCCCACGCGCGCACGCCGGACACCGCTTTGACGCCGGTGCCGCGCAGCGAGGTGAAGTCCACGTCCCACAGCCAGCTCATGTCGCGGCCGTCGGCGTATTCGTCGTTGATGCAGATCATGGTGTCGCAGCCTTCTGGCTTGAACGAGGCCAGGGACAGGCGGAATCCCATCGGATTCTTGACCAGTAGCAGTTCCACGGGCGAGCCGTTCACGGTGATGACCTCGCCGCGGCCGAATGCCGGGGTGACCTCGCTGGCCGCGTCGATCATGGCCTGCGTGGTGGCATGCGCGAAGGCGATCATGCGTGGCGAGACTCCGGCTTGGCGCAGAATCGCGTTCGCGGCGGCCTGGTCGCTCTGGCCGGCCGCGCCATTCGCGCCGACCTCGCCGGATTTGCCGGCCGTATCGGATGCGGAGGCTTCGGCGAGCGCCTCTTCGAACGGCAGGAACATGGCCTGCGCGTCCGCCACGACCGCACGCACCACGGCAAGCGCGGCGGCCGCGTTGTACAGGTTGTAGACGCCTTCCAGCTTGACGGTCGTCTCGTACGTCTCACCATCGATGACGAAGCTGGCACGATGGTCGCCTACGGAACGCAATGTCACATCGGCGGGCAGCACGTCGGCCGTACGATCGGCCGAATCGGCGGTATTCCAGCCATTTTCCGGGCTTTCCTGCGATTCCGCAGCGTCCTGCGCAGCGTCCGACGTATCGGTTTCCTGCGATTCCGCGTCGACGGTGGTGCGCATGTCGTCGTCCGACGGGAAGAAGCCGCGCAGCGATTCGTCGAGGCCGAAATATCGCACTTCCACACCGTCTTCGGTATCAACGACGTCCGCAAGCCGGGCGATGCGAGGATCCTCGCGGTTGAGCACAACGGTTCCGGTGGTCGCTTCGGCCGCTTTGCTCAGCAGACGCGCGGTGTTGTCGATCTCGCCGAAACGGTCAAGTTGGTCGCGCATCACGTTGAGCAGCAGGCAGTAATCGGGTTTCACCTGGCGTACGAAATGCACGGCGTACGCCTCGTCGAGCTCCAATACCGCGATGTCGGCGTCGAGTTTGCCAGAAAGTGAGACTTCGGCGAGCAGCGACGAGACCACACCTCGGGTGAAGTTCGAGCCGGTCGGATTGGTGAAGACCTTCAATCCGAGCGATTCGAGCATGCTGGCCACCATGCGGGTGGTGGTGGTCTTGCCGTTCGTGCCGGAGACGAGCACCACGCCGAGCGGCAGTTGCGCCAGCGTGCGCGAAAGGAAGTCCGGGTCGATGCGTTCCACGATTTTGCCGGGGAACGCGCTGCCGCCGCCGTGCGCCAGGCGGGAGGCAGCGCGGACGGCTTTGCCGATCAGGGGCGTTGCGAAGGAATTCCAAGCCATATCACACCATCTCCTGCTGGGACTGGTAATCCTGGGGCATGTCCTTGAACTTCGAATAGGCGCCAAGGAATGCCAGATTGAACGTTTCGGTAGGACCGTTACGATGCTTCGCCATGATGATGTCGGCCTCGCCCGGACGGTCCTCCTTATCGTAGGCGTCCGGACGGTGCACCAGGAACACCACATCGGCGTCCTGTTCGATCGAACCGGATTCACGCAGATCGGCCAACTGCGGCTTCTTATCCTGACGCATTTCCGGACCACGGTTCAGCTGGCTCAGTGCCACCACCGGCACCTCAAGCTCCTTGGCGAGCAGCTTCAGCGCGCGGGAGAATTCGGACACCTCCTGCTGACGGCTTTCCACGGCCTTGCCGGAGGTCATGAGCTGCAGGTAGTCGATGACGACGAGTTTCAGATCGTTCGTCTGCTTGAGTCGGCGGCACTTCGCACGAATCTCCATCAGGCTCATGTTCGGGCTGTCGTCGATGAACAGCGGCGCATTCTGCAACTTGTCCTGCAACTCGTTCAGGACGGCCCAACGCTCAGGGGTGATGTCCTCGGCGCGGCGCATGACGGAGAGCGGAATATTGGCCTCGGCCGCGATGATACGTTGCGCCAGTTCGGTCTTGCTCATTTCCAAGCTGAAGATGATGGACGTCATATTGTGATGCAGCGCGGCGGAACGCGCGAAATCCACGCCGAGCGTGGACTTACCCATGGCCGGACGGCCCGCCACGACGATCATCTGGCCGGGCTGCAGACCCTGCGTCACCTCGTCGATGTCACGGAAGCCCGTCGGCACGCCTTTGGCCACCTCGCCGCTCTGCAGACGGTCGATCTGGTCGAGCGTCTCGGTGATGACACTGCCGATCGGCGCGTAGTCCTGGCGCACCTTGCCGGTGGACATCTCGTACACCTCGGCCTGGGCGAGGTTGACGACGTCCTCGGCCTGAGAGCCTTCGGCGGTATAGCCAAGCTGGGCAATCTTGGTTCCGGCGGCGATCACGTTGCGCAGGATGGCGCGCTGATGGACGATGTCGGCGTAGAACGTGGCATTGGCGGCCGTCGGCACCGAAGCCACCAGACTGTGCAGGTAGTCGGATCCGCCCACCTTCTCCAGGTTGCCTTCGGAAAGCAGCTCGTTGGCCACGAGCACGGCGTCGACCGGCTGGGAGGCGGCGAACAGCTTGATGATCGCCTCGTACACGGTCTGGTTGCGCGGCTGGTAGAAATCGGTCACGTCGATCATCTGCGACACTTCGCCGATGGCGTCCTTGCTCATCAGCATGCCGCCGAGCACCGCCATTTCGGCGTCGTCGTCATGCGGCGGCACACGATCGAAGATGGCGTCGCGGACCGGCTGTCCCGGACGTCCGCTCATGCCGTTTCCGGCGACCGAAAAACCATGGTTCTGCACCAAATCGTTGCCCCACGAATCGTTCTCCGCCATATCTCTCCAAACGCAAAATCGACCGAGGAAATCGACCGAAATTTTTTAATACAAAAGAAAACCATAATACCGTACACGTCGTCACGTCCGACATGGCCCCGCGATTGTGGATGAATCTCCGCATCGGGACATTTCACCAATCCACGACACGCGCGGAAGGCCCCGTTGTGGATAAGAAACTTGAAAAAAGCCGAGTTATCCACATATTGGGGATAACCGTGTGGAAAACGTTCCGACTTTTCCACAGAGTGGGGATAACCAAGTGGACAACTTGGGGACATTTTCCGTTTGGTGGGAAAATCCCCATATTTCGATTTGCCGAAGTGAACGCAAGGTGATATGTTCCCCACTTTTCGCTGACTGCCGACAAAATCACGGTAGACGAGGATGAGCGTCGGAACATTCGAGACGCGGAGACGGCTGAGCGCGCAGACCCCACCGGGAAGCTCACATGTGGTAACGGGTGGCGTTGTACATGGTGCGCACCAGCGTCTCCCGCCACCTGCTCCAGCCATACTGCTTGGAAATGGCCTCGCCGGATGTGGCGCCCAGCGAGGAACCATCGGCGCGGGTCAGGTCGAAGAGCATGTCCAGCAGCACGGGATCATGGTCGAGCCGCCCCGCCAGATCGTCGCCGACATTGGGATCATTGGGATTGCTGCCGGTCGCGAATTCGGATAGCGTCAGATGCTCGCGCACCAGCAATGTGACCCAACGGACGATGTCGCGGTCGAAGCCCATGCGCTCCACGATGACGGTCGCATGCCGCGCGCCCTCCGCCGCATGGTCGCGCACACCCGGCCGCTTGCCGATGTCGTGCAGAATGCCGGCAAGCAGCAACGCCTCGTAATGCCGGTCGTCATAGCGCCCGCCGCTGGGCGTCTCACGGCCGAGGCGGGTGACGACCTCCACCATATGCCTGTCGATCGTGTACCGGTGCGCGGCCGACGCGCTCGGCCGATTGCGCACACCCAACCATTCGGGGATGAGCTTGCCCGGCACGTCGATGAAATCGATGTCCTCCCACACATCCAGCAACGCGGGCCCCGTGGCCAGCAATCGTACGAACAATTCACGTGATTCCGCCGTCCAATTGCGGTCGCCGACCGGGCACTTCCGCAGATTTTGCAACGTTCCCGGAGCTATCGGCAGGCCGAACTCCGCGGCCGCGACGGCGACGCGCAGCACGAGATTCGGATCTTCGGTCGGATCCATGCCCGGTGCGAGGACGATCTCCTCCTCATGCCTGGCGACGCCAGGCGCGATCACATCGAAGGTCGGCGCCTGCCGCCTGCCGCCGCCACGCGGCTGGAACACCTGGAAGAAGGCGAAACGCGGCTTGTCATGCGTCAGCGAATGCTCGGCGCGAGACGCAGTGGAATCAAGGGAGAACGCGATCTGTCGGCCAACGCGGGCCAGCAGCGTCTGCAAATCGTCAATCGACTGCGCCTCACGCTCACCTTCGGGCAGTGTCGGATCGGACAGACCGAGCATCGCCGCGACCTTCGCCTGGTACGGCGACAGCAGCAGATTCGTGTCCTTGTCCGCGACCAAATGGATGCAGTCGCGCACGTCCAGCAAACGTTCGACGGCATCGTCGTACGTGCCGTGCGGACGGTCGGCAAGCCAGGATGCGGCGAGCGCGGAGACGAGCACGGCATCGCGCAGACCGCCGCGCGCCTCCTTAATGTCCGGCTGGTTGATGTAGGCCATGCGTCCGAATTCGTCGAGACGCGACTTCGCGGAGCCGAGTAGCTCCGGCAGACGCTTGCGGGCGGCCTTGCGCCACCGTTCCAATATGGAGGTGGCCGTATCCGCAATCAGCCGTGTGTCCCCCGCGATCGGCACCACATCCAGCCAGCCCATCGCGGCGGGCAGGTCACGGTCGGTGACGGCCTCGCATTGCGCGACGGTGCGCACCGACTGGTCGAGATCGAGGCCGGAATCCCAAATCGGATACCACAATTTGTTGGCGAGCTCGTTGAGCTGCCGGTCGTTCACCGCATGTGGCTCGTAGATGACCACCAAATCCAAATCGGAGCTGGGGCCGACCTGTCCACGGGCCAGCGAGCCAACCGCGCCGAGACCAATGCCGGAAGACGGGACCTCGAAGGAAACCTCCCCACAGGCCTCCTCCCACAGCCGCTTCAGACTATCCATGGCCAACCGCGTACGGGCCTCGCGTTTCGCCGCGCCATCGCGGTAGACACCGTCCTTATCGGGCTGGCTCATAGCCATGAACCGTTTCTTGAGACCTTCGACCGCTGAAGCCATAACGCACGTTCCTTACGAAAACCGACGCATTGAAAACCGGAAACAACGTCCGGGAAAGCAACCCGGAAAGCATCCCGGAAAAGACGAACCTATGGAAATCCCCGCACGGCGCGAAGCACGTACGGGGATCGTCCTATTGATAACCCGAACCTTGAAGCCCGGGGGTATTAAAAGCCGTCCGAATCGAAATCGAAAACGGAATCGAATCAGATGGCGGCGGAACCGGTCTCGCCGGTGCGCACGCGGGTCACCGAATCAAGCGGAGCCACCCAGACCTTGCCGTCGCCGATGGTGCCGGAGCCGGCGGACTTGACGATCACGCCGACCAGCGTTTCGGCATCGGCGTCATCGGACAGCACCTCGATGCGAATCTTCGGAATGAGATCCACGGTGTATTCGGCGCCACGGTAGACCTCGGTGTGGCCGCGCTGGCGACCATAGCCGTTGGCCTCGGACACGGTCAAGCCGTGCACGCCCGCGGCTGCGAGGGCTTCCTTGACATCGTCGAGTTTATGGGGCTGGATGATAGCGGTAATGAGCTTCATCTCACTTCACCTCCTTGAGGACGGAGCTGGCGGTACCAGCAAAATCGTAAGCGCGCTCGCCCTGGTCGGCCAAATCGATGCCGCCGACCTCCTGAGCCTCGGTGACGCGCCAACCAATCGTCTTCTCCAGAGCGAAGGCGATGATGCCGGTGATGACCGCGGACCAGACGATGGCCACGAGAGCGACGACCAGCTGGACGACCAGCTGACGCCAGTTGCCGCCTGCGAACAGGCCGGTGCCCTCGCCGAAGAAGCCGATGAGCACGGTGCCGGTGAAGCCACCGACGCCATGGACGCCGACCACATCAAGGGAGTCGTCGTAGCCGAGCTTGAACTTCAGGCCACAGGCCAGGCAGGTGAGCACGCCAGCGATGGCGCCCATCACGATGGCCCACAGCGGGGAGACCACATCGGCGGCCGGGGTGATGGCGACCAGACCGGCGACGATGCCCGAAGCAGCACCCATCGCGGTGTAATGGCCGGTGCGGATCTTCTCGGTGAAGCCCCAGGAAAGCATTGCCGCGGCGGTAGCGGCGGAAGTGGAGACCCACGCGTAGCCGGCGGTGCCGTTGGCGGCGAAGGCGGAACCTGCGTTGAAGCCGAACCAGCCGAACCATAGCAGGAAGGCGCCGAGCATGACGAACGGAACATTGTGCGGGCGGAACGGCTGCGTGCCGAAGCCCTTACGCTTGCCGATGATGAGCACGATGATCAATGCGGCGACTGCGGCGTTGATATGGACGACCGTGCCACCTGCGAAATCGTGCGCCTGGGCGCCGATGGCCTGGGAGATCGCGCCGTCGGCGGACAGCAGGCCGCCATTCCACACCATGTGCGCGAGCGGAGCGTAATCGAACGTGATCCACAGCGCCACGAAGATCATCCACGTGCTGTACTTCACGCGCTCGGCGATGGCGCCGCAGATCAACGCGACGGTGATCATGGCGAACGCGGCCTGGAATGCCACGTCGATGCTCACCGGATAGTGGTTGCTGTTCAGCGCGGCCGATGTGTATACGCCATTGTCGGAAACCATGGTGTCCTTCAGCAGGAAGCCGGTCGCCGGATCACCGAAGATGCCTCCGACCGAAGTGCCGGCGTAGGCGATCGACCAACCCCACAGCACCCAGATGATCATCGTGACGGACAATGCGGCCGCCTCCATGATCATCATGTTCAATACAGCCTTGGCGCGGACCATGCCGCCGTAGAAGAACGCCACACCAGGCGTCATGAGGAACACAAGGGACGCGGAAGTCAATATCCACGCGGCATTTCCAGAATCAAGCTGGCCCATGTCACCCTCCTCTTTCTTACTTACTCTGTCTTTGATTCACATTTCCCGCCCCATCGTGTGGGGCTGACAGAACGATATGGAACGCCGGCCGCGTTTTGAAAACGTTACGACGTGTTACGGCGACGTAACGGCATGTGAGAAAAACGTCGATTAAAGTCGCGGAATGCCGGAAATCCAACGAAACGGACTACACGGCAACGACCAAGACATGGCCGTCCGACAATCGCAATATGAAATTGCGGCGACGGACGAAGGGCGAGGTCGGAGTAAGTTGAATGCAGAAAACCTACGGGACGCGCGGCGCATGCGGCGTGCGCGATACGCATGCGCACGATACGCGCGGCGTGCGGGACGAGAGAGCGACGAGGATTATGGCAACGTTCATCATTTCACTATGCGCCATTCTGATGCTGACCACGGTCTCCGGACTGATCTGCCGGAAGGTGCAGCTGCCGGAAGTGATCGGGCAGATCCTCGTCGGCATCCTCGTCGGACCGGCGCTGCTGAACGTGCTGCATATGAGCGATTCGCTGTCGCTGTTCAGCGACCTCGGCATCATCATCCTGATGTTCCTGGGCGGTGTCGGCTGTGATCTGCAGCTGCTGAAGAAGTATTCGAAGGCCGCGATCATCATCGCATGCATGGGCGTGGTGTTCCCCGTGGCCGTGATGGGCGGAGTGAGCCTGCTGTTCGGGTTCAAGCCGATTCCGGCGGCGTTCATCGGCGTGGTGTTCTCCGCCACGTCCGTGTCGATCTCCGTGGCGGTGCTCAAGGAGGCCGGGCTGCTGGATTCCAAGGAGGGCGTGTCCATCCTCGGCGCGGCCGTGGCGGACGACGTGATCGGCGTGATCCTGCTGTCCGTGATGTGCACGCTCGTCAACACCGGCAGCGTGGACGTGGCCGGACTTGGCATGATCCTCCTGAAGCAGGTGCTGTTCTTCGTGGCGGCCGTCGTGGTAGTGGTCTGGGTGGCACCGGCGCTGATGACGTTGGCGGGCGTGCTGAAGGCGCCTTCCGGCATCGCGGTGATGGCGATCATCATCTGCCTTGCGATGGCGTGGGCGTCGAATCTGGCCGGACTGAGCTACGCGGTGGGCGCGTTCTTCGCCGGCATCGCGGTCAGCAACAGCGATTACGCCGAAGAGGCGGACCGGTACATCGAGCCGGTTGGCGACACGTTGTTCGTGCCGGTGTTCTTCGTGGGCATCGGCTTGCAGACCACGGGCGTGGACGATCCGAAGATGATCGTCTTCATTGTGATCATGACGATTCTCGGCGTGATTACCAAGATCGTCGGCTGCGGGCTGGGCGGACGCATGGCCGGCTTCGGCGGAGCGTCGGCGCTGATGATCGGCGCGGGCATGGTACCGCGCGGCGAAATGGCGCTGATCACCGCGCAAATCGGATTCAACGAGCATGTGCTCGGCAGCGAATACTATTCGACGATCATCTTCATCATCTCGCTGGTCACGCTGGTCGCGCCACTGCTGCTGAAGCTGACGATCCGCAGAGTGCCGGGGGTGGGTGCTGCGGATAACACTGAAGGTGTCGAAACTGGTGATGAAGCCGAAGCTGGTGAAGCCGCCGAAACCGTGTCCGCGGAGTAATCGCCACACCGAATGTCCGATTCTCCAGAATCGGACATCTGAAGTACCAAATCGGAGCCTTGTTTGTCCGATTCTCCAGAATCGGACATTCATACGCCAAAATCAAGGTCCTAAATGTCCGTTTCCCCAGAATCGGACATTTAGGGTGCGAAATTCGTATGTCAGGTGTCCGTTTCTGCAGAATCGGACATTCAAGCGTGGTTCGAAGTAGTTTATTTGTCCGATTCTGGGGAATCGGACATTCGAGATCGCAATAACGCAATAAAAAACGCCTCCCGAGATTGGGAGGCGCGATGCTATGGAAGAGGCGGGTCAGGCAAGGATGCCGTCGACGAAGCCTTCCGGATCGAACGGGGCAAGGTCATCCGGACCTTCGCCCAGACCGACGAGCTTGACGGGGACGCCCAGCTCCTTCTGCACGGAGATCACGATGCCGCCCTTGGCGGAGCCGTCGAGCTTGGACAGCACCACGCCGGTGATGCCAATAGCCTCGGCGAACACCTTGGCCTGCGTCATGCCGTTCTGGCCGGTAGTGGCATCAAGCACGAGCAGCACTTCGTCCACGGGCAGGTTCTTTTCGGTGACGCGGCGGATCTTGCCGAGCTCGTCCATCAGGTTGGCCTTGTTCTGCAGACGGCCGGCGGTGTCGATGATGAGCACGTCGGCGTTCGCCTCCTTGGCCTTGGCACTGGCTTCGAACGCCACGGAGGCCGGGTCGGCGCCGTCCTTGTCGGAGCGCACGACCGGCACGCCCACCTTGTCGCCCCAGGTCTCCAGCTGATCGGCGGCGGCGGCGCGGAACGTGTCGGCCGCGCCCAGCATGACCTGCTTGCCTTCGGAGACGAGCAGACGGGAAAGCTTGCCCGCGGTGGTGGTCTTGCCGGTGCCATTCACGCCGACCATGATGATGACGCTCGGCTTGTTCGCGCCTTCCTTGTCGGCGTTGAGACGGCGGTCGACGTCGGTGCCAACGAGCTTCAGGAGCTTGTCCTTCAGCGCGGCGCGCACTTCGGCCGGGTCGGATTGACCAGCGATACGGGCGTCGTTGCGCAGTTCCTCGACGAGCTGCTCGCTGGCTTCCGCACCGACGTCGGCGAGCAGGAGGGTATCTTCGACGTCCTCCCAGTCGGCTTCGGAGAGCTGGTCCTTGGCGAGGATGTTGAACAGGGCCTTGCCGAACGGGTTGCCGGACTTGGACAGGCGCGCCTTGAGACGCTGCATGCGGGATCCGGCCGCTTCGGGGGTTTCGATGGTTGCTTTCGATGCTGGTTCTTCAGCTGCGGGTGCCGTCGGGGATTCGGGCGACCGCTGCGTTTCGGAAGCCGCCGATTCGGCGGTTTTGGCGGTTTCAGCGGCTGGCGATGCGTTCGCTTCGGCCTTCGAGGTTTGCTCGGCATCGGCGTTGCCGACGTGCTTGGTGTCTTCGGTGGCGAGCTGCACGCCGCCCTTGGCCACAGCCTCGTCGGTGGCCCGTTCCACGGACCGCTTGGAAGCCTTGCCGAACCACCATACGCCGACGACGATAGCCGCGATGACGACCACGGCCACAACAATCGCAATAATCACATTCGTATCCATGGCTCCAGCCTAAAAAGCGCAACGGACACACCGCCGTCCATCCCACACCCATCCTTCCATCCTTCCCACGAGTGTCCGATTCTGGAAAATCGGACATCCAAGAGCCGAATTCTGCAGTCCAGATGTCCGATTCTGCAGAATCGGACACTCAAGGGCTGGTTTTTGTGCTCCAGATGTCCGATTCTCCAGAATCGGACATTGTTGGGAGGCGGGATATGAATCCGGGAACCGGAGACATGAAGTGGGAGTGGAAGCGGGGCTATCCACGGGACGTGAAAAACTGGACAGCATGGCCAATACATCCAGAATGACGTCGTATCAAAGGCGCGAACAGCTCATCGAAATCGGTCGATCGCTGTTCGCGGCCGAGGGTTTCGAAGCGGTGAGCGTGGAGGAGATCGCAGCCACCGCCAAAGTGTCGAAACCCATCGTGTACGAGCATTTCGGAGGCAAGGAAGGCCTGTACGCCGTGGTGGTGGACCGCGAAATGCGAGCCCTCACCGATACCCTTATCAACGCGCTGTCCGACCCGAACGCACATCCGCGCCAAATCGTGGAACGCACAGCCCTCGCGCTGCTCACCTACGTGGAGGAGAACGCCGACGGATTTCGCGTGCTCACCCGCGATTCGCCGAAAACCGACCCGTCCAGCTCATTCAATTCCCTGCTCGGCGACATCTCGGTCCGCGTGGAGGACATCCTCACCGAATCGTTCAAACGCCAGCATCTGCCGGCCAAAGGCGTGCCGTACTACGCGCAGATGCTCATCGGCATGACCGTATACACCTGCCAATACTGGGCCGACCAGCGCAAACTCAGCAAGGAGCAGCTCGCCGCGCACATCGTGAACCTAGCATGGTACGGACTGAGCCGCATGGAGGCCAAGCCGGAACTGCGCTACGAAAACGAGAAGACCGTACGCGCCGCGGAAAAACAGGCCGCGAAAAAAGCGAAGGAAAACGCGAAGCGGGAAAGGAAAGCCGCGAAATCGCAGAGCGCCCCAAGCCAGCCGGACAACCCAGACAACCCAGACAACCGCGACAACGACGAAACGGACGAACCCGCACAATCGCAAGAACAACAACAGCAGCCAAACGTTGACGAAAACTGACGCAATGTCACCTGAGATGACCCTCAGGGAAAATTCAGGTGCAGATTGCGTATTTCAGGGTGCCGTTTGTGCGCGAAACCATTCCCCGGAAGCGCACATGGTGCTACGTTAGTTTCCGTTACGCTTTGACCGGCACGGACGGACCAGCCTCGGCCCTCCGCACGGCCAACATGGCACAGCGCCGAGCCAAAACGACCGGCACGAGCCCGATACGAGGAAGAATATGCAGGAGAAGAAGACGCTCACCTTCGTGGTGCCCGCGTACAACATGACGGAATACCTGGAACGGTGCGTCGAATCGTTGATCGCGGCGAAGCGCAACGACGACATCGAAGTGCTGATCGTGGACGACGGCTCGTCCGACGGCACGCTGGAAATGGCGCGGAAATTCGAAGCTCGCAATCCGGGAATCGTGCGCGCGATCCATCAGGAGAACAAAGGCCACGGCGGCGCGGTCAACACCGGCATCGCGGCGGCGAGCGGCATGTATGTAAAGGTCGTGGACGCGGATGATTGGGTCGGTCCCGAATCGCTGGAACAGGTTCTGGCCGTGCTGCGCGACGAGGTCGGCAAGGACGACCCGCTCGACATGCTCGTCACCAACTACGTGTACGACAAGGTGGGCAAACGCAACAAACACGTGGTGAGCTTCCGTCATGCCATGGAGCCCGGAAAACGGCTCACCTGGGATGATCTGGGGCATTTCGGACTGACCGAATACATCCTCATGCACGCGCTGGTCTACCGGACGGCCGTGGTGCGTGAATCGAAGATGCAACTGCCGGAACACACGTTCTACGTGGACTTCATCTACGCGTATCAGCCGTTCCCGTGGGTCAAGTCGCTGCAATATCTGGACACGCCGTTCTACCACTATTTCATCGGACGTGACGGGCAGAGCGTGCAGACGGACGTGATGATCCGCCGCGTGGACCAGCTGCGTCTCGTCAACCAGTGCATGGTGCGCGCCACCCCCGAACGCGGCACGGTGCCGGACGGCTTGTACCGCTACATGATTCATTTTCTGGCGATTGAAAGCTCCGTGGCAAGCGTGTTCATGATCTTGTCGCGCGACCCGGCGAATTACGAGAAGAAGAAGGCCCTGTGGGCGGATATCAAGGAATATTCGCCCACGATCTACAAGGACGTCCGCAAGAAGGCGATGTCACGCGCGCTGAATCTGCACGGGTCGGTCGGACGATTCGTGATTCGCAAGGGATATTTCGTCGCGGAACACGTGGTCGGCTTCAACTGATTGTGGGCTCTGTTCGCCGGTCCGGCATTTCCAGTTGACGTGCGTCGGCCGGACGTTCCGGCTGGCATTCCGTTTGACGGACGGGCTGGCGTTTTGACGGTTTTAGCTCCAGGAAAGCGGCTATCTCGCTTATTTGTGGCAGATTTCACCTTTCCGGCACCGCTATTTCGCTTATTTGTGGCACCATAATGCGTTTGCCCCGAGTATGAACGTTGGAATTCCAAGGCTCATACTCGGGGTAACGCGTATCAGGTGCCACAAATAAGGCAATTAGAGGCAATTAGCTGGTCCGGGGGCTTTGCAAGGCAGCGCAGAATCGCCCGCACAGGTCACTGGCGCTGGTTCCCCGGGAGCAGGCACCCGCACCAGGCCGCCCGCACAGGCTCAGTTCCAGCGGTCGGACATGGCGAAGCCGTTGCGCATCAGGTTGCTGGACGTGTACAGCACGTCGTTAAGCAACTTGGTGGCATGCTTGCGCAGGTATTCCGCCATTTCGGTGTTGGCGGATTCCAGACGTGCGGAGGTTGGGCCGGCCGCGGTCTGCCCTGCGTTCTCCGGCTGCTCTTCCTGCTCTGTCGGATTTTCCTGCTTCAGCTGCTCCAGCGCCGCATCCGTGCGTTCGACCAACCGATGCCCAAACACACGCACGCCCTCCGCGAACGCCTCGATGGCATTGTTGGTCTCATAGAAATGCGCGTCGGCGAGCGCCGCGATCAGACGGTTCGTCCAATACAGGCAATCCGTGGAGACCTCCGGCGTGGTGTCACGCAGGTACGCCGGCGTATCGTCCACGTTCGCATAGAACGGCGCCGCCGCGGTGAACGCGCCGGAACCGTAGGAAATCCACATGATCGAACGGTTTTCCGCAGGCACGTACGGACGAATCTGCATGGCGACCATGTGTCCGGTGCGGTTGATGCCAATCGGACGGTAGCGATGGCGGCTTTCCGGGGTTCCCTGCGTTCCGTACGGATCGTAAGGGGTGCCTTCGAAATGCGATCCCAACAAAAAGTCGACGTCTTCGATGGTCACCGCGTTCTCCGGTTCGACGCACCACGGAATATCGTCCGATTCGGGCGTGTGCCCTTCCGCATCAGCGGGGTTGAGGTAACGGTGCATGTACCAGGCGCGCGGCGTGTTGTAGATGTGGTCCTTTGTGGTGGCGGTGCCGAATATGATGCGCGGATTGCAATGGCTACCGTTCATGCCGCCCTGCGCGCCCGCCGCGCGACCAAGTCGATGCCGTTCGATGAAGTCCGGCAGATCGGCGCTGCACATGAATTCGCGTGCGTCGCTGAACGCGTCGTCGAAATCGAAATAATCGATGCCCAGCTGGTTGGGGATGATGGCGCATTTCTCGTCCGGCACGCGACGGGCGATCCAATGGTGGCCGCCGATGGTCTCGACGTACCAGATCTCGTCCACGTCGGAAATGATGATGCCGTTCGATTCGTACGTTCCGTACGTTTCGAGCAGTTCCGCGAGACGTTTCACGCCTTCGCGCGCGGTGGCGACGTACGGCAGGACGAGGGTGATGATGTCCTCCTCGCCGATGCCGCCAGGCGTTTCCGCCCTGCCCGTGGTTTCGTCGGCCGGCTGCAGCTCGACCATCGGATCGGCGGCGAGCACGCGTTCGTTGACGGCGATGGTTTCGGTGGCGCTCATGGCCACGTTATGCTCGTTCACACCAGCTTCCGCAAGGATTCCACGGTTTGGCAGCACGTTCGGCACAATGCTGTAGCGGCATGGGTCATCGGGAAGGTCGATTTCGACGTGGCTGAGCACGCTGCGGTAGTGCCGCGGCTGCTCCTGCGGCGCGACGGCTATGAATTTCTTGGGATCGTAACGGCCGGAACCGGAATCATCGTCGCGGGCGATGATGGTCGAACCGTCGTAGCTTGCTTTTTTACCTACAAGAATCGTGGTGCATGACATGGTTTCGATTGTAAGGGCCGTGGGTACACGATGTGGGCACGCGAGGCGCGAACGTGGGGCAAACGTGAGGCGAAAGACGCCCGCGGTGGCGATTCGTCCGAATATGCTGTATACTATGTTGCTGTTGCCCCTCTAGCTCAACGGTTAGAGCAGCGTCCTTTTAAGTCGTGGGTTGTGGGTTCGAATCCCACGGGGGGCACCGGCCAAAAGCCTTGAAAGCCAATGATTGCAACGGTTTTCAAGGCTCTTCGTTTATCCGATGCAAGGGGTTATGAAGGGGAAACCCAGCATTTACCCAGCAGATTCATTTGCAAAGTCGTGCGGCACACCATAAATCCACGATTTTCCGGCCGTATGTTCTTGGCCACTCATTCCCGGCCGCACGCTTCCGGCCGCACGCCCCGGCCGTACGCCCTCGACCGCAAGTTTCCGGCCGTGAGTCCTCAGCCGGCCTGTCCCGACCACACGTTCTCAGCTGCACATCCCCGGCCGCGCTTGCCCTAGCTCGCCAAGCCAGCCCCCCCCCCACACACACACACAAGCCCAACTGTCCCAGTCCATCCAGAACAAATCCAATCGCCCCTATTGCAACGAATCAACCCAAGCCAAAACATCAACAAAAGCATCAACATGGCATGAACACACCTTTTGAACATCCCTTTGCGGATTTCTAACGATGCGTGCGGATTATTCATAGTATCGTGCGGATTTCTGGCAACGCGTGCGGATTATTCATGGCGTGTGCGGATTTTAAATCGCCCCAAAAATATTATCGGGGGACAAAAGATGGAAATTTCGTACTTTTCGGGGGCAAAATGTCTGAAATCGCCAATTTCCAATCCGCACGTATCGTCGATAATCCGCACGGTCAATCAGAAATCCACAGACACTGCCGAAAATCCGCACACGCAAAGTACAATCCGCAAATCTCCAGCAAGAATCCGCACGGCCTTGCCGAAATCCGCAAAGTTTGGCAGAAATCCGCACGCGACAAAGGATGATGCGGAATGAGGACGAGCAAGGCGCGAGGTACGGACGAGCAAGACATTCGGACGATTCGGACGCAAGGCACGGACAAGCAGAACAGTTGGACAGTCCGGACAATTTGAACGATTCAGACGATTCGAACAGACCGGACGGGCAGGACAAGCAGGACGATTCGGGCGCAAGACGCGGCCAAACAAGGCACGGACAAGCAGAACAATTCAGACACGAAAAAATTCGTACGGAACGAATGCAAACGCGGACAAGCAAGATTCGGACGGGCAGGACGGTTAGGCGATTAGGACAAGGCATGGGCGGTGATGGTCACATCGCGTCCGCAAAAACGGTTTCGGCGCGCCGCAATCGCGGGCGATGATAGACTTGAATGGCATCGAACATTTGTTCGCATATTTCAGTATTATGGGGAATTCCCCACTATATACAGTGGATGAACATACGAAACGCCACTATGGGTAGTGTATACTGATGAACGGTCCGCGCAGACGGGCGATAATCGCAGAACGTACCGGAAGGCATCCGCACAAAGCGGGGAGCCGCTTGCATAGGGAGGAAAAGTAATGACCGTAACCGTCTTCACCAATCCGAACAATCCGCAATGCGAAGCCACCGAACAGGAACTTTCCAAACTGGGCGTGCGGTACGTGGCGATCGACCTGACTCAGAATCCGTCCACGCTCGAGCAAATCAAGGACGCCGGATTCAAGCAGATTCCGGTGGTCATCTCACCGAACTCCTCATGGAGCGGGCATCGCCCCGACCTCATCCGTCAACTGGCCCAAAGCATCGCGGCGTAAACGACGGCCAACCCGGCCAGCATCCGCCGAGACACAGCCTACATACGGCCGGCCGTGGATGGGTCGATCTTCATGGTCTGGAATCGATGAGCCATGAAATCATCATTGAAATAGGTGGCGAAGAACTGCGCGACAGGCGAATCCTGCGCGATCCCCGCCATACGGGAATACCAGGCGTCAAGCGCCATCAACGTCATCACGCCATCCACAAAGACGAACACGAAACACACCAGCGTCAACGAATAGCGGATCCTCCACGGAATGCGCTGGATCAATCGCAGCAATCGCGGCAGAATCAGCTTGACCCAGACCAAACCAAGGATGCCCCAGAAGAACATGTACTTGCCGGACGTGCGCCCGTCGATCGAAAGCCACTGTCCCGTGTAATCCCATGCGCGGATGCCGAACGCCACCTGCATGAACCAGCTGGTGAAATATTCGAACGCACCGCCGATCACAGCGCTGGAGCAGAAGATCAGCAGCCAATTCGACTGCCACAAATGGTTGAGCAGCACAGTGACGATCACCACGCCGAAGCCGTAGATCGGCGAGAATGGCCCCCATAGGAAGCCCGCGCGGTCCTGGTATTCGCCGAACAGGATGAAATGGTAGATGGTCTCGACTACCAGGCCGAACACGCAACCGATCGTGAACAGCCAGAACAGATTGAAGAAATCCAGCGAAATATAGCCTTTGCCGGTCAGATCGCGGCCGGCCATGCCTTGGGAAGCGGCGTTCTCATACGCGCTGCGGGCGTCCATGCGCCGCAACGCGAATTGCAGCCGGCGCTCCTCCCGCAGCGACGGGTCGGCGGTGATGTGCAGCGCGATCAGCACGACAAGCTGGATGGCCGGGCTGACGAGATTCAGACCGAGCCCATTCAACGCCAACGACAGCAGGCCTTCGGCGAGCGTCAGCGGAATCAGCAGGTACGTCCATTGCGCGATGTGCCGGCGCTTGTTCCTGAAAAGCAGCACGCCGAACACCGTCAGGCACGCGGTGGTGACCATCAGCACGACCGCGTGGATCGCCGACAGAATCGTGGTGAGGCTCAGCGCGTCGACCCTCATATCGCCGGAAAGCACGGCCTGCACAACGTACAGGCACGACAGCACGATGATCGGCAGCGTCACCACGCCTTCGACGAGCATCACGATGCCGTAAATGCGGGCGATCAACGGCAGACGACGATCGGCGGGGCTGTCGGCTCCTTCGATGGCCGCGATTTCGGTTTCGTCCGCGATCGCCTTGCTTTCCGTGACCGCCTTGCTTGCGACGGAATCCTTGGATTGCGCGTCGGATTGCGCGGTTTCGCTCATGTGCCGCTCCTTTCCGAGCTCAACGCTACCAAACGGCGGCAATAATCGCTGTGGGGGAAAGAAGATAGGGGTATGACGATCGGCCAGCGCACCGAAGCTCGGAGCCGGCCTGAGAAAATTCCTTTGAGAGGATTTCCTTGACTGCCAGCCTCGACTCCGCCACCGACAAGAATACCCCCGTACATGAGGTCTCCGCGGAAAACATCACTTTTCCGGAGCTGCTACATGTACGAGGGTCTAAGTGCAGGAGGCAAGGTCCAGGACGCCAGAGTTGCGAAGACACCTGGCGCGAACCCCATTCAGCTGGCGATGGTTCCGGACTCATCGGCGTCCAGATAGCTGCTGGAATTGTTGGATCCGGAGGAGCTGGAACCGGAATCGGAAGAGCCTGAACCGGAGCCGCCCTGCTGCCCGGACTGACCAGAACCGGACTGACCAGAACCAGACTGACCAGACTGACCAGAATCGGAACCACCCTGGCCGGGCTGTCCACTCGGCGGCTCACCCATCTGACCGGACTGGCCGCCAGGACCGCCCATCTGACCATTGGATTGGCCATTGGACTGACCGCCAGGCCCCTGCTGGCTCGTCTGCTGCTGGCTCGAACCGGAAATCGCGTTCATCGCGAACGCGCCGCCGACACCGCCTATCAGGCCGCACACCAGGCTGAGACCCGCGATGATGGCGATGGTCTTGCCACCGAGTTTCGGCGATGGCGCTGCCGCCGCGGCCGGGTTTTCGAAGATTTCCGTCTCGGATTGCGGATTCGGCATGCGGAAGTTGTCGTGATTCCCGTCGGGTATCGCGCTGCCATAGCCGGTGCCACCGTAGCCGGCATTGCCGGATTGGGTATCGTCGGGAGCAGTGCTGCCAGACGGCACGGCATTGTTGGATGGGGTTGAGGCATTGAAATCGAAGTCGGTCATGATGCACTTCCTTGCAGTGAATTGTTATGAATTGCGGTGAATTGTTATGGGTTGCTGTGGATTGTTATGAATTGCGGATATGGATGGCTGCGCGAATGGCGGCGAATGGAACCGGCCGTCAGAACGACCACACGGTATCGGCCCCGAACCGCTTGTCGAATGCGGCGCGGTCGGCCACGTCCGAACTCAGTTTCGTGTCGGAGCTGGCGGAAACCGAGGTGCCGTACGAGCCGGTGACGGTCACCGTGAGGTCGCTGTCGCCCGAAACCACGGTCTTGCCGCCTGCCTTGATGGTCACCGTGCGGCCGGAGGAATCGACCACTTTGCCGCCGGAGGCCACGTTCAGCGCGGAGATGGTGGTATCGGCCGTGACCACCCATGTGGAGGTGCCGTCCACGTTCACGCTGATCGGCGCTTCGGAGGCCGACGACGAGCCGGATGCCGACGAATTCTCGGTGATTTCCGCCGAGCCCGTCCACGAGGAGCCTTCCAGCAGGTTGAGCGTCACCGTCGAAATGGTGTCGGCGCTCACTTTGCCGGACAGATCCTGCGAGCGCCCGGTGAAGGTCACCGTGGCGCCGTTCGAGCCGGCCGACCCCCAATTGTTCGAATCGTTGCCGGCGGCGAGGATGAGGTTCGCGGCGGAGGAGTCGAAGTCGAGTTTCGTGTTCTGCAGCACCACGTCAGCGGTGGTGTTGGTGAAGTAGAACATCGAACCGGACTCGATGGCGGATTTCAACGTGGAGTCCTTCGCCTGGAATGTGGCGTGCTCGCCGGTGGCGGTGTCCGCGTCGCCGGAGGTGGACTGGTAGATGATCACGCCGTTGGCCACGGGGTCGGAGCCGGTGGTGCCGGTGTTGGTGCTTTCCAGCGTCGATTTGTTGATGAGGATGGTGTTGAGGCCTTCCATGCCCGCGATCTGCGATCCGTTCGCCGTGCCGGTCACGCCCGACACCTCGATGTCTCCCGTGGAATACAGCAGCGGCGATCCGCTGCCGGCGGTGGAGAGCGTTGACCCGGTGACGGATATGGTTCCGCCGCCGCGGTCGGTGGCCAGGGATGCGCTGTGGTCGCCTTTCGTATTGATGGTCATGCCGTCGGCGATGATCGAACCTCCATAGGTGGCGTCGAGTCCACGCGAATTGGCCGCGGAGGTGTCGATGTCCACGTCGTTGGCCAGCACCGTGGCCGAATCGGTGGCGAAGATGCCGTTCGATCCGGCGCTTTCGGCGCTGATGGAGGAGCCTGATATGACGGCTTTCGACTGCTTCCCCACTGCCAGCAGCACCGAATTGGTGCCGTAGAAATTGCAGTTGTCGGCGTGGCTGCTGTCTCCCGATTTGACGAGTTTGCCGTTGGTGATGGTGAGCGTGCCGCCGTTTTGCGCGAGCGCCGCGTTCTGGTCCGTCTGGGTCGCCGTAGTGGTTTCGCCATCCGACGCGACCTTTTTGCCGTCGGCGGTGAGCGCGCCGGAGTAGGTGCCTGTGTAGTCGTAGCTCATGGTGTTGGCTCCGCCGGGGCCGTTGAGCGTGGCCGCGATGCTTTGCCGCGATCCGGGGCTCGCTTTGAGCAGTGCCGTCACGCCCATGCCCGCTCCGAAGCCCGAGACCAGCGATACGGCCGCCGCGATTGCGATGGCTTTGCCGATCGGCTGCGTTCCGCGATTGGCACGTTGATGGGTTGCATAAGCCATGATCGTTCCTTTCCTTTGAAGGCGGATATGTGGTTATGCGACGTCGTTAGTTGTATTAAGCACCTTGTTGTTGCGATGGAACTGGATGGCGTCCGGAAAGTTTCTGGATGGTTTTTGAAAGTTTTCTGAATGCGATTTCGTGGCCATTCCACCCTGTTTTCGCCCCGTTTTCCGCCTCGGGCGCATGGCGTCGACGCGCTCAGCGAAGATAAGGCAGCTTTGTCCCAGAGCGCGTTATACGATACGAATCGCGTAGCGCTACGTTTCCCGTATCGCTATGAGAGGAATCAATCGCCAAACCGGAGAGACAATGCGCAACGTACTGCAGATCCTGCGTCGTGACTTCAAACGTCTGCTCACCGTGCCGGCGGCATGGGTGATCATGATCGGCCTGATCTTCATCCCGCCGCTGTACGCATGGTTCAACATCTATGGATTCTGGGACCCGTACGGCAACACCAACGGCATCAAGGTGGCCGTGGCCAATACGGACGAAGGCACCGACAACGCGTTGCTCGGTAAAGTCAATCTTGGCGACCAGATCGAAAGCACGCTCAAAAGCAACGACCAGCTCGGCTGGGAGTTCATGAGCAGGTCCAAGGCGATGGAGGCCGTGCAGTCGGGCGATTGCTACGCGGCGATCGTCATTCCATCCGATTTCAGCGAGGACCTGGCCAACGTCGTGACCGACAGCAAGAACCGGCCCACGCTCGAATACTACGTCAACGAGAAGGCGAGCCCGATCTCGCCGAAAATCACCGATCAAGGCGCCACCACGGTCGACCGCACCGTCAACAACACCTTCGTATCCACCGTCAGCGAAACGCTTGTCAAAGCCATCAACGCGGCCAACGGCGCGGCCAACGGCGAAGTCCATTCCATCGCCGGCGACGCCATCGGCGAACTCGACAAAACCAATCGCAACGTGGGCTCGATCCGTTCCGTCATCGCGGATCTCGACAAGCAGCTCGCCAACGTGCCGCAGCAGACCAACGCCGCGCGCAGCGCCATGAACGACGTGCAGCTGGCCGCGGCAAGCGCCGGCAAGGGCCTTGCCGACACGTCCAACGCGATCGGCATCGCGCAGAACCGCCTCAACACCTTCTCCTCCGCCGCCGGCAGCGCGCTGGAGACCGGCTCCGGACTCGTCTCCCAAGCCGCGACCCAATCGACCGCCAGCATCAACCAGATTTCTTCCGTGGTAGCTGCGGCAAGCGGCTCCGCGCAGCAGGCGGTCACCGGCATGCAAAGCGTCACCGACAGCAACGCGAAACTCATCGACAAGCTCAAATCGGCCAGCGACAACGCGCAATACCAGCAGATCATCAGCAAGCTGGAGGACACCAACAACGCCGCCGCCGGAACGCTCACCGACCTCAAGACCCTGAGCGCGGACACGCAGGCCACAGCCGGTAGCGTGACCGGACTCTCCACCGATTTCAACAACAGCACGCAGACCACGCTAAAAAGCGTGGACGCCGCACGGAACACCATCAATTCCGGAGCGCTGCCGCAGCTCAACTCCGGCCTGAGCTCACTGGCCGGCACCGCCGGAACACTGTCCGGCACGGTGACGAACCAGACCGGACTGGTCAGCCAGACCGGCATCGTGCTTGACCAGCTCGACAAGCTGGCGTCGGACACCCGCTCCACGCTCGAGCAGACCGACCGGCAGCTGGCGAAGGTGGAGACGAAGCTTACCACCGTCAGCACCGACCTGAAGGCCCTGACCACAGCGGACCTGCTCAAGACCCTGACCGGCGATAGCTCGCTCGACACGGACAAAATCGCCTCGTTCATGGAATCCCCCACGGTGATCAGCACGAAGAACGTGTACCCGATCAACTCCTACGGTTCCGGCATGGCTCCTCTGATGACCAATCTGGCGCTGTGGGTGGGCGCGTTCGCCTTCGTGGTGATCTTCAAAGTGGAGGTGGACGACGAGGAGCTCGAGGACCTCGACCCGACCCCCACTGAAAAATACCTGTCGCGCTACCTGCTGCTCGGCACCATGGGCGCCATCCAGGGTGCGCTGTGCACCGTCGGCGACCTGATGCTGGGCGTACAGACGGAAAGCACGCCGCTGTTCATACTCACCGGTGTGATCACGTCGCTGGTATACCTCAGCATCACGTACGCGCTGTCCACCACGTTCATGCACATCGGCAAGGGCCTGTGCGTGGCGCTGGTCATCGTGCAGATTCCAGGCGCGTCCGGCCTGTACCCAATCGAAATGATGCCGAAGTTCTTCCGCGCGGTCTACCCGTTCGTGCCGTTCAGCTATTCGATCGACGCGTTCCGCGAAACCATCGCCGGTTTCTACGACGGACACTGGTTCAAGGCGATCGGCACATTGCTGCTATTCGCCGCCGTCTCCTTCTTCATCGGATTGGTGATTCGTCCGCTACTTGCCAACCTCAACCGCCTGTTCGCCCGCGAGATCGAGGAAAGCGACATGATCATCGGCGAGGAGGTCGAGCTTCCGGAGCGTGGATACAACGTGTCCCAAGCCATCCAGGTGCTCGCCGACAAGGGCGGCTACCGCGAGGCCATCGAGGAACGGGCAAGCCGATTCACCGAACTGTATCCGAAGCTCAAGCGTGGCGCGCTGGTCATCGGCTTCATCGTGCCGGTCATTCTGGCGGCCGTGTTCTCGTTCACCAACAGCGAGAAGGTGACCGTCCTGGCCACCTGGCTTGTCTGGATCCTGCTCATCATGGGCTTCCTCATGGTCATCGAATATATGAAGGACAGTCTGAACCGTCAGGTGGAGCTTGGCAGCCTGAGCGACGAATCCATCCAATCCATGCTGATGGAGCGTCAGGCCGCTCGCATCCGCCGCAGAAAGCGCGCGCAACAGGCGCGACGGGACCGGCTATTACGCAAGACGCAGCGACGTTCCGGAAAAGACGATCGCAAGCCAGCCATCGCCAGGGAAACGACGGCGAATGTGGCGGTCACGAACCCTGACGACGGCGACGGCATCGCCATGCTCGTCCGGAAGATGAACGCGTCCGAAACCAACGAAACCACCGAAGACATCGCCAACAACGCAGGAAGGAGCAACGCATGAAAAACATCTGGAAACTGTTCGTCGGCGACATCCGACGCATCACCAGCAACGTCGTCTCCGTCATCATCGTCATCGGCCTGGTGGTGATTCCCGGCATCTTCACTTGGTTCAACGTGGCCGCCAGCTGGGACCCGTTCGCCAACACCGGCGATCTGAAATTCGCCGTGGCCAACACCGACAGGGGTTACAAGTCCGACCTCATCCCCGTGAAGATCAACATCGGCGACGAAGTGGTCAACACGCTGCGTTCCAACAGCCAGCTCGACTGGACCTTCACCACCGAAAAGGAGGCCATCGACGGCACCAAATCCGGCAAATACTACGCGGCCGTGGTGATTCCGAAGAACTTCAGCACCCGTATGATGACGTTCTTCACCTCCGATGGCGACCATGCCGAACTCACCTACTACAACAACGAGAAGAAGAACGCGCTGGCGCCAAAGATCACCGGACAGGGCGCGGACACGGTGAGCGCGCAGATCAACGAGATGTTCTCCGAAACGCTCACCGGCACCGCGTTGGAGATCGCCTCGCAGCTGGCCAGCCAGATGGATAAGCCGGCGGCGAAGAGCCAGCTCACGCAATTCACCGGCAACGTCAAGGAGTTCTCGGGCACGCTCACCGAAAGCGCGGACATGCTCAAATCGTTCGGCTCGTTGACCCAGAGCGCACAGAATCTGCTGTCCAGCTCGGCCAGCCTGGTCGCGCAGGTGGACGGCAGCGCGAAGGGCGCCGGCTCGACGCTCAAGCAGGCCGGCGGCAGCGTGGACGACCTGACCGGTGCGGTGAAGACCAGCACCACGGCCCTTGGCACCGCGCTCGGCAAGTCGGCCAACAGCTTCAAGACGATGTCCGGCAGCGTGGACGACCTGTTCAACAAGGCAGGCACGCAGGCGGGCGACACCGCCACCGCGCTGCGCAACCAGGCGGCGAACGTCACCAAGCAGGCGCAAAGCTACCAGCAGATCTCCGATTCGCTCGACGAACTCGGCAAGAACGACAAGCTGCCGGCAGCGGTGAAAACCGCCATCGACCATCTCAAGACCAACGTGGACGCCACCGTCACGCAGCTCAACGATCTGGCCGCGGCGCTCAATGGCAGCGCCACCAACATCGACACCAAGGTGAGCGACACCGCCACGGAACTGACGGAAATCAAAAAGCTGACCCAGCAGGCGCAATCGTCCATCAAAGGCGTCAAAACCGATTACGAGACCCAGCTCAAGCCGCAGCTCGACGGCATCGCATCCTCGCTGAATGACACGGTCGCCTCGCTAAACTCGGCCGCAACCAGCCTGAAAGGCGCGCTCGGCGACCTGAACGCCACCACCGCCGACGCGGACAAGCAGCTGACCGCCATCCACAAAGTGCTCGATTCCACTGCGGACAGCCTTTCCAAGGCCGGCACAAAGCTGGGCACGTTCACCGGCACGCTGTCCGACGCGCTGGACAGCGGCGACATGAGCACCGTCAAGGACGTGTTGTCCAATAACACGGAATCGCTGGCAGCCACGCTGGCCGCCCCCGTCAAGGTGAAGCGCAACGCGGTGTTCCCGGTCAAGAACTTCGGCTCGCAAATGGCGCCGTTCTACACGTTCCTACCGCTGTGGGTGGGCTCGCTGCTCATGGTGGTGACGCTCAAGACCACCGTCTCGCGCAAGACCCGTCAGGAGCTCGGCGATCCGAAACCGCACCAGTTGTTCCTCGGCCATTACGGCGTGTTCGGCGTGATCTCGCTGCTGCAAAGCACGTTCTCGCTGGGTGGCAGCCTGCTGTTCCTGCACGTGCAGGCGGTGCATCCATGGCTGTTCATGCTCTCCGGCTGGGTGAGCGGCCTGGTGTTCTCGTTCTTCACCTACACGCTCGTGGCCAGCTTCGGCAATGTGGGCAAGGCCATCGGCGTGCTGTTCCTCGTCATGCAGATCTCCGGCGCGAACGGCGCGTATCCGCTGGCCGTACTGCCGAAGGTCATCAGCGGAATCAGCCCGTTCCTGCCCGCCACCCATTCGATCGTGGCCATGCGCGCGGCCATCGGAGGCATCTACGGCAACGACTACTGGTATGCGATCGGCGCGTTGCTGCTGTTCATTCCGCCACTGCTGCTCATCGGTCTGCTGCTGCGCATTCCGCTGATCAAATTCAACAAATGGTATGTGGGCAAGTTGGAAAGCACGAAGGTGATCGCAAGTGCCTGACATGACGGGCGCATCCATAGGCACACCGATGACGGACGCTCCGGGACCCGTACGCGGCAATGCGGCGGGAACCATACCGGGAAATCTGCCGGGAACCGTCAAAGTCGCCGTGCAGGATGCGGTGGAAGGCGTCGTCAGCAAAGCCCGCGGACGGCGTGAGCAGCTGCGGGAGCAGACCGACCGCAAAATCATGCGCGCCACATTGGAAATCCTGATTTCCGACGGCATCGGCGCGGTGACCATCGAGGAGGTCGCACGCCGTTCGGGAGTGGCGAAAACCACCATCTACCGCCGCTATCGCAATGCCGATGACCTACTGCAACGCATCCAGGTGGAAGTGGCCGGGTTGCCGGATTTCGACGATCTGCAACCGTCGCGCGACGGTCTGCGCGAGATGCTGCAACGCATCCAAGGCTGCTTCGACAGCGAGCTTGGGCTGAAGGCCGTCGGCGTGGTGCTGACGTCCGACAACGATTCGCTCAAGGCGATCACGACACAGGTGCTGGCACCGGCCGAACAACGTTTTGTAAGCTTCATGGAACGCGGCATTCGTGCCGGAGTGTTCCGCGACGGCTTGGACTGCAAGTTCCTGTTCAGCACGGTGCTGGGTTCCATGCTGGCATGCAAGGCGCTGGCAGAGCACAAGCCCGACATGGGGCAGGAGACCGGCTCCTGGGCCGAACGCATGACCGCGCTACTCTGGCCGAACGTCTGCGCCGGGTGACTTTCCCTTGCGCGCCGTTCGTTATACCCCCGTACCGGACAATCACCCCCGTATATGTGTCACGATTCGATTTTTTGGGCGAAAAATGGAATCGTGACACATCGCAACCTGCGCAAATACCCCCTAATTTCTATTTTTCTTCCAAAAACGTCGGAAAAAGATAGTTTGGGGGTATTCCTATGCAATTGAATGTGTCACGATTCAAAATTTCGGCCGAAAATCGGAATCGTGACACATCGCATCCCGGCCTTACTGGACCGAAGCCTCCTGCCGCGCCACGTCAAGGGCCTTGTTGAAGGCTTCAGTGGTCCAGCTGGCGCCGGCGAGCTTGTCGACCTTGAGATCCTTCAGCGGCTTGCCGACCACCGCGTCCGGCACGGCTTTGGCGAAGTCGTTCTGATGCTTTTTGGAAATCGACGTGAACGGATGGCCGATGATGCTCACCGACGCGACCTTCTGGTCCTTGACGGTCAGATGCACGTCGATGGTATCCTCGCCGACCGGACCGTACTGGCCGTTGACCGAATAGTCGCCGTCGGCGTAATTGCCGGTGTCCTTCTTGTCGGAGGTCGTGGAATTCTTATCGTCGGCATGGTTCTTCGTGGATCCGTCGCTGTTGGCGGTGTTGTCGGTGGCCTTGCCGTCGGTTTTCGACTTGTCTTCTTGCGATTGCACGCTTTCGCCGGAATTTCCGGCATATTCATCGTCCATCGGCGTCGCCTTCGGTTCGCCGCATGCCGACAGCAGCGCCAGGCTTGCCGCCGACAGCGCGATGACTTTGACCGCGTTTGATTGAGCAGCGCTCATTGTTACCCCCTTCTGCCCTTCGTAACGGGCGATATATCCATCCGGCCGCCGCAAAACGGCCTCATGCCTACTATTCCGCCGTATGGTTGTCCGCCGTGCGATCGTCCGTATCGCCGGTTTTCGCAGCCTTCGTCGGATCCGCGAACGAAATCGCGACACCGCCGTTCTGCGCGCCCTCCGCGTCCGAGCCAGTGCGCGCCGGCTCGCCGCCGGCCGCTTCGTACGCCCGTCGCGCCTCATCGTCGTTCCACTGCTCCCCGACGAGCACGCCATGGTTGAGCATGATTTCGCGCTGCGCGCAGGAGGCGACGAGCGCGTCATGCGTGACGACGATGATCGTCGTGCCCTGCTCGTGCAATTGCCGGAACAGGTCGAGCACGATCTTCTCGTTTTTCTCGTCCAAGTTGCCGGTCGGCTCGTCGGCGAGGATGAGCTTCGGGCAGTTGATGAGCGCGCGGGCGATGCACACGCGCTGCTGCTCGCCGCCGGACAGCTGGCCGGGCAGATGGTGCGCGCGATCCTTCAATCCCACGCGTTCCAACGCTTCCATGGCCTGCTTCTCATCGACGACAGAATGGTAGTACTGCGCCACCATCACGTTCTCCACGGCCGTCAGATGCGGCACCAGATAGAACTTCTGGAACACCAATCCGATCATGTTCTTGCGCACGTCGGCGAGCTGCTTGGCGTTCAAATCCTCCAATCGACGGCCTTCAAGCATGACGGAGCCCTTCGACGGCGTGTCCATGCAGCCAATCATGTTCATCAGCGTGGTCTTGCCGGAACCGGACGAACCGACAATCGCCAGCCATTGTCCTTGCGGAACGGTCAGACTCAGGTCGTCGACGGCGCGCAGATCGCCGTAGATCTTGGAAATATGGTCGAGTTCCAGCAGCATGTGTTCGTTTCCCATGATTATTCCTCCCTCAGAACGATGGCGGGGTCGATGCGGGTGGCGCGGCGGACCGGCGGAATGGATGCGACGACGGCGATCAGCACGCTCAGCAACAGCGAGGCGATGCCGAGAAGCCAGTTGAAGCCGAGCGCGCGGTCGAATACGGTGACGCACAGGATGCGGGCGAGCGCGTAGCCGATGGCCGTGCCGAGCAAGCCGCCAATCAGACCGTAGATGCCGGATTCCACGTAGAATTCGACGCCGATGGCATGCGCGTCGGCGCCGAGGGCCTTGCGCAGGCCGATTTCGTTGCGTCGTTGGCTCACGATGGAGCTGATGGTGGTGCCCACACCGACGAGCGTCAGCACAAGCACAACGAGCGACACGATCCAGAACAGGGTCTGCAGCATGGCGATGATGCGGGTGTCGGACGAGGTGATTCTGGTGACGGTCTGCGCCTTCACCGCGCTGTTTGGATTGCGGTTGATGCTGCCGACGATGGCGTTCAGGTCATCGCCCATGGCGTTCACCGAGTATTCGACCACGTCGGCGCCGCGCTTGGAGCCGGCGAGTTTGGCCACGTCCGCGGTCGTCGCGTAGATGATGGAGTCCTCGTTGCCACCGGTGTCGACGATTCCCGATACGCGGAATTCGGTACCGTCGGCGTCCATGATGTCGGACGAGACGCGACCGTTTTCCATGGCGTGGTGGCCTGTTTCCGCACCTTGGGCTTGAGTACCTTGAGTGTCCGATTCTGGAGAATCGGACATTTGTGGGTCGGATTTGGAGCTTTGTTTGTCCGATTCTCCAGAATCGGACATTTGGGCATCGGAGGCACGGTAGGCGATGGTGACACGGCTGCCGACCTTCACGCCGAGCGCGTCGGCCACGTCCCGGCCAACCATCACATTGCCCGCGCTGGACCAATCGCCCGTCACGTTCCAATGGCGATTGAGCGCTCTGACGGATTTCGCGTCCACGCCGGCGATGGTGTACGGCGCGGAGTTGACGCGCACGCTTTCATACCGGTATGCGGCCGATTTCGCGCTGTGCCCGGCCGTTACGAGCGATGTCACGGCACGCATGGTCGCACTGTCGATGCCTTGCGATTTTCCCGTGGCGTTGGATGGCGTGACGATTAGGTTCGCGCCGTATTCGCGCATTTCCTCATTCATCTGCCGTGGCACCGCGACGCATACGGACGCGAGGCAGAACAGCGTGGCCGCGCCGACCAGCGACGCGATCACGGCCATCATCGCCCGCGAACGACGGCGGAACACCGCGCCCCACAGCATGGTGAAGAACATCCTGCGATTCGTCATCGCACACCCCCTACGAAATTCTGTCCCCGCTTCAGCCCCAGACTCAGCTGCAGCTTCAGTCCCAGACTCAAGCCCAGCCACGATTTCAACACCAACTCACCTTCCATGCAACACCTCCGCCGGCTTAAGGCCCAAAATCGCCCGAATCGACGACAGCGAAGCAATGAGAATGGTGACGGCGAGCAGCACAAACACCAGCACAAACACCATCGGACGCATGGTGATGCCGGAGCCGAACACCACGTGTCCCACAATCTGCGCCACACCGGAACCAAGCAGCGCGCCCACAATCGCGCCGACCAGCGCGACCACCGCCGTTTCGGCGAGCATCAGACGCGAAACCGCGCCGTCCGTGGCGCCGATCGCCTTCAACAATGCCAATTCCGAACCGCGTTCGCCGATCGAGGCGGCCATGAGGTTGGCCACGGCGATCGCGGCCGCGACCAACGACAGCACGGTCATGAGCACCATCACCGCCTGCGTCTTGTTCAGCACGTCGCCCTGCAGCGCGGCCACCTGGCGCACCTGCTTGGCCACCGCCCCCGGCAGCACCTCCTCGATCTGGTAGGCGATCGACGAGGGATACGCGGTGCAATACCAGGTCTCCCACTCGTCCTGCGTGAGCGCGGCCGGGTTCTTCGACGCCTTGCGCGCGAGGTCGTTGTCGGGTGTGGTGAGCGCCTTGACCTCGATCTTGTCGACGGAGTCGGGCAGGTTCGCGAGCGTCTGCGCCATGATGGACGGCATGTAGATGGCGTTGTCGTCCGAATCGCCGGAATCGAATATGCCGACGATCTTCACCTTCACGCGATTCCGCTCGGTGCCGTTTCCGTCGGATGCGGCGATCGTTTTGTCAAGCGTGACGCTGTCGCCGATCTTCAGGCCGAGTTTCGCGGCGATCGCGCTGCCGGCCATCGCCTGCTCGCCGCCGTCCTTCGGCCATGTTCCGCTGACCTTCCACCACGATCGCATGCCGTCCACGCCGACCACGGTGGATTCGCCGGAATCCATGTGCAGGGTCTTGGCGAACCATGTGCCCACAATCGGCACATTCGCGGCCTTGCAGCTGCCTTGCGTCGAGCCGGAGCAGCTGACGTCGGCATGGATGTTCAGCTCGGGCGCGAAGTTGGTGATGTTGAATGCCCAGAAGATGGTTTTGATCTTCTTCGCGTCGGATTCCTTCAAAAACGACGTGGGATCGGAGGAGGTTCCGGAAGCCGCGGAGGACGTTCCGGAAGCAACCGAACCGTTGGAATCACCCGTGCCGTACAGGTCGCTCACCACCGCATCGGATTTCGGCTGAACGATGATGTTCGAGCCGTACGTGGACAGTTCCGCGTTGAGCTTGTCGCCCACGTCGAACACCACGCCGAGCATGGCCACGCTGACGGTGGCGGACAGGCACACGGTGACGGCGATGAGCAGCCGCCGCTTGAACTGCCGGCTGAACGAACGGAAGATCATATTCAGGAAGAACATGGGATTCGGCTTTCCTTTCGCTCACTGGAAGTGGCTCGACAGCGCGTCGAGCGCGGACGTTTGGATGACGATTTTGCCGGGTTTGATCTGGTAATCGAAGGGGATGGGGTTGCAGCCGCCTTTGAAGCCGATAGTGGCGAGGTTGATGGCCACATCGCATTTCTTGCAGATAATCTTGCCGTCCTTCTCGTAGTAGCCGGCGTCGCCGCAGTTGTCGCACGCGTCAAGGCCGACGCCGTACGCGCCGCCGTTCTTCTTGATGATGATGAAGCGCATGACGGTGCCGTCCTTCGCCTTGTATTGGAAGCGATGAAGATGGCCGTCGGAGACTTGGCTGAATTTGATGGTGGCCACGCCGTCGGCGAGCGAATACTCCTCCGGTGGGGAAAGGGTGACGACTTTCTGCGTCTGCGCAACGCCGTACGTCAGGGCCACGGTGACGCCGATCATGGCGACGAGGCTGAACGCGCCGGCCGCTTTCGCACGGCGACGGAAGGCGATGTGCGTACGCGCGATGGCTTCGTTGGCGCCGGTGGGCTTGACCTTGAATCCCATGACGATGCTGGCGACTGCGGGGATGGCGAATACCAGCGCCATGGCGATGGTCATGTCCCGCTGATGGTTGATGCCCCACACGAGCGCCAGGAAAGCGGTTGTCGGGAAACTGACGATGCGTTTGGATTGCAGGAGCTGCGCAAGGTCGGTGAAATGCTGGGCGAACAGCAGCGCGATCAGCAGCAGGGCAGCCGTGGTGAACGACCAGCGCACGGCGGTGGAACGCATCGTGCGGAATATCAGCGCCGCGATGATCGCGACGGCGGCGCCCAACGCGAAGCCGAGCGCGCGCAAAAGCATGTCGGAGGTGAAGATCGGATCGCCAGGCTCGACGAAAATCGTCAATCGCAGGATCACGTCGGGCAGCGCACGGAAGGTGGTGGCTGCGATCGCCAGCGCGGCCACAAGATTCGCCACGTCCAGCAGCGCGCGGCGACGATGCCAGTCGGTGGTGATGCGACGGGCGAAGATGACGACGACGAACACGGCCACGTCGAAGATGACGCAGCACCACAAGGTCGGATAGTTGACGAACGTGCGCTGCGTGATGACGGCCGTGGCGCGCAACGCGGCGAAGACGATGGCACCGGCGAATCCGACAACAAAGCCGGCCAGTCTCCAATACGCGCTCAGCGGCTTGTCCCGTCCCTCACCGACGGTGAGCATAACGTTCAGCGCCATGATGAGCAGCGCGGGCGCCAACACGCCCTGCAACACCGTCACAAACTGCAGCAGCATCCCAAAATCCTTTCATCCCCATCCCTCCCCCAAACCCGAGGAGTTCCCAATCATCCCTCCCCCAAAAAATCGAGGAGTTCCCGGCTTTCCTACCCTGCAATCGCAAGGAATAAGTCGCTCCCTTAAAACGCGAGAGAGCGGCCGCGCCGTATGTTGCTCGACCGTAAGCTTGGCCGAACGGCCTTGAGTGTGTCGAGCAACATATGGCGCGGCCGCGAACGGCAACCATTACAAGGAGAGAATCACCATTCCTGCGGCGTGTAGTTCCAATCCGGGAAGGTGACCTCGATAGGCTCAGTCCAGAAGCGTCCCTTGACGCCCGTCTCCGGATCGACGTGCAGCATCCAACCCTTCTTCTCCGGGGATTCGATCTTCAGCACGAGCTTGTAGGCGCCGGCCTTGTCGAGCTTGACGTTGGCACCGTAGTGCGGGCCGTCGGAGGCGTTCATCTGCATGAAAGTGCCGGAGCCGACGGACTTGTTGGAGGTCTTGTCGATGATGTCGTAGTTGACGGTGAGGTCCGGCACGAAGTCGCCCTTGCCGTAGCCGAGTTCGGTGCCCTTCTTGTTGGCGTGAATGTCGGCTTCGAGGTGGAAGCTCGCGTCGGCGGCCTTGAGGCCCATGCCGGACGGTTCCATGTCGATGGGCTGGAAGTACACGGCGTTGACGGTCAGCGGGCCGACTTCCTGGTCGGAATGCTTCTCGTCGACCTGGATCTCCTCGAAGCCCGCGCCGGAATCGTCGGAGCTGGAATCGTCGGCGGCCTTGGTGTCCTTCGCCGTGTCCGACGTGGACGTGCTGGACTTGTCCGACGAGGCGGCGTTGTCGGAGCCGCCGCACGCGGACAGGGAGAAGGCCATGGAGCCGGCCAGCAGGACGCCGAGCAGAGCGGCGATCTTCTTATTCTTCATTTCTCTTTCCTTCTGTGTTGTCGGATGGTGAGGAAAAATCTGGAAATTTGCGATTACGGATTGCGTACGGCCGTCAGGCGTGCGTCGCGTCCGAATCGCCCGTATCAGCCGCCGTACGCAACTTGCGTTTGCGCGCGAAGCCGACGATGAACAGCGCTATCACCGCGATGGCGGCGACGGCTTGGGCGGCAAGGCATTCGACGTACGGATACAGGCCGATCCAGTCATTCGTCGGCACGCTCGACAGGTAGTGGCCGTCGATGAGGTCGCCTTCGATGAGCGCATGGATGCCACCGCCGGCGAAGATGACCACAAGCACGGCCATCAGAATCGAGGTGACGAGGAAGAACGGGCCGATGGGAATCTTCACGGAGGTGAAGCGCAGCACGAGGAAGATGATGAGCAGCACCACGGCCGCGGCGATGCCGCCAATCCACATGCCTTGCGAATCCTGGCTCATGGAGTAGATGGATTCGTAGAAGATCACGGTTTCGGCACCTTCGCGGAACACGGCGAGGAAGCTCAGCATGGCGAGCGAGACGACCATGCCCAGGCTCACGCCTTCTCCGGCTGCGACCTTGCTTTGCGCGCTGGCCACGGCGGTTTCGGTTTTGGTGCGGATGTACCGGTTCCATGCTTCCACGGAGCTCTTGTTAAGCATCCAGTTGCTGGTCCACAGCAGCATGAGCATGGCGATGAGCGCGCACACGCCTTCGCTGATTTCCTGGATCGGGCCGGAGCCGCCGAACAGGAAGGTGAAGAGCACGGCAATCAGTCCGGAGCCGGCGAGACCGGCGAGCACGCCGAGGTAGATCCACTTGGTGAAGCGCTGGTTGCCGGATTTGACGAGGTAAGCCACGACGGCGGCCACGACGAGCAGCGCTTCGAGGCCTTCACGGATGAGGATGAGGAACGCCTGCCCGGCGGAGCTGGTGACGGCTTTGGTGAAGCCGCTGATGTTGCCGGACGCGCCGCCGTCGAGGGTGGCGGCGTCTTCGACAAGCCAGCTTTTGAGGTCGTCGACGAGCTTCTTGATCTGCTTCTGGGATCCGCCGTCACGCATGGTCTTGCGGGTCATTTTGAACTGATATTCGACTTGGGAGACACGGTCGCCGGAGATGGCGTTCATCACGTTCTTTTCGAAGCCGAGCTTTTCGTAGTACTGGTAGTACGCGTTGTTGACGAGGCTGGAGCCTTCCGATCCCTTGCTGGAGATGGCGGCCTGGTATGCCTTGTCGAGGATGACGTTCATTTCCTTGGCCACGTCGCTCCACGTGCGGTCGCCTTTGCCTTTGGAGGAGTTCTTCTTGGCCGCGTCGAGCGTCTTGCGTTCCTTGGCGGTTTCGGCGGCGCGCTGTTTGGCGTAGTCGCGCGGGTTGGCGAGGCTGGTGTTCGCGTCGAGCGTCTTCGCGGCGGCGTCGAGATCGGCGTTCAACGCGTCGACGGCGCCGGAGATGACGTCGCCCTGCCCCTGCTGGTAGGCGAGGCCTTCCAAATCGGTGAACTGCTTGAGCAGTTCGGTCTGTTTGTCGGCGGAAATGGTGTCGTTGACGGCCTTCGAGAAATTGGACGCATCGTAGCCGATCCAATGCGCGGTCTGGAAATCGGTGCCGGCCTGGCCGTAGTTGCCGTCACGGTAATCCCGTTCGGCGGTGTCGAGCTGTTTGGCGATGTTGTCCGCCACGGCGGTCCAGGAATCGAAATCCGTCTGGCTGTCATCGGCGGCGACCGCGCGCTGCGGAATCGCAGTATTCGTGAACAGCGTGACGAGCGCGATTATCAGCGTCGCAAGAAGCGCGGCAAGACGGCCGGAGACCGGGACGCGCGAATCGCACGAACCGGCTACGTGACGCTGCGCGACGCGAGATGACATGTTCCGAACCTTCCTTCTTCCGAGCTTGTTCGGTGCGCCCTCATCGCCGTACGCGACATGCGCACCGAAAAAACAAAATAGAACGAAAGTTTTTTGAAGAACAGTCTTGATTTTTGGTACGTTCTGCTGTAATGCACTCCCAGAATCGGCGGAATTCCGCCATTTTTATTTTTGACGACTTCGGCGTGTCGTCTCACATCGTGGCATGCGACAGCAACTCATCCATCCAGCAGCCAGTCGAAAAAATGTTAAATATACTTAACATTCCACCTCGAAAAAGGGGAAATGCAAAATATACTTCGCATTTTCAGTAATGATGCCCCTTTCCGCATCGCGATCGTCCTCACGCTAGCATCGGGGATATGGATTCCGCCAACACACTCGCGCGGCGCATGCCGCACACCACCGCATTTCCCAACGCGCTCGGCACCGGTCTGCTGATCTCGACGGCCCGGCCGATTTCCACGGAACTACGCGGCGAAATGGAGCGGTTCATCGACGATTATGAGCGAGTGCTGTCGCGATTCCGCGCCGATTCGTTGGTAGCATGCATCGGGCGCGCGGAACATGGCGGCCATTTCGATTTTCCCGATTGGGCCAAGCCACTGTTCGACTTGTATGATGCGTTGCGCGATGCCACTTCCGGCGCAATCGACCCGTGCGTGGGCGAGGATCTGATTCGACTTGGCTACGATCCCGCGTTGAGTTTCACGGTTAAAGCTGACGCCGGCGGACATTTGGGGGCTTTGCGGGGGCGGGCCGTGTGGGAGCGTGACGTGGTGCGTTCGGAAGGCACGACATTGGTCACGCAAGGCCCGATCCATCTGGATTTCGGCGCATGCGGCAAGGGCTATCTGGTTGACCTGCTGGGTGGATTGCTGAGTGAATCGATGGAGGATGAGGGGGAATTCGTCATCGACGCCGGAGGGGATCTGCTCGTGCATGCCGCAGAGCCGATCAGCGTGGCGCTTGAGGACCCGGACGACCCATCCCGCGCGGTCGGCGTGGCGCATATCGCCGACGGTGCGTTCTGCGCGAGCGCGCCGAGCCGTCGTCATTGGGAGGTGGCGGTCGACGAACGGACGCATCTGGCCATCCATCATCTGCTCAATGCCATCGACGGATTGCCCGCGCAGCAGATGGAGGCCACGTGGGTGGCCGTGCGGACGGATGCGAATACGAATGCCGACGCCGATACGGTCACCCACCATCGCACAATCGTTTTCGCCGATATCCCAACCGCCCTGGCGGACGGTCTGGCCACCGCGCTGTTCGTCGCCGATCCGAATGCGCTGAGCCGTGTGTTCGCGTTCGAATGCGCCATGCTGGACGCCGACCGCCACGCCAGTCTCAGTAGCGGTTTTCCCGGTCGTTTCCTCTAGTCGGCCCAGCCAAAGCCAACAGCCATACACATTCGTGTACATTCGTACACTTTGGTACACATTCGTGTACTTTGGTGCATTTTCATGTCATTTCCACCGCCATATGCAAAACGCGCCGACCGTGCGGATCGGGCCCGTGGGGTCGGGTGGATTCCGCATGGTCGGCGCGCGTCGGATTATTCCGGCCGGCTGGCCGGTCGATTAGCCAACCGGCGTCAGCCATCAGCCAATCGGCCGTTCAGCCAGCCAACCAATCAGTCGGTCAGCGTGAACTGGCTGTTGTAGATGTCGGCGTAAAAGCCGGACTTCGCGAGCAGCTCCTCGTGGGTGCCACGTTCGACGATGTCGCCGCCGTTCATCACCAGAATCATGTCGGCGTCGCGGATGGTGGACAGACGGTGCGCGATCACGAAGCTCGTGCGACCGACCGTCAGCGCGTCCATGGCCTTCTGAATCAGCTCTTCGGTGCGCGTATCGACCGAAGAGGTGGCCTCGTCGAGGATCAGGATCGGGGCGTCCTCAACCATGGCGCGGGCGATGGTGAGCAGCTGCTTCTGGCCCTGCGAAAGCGATGCCTTGTCATCAAGCACGGTGTCGTAGCCGTTCGGCAGCGACATGATGTAGCGGTGCAGGCCGACGGCCTTGCAGGCGTTGACAATCTGCTCATCGGTGACGCCCGGCTTGGAGTATGCGATGTTTTCACGCACTGTTCCACGGAACACCCACGTGTCCTGCAGCACCATGGAGAACTGGTCGTGCACGTTCCAGCGCGGCACGGACTTGGTGTCCACGCCGTCGATCGAAATCGTGCCGCCGGAAATCTCGTAGAAGCGCATAAGCAGGTTCACCATGGTGGTCTTGCCGGCACCGGTCGGACCGACGATAGCCACCTTCTGGCCAGCCTTCACCGAAGCCGAGAAGTCATGGATAATCGTCTTGTCCGGATCATAGCCGAACCGCACGTGGCTGAATTCCACGTCGCCGCGCACCGGCTGTGGCTTGCCGTCCGCGCCGACGCCGAGCAGCACCTGCTTGCCGGATTCGTCAGCCATCTCCGGCTCCTCAAGGAAGCCGAACACGCGCTCGGATGCGGCGGCGCAACGCTGCAGGTTCTGGAAGGCCTGGGCGAACTGCGACAGCGGCTGGGTGAACAGGCGGATGTACATCATGAACGCCACGATCACGCCGAATTCGATCTTGCCGTCCATGGCGAGCGCCGCACCCACCACGCACACGACCACGTAGCCGAAGTTGCCGATGAAGTTCATGAGCGGCATCATCAGGCCGGAAAGGAACTGGCTCTTCCAGCCGGAGACGTACAGGTCGTTGTTGTACTTCTCGAAGCGACGGATGGCGTCGGCCTCGCCGCAGTACGACTTGACCACGGTGTGGCCGGCGTACATTTCCTCGACATGGCCGTTCACGTCACCCAGGGCGATCTGCTGCTGGGCGAAGTATTTCTGCGAGACCTTCATGATCAGGCCCATCACGATCAGGCCGAGCAGCGAGGCGCCGACCGCGCACAGCGTCATGATGACGTTGTTGTAGAACATCATGATCAGCGCGCCGAAGAACAGCGTGACGGAGGTGATGAGCGAGCCGAGCGACTGGCCGAGCGTCTGGCCGATGGCGTCCACGTCGTTGGTGATGCGGCTAAGCACGTCGCCGTAGCTGACCTTGTCGAAGTACTTGAGCGGCAGCTTGTTGATCTTCACGCTGATCGCCTCACGCAGCTGCTGCGCGGTGCGCTGCGTCACGTTCGCCATGATCCAGCTTTGCACGTAGCAGAGCACGGCGTAGCCCACGTACAGCGCGACCAGCAGCCATGCGATGCGGTTCACCGCGTCGAAATCAATCGAACGCAGCACCGGCCTGCCGTGCACGAGGGCCGGCAGGCCCTTGGTGATCTCGTTGGTCATGTCCTTGAGCTTGTCCGGACCGACGATCTGGCAGACCGTGCCGGCTGCGCCGAGCACCAGCGCGAAGATCATGGCCGGAATGTAGTGGCGGCAGAAACGCGCCAGTTTCTTCATCACGCCGCCGAAATCCTGCGGCTTTTCAACAGGTCCGCGTCTGCGACCGTGCCCCATGCCACCTGCCATGTCAGCGGCCTCCCTTCAGTTCGTCCTCGCTGAGCTGCGACTGCGCGATCTGGCGGTACACATCGCAGTTATCCAGCAGTTCCTCGTGTGTTCCCTGTCCGACCACTTTGCCGTCGTCGAGCACGACGATGCGGTCGGCGTTCATGATTGTGCCGATGCGCTGGGCGACGATCAGTTTGGTGGAGTCCTTCGCTTCCCTTGCGAGCGCGTCCCTTACCGCACGGTCGGTTTTGAAGTCGAGCGCGGAGAAGGAGTCGTCGAAGATGAGGATTTCCGGATGGCGGTAGACGGCGCGTGCGATGGAGAGGCGCTGCTTCTGGCCTCCGGACACGTTGGAGCCGCCTTGTGCGATGGCGGATTCGTAGGTTTTGTCCTTCTTCTCCACGAATTCGGTGGCTTGGGCCACGTCGCAGGCCTTGCGCACGTCGGCCATCTGTTCGGCGGTGAGCGCGCGGCTTGATTCGGCTGCGAGCAACTCGCTCTCGCGTTTACGTCCGGCCGCGGTGGAGGTGTCGGCCATTTCGACCGTGTTGTCGGGTGCGCCCGGCTGGTCGCCGTAGCTTACATTGGAGGCGATGGTGCCTTTGAACAGGAACGACTGCTGCGGCACGTAGCCGATCTTGTCGCGCAGGGCCTTGAGCGTGTAATCGCGCACGTTCACGCCGTCGACGAGTACTTCACCCTGCGTGGTGTCGTAGAAGCGCGGCACCAGGTTGATGAGCGAGGATTTGCCGGAGCCGGTGGAGCCGATGAACGCCACCGTCTCGCCCTTCTTGGCGGTGAACGTGATGCCTTGGAGCATGGCCTCGCGTGAATCCGGGTAGGTGAAGCTCACGTTGCGGAATTCGATCTCGCCTTCTTTGCCGGGCTCGCCTTCGGTGTGCGTACCGTCGGTGACGAGCGGATCGGTATCGATGACCTCAAGCACACGCTGCGCGGACACGTCGGCACGCGGCCAGAGCACGAACACCATGCTCATGAGCAGGAAGCTCATGATGACCTGCACGGAGTAGCTGGAGAACACCACCATGTTGGAGAAGGTGGTGAGCTTGTCGGTCAGCTCGGCGGCGTCGATCAGGTAGGCTCCGATCCAGTACACGGCGAGCATGAGGCCGTTCATGATGGTGTTCATGAGCGGCATCATGATGGCCATGGCGCGGTTGGTGAACAGCTGGGTATCGGTGAGTTCCTTGTTGGCCTTGGTGAACTTGGCTTCCTGGTAGTCCTCGGCGTTGTAGGCGCGCACCACGCGCAGGCCGGTGAGGTTCTCGCGGGCCACAAGGTTGATGTTGTCGGTCAGGCGCTGCATGGCCTTGAACTTCGGCATGACGAAATGCATGATTACGGCGATGGCCACCAGCAGGATGGCCACGGCGATGCCGGTGGCGAGCGTCCAGTCGAATCCCTTGCCGGCGATCTTGCACACGGCCCATACGGCCATAATCGGCGATTTGACGATCATCATCAGACCCATGGTGATGAACATCTGGATCTGCGTGATGTCGTTGGTGGACCTGGTGATGAGCGATGCGGTGGAGAATCGGCTCATTTCAGCCGGTCCGAAGCTTTCCACCTTGCGGAATTCGAGCGAGCGCAGGCGCTGGCTGAACGAGGCGCCGACGCGGGCTGCGATGTAGCCGGTGACGATGGCGCAGGCGGCGGAGCCGAGCGAGACGAGCAGCATTTTGCCGCCGGCCACCCAGATGTCGTGCATCTTGCTGCCGGGGGTTTCCACGAGCGTGGTGATGTCGGACATGTAATCCGGCAGGGTCAGGTCGAGCCAGATCTGCCCGACGATGCTGACCAGCGCTATGAGCATCTGGCCTATCTCCGCTTTGGAGAGGTATCGCATGATGCGAAGCATGTATTGGTTCCTTCTCTTATTTGTTTTCTGTATGCGATTTGCGATTGTCGGCGAAGCTACTATCGACGATTACTTTACATCGTAAATTACTTACGATGTGAGATATTACGCTTCTTCCTGTGTGTTTCCTGAGAACGCCTCGGCGACCTGTTCCGGCGTGGGCCGCGGCTTGCCGGGCATGCACAGCGTCATGTACGTGGTGAATTCGGTGGTGAGGTCGATGAATTCGCGCGTCCTGCGCTCCCCCATCTGCGAAAAGATCCAGCAGATCGCGTCGCGCATGCTCTCACGCTGCCGGTGCGCGCGTTCCTCACCCGTTTCAGTGAGACGGATATGCACACTGCGTCGGTCATCCGGGTCCGGTTCGCGCACGATCTGGCCCTTTTTCTCAAGTCCGGCAAGCAGCGTGGAGACACGTCCGGTGGTGGCGCCCATGGCCTGCGCGATCTGGGATGGCGTCATCGGCCCCTTGATATACAGCTGCTGCACGACGAACGGCTCACCTTTGGCGCCACGCAGCATCTCCCGCTGCATCTTGGATCGATTATCCCAGGTGACATGCACCAGCCGTTCAAATGCTTCCTGCTCGAACCCCAATGAGCGTCCTCCTTTACACCGTAGACGTCCGTAAACAACCGCCTACGATAGCTTACGGTGTAAACAATTATTTGGAGGAATCAAACTATTGAACCGTCAGCGTGAGCGGGAACCGCCGAATACGGAACGATTCAGCACGTCGAGCTCGCCCTGGGTAAGGTCGAGCGCGGTGGCGGCGAAGGAATCGTTGATCTCGTGTGGATTGCGGGCGCTGGGGATGGTGAACAGCTTGCCGTATTGCGCAAGTTCCCACGCCAACGTCACGCGCTGGTAGGAGCAGTCATGAGCGGTTGCGACCTCGCGGAACGTATCGTAGGCATGCTGGTCGAACGCGTCGAGGAAGCCACCGAGCGGACTCCAGCAGACGAAGGCCAGGCCGAGTTCGGCGCAATGCTCCATCGTATGTTCCGGATCGGGGTGTGAAGGCGAGAACTGGTTCTGCACGGCAACCAGACCATCACCCAGAATGCTGCGTGCGATGTCGATCTGCTCGTTGTCCACGCGGGAAATGCCGGCATATCGGATCACACCCTCGTCCAACAGCTGCTTGAGCGCACCCACCTGATCCTCGTAGGGAACCGCAGGGTCCGGGCCGTGCGAGTAGAGCAGGTCAAGCGCGTCCACGCCGAGGTGCACGGCTGATTCCTTGGCATCACGGATCATGGTCTCCGGGCGCGAATCGGCCATCCAGCCGTATCGGCTGCCGGCGGCCTGCAGGTGCTGGCGTTCCTGCGCGTCCGCATCCCGAGTGTCCGATTCTGGAGAATCGGACATCCGAACACCACTCGACACCTTCTGGATGTCCGATTCTCCAGAATCGGACACACTGGCGTCAGGAGCCGGAGCTTCCATCGTGCGACGGTAGCCGGTCTTCGTGGCTACCAGCACCTCGCCACGCGGGCCATCCCACGTGCGCAACGCGTCTCGCACCAGTCTCTCGCCGTATCCCAAATCCTCCGGGGTTCCGGTTCCCGGTTGGCTCGGCAGATAGTACGACCATGCGGTGTCCAAGTAACGCACGCCCGCATCGAGACCGGCATGGATCGTCTTGATCGCAGTATCGCGGTCCGGCCGTCCTTCGATGGCGAGCGCCATCGTGCCCATGCCAAGCCTTGGAATCCTGAACCCCGCCAATTCGCTCTCATTCCGTGCAATCGCCATAACCGTCTTCCTCCCCGTCGTCATCGTATCCGCCACCCATTCTTGCACACATGCGGCAGCCGGCAGCATCAGCGCACAGGCTTATCCCGCCACTGCATCCAATTCATCAATCGCATGCTCAAAACGAGAGCCCATAACTGCTACCTCCTCACCCGTTGCGGAAGCTGATCAATGGCACAGGCCATACCCAATGGCGTCTGATACGGGTCAGTGGCGTCTACGGCCGGTTCCAGAAGCTGGAGAATGTTCAAAATCGCAAACAGGGAATCCGTTCTCACGGCTTTGCCGCTTTCAACGTTGCGCACCGTATTGATGCTCACCCCCGCCCTTTGCGCCACATCGGCAAGTGTGAGATTCAACAGTTTCCGCTGAATCGTGGCATGCTCCCCCAAGACACGGAGCGAACGCCTCACTTTCGTCGGAACATACTTCATATTCGCACCCCATCTTGTCTGCAAACTTTTATTGTCATTATTCTGATAATCAACTCTCGTAAGAATTATAATAGCGATAATTATTTGGGACCGGCAGCATATATTGGCCCTATATGAAAACATACGTGCGCGCTTGGCTTGTCGGGCGGGTGCGAGAGGATGAGGACACAACCGAACGGGAGCCGAAAGGCTGAGAGGGAGCTCGACGAGCTTCGACCGAGGACTTGATGCGGGTAATGCCGCCGTAAGGAGACGGGTTGTTCGCGCCGCCAAGGCGCATCTCAATCTTCCGTTCGCGATAACCGAATATCGCGTGATTAGGGTCACGGAGGGGCGCACCACCTCACAGGGTACGGTTCCTTCGGCGACCCTTTTTTCGTACCGACCCCGAGTGTCCGGTTCGGCAGAAACGGACATGTGGAAGCCGCAAACAGATGCTTGTATGTCCGATTCGGCAGAAACGGACACACGTGCATCCCGAAAGGCACTTCGTGTGTCCGATTCTGGAGAAACGGACACACAGAGGACCAAAACCGGCGTGCAGATGTCCGATTCTGCAGAATCGGACACTCAAGGGGCCATAGACAGTGCCGCAGGCACAGAAGGGAACACCGCACATGATCATCAACGGCAAGGAAGAGAACGTCGCCACGCCCATCACCGTGGCCGAGCTGATCGAAAGCAAGGGGCTGCGCGCCGACCGCGTGGCCGTGGAGCTCAACGGCGAGATCGTGCCCCGCACCAAGCGCGCGCAGACGCAGCTCAAGGGCACCGACACCCTGGAAATCGTCACCTTCGTGCAGGGCGGCTGAGCGGCACTGCGATTCAGCGATTCAGCAATCCGCCAAATCGGCCCGGACGCGGCTGCATGCACAACATGCACAACATGCACAACACACGTGACGCATGTGACGCACGTCCGGCGAACGTAGGCACGCGACGCGCAGCACGCCGCAATCGCACGCACAGCAACGCAAGCCAACAACACCCAGCACATCAACGAACGGAAGAATAACCATCATGACCTTTGAACCCACTGCAACACCGGAACAGATCAACGCCCGCCAGCAGGCATTCGACAACCTGCCCGACCCCACCACGCTGGTCAGCCGCGAGGAAATCCGCGCGGCCTTGCTCGACCGCCACACCGCCGCCACGCAGGACAAGCTCGACGCCGCGCACGTGGCCATCTGCGGCCTCGGCGGTCTCGGCTCCACCATCGCGGTGGCCCTGACCCGCATCGGCGTCGGTCATCTGCACCTCATCGACTTCGACCGCGTGGACATGACCAACCTGAACCGTCAGCAGTACTTCCTCAAGGACCTCGGCCAGTACAAGACCGAGGCGCTGCGCTCCAACCTGCGCCAGATCAACCCGTTCACCGAAATCACCATCGACACCGTCAAGGTGACCGACGAGAACGTGCCGACGCTGTTCGAGAACGAGGACATCATCTGCGAGGCGTTCGACGTGCCGGAGAACAAGACGATGCTCGTCAACGCGGTGCTGGAGAACCTGCCGGACAAGAAGCTCGTGAGCGCTTCGGGCATGGCCGGATTCCGCAGCTCCAATCTGGTGAGCACACGCCGCGTCTCGAAAAACTTCTACTTCTGCGGCGACGGCGAGACCGCACCGGTGCCGGGTGCCGGTCTGATGGCGCCGCGCGTGGGCGTGGTCGCCTGCCATGAGGCGAACATGATCACCCGTCTGATCCTCGGCGAAGAGGACGCATAAGGCCGCAAGGCACAAGGCATGCGGGGCCGGTGCGCAGCGGAAAATGCTACGTTACTCCACTACGCACCGGCCCCGCCACACTAGTCCCTGCGCACCGATCACAACGCAATATCCACCGTGCATCAATCGCGGCCACCGCAAGAAAACAGCGAAAACCGCGTAATTCCAACGAAAGGAACCGACTATGAGCACTGAACACACCATCACTACCGCGGAGAAGGACGTCGCCGCCGCGCCGAACGCCACGCTCGACGAGCTGGTCGGCACCACCACGAACACCGCCATCCTGCCGGAGCCGGACGCACACGCCTACGACGAGATCGCCACCGGCGACGCCGATCCGCTCATCCTCGGCGGCCACAAGTTCACCAGCCGCTTCATCCTCGGTTCCGGCCGCTACGACCTGAACCTCATCAAAGCCACCATCGAGAACGCCGGCACGCAGATCGTCACCATGGCGTTGCGCCGCTGCCGCACCACCGAAAACAACCTGCTCGACTACATCCCCAAGGGCATCACCATGCTGCCGAACACGTCCGGCGCGCGCAATGCCGAAGAGGCAGTGCGTATCGCGCGTCTGGCCCGCGAGGTGTGCCAGACGGACTTCGTCAAGGTGGAGATCGAACACGAGGCGAAGTACCTGCTGCCCGACAACGAAGAGACCATCAAGGCCACGAAGCAACTGGCCAAGGAGGGTTTCGTGGTCATGCCGTACATGTTCCCGGACCCAATCGCGGCGAAGCGTCTTGAGGATGCGGGCGCTGCGTGCGTGATGCCGCTTGGCGCGATGATCGGCTCGAACAAGGGCCTGCGCGCACGCGACTTCATCGAGGTGATCATCAAGAACTCCAACGTTCCGGTAATCATCGACGCTGGTATCGGCCGTCCGAGCCAGGCCGCCGAGGCTATGGAAATGGGCGCGGACGCAGTGATGGCGTACACGGCCATCGCCTCCGCCGGCAACATTCCGCTGATGGCGCGCGCGTTCAAGAACGCGATCGCGGCCGGCCGTGAGGCGTATCTGTCCGGTCTGGGCAAGGTGACGGAGGACCACGCCGTGCCGTCCAGCCCGACGAACGAGGCCGATTACATCGGCTGATCGGCTACGATTCGACAAAGGGTCGGTGGGAGACTTACGGTTTCCCACCGACCCTTTGTCATCTTGCGTCGCGTTGCATCGCGCAACCACGCTATTTGCGCGGCCTACTTGCGCGAGACCGCCTTCGAATCGCCTTTCTTGGAACGCTCGCTCAGCAGGCAGTATCCGCCGAACACCACCAGCCAGACCACGCCGGCAATCGCGGAACCGCGCGTATCGGCCGAAAGAAACAGCGTCACGTACACGAATACGAAGAACGCGATCGCAATCCAATCCGTCACCTTCCATGCCGGCATCAGGAAGCCGTCCGCAATGAAGTCGGAGCTCTTGCGATAACCGCGATGCGCGAACATCGTAAGCACGTAGATGAAAATCACCACGGCGCTGGCGGCGGAGGAGAACAGCACGAACGCGCTGTTGACACCGGGAATCATGTTGATGATCGGGGACAGCAGCACCATGCAGCCGGAGACCACGATTGCCTTGGCCGGCACCTTGCGGTCGGACACTTCGGCCAGTCGCGCCATGGCCGGAACGTCGGAATCCTGCGCCAGCTGGTACAGGTGGCGGCCCGCCGAATACAGCAGCGAGTTGAGCGACGATGCGGCGGCGGTGATCACCACGAAGAACACCAGCGCGGCGGCCCAGTCAAGACCCGCATACTTGAAGACCATGATGAACGGGGACGGGTAGGAGCCATCGGAGTTCGGCTTGAAGTTGCGCCATGGCACAATCGCCATGATGGCGACCAGCGCGCCCACGTAGAAAATCAGAATACGCATGATGATCTCGTTGATGGCCTTCGGCAGCACCTTGCGCGGATTCTGCGTTTCGGAGACGGTCACGCCCACGAATTCGATGAGCAGATAGGCGAAGAACACCATCTGGAAGCTCATGAAGAAGCTCATCCAGCCGTTCGGCGCGATGGAGAAACCGTCGACAAGGTTCTTCAACGAAACGGAAGCGCCCGGAATGGTGCCGTCCACACCGTCGATGGTGGTGGCCGGGTAGTGGAAGCCGATGACCAGCATGACCACGGCCGTGACGATAAGGCCGACGATCAGCGTGATCTTGATCATCGAGAACCAGAACTCCGCTTCGCCGAACACTTTGACGGCGATGAGGTTGATGGCGGTGAGCACCACCAGGAAGCACAGTTCGATCAGCCATTTCCACGCATGGAGTTCTATACCGAACATACGGAAGAACGTGACGAAATAGGTGCTGACCGCCGTAATCTCGGTCATACCGGTCAGGATGAGCACGATCCAGTACGTCCAGCCCGCGAACTTGCCCCACGCACGGCCGAGGTAACGCCCGATGAAGTTGATGAAGGTGTGCTGGCTCGGGTCGCGGTACATCATTTCACCGATGGCGCGCATGAGCAGGAACATGATCAGGCCGACGCCGACGTATACGAAGATGATGCTGGGGCCCGTCAGGGCGATGGATTTGCCGGAGCCGAGGAACAGGCCCGTGCCGATGGTGCCGCCGATGGCAATGAATTGCACATGGCGATTCGTCAGGCCACGGGACATTTCGTTGTCTTCGTCGAGGCTTTCGACGGATTTGATCTGCGACTGCGCGTTGCCAGTCGCGCCGGTTTTTCCGGTTTGCGTATTCCCAAAAGTCATAATGCTCACACCCTACCGCGAGAACCGCACAATAAACTTCATTGTTCGTAACGCGAAAGAAACCCGCATCCCCTCGTACGTTTATCTCTGAAATGTCTGGTTCCCGAACAGAAATAAGGCGTCAACCGGACGTTCAGGCAAAGCGCTCAGGCAAGCATTGAAGAAACACGTGCCATTCCCAAATATCCCCTATAGCAGACAGCCCAACATCCATAAGACGCCTGCAGGCAGATATCATCCCAATGGTGGATTGGAAACGATTTATGTAAATCGTGGGTTAGGCTTTATGTAAATCATGGGTTAGACTTTATGCAAATCATGGGTTAGACTTTATGTAAATCGTGGGTTAGACTTTATGCAAATCAACGAATAGCTGCTTCAAAACCCTTGCAGGAGGCGCAAAATGCTTCATCGAACGCTCAGCGACAAACTGCTGCATCTTGCCCAGCAATTTCCGGTCGTTTCCGTCACCGGCCCAAGGCAAAGCGGAAAATCCACACTCGTCCGAAACGTCTTTCCCGATTATCGCTACGTTTCCCTCGAAGACACGGATATGCGCGCGGTAGCCCAAGATGATCCACGCTCATTCCTCGCCCGCTTCGACAACAAGGTCATCCTCGACGAAGTGCAGCGGGTCCCCGAATTGTTCTCATATATGCAGGGGGTAATAGACAACGCGAATATGCCCGGACAGTACATACTTTCCGGTTCGCAGAATTTTCTGCTCATGAAAAGCATTTCCCAGTCGCTCGCAGGTCGCGTGGCAATCCTCCACCTGCTTCCGCTTTCCTATAACGAGCTTTCAGGCACGGACTTCGAGCCGACGGCCATGAGCGACTTCCTGTTCCGTGGCGGATATCCCCGGCTTAACGTCATTGGCATCGCGCCCGAAGACTTCTTCCCAAACTACATCCGCACCTACATCGACCGTGACGTGCGCGCCGAACTGGGCATACGGAAAGTATCGTCCTTCAACACATTTCTCACGGTATGCGCCACACGGATCGGCGAAGTGCTGAATATCGAAAGCCTTGCCAACGACTGCGATATCAGCGTCGATACGGCCCGTAACTGGATGTCCATCCTCGAATCAAGCTTCATTGCATTTCGTCTACACCCTTACCACAAGAATTTCGGGAAACGCCTGATCAAAGCCCCGAAACTGTATTTCTACGACACTGGACTGGCAGCTAATCTACTAGGCATCGAAACCGCCGAACAGCTTGCAGAAAGCCAATACCGTGGCAATCTTTACGAGAATGCGGTCGCGGTCGAAATCATCAAACGCTATCAGGCGCTTGGAAAAGAACCGAGGCTGTTCTTTTGGCGGGACAGCAACAAAAAAGAGGTTGATTTCATCCTCGAGAAAGGCGGCAAGCCCCTGTATGCGATCGAAGTCAAATCGTCCGCCACATACCGGCCAAGCGCTTTCGAGAATCTGGAAGACCTCGCGCCGATTATGGGTGTGGAGACGGATCATCGCTTCGTCGTCTACGGGGGTGATGAGTCCTTCCCCACCAAACATGGGACAGTACTGGACTTCGGCAGCCTCGGCGATCTGGTCGCCTGATCACATCGCATCCGCGTTATATGCACCGGGCTTAACCCCAGCCAGCCCGTCACGCAGGGACATTAGGCTGATGGCATGACGCAAGAGCTCGTTTCATTGACCATCATCATGGCGGTGGCGGCCGTCAGCCCGATCGTGGCGCAGCTGATCCCAGGAAAATTCATTCCGCAGACCGTGCTGCTGCTCGCCGCCGGAGCCGCGCTCGGTCCATACGGTTTTGGCGTGGTGCAGGTGAACGACGCTGTGAAACTCCTGAGCGAGCTCGGCATGGCATTCCTGTTCCTGCTCGCCGGCTATGAGATCAATCCGAAGCGTCTTGCCGGGCATCAAGGCAAGGTCGGCCTCATCACATGGGTGGTCACGCTGGGCCTTGCATGGCTGGTCGTGACGTTCATCCCGTTCTTCTCCAAACAGGGCATCAACGGCATCGCCACAGTCATCGCGCTCACCACCACCGCGCTCGGCACGCTCATGCCGATCCTCAAGGAACGCAGCCTCGAGGGAACCCCCATCGGCGACGCGATCATCTCTTACGGAACATGGGGCGAACTCGGTCCGATCATCGCCATGGCCATACTGCTGTCCACCCGTACCGGATGGCAGACCATGCTCGTACTCGGCACGTTCCTCGCCATCTGCCTGCTGTGCGCGACCCTGCCTGCGAAGGCGCTCAAAACCGGCCATCGCCTGTACCATTTCCTTACGGAAAACGCGAACACGTCATCGCAGACCCTGATGCGGCTGACCACGTTCCTGCTCATCTTCCTCGTCACCATCTCCGCGCTGTTTGACCTTGACGCGGTGCTCGGCGCGTTCGCCGCGGGCTTCATCCTGCGCTACATCATCCCCGACGGCAGCCAATCGCTGGAAATGAAACTGGAAGGCGTCGGCTACGGATTCCTCATTCCCGTCTTCTTCGTGGTATCGGGAGCGGCGATCGACGTGCGCGCCGTCGCCGGGCGGCCCGCGCTGCTCGTCGCGTTCATCGTCATGCTCATGCTGATCCGCGCGGTGCCGGTGTACATCGCCATGTCAATCGACAAACGCAGCAACCCGATGTCGTCGCACCACCGCGTCACCGTCGCGCTGTATTGCACGACCGCGCTGCCGATCATCGTCGCCGTCACATCGCTGGCGGTGAAGGTCGGCACCATGCAAAGCGACACCGCGTCGACGCTCGTCGCGGCCGGTGCGATCACGGTGTTCCTGATGCCGCTGCTCGGCTCAATCACGTATCAGGTGGCCGACGTGCACCCGGTCACCGCGGTCCGGGAGATCGCGCACACGCCGTCCGATTGGCGTGAGATCGTGCACGAGCATGCGCAGATACGCACGCTGCTGCACCATCAGGATCGGCTCAAGCGCTTGGCGGAGACGTTGGACGTGCTGGAAGCGCATGGGCATGGCGACGAGCACCGGGCCGCGCTTGTGGAGCGCGCCCGACATGAGATCGACCGGCAGCTGAAGGAGCTTGGCCTGGACCCGCATCTCACCACGCAGCTGCCGCACAACTACCGCTATCCGAAGAATTAAGGTGCCGGCTACTCCACGGACTTGAGCGAGCCGATCGGGTCGATGCGGTCAAGCACCGGATTGACGAACAGTTGCACCAGCAGCGCGAACGCCATGGTCACCGCGGCCGCGACCACGTAGCTCAGCGGCTTGACCTCCACCTCGAAATACAGCGAAGGCATGTTGAGCGCCATGGTCAACAGGCCGCCCACGAATCGGCCGAGCGGCAGACCCAGCGCCACCCCCATGACGGTGAGAATCATCATCTCGCGATTCACGTAATGGTGCACTTCACGGTCGAAGAAGCCAAGCACCTTGAGCGTGGCCATCTCGCGCACGCGTTCGGACACGTTCGTATTGGCGAGCGTGAACAGCACCACCAGCGCGAGCCCGCCGGCGAGCGCCACGATCAGCGCCACCACCGCGCCCATGAGGTCGAATTTGAAGCTGTCGGCCATGTGCGCGCAACTCACGGTCTTCATCACCGCATCGTCTTTTTCCAGCGATTGCGCGTAGGCGGTTTGCGAGGCGTCGGTTCCGGAGAGTTTGGCGAGCATGGCGTTCCAGGCCAGCGCCGTGGAATCCTGAGTGTCCGATTCTGCAGAAACAGACACGTGGGACCCGGTTTTCGTACTTTGAATGTCCGATTCTGGAGAATCGGACACGTAGGTACCGGTTTGGGTCGTCTGTTTGTCCGATTCTGCAGAATCGGACATTCTTGATGCGGAAGAACCGGCAGATTCGGCAGATTCGGAGGATTTGGAGTTCGTGACGGACGTATCGGATACGAAGGTTTTGCCGAACAGTTTGGTGTAGTAGGCTTCGCTCACGTACACGTCCGAGCCGATGAGATTGCGATTCACCGCGGCCACTTTCGCGACGGCCTGCACGCCATCGCCGTTGGTCAGCCGCACTTTGCTTCCTGCGGTGACGCCGAACGCGTTCGCCGCCGACTGCGCCACAATCACGCCGTCGTCATCCAATTTCAGGGAACCGGCCTTGCCTGCCTCGGAAGAGCCCAGCATCCCGGTTCTCACCGGTTGCAACGTGACCATCGCACCCAAATCGGACAGCCGCTTTTCCGGCACCGTGATCAGCTGGATGCTTGCGCTGCCGCCGTTCGAGCTGCCGCCATTCGAATCGCCGGCTTTCCTTCCGGCATCGTCCGATTTTCCGGCACTCCCCTTTCCAACGGCCATATCACCCGATTCGACGCGCACGTCGAGCGATGACGTGACGCGCCCGTCCGAAGCGACTTTGGCGCGCATCTCGTCCGCGTCCGAATCGCCGGAAACCACCATCAGGTCGTATTGGTAGATGTCGCGGTATTGCTTGATTCCAAGGTCGGCGACGGTGTCATTGATGGCGAGGCCGCAGACGATAAGCGCGGTGCAGCCGGCCACGCCGCCGACCGTCATGATCAGACGCGACTTGAAACGGAAGATGTTGCGCGCGGTCACTTTGCCGAGGAAGCTCATGCGATTCCAAATCGGCCGAATCCGTTCCAGCAGAATGCGCGAGCCGGCACGTGGCGCTTTCGGCCGCATCAGTTCGGCGGGCGTCAGACGCATCTCCCGCACGCACGCGTAGATGGTGGCGGCGAGCACGCCGACCACAAACAGCGCGACGCCGAGCGAACCGTACAGCCAGTCGTATTCCAGATGCACGCCGGGCATCACGTACATGCCCTCCAATACGACCAGCAGGAACGCCGGAATGCCGAGGAAGCCCGCGAGCAGGCCGAGTCCACCGCCGATGAGACAGGCGAGCACCGCGAACAGCAGGTAGCGCGACGCCACCACGAGGCGCCCGTAGCCGAGCCCCACGTAGGTGCCGATGAGCGAGCGGTCCTCCTCGACCATGCGCGCCATGGCGGTCAGGCTCATCATCACGGCCACTATCAGGAATACGATCGGGAACGCGTTGCCGAGCGACTGGATGGAGTCGAGGTCGGATTTGAGCGCACTGAATCCGCCGAGCGACTGCCGGTCCTGCACGTACCACCGCACTTGCGGAACACTGTTCTTCAGCTCGTTCTCCTTGGTTTTCAGCGTTCGCTCGGTTTTCGCCCGCTGTTCGTCCAATTGCGATTGCGCCTGGTCGAGCTGCTGTTTGGCCTGCGTCAGTTCGGGGCTTGCCGCGATTGCTGTTTCACGCATTGTTTCACGCATGGCGTCGGTGAGATTGGCGGCTGCGGCGCCCGCCTGCATGTCGACGATGCGGTCGAGTTGCTGGTTGAACCGCTCGCGATTGGCGTCGATGCGCGACTGCGCCTCGGCGAACTGCTTGTCGGCTTTCGCACGTGCGTCGGCGATCCGCTTTTCGCCCGCGTCGAGCAGCTCCTGGCGGCGGGCCTTCTGCCGGTCGGTTTTCACGGTGCCGTCGATGCGGTCGACCACTTTCCCGACGGTGTCTTCGTACGATTCGCCGAACGTGTCTTCGGCCGCGGCGTCTTTGACAAGAAGGGTAGCGGACGTGTAGAGGGTACCGGTCACGCCATCGGAGGGAGCAAAGAACGTGTAGTCGGTGGTGGCGGTGGAGCGGAACGAGGTCATGGCGGAGTAGCCGTCCGGATTGCTCAGGTTCCGCGGATCAAGCACCACGCCCACAATGGTGAGCCTGGTCGGAAAGCTCGGCGCCGCGTCGGCTTCGGAGGCTCCGCCCGTTTCGTCCGCGACCGCGATGGTCTCAGCGCCACTTTGAGTGTCCGATTCTGGGGAATCGGACATCTGAACACCGTTTTTTGCCTCATGAATGTCCGATTCTGGGGAAACGGACACACAAGCATCCGATTGGGCACCACGTTTGTCCGATTCTGGGGAATCGGACATCCAGGCGATGTTTTTGCCGGTTTGTTTGTCCGATTCTGCAGAATCGGACACTTGGGTATCCGAGGAGGAGGGCTCGGCGGCTTCGGGGGCTACGGTGAGGTGGCTGCCGATTTTCTTGCCGGAGTCGAGCATGAATTTTCGGGTCACCGCGATTTCGCCGGCTTTCCTCGGCAGGCGTCCTTCCTGCACGTACGGCTGGTCGATGCCATCCGTTCCGATTTCCTGCATGGTCGCCGATTTGCCGCCGTCCAAATCGAACGTCACGTCCTGCGACCGTTCCGGCTGCACCTTCTCGACGCCGTCGACGGCACGCATCGCGGCGATATCGTCATCCGTCAGTCCCGCGGTGGACAGCACCTGAATGTCGTGCAGGCCTTGGGCGTCGAAGAACCGATCAGTACCGCGGAACGCGTCCCGGCAACCTGCGTATATGCCGGTGAGCACGGCCACGCCCAGCAGGGTGATCATGGCGATCGAAACGAATCTTTTCCACGAATGCGCCCACATACGCAACATGTCTTTGACGAACGCCATCACGGCCTCCCTCATACGACCACATACAACCCACATGCCCCACACGCAGCCACCGCAACACCGCAACACCGCAACACCGCAGCCGGCCCGCGCATGGTCCCATCTCCATTGAACACCATAAAACCGGAGAAGCAAGGCCGCAGCGGCGCCGAATCGCCTAGAATCGCCCGAAACCATACAAATCCGTCCAAGCCTAATCTGTATCAGCCCAAACCACACCACGCGCAATGCACCAACAACCGCCAACCATCCCAGCTCCGCGGTCCCGCCAACCACCACAACACCAAGCCGCAATCGAAATTCCCCCGAGCCCGCCTATGCCAACCAAACCATCCCATCCAAAACCAGGCAAAACCAGCCCGCCCAAAGCGGACATCGCACTGTTCCGCGCATCGCATGACATTACAATCAAAAGCAGTCCCCACGAAGGACGAATCGCAAGCAAAAAGAGAAGAGGAAACATTCATGAGCGACGTCACCGCCGCAAAGAAGCCGCGTGAGACCGACGACGTGCCGGTTCCACCTACACTTCGCAAATCGTTGAAAAACCGCCACATCCAGCTGATCGCGCTGGGCGGCGCCATCGGAACGGGCCTGTTCTACGGCTCCAGCGAGTCCATCCAGCTGGCCGGCCCGTCCATTCTGCTCGCCTATCTGGTCGGCGGCCTCGCGATCTTCATGATCGTGCGCGCGCTGTCCGAAATGGCCGTGGAGGATCCGAAGGCCGGCGCGTTCAGCTACTATGCCACGCGCTACTGGTCGAAGCGCGCGGGCTTCATTTCCGGCTGGAACTACTGGTTCAACTACGTGCTTGTGGCCATGGTGGAGCTGTCCGTGGTCGGCTCGTTCGTGAACTACTGGTTCCCGAACATTCCGAAGTGGGTTTCGGCGGCAGTGTTCCTAGTGGCCATCGCCGCGCTGAATCTCATGGGCGTGAACAAGTTCGGCGAATTCGAGTTCTGGTTCGCCATCATCAAGATCGTGGCCGTGATCGCCATGATTCTGGGCGGCCTGTATGTGATCATCGCCAACGTGCCGACCGCGTCGGGCATTCGCGCGAGCTTCGCCAACTGGTTCACCGTGGACGGCGGATTCCTGCCCCACGGCCTGATGACCCACAACGCCGACGGCACGTGGACGGGTCTGATGATGGCGCTGGTCGTGGTGATGTTCAGCTTCGGTGGCACCGAGCTCATCGGCATCACCGCCGGCGAGACCGAGAATCCACGCACCACCATTCCGAAGGCCACGAACGGCATCATCTGGCGTATCCTCGTTTTCTACATCTGCGCGCTCGGCGTGATCATGGCAGTGATTCCGTGGAGCAAGATCGACGGCGATTCCAGCCCGTTCGTGCAGATCTTCGATTCGGTCGGTGTGCATGCGGCCGCCGGCATTCTGAATTTCGTGTGCCTGACCGCCGTGATGAGCGTCTACAATTCCGGCCTGTACGCCAACTCCCGCATGCTGTATTCGCTGGCAAAGCAGGGCAACGCCCCGGCTTACCTGGGCAAGCTCAGCAAGAAGGGTGTTCCGGTCGGAGGCGTCGTCACTTCCGCGATCATTATTGCGATCGCCGTGGTCGTCGTGTTCGTATGGCCGGAATTCGCGTTCAATTATCTGATGTCGATCGCCACGATCGCGGCCGCGATCAACTGGATCATGATCATGGTCACGGAAATCAAGTTCCGTCGCGTGGTGGCCGCCGGCGACGGTCCGGCCGAGCTGAAGGGATTGAAGGGCAAGGAGGCGCTCGACAAGATCGCATTCAAGCTGCCGTTCGCCAATGTGACGCCGTATGTGGTGATCGCGTTCATGCTGCTGGTCGTGGTGCTTATGTGCTTCTCCGCGAGCTATCGCATCGCCGTGGTGGCGGGCGTGATCTGGCTGGCGGTGCTGTTCGCCGCGTACCAGCTCACGCAGGCCGGCCGCAAGCAGACGGAGGCATCCGCGGCGGACGCCGAATGACCGAGCTGTCCGCTTAAACGCAGAAAGCGTCCATAAGCAACGCAAAACGGCCTTCCCATCCGTATGCAAACCGTATCGATCGATCCGATTGCGGCGACAACATACGGACGGGAAGGCCGTTTCTTTTTACCTTTGCTTTTGCCTTTGCCGGCTGACCAGCCGCACGCAACCCAAACCGGTCACACACGGCCAATCAGCCATCGCAAATGAAGACTCAGCCCTGCTTCTTGGCCGCCGGAGCGATGGACAGGCTCGGATCGCGCAGCGGGATCATCATGGACTGTGTCGCGTGATACAGGTCGGACTTGCCCGGCCACACGGTGCCGATCGGCTGGTTGGTGCGATCGAGCTGGTGGAACCAGGATCCGTTGACATGGTCCATCACCGTGCTGTCCGCGTACTCAAGGAACGTCGAATACCACTTGGCGTACGATTCCTTACCGGTCACGCGGGCGAGCGTGGAGGACGTGTTGATGCCCTCGGCCAGCGTCCAGTGCATGCGGTCGTGCACGACGGGCTTGCCGTCCCAGTCGGTGGTGTACACGATGCCGGGCGCGCCGTCCGCGTTCCATCCGTCCTCGACAGCGCGGTTGAACAGGTGTTCCGCGGCGTCGATGTACGGGGCGGCGGCCGCCGGATCGGACGGATAGGTGCTGGTGGCCCACTGGGTGATCAGGCGGGCCCATTCGATGCCGTGGCCCGGCGTCGCGCCGTACGGCTTGAACTGGTCGTCCGGCTTCTCACGGTTGCATTCGAGGTCGAGTGACCAATCGGAATGGAAGTGCTCGGGGATGCGCCAGTTGTTGGCCTTCGCCCAGCCAAGCACGTGTTCGATGATGCGGCCTGCGCGCTTGCGCCAGGTCTCGTCGCCGGTCACGTCGGCCACGGCAAGGAACGCCTCGACGGAATGCATGTTGGCGTTGAGGCCGCGGTACGGGTCGAGTTCGGTGAATTCGGTGTTCCACGTATCGACGGACAGGCCGGTCTCGTCATCCCAGAACTTGTCGAGGAAGACCTTTTCGGCGTGGTCGAGCAGTTCGGCGGCGCCGGGACGGCCAAGCAGGGTCGCGGAGGAGGATGCGAGCAGCACGAAGGCGTGCGCGTAGCACTGCTTGGTGGGCGTGTAGCCGCCTTCGGGGGTGATTTCCGGATACCAGCCGTCGTTGACATCGTCATGCAGCGCGCCCTTGAGTCCCTTCAGACCGGCGTCAACCAGCTCCTCGGCACCCGGGAAGCCGACGAAGGCGCCCAGACAGTACACGTGGGTCATACGGCAGGTGATCCAAGTGGCGCGATTGCGGTCCTTCCACGGGGTGCCGTCGTCGCCCAGCCAGTAGGAGCTTCCGTCGGGAGCCGGGAACTTCGTGCCGAAGTTCAGCAGATTGTCGCGGGCCGCGTCGAGGAACGCTTTGTTTTCCGCCGTTCCCAGTTGGTATTTCTTGTCTTCGACAGCCATGTCAAATCCTTTCCTGATTTCCTGCGATTGCGCACTTGGATTTCGCAACGCACGTTCCGGCGCGCCTTTGAGCGGCACGTCACACGTGCATGCACCCCTTGCGTTCGCACCTTGTTCGGTTATGCGCTTGGGAAACTTCGTCATATTCCCTCGCCGCTGCACCCCACTGTAATGATTAAGCGCTTAAGCCGCAACCGCGACACGCGCTGTTACTTAATCGCTTAAGGTTTTCTTAAGCTTATGTTCTATAGTGGTCGATAGCAACGTGGGCCGCCGCATGGATGGCAGGCCATCGCAGGCATCGCAGCAACGAGACATCGCAGCAACGCAGGGAGGCGGAAGCGGGCATGGAATCGTCCACACCATTCAAAGGCGGCGAAATCGACAGCCGACAGGCCGACGCCATCAACACACTTTCCTCAGCCAACGAATACCAAGGCAAATCACGCATCCAAACGTTGCGGAAACTGCCATGGAACCGCAAATGGAGGTACTTCCGCGAGCAACTGCTGGCCCGCACCGTGGTCGTCGCGGCCATCGTGTGCGTGGTCGTGTACATTGCCGCGCAGGTGCTGCTCCCCGCACCGGGGCCGAAACTGTACGTGGCGGTGTTCGACGACGCGGTCAGCCAGCAGGAGGCGGCAAACCTGCAGTCGCAGGTCGCGAAACGGCTGGACCTGCCGGAAGGTCGCAAGGGCGGAGTGCTCATCGACACCTACTTTTCCAGCGACGAGAACGGCATCAGCAAGCTGCAGACCATGATCGCCAATCATGAGATAGACGCGATCGTGGCCACACCGAAGACCTTCAAACAGCTGTCCGGCTACGGTTATATGACCAATCTCGATTCGTCGCTGACCAAGCGGCAGCGCACGTCGTTTTCCGGCGATTTCGTCACGATGAAGGGCTTCAAGGATTCCGACGATCCCGATTTCGACGGCGGCGGCAAAGGCAAGGCCGAGCCGTTCGGCCTTTCGATGACCGGCTTCCGGCAATGGAATCGGCTGAAATCAGCCAAATCCAACGCGTTGATCGGCATCGTGCAGGAATCGCCGAACCGCACGACCACGCAACGGCTCATCGACTATCTCAGCGCATGACGGCTCCGACAACTACCGGCGCCACATCCAGCCACATCAGCAACATCCACCCACGGAGGAGACCATGGCCAACATTTTCAGTCAGGACAATCCATTCAACGACTTCATGAGCAACGTCGGAGATATGGCGATGGTCAGCATAGCCTGGACCGTCTGCTCCATTCCCGTCGTCACGATAGGCGCCTCGACCGCGGCCGCCTGCGAAGTGGTGCGCGAGCTGCAGAGCGATTCCTGCAAAGGCATCTTCCGCAGCTTCTGGTCGGCCTTCAAGCGCCGCTTTCCCACCACGCTCGCCCTGACCGCGGTGATCGCCGCGTTCTGCGGACTGGCGCTGTTCGACCTGTGGTACCTGTCGAAGCAATCCACCGATGCCGTGGCCGTCCTCTACGGCGTTACCGTCGTGGTCATCGCGATCGTTGGCTCGGCCCTGGCCTTCGTGCTGCCCTTGACCGGGCGCAGCAAGCTGAGCGTCGGCGAACAGCTTGTGCAATCCGCCCGACTCGCCTTGGGTCGGCCACATATCGCCTTCGCCGCGCTCCTGCTGGATATCTGGCCGATCATCGTGGTGCTGATTGCGCCGGAGCAGACGCTGATGCTGATGCCGTTGCTGTGGATCTTCGTCGGTGCCGGAGCCAGCTTCTGGGTACAGATGAGGCTTATCCGCAAGACCTTCTCGCTCGACTAGATTCCGTCCGAATCCCGCGAATCCCGTCCGAAAACCTACGCGCAAAGCAGAAACATAAAACAAAAAACGCCGCACGACCATATCGGCCATGCGGCGTTTTTCGCATTCCCGCGTTTCCGCACGGCCCCACGCCCTCGCATGGTCACCGCGCGTTCAGCGACCCGCAGGCGCGGGACCGGTGGAGGCACGCGCACGCAGCTCGTACGGATCCTCCTTGATGTGTCCGAGCTTCTCGCCATCGATGAGCCTGAGCATCAGCTGCGCGGCCGTCTTGCCGGTGTCCACCACGTTGCGGCCCATGGCCGTCAGATTCGGGTAGGCCGCGGTGCACATGAAGGAATCGTCCCAGGACATGAGCGACAGCTCGTCCGGCACCGCGATGCCACGCGCGTTGGCCACGCCGAGGCCGGCCAGCGCCATCACGTCGTTGTCGTAGATGATGGCGGTCGGATGCTCGTCGAAGCCCAGCAGACGATTGGTGGCCTCACGCCCGGATTCGGGCGTGTAGTCGGTATGCAGGCAACGGTACCGTATGCCCAATTCGGCGGCCATGTCGGCGAACGCCGCATCGCGGATATACGAGTGGGCCAACGCTTCCGGACCACCCACACGCGCGATATGGCGATGCCCCAGATCGTACAGATACTGCACCGCCTGCCGTACGGCATCGGCGTCGGCGCTCGACAGGCTCGGCAGACCACCCGCCACGGAGGCGTCGGCGATGGCGAGAACCGGCACGTCAGGAGTCTTCTCCAGCAGGGAGACGCACGGGTCGCCGAGCTCCACGTTGACCAGCAGCAGACCATCGACGTTGCCGGTGGCGATCCAGTCCTTGATGATCGACAGTTTGGCGTCCTCGCCGACGGCCATGCGGATCAGAATGGAATAGTCGTGCTTCTCCAGTTCGGCGCCGAGGCCGGAGATCAGCTCCATCATGAAGGATTCGACGGACAGCAGTTCGGGATCGTAATCCAGCACCAGGCCGATGCGCTGCGTCTTCGCCTTGGCCAGCGCTTGGGCCGCGCCGTTGGGCTTCCAACCCAATTCGTGGGCCACCCGCAGTACTTTGGCGCGGGTCTCGTCGGAGACTCCCGGCTTGCCGTTGAGGGCGTACGAGACGGCGCTGCTGGAAACGCCGGATGCCTTGGCAACGTCGAAAATCGTCACTTTGCTTTTCTGGATAGGCATTCCCGTTTCCTTACACACACTTACGCTAGAAAAATCAGCCACTTAACCGATTCATCTCCATCATACAGCACAAACGCCGTCGATGCTCTGGGACTGGCCTTCCAAGGCTTGTTCCGGAGCATCGACGGCGTTCATACGATCGTCCTCACCGAAGCGAAGACGGCGAAAGGAAATCCCTTTCCGGCAATCACCACTCCCGCTTGAGATCGTTGGCGCTGCGCAGCACGTTTGCCGCGGCGAACGCGTCCGGATCGGCGGTCGCGGTGGTGGCGATGTGCAGCGTGACGCTTTCACCGGCCAACAGGGAGACCATGCCTTCGTCGACGGTCGCCTTGGCATCGACCTTGTCGACCATGCAGAACAGGTCGCGCACGTAGCTTTCGGCGGTGACCGTGAGCTCCACGCCGCCTTCGACGGCCTTGGCGGAGGTCTTGAACGCGTCGGCGGGGGCGGCGAGCTTCTGGTCGATGATTTCGGCCGGATTGAAGACCACGCGGGCGAAGGCGCCGTCGGACGAAGTGGCCACGACCAGCTCGCTGCCGGCGTCCGCATAGGAGACGATGTCCTCGTCGAGCGGCAGTCCGATGTGCGAGACCGCGCCGAGTTCGACGTCATCGAAGGTCTGGGATGCGAGCACCTTGCCGGACAGGGTCACGCGCTCGACCTTCCAGGAACCCTTCCACGCCTCGCGGGTGTCGTTGAGCACGATCAGCTCATAGTGGTCGTTGGCGGTCTTCACGCCCTCCCAGCTGTGGGTCGCGCGGTACTCCTCGGAGACACGCGGCTGGATGGTGGCCAAACGCGGTGCGAAGAAGTCGCGGGAGGCGTACCACACCGGCTTGCGATGGCCGTTGAAATCGACCGCGGCCCAGGAGACGACCGGCCAGTCGTCGTTCAGCTGCCAAATCAGCGCGCCCGCGTTCACCGGCTCGAGGGAGCGCATATGCTCCACGCCGAAGCGCATGGCCTGCGCCTGCTGCAACTGGCATGCCCAGTGCCAGTCCTCGATGTCGGCCCAGTTGTCGGTGGGGATCAGCCAGCTGTGCTCGCCGTCGGACGGCTTGCCGTTGACCACGCCACCGAAGCTCACGTCGTCAAGATGGCCGGGGGTGATGTGCGAGCGCATGCCGCGGGCGAGCTTGTAGTTGCCGCCGGAGGCCTTCTGATGCACGAGCATCTGCTTGCCGAACGGTTCCAACTTGTCGTCATGCACGGCACCGGTGAGGGTGCTCCATGCCGGCGGCGCCTGGTAGCCGAATTCGTCGGCGAAGCGCGGGGTGTACTGCGCGTAGACGGTGTAGTCGGCGCGGTTCCAGGCATCCCAGATGTGCATGGTGCCGTCGGTGTCGAGGTTGGCGCCCGTGAACTTGGTGAAGCTCATCGGAGAGCTCGGCAGGTAGGCGGAGCGGGCCGGGTCGAGTTCGGCCAGCAGGGACGGGAACAGTTCGGAATAGTAGTAGTCGCCCCACGGCTTCTCGCCGTAGCCGTATTCGTTGGCTGGACGATCGTCGTCGCGCAGGGCCTGCTTGTAGCCACCCCATTCGGAGTAGGCCACGTAGTTCTCGTTGGAGCCGTTCCAGACGATGAGGCTGGCGTGTTCGGACAGGCGGGTGATATGCTCGCGGGCCTCGGCTTCGACCTCGGCCTTGGTTTCGGCATCCTCCGGATAGGCCGCGCAGGCCAGCATGAAGTCCTGCCACACCATGATGCCGTACTTGTCGCACAGGTCGTAGAACTCATCGGATTCGTAGATGCCGCCACCCCAGGCGCGCACCATGTTGGAGTTGGATTCCACCAGGTCGCGGATGCCGCGTTCGTAATCGCGCTTGGTGACGCGGGAGATGAAGGCGTCGTCCGGAATCCAGTTGTAGCCGTGCGCGTGCACCGGCACATCGTTGATGTAGATCTGGAATGGACGGCCGATTTCGTCGGCGCGGGTGTCGACGTGCACGGTGCGGAAACCGACGTGGCCGTTCCAAGACGCTTCGGCCGCGTCGCCGGCGGTGACGGCGACGTCGTACAGCGGCTGGTCACCGTAGCCGACGGGCCACCACAGCTTCGCTTCCGGCACGGCGATCGTCAGCACGGCCTCGTTGCGGCCTTCGGCGACGACACCGTCAGCGGACAGCTTCGTGCCGAAACCGGAGATTTCGGCGTGCACCGGCACAGCCTGACGGACCGGATGGGAATCGTACGGGGACATGACGCGGCCCTTGCCGGCGCGTTCGATTTCGACGTGCACGCTGAGCAGTCCGGTGCCGTCGGCGGCGACGTCGACGAGCGGGCGGACGGAGGCGATGCGCACGCCGGACCAGGAATCGATGCCGATCTCACGCCAGATACCGGCGTTGGCCACGTCGACGCCCCAATCCCAGCCGAAGGAATAGCTCGGCTTGCGAATCTGGTTGAAGGCGTGGTGCTCGGTGTGCGGATAGTAGCCGCGGGCCTGTTCCATGCGGTCGGATTCACGCACGGGGGACGTGAAGGTGACGGTCAGCTCGTTGGCGCCGTCCCTGAGCAGACCACGCACGTCCCAACGGTAGGAACGGTGGAAGTTGCGGGTGGAGGCGACCGGGCGGCCGTTCAATGCGATGCCGGCGATGGTGTCGAGGCCGTAGGCCACCAGGTCGTGACGGTCGGAGCCGTCGTCCTGCCAATCGAAACGGCAGGTGAATCGCCAATCGACATCGCCGATCCACTGCTGCTTGTTCTCGTTGTCGCCGTCGAACGGGTCGTCGATCAGACCGGCGTTGAGCAGGTCAAGCGTGGCCTCTCCCGGCACAGTGGCCGGAATGCCTGCGGCGAGCGTCGCGCGCAGTGCTTCGGGAGCGGCTTCCGGGTTGACGGCGGTCAACGTCCAACCCTCGTTCAGAGGTGCAAACGTGCTGGGAATGTGAGACATAGTGAATCCTTCTAACAAATGTTCTGAAAAGGAAAGGGCCGCACCGCGATGTGACTCTTGGCGCGGCCCTTGGTTATGGAAAAAGGAAGTTGGAGGTTACGTTTTTTATTCCTTCACGGAGCCGGCAGCGATGCCGCTGTAGATCTGCTTCTGGAAGATCAGGAACAGGATCAGCATCGGCAGCAGCGTGATGATCACGCCGGCGCAGATCAGGTTGTACTTGCTGCCCATCGGGCCGGTGAAGGAGTACAGCGCGATGGCGATGGTCTTCAGATTCGCGTCCTGCAGGTAAAGGTTGGCGGCGTAGTACTCGTTGTACACACCGACGCCCTTCAGGATGGCGCAGGTCACGATTGCCGGCTTCAGCAGCGGCAGCAGAATCTTGTAGTAGACGGTGAAGTAGGAGGCGCCGTCCATGATGGCAGCCTCATCCAAGGAGATCGAGATGTTCTCGAAGAACTGGATGAACACGTAGATGGAGATCACGTCGGTGCCGCACATCATCAGGATGTAGCCCCACATTGTGTTGACGGCGTGGAAGTTGACCATCATCTTGTACAGCGCGACTTGCATGGCGATACCCGGAAGCAGTGCCGCAAGGGTGAACATGCCACGAATCAGGCCGTTGCCGGGGAACTGGAATCGGCTCAGCACGTAGGCCAGCATGGTGCCGATGATCGTGGTGACCACCAGGACCACCGCCACGACGATGATGGAATTGCGGAAGGCGACCGCCATGTTCGACGTGACGAACGCCTGCACGTAGTTGTCGAAGTTGAACCAGTTCTTCGGCATGTCCATGACGGACGTGCTCTGGTATTCCTTGTCCGTCTTGGCTGCGGTCACGAAGCAGCTGACCAATGGCAGCAGCATCATGAACGCGACGAAGATCAGCGAGAAATACTTGAGGAATACGGCCACTCCGATTTTGAACCTGTACCAGAAGCCCGCGGTCTTGGCTGCGGAACGTTCCTTAGCGAGTGCGACTGCGTCAGTCATCATGCCACCGCCTTTTCCTTGTTGCTCGGTCCGTTCTTGAAGACCGAAGCGTTCTTCCTGGCCATGCGGGCGCGCTGGCGCTCGATCTTGGCCGCCTGCTTCCTTGCCTTCTCCACGCCGTCATCGGCATCCTTGAACACGTACTTGAAGAACAGGTTCTGCAGCAACGCGCAGATGAGGATGATGATCAGCAGGACGATTGCCATGGCGGATGCCAGGCCGACCTTCTGGCTGGTGTGGGCCAGACGGTCCATACGCACGAAGTAGGTGGCGGTGCCGTTGGCGCCGGAGGTGATGACGTACGGGCCTTCGAAGGCGGACAGCGAGCCGGTGATCGAAAGGATGACGTTCAGCACCAGGATGGTCTTGATGCCCGGCAGGATGATGTGCTTGAACTGCTGCCACCTGTTGGCGCCGTCGATTTCGGCCGCCTCGTACAGCGTCGAATCGATCGACATCATGGCGCCGATGAACAGGATCACGTTCTGGCCGAGGTAACGCCAGACGGAGGCGCCCACCAAGGACCAGTTGTTCACGCTTTGGTCCTTCAGCCAGTATGGCAGGTTGTCGAGTTGGAATCCGCACCATTGGAGCACGGTGTCGAACACGTATCCGCGGGTGTAGAAGAACTTGAAGATGAAGCCGACCGCGATGCCGTTGATCAGGTACGGGAAGAAGTAGATGGCCTTGAACGCGTTGCCGCCACGTACCTTGAACGCCAACATGGTGGACAGATACAGAGCCAGCGCCACCTGGATCAGCGCGCCGATCATGTAGTAGACGCTCAGCTTCAGGGAGGAAAGCGTATCAGGACGGGTGAAGACGTCGATGTAGTTCTGGAGGCCGACGAACTGACGTGGGCCGATGTACTTCATCTTGTAGAACGAGTAGCCGATCATGGACCCGAACGGCCAGTAAGTGAAGATTACGAGCAGTGCGACCGGAATCGCGGAAAAGGCGACGATGACGCCCGCCTTACGCCAATTTCGGGGCTGCTTGTTGAAGGGAACCTCGACCTTCTCGGTCGGTTCCACTGCTGCTGCAGTCATGATATCCCCCTCTTTGGGTTGCTTCTCTGCCTAACGAAAGATTGCGATGAAAGATTGCGATGAGAGAGGACTTCGGCTTGGTTCCGCCGAGAACGAGCCGAAGTCCTCAGTGATGGGTGCGCGAGCTTTACGCCGTCACGCCTGGCGTTCCGGAATCACTTGGTGTCGACGCCTTCGGAATCAAGGGCGTCGTTCCACTTCTGGTTCCATTCCTTGACGAGGTCGTTATAGGACTCGTCCTTGTTGGCCGCGTGCTCGACGATGCCCTGGACACGGGAGTCGCCGCCGTTGTTGATGTTGAGTTCGGAATCGGAGTTGAGGTCGTTGAACAGGTCCTCCTCGCCGTCAGGGGCCGGCTCGTCGGCGATGAGCTTGACGTTCTTGAAGTCGGAGTAGAGGTCAGGGAGCCTGTCGTCGTCGGCCTTGATCGAGATGCCACCTTCGTTGTATGCGAAGTTGGACTTCTCGGTCATCCACTTGACGAAGATCATGGCCGCTTCCTGGTTGGTGGTGGAGGAGTTCTTGTTGATGCCGTACGCGTAATCAGGAGCGGAGGTGGCGTACTGCTTGCCCTTGACGGAGATCGGGAACGGCATGTAGCCGACGTCCTTGGCGTTGTCGCCTGCGGACTGGATCTGGGAGACGGCCCAGGAGCCGAGCACCATGGTGGCGATGTCGCCGCTGTTCAGCTTGTTCTTGGAGGATTCCCAATCGGTGGTGGAGTAATCGTCCTCGGTCAGGCCATCAGCGACGGCGTCATACAGGATCTTGTAGACGTTGTAGGCGTGGGTGCCGTCGCCCAGATCCTTGAACGGGTTCTTGGTGTGGGTGAAGACGTTGTTCATGTAGCTGGGGTCACCGGTGGCCGTGCCGCCGATGTACGCATCCCAGGCGCCCATGGTCCAGCCGGCCGCGTAGTTGGTGTACAGCGGGATGGCCTTGGTCTTGTCCTTGACGGCCTTCAGATCGGAGATGAACTCCTTCGGAGTGGTCGGCAGCTTGTCGATGCCGGCCTCCTTGAAGATCTTCTTGTTGTAGACGATGCCGGAGGCGTTGCCGACCGAGGCCACGCCGTAGACCTTCTTCTGGTAGGACTGGTTGACGGCGTACTTGATCTCCTTGTTCATGTCCCCGAGGGAGCCGTAGGAGATGAAGTAGTTCTGCAGCTCGGCCCTGTCGACCGCCGGAATCATCATGATGTCGCCCCAATCGCCGCCCTGCAGACGGGTCATGGCGCTGTTGGCGTAGTCGCTGTTGGCTTCGACGGTGACCTTGATGTTCGGATACGTCTTGTTGAATTCGGCGATGTACTGCTTCCAGGTCGTTCCCGGATAATCGTCCTTGAGCATATCGGTACGGTGGCTGAACAGCTTCAGATTGGCCTTGATGTCCTTACCGGTCTGACCAAGCTTGATGTCCTTGTACTGCACGTCGGTGGTCTTGGAGGAGCCACTGCTGCTGCCACCGCAGGCTGCCATGCTCACCGCGCAAACGGCCGCAATGCCGGCTGCGACGATCTTCTTGAGATTCATCTTCCGATCCTTCCTTGTGAATCCTTGTCCACCACTTCCGGAGTCTCGGCACCGATGCTCCATTGGTGATGCCTTTCATCTCAGGCCTCTCTGCCTGCCTTTGATGAACTGGTAGTTACACCATAAGTGAACCCCTTAAGTTTGTCAAGCGCTTAAGTTAACTTCCGAACCGCCATCACATGCCGGCAATGCTACAACTACCACCTCAGCGCTATGTTTCAGGAACACCAAAACCCAACGTTTTCAGCACGTCGAAACGGTTCGAGATTTATCATACACACACTTCGCATGTTTAGGTTAAGAGGGTTAACGTAAAATTTTTTACTGGAGTGTCATTAAGCGCTTAAGCATGCATATGCAGACGTTCCTTAATCGCGGAAAATGGCGGAATCGCAACAAAAAAGGCGTGCCGCGCCATGAACGGACGCGGCGCGCCTTTCAACCCAAGTCGGCGGGAGGCAGCGATCGCCGAATGCTCACGCCTTGCGGGAAGCGAGGAAATCGCGGTACCACAGGAAGCTGTCCTTCGGAATGCGCTCCTGCGTGGCGTAGTCGACGTACGTGATGCCGAAACGCTTGGCATAGCCGAAATACCATTCGAAATTGTCGAGCAGCGACCACACGAAATAGCCGGTCAGCGGCACACCCTCGTCGATGGCGCGCTTCGCCGCGGTGAGATGGCGCTTGAGATAGTCGATGCGGTCCGGATCGTGCACCGACTTCGTGCCGTCCTCGTTCACCGTCAGCTGGTCCTTGCAGGCCATGCCGTTCTCGGTGATCACCAGATCGACCTCCGGATAGTTGTCGTGCACGCGCACCAGCAGGTCGTGCAGGCCGTCCGGATCGATGTTCCAGCCCATGTCGGTATGCGGGCCCTCGGTGGGCAGCCAGTCCACGTCGGACGCGCCGGGGGCGGTGGACGCCTCAGTGCTCTGCGGGAACTGCGGACGGTCGGACATGGCCACACGGTTGGTGGAATAGTAGTTGATGCCCAACACGTCGATCGGCTGGTGGATGAGCTCGAGATCGCCTGGCTGGATGAAGTCCCAGTCGCAGATGCCCTTGGTGATGGAGAACAGTTCGTCCGGATAGCGGCCGCGCAGCATCGGGTCGAGGAAAGCGCGGTTGGAGATCAGATCGAGGCGATGGCAGGCGTCGGCGTCGCCACGGTTGAACTGCAGATTCAGCGTGACCGAATACTTGGCCTTGTCCCCCACTTCGGCACGGACGGCCTGCGTCATCAGGCCATGAGCGAGATTCAAGTGATGGACCGCCGGGAAAGCGCCGGGGCCGAGGCCCAGGCCCGGCGCATGCTCCTTGGCTCCGTAGCTCAGATAGGACGAGCACCATGGTTCGTTCAGCGTGGTCCAGGTATCGACGCGGTCGCCAAGACGCTTGGCCACGACACCCGCGTAGTCGGCGAGCGCGTAGGCGGTCTTGCGGTTCAACCAGCCGCCTTCATCGCCGAGGTACTGCGGCAGATCCCAGTGGTACAGCGTCACGACCGGCTTGATGCCGGCTTCCAGCAGGGCGTCGACGATGCCTTCGTAGAAGTCGAGGCCTTTGCTATTGGGCGCGCCACCAGGCGTCGGCAGGATGCGGGGCATGGCGATGGAGAAGCGGTAGGCGTCGACGCCGAGGTCCTTGAGCAGGGCGAGGTCCTCACGCCAGCGATGGTAGGAATCGGTGGCCACGTCACCGGTGTCGCCGGCGAGGGTGGCCCCCGGAGTATGGCTGAAGGTGTCCCAGATGGAGGGGCAGCGGCCATCCTCGGTCACCGCGCCTTCGATCTGATAGGCCGCCGTGGCGGTGCCGAATGTGAAATCCTGTGGAAAAGTCAGCGTCATTGCGTGTCCTTTACTGAAGCGGTTAAGATATTAATGAGGTTAACCGATGTCATAGACTGTTTGCAGACAACACGCCCCGTTCCACGGAGCGAAAACACCATCGGTTCGTTCCAAGGAAGGGCCATGAACACCATCACCCAAGCATCGCGATTCATTCCAATCACCAACCCGGACCTTCGGTTCATGGGGCGCATCGACCGCTCCCCCGCCGACCACCAGACCTGGGCTTTCCCTTACACGCAGGTCTCGTTCCGCTGCACCGGCACCAGCGTCGGCGTGCGCCTCGTCAACCATTGGGGGTATGGCGACGCGTATCTCGGCGCCATCGTCGACGGTATGCAGGTCAAGGCGCGCGTGCCCATCGACGCCTCGCATGACGCCGTCAGCATGGAAAACGGCTACCCAAGCCGCGTGGAGCCAGCCGGAGCGGAGGACGAAAAGCCACGACAGCCGGTCGACGTGGCAATCGTCTCCGATCTGCCGAATATCGAACATGAGGTGACGATCTTCAAGCGGCAGGACGAAGGCAACAATCGTCTGGACATGTACGGCATCCTGCTGGATGACGGAGCGAAGCTCATGCCGACGGCGGCGCCGCTGCCGGAACGCCGTATCGAAGTGTACGGCGATTCCGTAACGTGCGGCGAGCGCTGCGAAGCAGCCTGCTACGTGGGCAAGGCCGATCCGGAAGTGGATCTGAGCCCGTACAGCAACTCGTGGTATTCGTACGCCGCCATCGCCTCGCGCAAGCTCGGCGCGCAGGTGCATCTCGTTTCGCAGGGCGGCACGACGCTGTTGGACGGCATCGGCTGGTTCCATGCGCCGGACTACATCGGCATGGAAAGCATCTGGGACAAATCCGTCTACAACACGCAGTTGGGTGACACGGCCCCGTGGGATTTCGCGCAATACACGCCACACGTCGTGGTGGTCGCGTTGGGGCAGAACGATTCTCATCCGCGCGATTTCATGGCCGACGACTACGACGGCGGCGAAGCCTCGCATTGGCGGGCCCGGTACGTCGATTTCGTGCACGCGCTGCGTGGCAAGTATCCGCATGCACTGATAGTGCTCACCACCACCGTGCTCATCCACGACCCGTCCTGGGACCGCGCGATCGACGAGGTGTGCCATACGGTCAACGACGAAGGCGACGACCGCGTGCGGCACTTCCTGTACTCGCGCAACGGAAAGGCCACACCCGGGCATCCGCGCGTGGTGGAACAGCAGGAGATGGCCGACGAGCTGACCGCGTATCTGGAATCCTTCGGCCCCGACCTGTGGAAGTGACTTCGAGGCAAACTTCATAACGACTCCATAGCTGCCCCATAGCGAAACCGGCCGTCCCCTCACATCGAAGGGACGGCCGGTTTTTCTATACCGCCATTCACTGCCGTGAAGCCGCAGAATCACTCCTCGGCGGCAGTGTGATCTGTCAGATCAAGCCGGAACGGCTGTGCGGGCAATCCGTCGCTGTTGAACAGCGGAGCCGGCCCCCAGCTGCGCCACGCGTACCGCATCGACATCGGCTCAGGCACATCCGGACATGCCAGCGTAATCGTGCCGATGCTGCGGCTATTGACGGGAATGCCGAATTCGGTGGCGTTGTAATCGACCACGTTCACCCTGGAATTGACGAGGTCGTCGATGTCGCAATCCACGAAAATCGCCGCGGTGGCCGGATGGAACACGCCATCGGCACCCGCAAGCTCGAAACCGGAGCTTTCCGGCGAGCGCACCAGCGAAGGCAGCTCCACAACGGAAGCATCACCCCTGCTGCCGGGCGTGGTGCCATCGAAATGCAGGCCGTGCGCATACCGGAAGAACAGCCGTACGCGGCCGTTCGGATCGCAACGGAAGCCCAACACCGTCGGCCCGTACACGGGAACGCGGGCCATGCCGTAGACCTGCCTCAGCGCGCAATCGGCAAGCCGTTCGCCCGGAGTGCGCTTGTCGACAGGGTGGATGTTGTCGTACTCGCCGCAATCGATGGTGCAGATGACGTACACGTTGTCGATGGACTGCGCCGCATCCCATTGGGCTTCGCGCAGCACCGGCCACAGCATCGGATCGCCTTCGGTCTCGTCCACCTTCTTGTCGATCCATTGCGGCAGTTGCACAATGAGGAACGGCAGATTCTCGCTCCAGATGGCACGCCACTCACCGATCAGCATGCCCAGCAGCTCACGGTAGGATCCGCAATACGGCTCGTCCTCCTCGCCCTGGTACCACAGGAAACCCGCCAGCGAATACGGCGCGATGCGTTCCAGCATGGCGCGGAACGGGCCGGTCGGACGGTACTGCGATGTCGGCGTGACCGGCGGTGGCCACGGGCACGCGCCGTACTGCTCGTTCAGCGTATCCCACGTCACGTCGGGATCGGCTTCCTTGGCGGCCGCGATATTCGCGTTCCAAGCATCGAATCTCGTCTGCCATTCGTCGGTCTCCAGCTTGAACTGCTCCTGCGTCTTGCCAGCGATCGCGCGCTCGTACCGGGTGAGATAGCCTCGTCCGGCCTCGCTGGAATTCAGCGCGTCCTCGCTCATCCAGCAGGTAATCGACGTGCCTCCGATATAGCAGTCCACGATGCCGATCGGCAGATCGGGGTCGAGTTCGGAGCGCAGCTTGTGTGCGAAATAATAGGCGACCGCGCTCATCACACCGCTGTTTTCCGGCGATGATTCCTGCCAGCTCGCCGCGTTCTCCGCATTGCGATTGATGACGCCGGTTTTCGGCACGTTGTAGAAACGCAGCAGCGGATCAGCGCAATCCTCAAGGGCCGCTTCGGCGTTCTCGCTGTTGCGCAGCTCAAGTTCCATATTGCTTTGGCCACCGGCAAGCCACACCTCGCCGATCAGCACATCCTCGAATTCGAGGAAATCGTTGCCCGCGGTGACGCGAAGCGTGTACGGGCCACCCTCCGGCTGGGCCGGAAGCATCACGCGCCACGGCGAAAGACCGTCCTTGAGATCCTTCGAAGCATACGCGTGGGCTTCCGCGACTGTCGACCCGTCAAAATCGCGAATCTGCGCAACGACCTCCAAACCTGCGCAATCGGCATCCAACGCGCCGAACACGGCGATGGGCTTATTACGTTGCAATACCATATGCGAGGCGAAAATCGCCGCCACATGCAGCACACCGGCCGAGCTACGCTCCTCGACCTCATCGACTTCCGCCGTCAGTTCAGATCCCGGCGCGGGACCAGTTGCAGCGACCATGGCATCTCTTCCTACTAGAAATACGACATGCTAGAAATACGACATGCCTATCCTATGCCATTCCCGGCCGAGAATACGCGAAGCCGTCACCCATTGAGCAGTGGATTTTTTACGGTTTCGCGGCTCACTTTGTGGACTGGATACGTGTCAAGACGATGTCTTCGGTAGGATAGACCGCAGTTTGCAGGACAAAATCCATGCACGAAACCACGAATTTCATCTGCGAATGGTAGAAACCCGAACGCTTTCCAAGCGTTCACCCCACTACACAAAAAAGGAGTGCCAAGTACAATGGCTGCACAAATCTGGTACGAGAACGACGGCGATCTCTCGGTCCTCGAAGGCAAGAAGGTCGCCATCATCGGTTACGGCTCCCAGGGCCACGCCCACGCGCTGAACCTGCGCGACTCCGGCGTCGACGTCGTCGTCGGCCTGCGCCCCACCTCCAAGTCCGTCGAGCACGCCAAGGAGCAGGGCCTGGAAGTCAAGTCCGTTCCGGAAGCCGCCGCCGAGGCCGACATCATCATGATCCTGGCTCCTGATCAGTATCAGCGCACCATCTGGGCCAACGACATCGAGCCGAACATCAAGCCGGGCGCGGCCGTTGCCTTCGCCCACGGCTTCAACATCCACTACGGCTACATCAAGCCGTCCAAGGACCACCCGGTCTTCATGGTCGCCCCGAAGGGCCCGGGCCACATCGTGCGCCGCGAGTACGTGAACGGCCGTGGCGTGCCGGTCGTCGTGGCCGTCGAGCAGGACCCGCGCGGTGACGCTTGGGCCATCACCCTCGCCTACGCCAAGGCCCTCGGCGCACTGCGCGCCGGCGCCATCAAGACCACCTTCAAGGAAGAGACCGAAACCGATCTGTTCGGCGAGCAGAACGTGCTCATGGGCGGCGTAAACAAGCTCGTCGAAATGGGCTTCGAGGTCCTCACCGACGCCGGCTACCAGCCGGAGATCGCCTACTTCGAGGTGTGCCACGAGCTGAAGATGATCGTCGACCTGATGAACGAAGGCGGCCTGAACAAGGACCGTTGGTCCTGCTCCGACACCGCCCAGTACGGCGACTACACCAACACCTGCATCGACGAGCACGTGCGTGAGCGCATGGAATACCACCTGAAGCGCATCCAGGACGGCTCCTTCGCCAAGGAGTTCATCGAGGATCAGGATGCCGGCGCACCGAAGTTCAAGGCCCTGCAGGAGGAGTACTCCAACGTCCGCATCGAGACCGTCGGCCCGAAGCTGCGCGCCATGTTCTCCTGGAACAACGGCCAGGACGAGGACGCCGATATGGCCACCTTCACCGGCAAGATCGCCCGCGGCTGAGTGGTTCTCTGGGCTCGGGAACCGGTTCCGATAAATCCAGCCATCGGAAGGCCGTCACCCCGTTCGTGGGTGGCGGCCTTCCGCTATTTTCTTTCAAGGCTTTCAGTGCGATTCCGCATGCCCTACGAGATCATGCCCCCGTACGCGAAAAACCCATTTCTCGCCGCCAATCCCCAGCCGACGCATGCAAGAGGGTACCAAATCGGTGGAAAATAAAGGAAATCGCACCCCATACTCGAAAAACCTCGATTCATCGCGTTAAATGCCGAATGTGCGGCACAGGTCAAAGATATGGTCAGCCAGTCACCATTTGAGCCAAGCAGACAGACCAAGCAAACCAACCAGACGAGCCAAGCAAGCAGACCAACCAGAGAAACCAAGAGAGATGATCACGCAAACGCAAAAGACCGCCGTCCGAACGAATCGGGCGACGGTCTTTTTGCAATGCTTCAGATTCCGGCTCTCAGCTCGGAATCAGGCAATCTCACTGAACCTGGGTACGAGCAATCTTGCCGTTGAAGGACTCGGCCATATCGGCATCGGCGTCCACCTGGTTGTTCCAGGAGAACATGGCGCGCAGCTTCGGGCCAACGGTCTCCAGGTGCGGGTGGCTGTACTCTTCCTGCAGCTTCTTGAACTTCGGAGCGCCAGCGGCCTGGTCATCCATGAACTCCTTGGCGAAGGAGCCGTCCTGGATGCGCTTGAGCTGATACTGCATGCGCTTCTTGGTCTCCTCGGTGATCACGGTGGAGGTGTAATCGCCGTACTGAGCGGTGTCGGAGCAGGACCAACGAGCCTTGTTCAGGCCACCTTCGTTAGCCAGGTCAACCAGCATCTTCAGCTCGTGGAACACCTCGAAGTAGGCGATCTCCGGCTGGTAGCCAGCCTCGGTCAGCACGTCGAAGCCCATGTCGCACAGGTGGTTGATGCCGCCCATGAGCACGTCCTGCTCGCCGAACAGATCGGTCTCGGTCTCCTCGGTGAAGGTGGTCTTGATGGCGCCTGCACGCAGGGCACCCAGAGCCTTGGCGTAAGCCAGGCACAGCGGCCAGGTCTTGCCATCCGGATCCTGCTCGACAGCCACGACGACCGGGACGCCACGGCCAGCGGCGTACTCACGACGAACGATGTGGCCCGGGCCCTTCGGAGCGACCATGAAGACCGGGTGATCCTCGGACGGCTTGATGTAGCCGTAGTGGATGTTGAAGCCGTGAGCGAAGGCCAGAGCTGCGCCCGGCTTCAGGTTCGGCTCGATGTCCTTCTTGTACACGGCGGCCTGGTACTGATCAGGCAGCAGAATCATCACAACGTCAGCCTCGGCAACGGCGTCGGCGACGGACTTGACTTCCAGGCCCTGCTCCTTGGCGTATTCCACGGACTTGGAGGTCGGACGCAGGCCGACGACGACGTCGACACCGGAATCGCGCAGGTTCAGCGCATGGGCATGACCCTGGGAACCGTAACCGAGGATGGCGACCTTCTTGCCATCGAACACGGACAGATCGGCGTCCTTCTCGTACCAGATAGTTGCTGCCATAATAGGCGCTCCTTTATTTTTCTTTTATTGCGATTCGGGATTTTGCTTTCCCGAACAAACTCGCGTTTTCTTATTCTTTTTTCGGTTGTCGCGGCGGGCCGTGGCTCCTAGGAGTTTACTCCCCCCGGATTGTGTCCGAGGAACCACCCCGCATCTCCTGCGGAACTGTTTTAGTCCCGCTTTCTTTATGTTGCTTGTTGGCGTTCACATAGTGGTTATGTTCGCGTCAAACGATTTTCTGTAGGGCTGTCGAACCCAGCCACCGATTTCACTTGGTGAACGGAGCCGTCAAGACGGCAGTCCAGTGGACTGCCGATAGGCGACGCCTGAACGAAGCGGCAGCTGAGTGAGGGCAGGTATCTGCCGTTGATTTCACTTGGTGAAATCAACGTCCTTAGTCTCCTTGCAGCTCAGCACTGCGATAAGGCAGCACAGGGCCATCACGCCGAGGTACAGGCCAACGGAATGCACGCCCCAGTGGTGGGACAGCCAGGTGGCGATGGTCGGCACGAAAGCCGCGCCGACGATGGCGGCCAGGTTGTAGCCGATGCCGGATCCGGAGTAACGCACGTTCGCGTCGAACAGTTCCGGCAGGAAGGCGCCGATCGGACCGAACGCGGTGCCCATCAGAGCGAAGCCGATGCACAGGAACAGCAGGTTGGTGACGAAGTTGCGCTGGCCGACGACCGCCGGATCAAGCAGGAACGGGAAGAGCAGTGCGAAAGCGATGAGGCAGCAGGAGGAGATGACGATCACGCGCTTGCGACCGAACTTGTCGGCGTTCACGCAGGAAATCACAATGAATGCAGCGAACACGCAGACGGCAACCATCAGCATGAGCAGATACTCCTGGTTGCTGAAGCCCAGGCCGCCACCGCCCTGCTCGACGGTCTTGGTGCCCCAAGCGAGGGACCAGGTTGCCAGCGTGTAGAACAGCGTGTAAGTGACAGCCACCAAGAACGTGGCCTGGATGACTTCCTTCCAGCTCTTCTTGAACACTTCGGTAAGCGGGGACTTGACGACCTTCTTCTGCTCCTGGGCCATACGGAAGATCGGGGTCTCCTCCATCTGGACGCGGACGACGAGGCCGACGATCACGAGGATGGCGGACAGCAGGAACGGCACACGCCATCCCCAAGCGAGCATCGCGTCATTGTCGTTGAAGGTCTCCAGCAGGAAGTAGGTGCCGTTCGACAGGAAGAAGCCGATCGGGGCGCCCAGCTCCGGGAAGGAGCCGTACAGCGCGCGCTTGTCCTCCGGAGCGTTCTCGGTAGCCACCAGCGCGGCGCCGGACCATTCGCCACCCAGGCCGATGCCCTGAACGAAGCGGCACAGGCACAGCACGGCGACGGCCGCGACACCCCACTGGTTGTAGGTCGGCAGGCAGCCGATCAGGAAGGTGGCGATGCCCATGGTGAGCAGGGAAACCACCAGCGTGGTTTTGCGGCCCATACGGTCGCCGAAGTGGCCGAACACCAGAGAGCCCAGCGGACGGGCGATGAACGCGATGGCGAAGGTCAGCAGGCTGGCCAGCAGCGCGACGGTCGGATTGGTGGTGTCTCCGAAGAACACCTTCGGGAAATAATTCGCAGCGGCGGTGCCGTATGCGTAAAAGTCGTAGAACTCGATGGCGGTGCCGACCATGGATGCCGCGATCACGGTCTTCACCGAATCGCGTACCATCGCCTGCGCCTTGCCAGCGGCCGCTTCGACTGTACTCATTGATGTACTCCCTGTACGTCTCCTGTTACCGGCTCCCAACTTCCGCCGATAACGATGTTGTTTGTAGTTTCTGTTTTTCTGTTGTGCGCTATGCCGGCCGGCTTCAAAGGTTTTCGCTGTGTCTGCCTTGTGGGCTGCAACAAAAAGGCCCCGCATCATGCAGGGCCATCAACGTGTGTGTTACGCGCGCCTCAAACCCTGCCTTCGTTGGCGAGGGATTGAAGCCGCTATGCTCGAATCAGTCCGCCAACGAAAGCGGAATAATAATTCGTGCGGACAGCAGTACGCGTGCAACCATTCCGTTCATCTTGGCGAACCTCCTTTCGCAAAGTCTTTCGCTCGGCGGGATTTCCGCTCGAACTAAGCCTTAAAGGTAAGCGTGTCCACCTCCCCCATCTACCAAAGGTTCACTATGTGGACACGTCTACCCAAATTATTTTTTCAAACTGCCTTTTTGGCTATTTTCCGCCGTTTTCCAATCGTTTTCGATTGACGTTCCGTCATTTTTTCAGCGGAAGCGTCAGAACGGCGGCAAGCAGCATGGCGATCGCGGCGACGGCGAACATCGGCAGATAGGCGCCCGTCTCGATGATGACGGCCGCGCAGACGGCGACACCGAGCAATGCGCCGATCGTATTGGCCAATCCGTAGGCGGCCAGCGAACGTCCGACGGAACGCACGTCCGGCAGAATCGCCAATCCCAGGCTCTGGCTGACGCCGTCGAACACCACGCAGGCGAAGCCGGCAAGCAGCGCGTATAGGGAGACCGCCAGCAGATGGTCGGCGAGCAGCAGCGGCAGCAGGGCCGCGACGATGAACAGCACGCAGGCGACGACGGCGGGGATACGCAGATCGTCGAACGCGCGGGCGATGCGGCCGAGCAGCAGCGCGGCGACCAACGCGCCGACGAAAGCGGCGACGGCCATCGCCACAACCACCGCACCCGCGCCGTGGAAGCCGAGGAACCGGTAGCCGGAAATATCGCTTCCGAAGCCGAATCGTGCCATATACCACTGGAACACGGTGATGCCGGCGGTAGCGGCGACGCCCATCATGCGGGCCGCGAACGCCGCGAAGAACTTGGGCGCGCCCTTCGGCGGAAGATACTGCGAGAAGTAGTCGCTCCTACGCGTGCTTCTGCGGGGCAGGTAGCTGCTGGATCCTTCGAACGGCAGCACCAACAGCGTGATGACCGCGGCGATGACGAAGGCCACCGAGCACCGCAACAGGGCCGTACGCACGGTGCCGCTTCCCCAGTCCAGATCATCGAGGTTCCATGTAAGGGCCACGGCGGCGATGACGCCGACCATCTGGCCGAGCGCCTGTCCCTTGCCACGCCAGGAATCGGCCCGGTCGCGGAACTTGTCCGGCACACGTTCGCCGAACGCGGCAGCGAACGGCATGGCGATCATCGCATATCCAACCTGCCCCAGCAGCCAGAAGAACACCACCAACGGCAGGAAATCCGTGGCGCTCATGATGGCGAACGACACCGCAGCGAGCACACTGCCACCGGCGATCCATGGCGTACGACGGCCGAATCGGCAATAGGAATGGTCGGACGCGACGGCGATCAGCGCGTTCATCACGAAACTCAGCACAAGGCCCGCGATGGTGAGCCAGGCAAGGATGCGAACGCTGCCGAAACCGTCGAAATCCGCGAAACGGCTCAGGAACTGCGGCACAATCACGGTGTTGAGGGCCGCGAGCGGAGCGTTGAACAGCAGCGCGCCGAGCGCGAATCCAATGGTGAGGCGACGGGATTGCGCCTTGGTCGGAGTGGTACCGTCCGGCGCGGTCATCGGATCGCGCAGATCGAGGAACGACGATTCCAGGTTCGGCACGGCCACGTCAAGATGCGCGGCGGCGGTCAACGGGGAGCCGGATTCCGCGGAAATGCGGGCCGCCTGCGTTTCCGGGCGCTCGTTGGAGGCTTCCGGCACGCGCGGATGCTGTTTCACGGCAAGGCGCTTCAGCGCCGCCTTGGCTTCCGGCGTGAGCGTCTTCTCAAAGTCGGGACGGTCATCGATGCCGGGGCGGATGAACACCTGTCCAGGCAGCGGCTTGGGCTGCATGGGCTGCTCGTTGTTCTGATTGTTTTCAGTCATATCCACTGTTCTTCTTGCTTTGTTCTTCTTGCTTTTCTGCTTCGTCTGTTTTTCTGCTGAGTCCCGCATATGTATCCGTCGTCGTACACGCGCCCGTATCGCAATGCATGCTATGGTGCGCGCATATCCAAATCCCGCATACGTACGGATCGAAATGCATAAGAAAATCGCCCGAACACACTGCGACAGCGCATTCGGGCGATTCTTCAACGAAACCTACGATAGCAACACGTACGGCCACCGTCGCTTGTTTTTGTTGTCCCCGTTGTCTCCTTTGTTCCCATCAAGCGACGAACGGCGGATTGGCGATCAGGTCGTCACTGCGATGGGATCCGGCGGAATCCTCCCATTCCAGCGTGGCGACCGGCGTGGTGTTCTCGACGCCCAGACCGCGCTTCGGTTCGAAGGTCAGCGTGGCCTGCGTGGTGGCGCCGCGCCAGGTGAAGCTGATGGAATCGTCGCCGTCGGTGGTGTACGAGAACGTGCCGTCGAAGGCGTCGAGCTCGTTGCGGAACTTGGCTAGGGCGTTGAGGGCCTTGACCACCGGACGCTTGAGGTTCTCGTCGATCTCCTCGGTGGAGTAGTAGTGGCGGTTGATGTCACGGCCGTTGTTGGTCTTGCGCAGCAGCTCCATGTCATTGCGGCCGGCGAGCGCGCCCACGTAGTAGACCTGCGGCACGCCCGGCAGGAAGAACTGCACGGCGCGGGCTGCGATGTAGTGCTGGTCGTTGCATCCGAGCGCCGAATAGTAGGTGCTGTTGACCTGGTAGAGGTCAAGGTTGGATGCCGCCGCGCCGGTTGCCGCCTGGGATTCGCCGTGGGTGTTGGCGTGGATGGTGTTGACCAGGTTGTCTACATCCTCGTCCGGCACGAGACCCTTGAGCGAGCGGTCGAGCTGGTCGGAGCCGATGTCGATCACGCCGATGCCGTCGTGCGTATCGAGCACGGTGACGGCATTGTTCGGACGGATGTCGGTCCAGTGGGCGACGGGCTCGACGTGGCCGGTGCTCAGCGCGTGCAGGAGCAGCGGCGGCAGGGCGAAGTCGTAGACGCGGTCGACCTTGGATGCGATCTCGACCTGCTTCTTGTAGTAGGAGTGCACTTCGATGAGGATCTCCAGGCCGCGCTTCATGCCTTCCTCGCGCAGACGGGAGATGAGCTTGAAGGTCTTCGGGGTCATGAAGCAGCTGGTGCCGGCTTCCTTGGCACCATAGCCGACGGCATCGAGGCGGATGTAGCTGACATGGGAGGCGGCCATCTGGTCGAAGATGGACATGAGGTATTCCCAGCCCTTGTCGGAATCGGTGTCGATATCCACCTGCTGCGGGGTGAAGCTGACCCAGACCAGGCGGGTCTTGCCGGCGAACTTGTAGTGGGTGAACGGCAGACCCGGGCGCGGGCGGTAGATGCCGGCCAGGTCCTCTTCGGTGGCGCCGTTCGGGAAGACGGAGCTCATGGTGAGGAACATCGGGTAGTACTCGGACTCCTCGCCCTTGGCGAGCACGTCCTGGAACTGCTTGGACTGCCAGCTCATGTGGTTGACGATGGCGTCGACCATGATGTCGTGGGTCTTGGAGAGTTCGGCCACGTCGTCCCAGCTGCCGAGGCGCGGGTCGACCTTGGTGTGGTCGATTGGGTCGAAGCCCGCGTCGGCGCCGTCGAACGGGGTGAAGAACGGCAGGATATGCACGCCGTCATACACGCCGTCGAAACGGGTGCGCAGGATTTCGGTCATCGATTTGAGGGTTCCGTCGCCGAGACGGTTGGCGTAGGTGATGAGCTGCACCTTGTTTTTCATGGGACCTCCTTTGGCTCCGTTTCTATTCTGAACGAACCTAGGCTTCCGTTTCCGGGCGTGTCCGGACGAGTTGGACGTTTCCGTTCCGAACGCGCCGATCTGCCGTTTCCCGGACTTCCGTTTCCGAGCGATTCCGGACGAATCGGACGAATCGGACGAATCGGACGAATCCGGGCGAATCCGGGCGAATCCGGGCGCCGTCTTCCGCACTTTCGCGCCTCGCGGCGTCCGGGTGCGTCCGTTCCGTTTCCGGACGTTTCCTGACGAGTTGGGCAACGTATCCGAAGTTCGCTCATTGCTGCATCGAACCGGTTCGATATTACCGCAACAAACCCCTCCGCACCAAAACCGCAATCCTCATCCGGGCGTGTCGAACCGGTTCAATCGCAAACCCACACCCAACGCCCCATTCATCGCCCGAATGTCCGATTCTCCAGAATCGGACATCCAGACCCCACAAACCACACTTTGTTTGTCCGATTCTCCAGAATCGGACATCCAAGCAACCCGAATCACACTCCACGTGTCCGATTCTCCAGAATCGGACACTTAAGCATGCAGCATCAAACCCCGAATGACCAATTCGGGAGAAACGGACAAACAGGCGGTCCGAATCGCATTTTGCGTGTCCGATTCTGCAGAAACGGACGCACAGACCCCACAAACCACACGCCATACGTCCGATTCTCCAGAATCGGACACGTGGGGTGGAATGGAATCGGCCGGAATTAGCCGCGGGCGCAGTTCGTAAGTTGGCCGACCTGCCGAAAATAAAAGTCGGGAGCGAGCCCGTCGACGGTCGCGACATTCGTCATATGCACACCGTCAAGTCCTCCGTATTCGACAATCACATCCAGCACTCGCCTCTGCCACGACGGTTCAAGATACGGATCGACCTCATCGCATCCCAATGCGCGCATCGCGCAGACGATCGCATGCGCACCCCAATTCGACGTGCCGGCCACCACCAGCTGATCGGTCGGCACCGTGCAGGCGATATTCTCGCCATGGTCGACCACGCCTTCGATGGCGTAGTCCTCCACACGTCCCATGCCGATCTCGTTGCCGCCATCGCCGACACCGATGGTATGCAGTCCAAGCAGGGTGAGCCGGCTGAGCGGCGCGGTCCATTCGGTGATGTCGATGCCGCGCATGTTGTGTGGGCTGCCGTCGCGCGCCGGGCCGACGCGCTCGATATAGACAAGCGTGTCGATGCGCTCGGCTTTGACGAGGTCGATGACACGCTTGAACCAGGCGTCGAAATCCGGCACATCGGATGCGGCCTTCCGGCTACCTCGCATGTCCGATTCTGCAGAAACGGACATTCGAGCGTTCGGCGCGATCAACACATGGTCGTCAGGCAGGAATCCCAGCGCGGACGGGCGGATCACCGAAGCACAGCACTCATCGCTGATCAGCCATGCATCGCCACCAATCGCCCGCAATGCCATGCACATTTCCAGCGCGCCAAGCGGACCGTCCGTCTCCGCGGCGGGTTTCGCGGCCTTCGGAATGTAGAAGCCCGTAACCACCAACGCACGCGCCGGCCGGCTATCTTTTCCGCACGACAGGTGACGCGCGGCACGGAACAGGTCACCGCGCGAATACGTCATCAACGTCTCGGAGCCACGGCCAACGTCGGAGCCCGCGATACGTGCGATGCGCGCGATCTTCGGATAGCATCGCCAGTCCAATATGCTCATGTTGCGCCCCTTACTTGCGATTTCGCAGTTTCATGACTTCAGCGGATTCAACGGATTCAGGGATTCGGGAGTTCAGCGGATTTCGCCAAGCGATTCGCCGTACCGCACGGCATCGCCGACCTGTTTGGCTCGATGCAGTGTGCCGGAGACGGGGGCGGTTATTTCGGTTTCCATCTTCATCGCCTCAAGCACGACGATTGGCCGGTCAGCTTCGACATGCGCGCCATCGTCGGCGAGCCAGCGGACAACGGTACCGGTGATGGTCGATTCGATGGGGGCGCCATGAGCAATGCGGCCGTGAGGCCAAGAACCGTCGGATGCGCCACTTCGAGTGTCCGATTCTGCAGAAACGGACATCCGGAACGCATCCAGCAGGGTTCGAGCGTCCGATTCTGGAGAATCGGACATGTGGGATGCACCATACGACGCGTGGGTGTCCGATTCTGGAGAATCGGACACTCGGGCATTGGCACCCGACGTGCCCGCGACTCCGCCGGCCGCTTCAGCCACACCGGCCAATCCGGCCCCCAACGCGGCAAGAGTGGCGAAGGATGCGGGCAACCCCAATCGCACGCGCCTGCCATCGACCTCCACCCAACTTTCCACCGGATCGGTCGTGGCGGACCGTCGGCCCAAACTTCCGTCAGCCAACGTACGCACGTCCACGGAGGGCAGGAATTCCTCCTCAATCCAACGGGTGTAGACACCGAAATCGCCATCCGCCGCCGTAAATGCGGGCTGTTCGATCACGGCCTGGTCGAACGCACGGACCGTCGGCACGCCCGTGATCGACAGTTCCTTCAAAGCATGCCGGGCTCGCAACAGACATTGCTCGCGTGACGGCGCGGTAACAATCAGCTTGGCGATTATCGAATCGAACTGGCTCGGAATCGCGCCTCCGGATATCACGCCTGAATCGAAACGGATACCCGGGCCGGTCGGCACGTCCAATCGCTCGATGACGCCGGGGAACGGAACAAAACCAAGGGAAGGATCCTCGGCATTGATGCGAAACTCAATCGCATGCCCCTGCGGAACGGGAGTTCCATGCTCCAAGCCAGGAATATCAGCAAGACGCGCACCTTCGGCAATCGCCAGTTGCGCGGCCACCAGATCGACGCCCGTCACTTCCTCCGTGACGGGATGCTCGACCTGAATGCGCGTATTGACCTCCATGAACGACATCATGCCGTCCGAATCGACCAGAAACTCAACGGTTCCAGCGCTTTCGTAATGCGCGCGCGAGCAGATGGCCACCGCCGCATCCTCGAGTGCGCGCGTGGCCGCGGGCGAAAGAAACGGCGCCGGAGCCTCTTCGATGAGTTTCTGGTTGCGCCGCTGCAACGAGCAGTCGCGCGTGCCGACGGCCACGACGTTTCCCGCGCCATCGCCAAGCACCTGAACTTCGACATGGCGTGGCCGATCCAGAAAACGCTCGATGAAGCAGTCTCCATTGCCGAACGCCAATTCGGCCTCATGCGTGGCGGATACGAAGGCCTCGCGCACATCCTCCAGCCTGCGCACCACCTTCAAGCCACGACCGCCCCCACCGTAGACGGCTTTGATGGCCAACGGCAAACCATGCTTTTCCGCGAATGCGACGACTTCGGCAGGATCGTGAATCGGTTCCGTAGTACCGGGCGCCATGGGCGCACCCACTTCGGCGGCGACGCGCCGGGCCTCAACCTTCGAGCCAAGCATGCGGATGGTGGATGGCCGCGGACCAATCCACGTCAGACCGGCATCGATGACCGCCTGCGCGAAATCCGCGTTTTCGGCAAGAAAACCATAGCCCGGATGAACGGCATCGGCGTGCGCCTTGCGCGCGGTTTCAACGATGGCCGCGATGTTGAGATACGTGCTTTTCGCGTCGGATCCGCCCAGCGCGTAGGCTTCATCGGCGGCGCGCACGAACAGCGCGTCCGCATCGGGGTCAGCATAGGCAGCGATGGCGATGCGGCCGGTGTCATGACAGGCATGAATGACACGCATGGCGATTTCTCCGCGATTGGCGATGAGAATACGGCGCAGTTTCGGTTGCGGAAGCGCAAACACAGTTGACGACGCTGGTGAAATTGACGCCGATGAACTCGACGCCGACGAAATTGACGATGGCATTATCGGACCTCCTTGGTGGGATGCGCGGAATATGAATCCGAGGGTCGTTCGGAAATGAGATGGAAACGGACCAGCGCGCCCGGCGGCAGTTGTGCTGCCATATCCAGCGATTCAGGCTCAAGTACCGCGATAACCGGATATCCGCCGGTCACCGGCTGATCCCGCAGGAAAATCACCGGTTGCCCGCTGGCCGGCACTTCGATTGCGCCCGGCGGGGTGGCTTCGCTGGCCAATTCTCGATTGTCGGCGCGTTCCAGCGCAACATCCCCCGAAATCCGCAGACCGACGCGATTCGACTGCACGGTCACCGTCCACGTCTGCTGCAGAAATGTGGACAGGCCGGCCGTGGTGAACCAGTCGTCGCGCGGCCCCAATCGCACTTGCAAATCCGTGACGCAACCCGGACACGGCAAACCTGCCGGCCACGGATGCGGCCGGTCGACACCGCAATCGCAGAATTCGGACGCAGGTCGTATGGCAAGCCTTTGCTTTGCCACGATCGGGCGCGGGCCAATACCGCTCATCGTGTCCGTCGCGGCCGAATCGAGCGAAAACTCGACATCGAAGCCACCACGTACCGCCAGATAATCCCGCAGCCCGCTTGACGGCGCTCCGATCGACAGCACGTCGCCATCGCGCAGCAGAACCGCTTCCTGCATGGCGACCGAGGTGCGATCCGGTTCCTCCCGGTCTTCCTGCGATTGGCGGGCTCCCGTAATCGCAATATCCGCAGGAGCACCCGTCACCGCCACAACGATGTTGCCGTGCGCGCGCATTTCGACGCCGCCGCCTGTGATTTCCAGCGCGGCGGCGTTCGCAGGATTGCCGACCAACGCGTTGGCCAGGTGGAAGGAGCCACGGTCGGCGGCGCCGGAGCCGGTCACGCCCATGTTCGCCGCGGTACGCCCATCATCCTGAAATGTGGCGAGCAGACCAGGACGGAGGATTTCAACGGCAGTAGACGGGGGTGCAGCGCGACGGCTCGCCTGTGCCGTCTGTGCGTCCGATTCTGGAGAATCGGACATGTGAAGGTCGGAAATACCCGCCTGTGTGTCCGATTCTGCAGAAACGGACATCCGTGGCATGGAAACGTTATCCGGAATGTCCGATTCTGGAGAATCGGACATTGGTGGAGTGGCGATTGGGGTAGATACGGCGATGGCAGAATTTCGCGCAAGCGTGAAACGCACGGTGTCACCGGGCTGCAGCAGCGCGGGCGGATTGGCATGCTCGTTCCACATCGGCACCTCAGTATGTCCCAACAGCTGCCAGCCACCGGAACTGGCACGCGGATAGACTCCGGAAAACGTGCCGGCAAGCCCCACCGCTCCTGCGGGAACGCTCAATCGCGGCACCTTGCGTCTCGGCACGTCGAAAATCGGGTCTCCCCCTGTCAGGTACGCGAAACCTGGCGCGAAGCCGACGAAAGCCACCGACCAATCGGAACCGTAATGCCGACGCACCACCTCATCAACGGAAACGTCCAGCAAATCGGCGACATTGGTCAAATCCTCGCCATCGTAAATCACCGGAATCTCAACTATCCGGGAAGATCGTTCCACGTCATCGGCGACGTTCAGAGAACGTATGGCGGACACCATCCCGTCACGAGGGACGAGCAGCGGATCGAAAGAGACGTAAATGGTCCGCGCCGCCGGAATGAGCTGTTTCACACCGGCGAAGACGGAATCCGAGTCCGATGTCGTCCCTACGACCGTCCTGGCGGACCACCCTCCAGTGCGTTCAGCAGACCGTTCTCCAGTATGTTTCACAGCATGTTCCACGGCATTCCGCAACGCTGCGAACACCCGCAAGGTCTCATCCAAATCGGCAAGCTCCACCAATATGCCATCCGCGCCGCAAGTCAGGAATCGCATGCCGTCGCACCACCTTAAGCCCGAGTGTCCGATTCTGGAGAAACGGACATCCGAAGGTCGGAAATACCGTCCCGAGTGTCCGATTCTCCAGAATCGGACACGCATGGCCCTTCCAAAACCGGCGCAATACCCCCTTCGCCTGCCGTCGCGTCCGCGAACGCATGCACCGTCACACCTTCCGATTCAAGACGGGCACGGATGGCGCGGGCCATCGCCACGGCGGAAGGCGAATCGCCATGCACGCAAACCGAATCGGCATCAAGCCGCACCACAGTGCCATCGACCGCCACCACCTCATGTTCACGCACCATGCGCAGAACGCGCGACGCGACCTGCGCGGGATCCGCAATCACAGCCCCCGGCAAGCGGCGCGACACCAACGTGCCATCCGCGTTGTACGCACGGTCGGCGAACGCCTCATGGAACACCTTCAGCCCAGCCTGCGCAGCCAGATGACCCACCACGGCACCCGGCTGCGTCAATATCGCCAGCGAATCATCCACATCGCGGACCGCCTCGACCACAGCCATGGCCTGCGACTCATCGCGCACGATCCGGTTGTACAGCGCGCCATGCGGCTTCACATAACGCACGCGAGCGCCGACCGATTGCGCCATACCCTCCAACGCGGCGATCTGGTACATCACGTCCGCCTTCAATTCATCGGGCGCCACATCCACATACCGTCGTCCGAAACCGGCCAAATCGCGATAGGCCACATGCGCGCCGACCGCCACTCCCCGGGCGGCCGCGCAACGCAACGTACGCAACATGACGGACGGGTCTCCCGCATGGAAGCCGCAGGCCACATTCGCACTGGAGACGACGCCGAGCAAAGCCTCATCGTCGCCCAATTTCCAACGTCCGAAGCTTTCTCCCATATCACTGTTCAAATCGATTCCGACGACGGAATCGGCAACGTCAGCATTCATCGCAACTCCCATCTCATCATGCGTTCCGGTCCCATCATGCCTTCCCGTCACACCATGTATTCCATATCGCGTTTGCTGGTGATCAGCATGTGTCCCGGCGCGTGCGTGATCGCGAATTCAGGCTTTGACGCCATCACCGCCGCCTGAGGGGTCACTCCGCACGCCCAGAACACCGGCACATCGCCCGGTTCAAGTACGGGGGTATCTCCGTAGTCGGGATGCATGATGTCGTCTATACCGATTGCGGCTGGGTCGCCAACACATACGGGGGCACCGTGCACGGACGGATAGTAGCCGGAAATCCGGCATGCGTCGGCCACCTGCGTCGAGGGGACGCCACGCATCGACACCACCATCGTGGAATGGAACGCGCCGGCCGAACGGCACTCAATCGACGTGTCATACATCGGCACATTGCGACCGGCCGCGATATGCCGCACCGGCACACCCGCCTCCATCAACGGGAATTCGAACGTGAAACTGCAACCAATAACAAACGTGACCAGATCGGATCTCCAATAATCACGGATATCCGGCACTTCCGCCACCAATTCGCCGTGCCTCCACACACGATACAAAGGCACGTCGGTGCGGATGTCAGCCCCCGGCGCAACGACCGGCGCCGTGACGCCAGGCTCCATCACCTCCAGCAGCGGACAGGGTTTGGGATTGCGTTGCGCGAACAGCAGGAAATCGAACGCCTGCTCCTTCGGCAGAATCATCAGATTCGCCTGCGCGTACCCTCGTGCGATGCCGCAGGTCGGGCGGACCAGACCAGCCCGAAAAGCTGCGCGCGCCTGCTCGGGAGTAGACCGCGCGTCAAGCCCCTCCTCGTCCATGTCGGACGCTCTCGTATCGGACGCTCCCGTATCGGATGTGACGCGGGATGTACCAATCACGTCAGTCAAGTCAACCGCGCCAATCGCGCGTACAGCGGACTTTCCATCCACCATCTTGCCCGCCTTTCCCTTGGTTTGCGCATCATGCCGGCCGTTGCCGGGAGACGGCCGTGGCCTTCTGCTGAATCTCGAATGTCCGATTCTCCAGAAACGGACATCCAAGCACCTTACGGAACGCCCCACGTGTCCGATTCTCCAGAATCGGACATTCGCAGTTCCGACGCTCCCGTTCAGCACGACCTGCATTTCCGCGCTTTCCTCCAGCTTGGCCGCGCAACGTTACGATGGCCGCACGATTCGTGACGCGCATGTTTCAACATTGCAAATTGGCGGCGACGGAAGGAAACAAACCACGGTTAGCTTGGACGGCAAACACGCGCCGACGAATACGCAGCAAGCGCACGGCCGCGGTACGGAAGAGAGGTTCCCATGAATTCGATAGTTCTGGCAGTCGGCAATGGCAAGACGCTGTTCGGAGGCACGTCCGTAGCCCCCGACGCCGACCTGATCCGTTTCGCGGACCCGGAAAGCGACATCATCAACGCTTTCGATTTGTGCGCGCTACGTGGCGACGGCATTTTCGAAGCGACCACGGTTTGGAAGGGATTCCCGGTCTCGCTGGAGAACCATTTGAAGCGTCTCGCGAATTCGGCCCGCCTGGTGGACATGCCGGAGCCGAACATTCCCGCACTCACCCGCGCGATTCAACTGGTCATCGACCAGTACGATGATCCGGAACCCGGTCCGATGCTGCGCATCATCGTCTCCCGCGGCCTCGATCCGGACACCGGCGTAGGCAAGGCAGCCGACCGCACGCCCACCGTCTACATCTTCCTTGACGCGAAAGGCACGCTGCACTCGCTAGAACCGATCACCATGGCTTCGATGACGCGCGGCTATCCATCCGACATCACGGCCCGCGCCCCCTGGCTGCTCAACGGCGCGAAAACGCTGAGCTACGCGTTCAACTGCGCCGTGCATCGCGAATGCGCCCGCCGCAACGTCGGTGACGCGATCCTGTATTCCGAGGACGGCTACACCATGGAATGTCCAAATTCATCGATTGTGGCCCGCTACGGTGACACGTTCGTCACACCAGACCCACGCATCGGCATCCTGAACGGCACTTCGCAACGCGAACTGTTCGCCTGGGCGCTTGAAGAAGGCAAGAAGGCGGAATATCGCAAGTTGCCGATAACAGAATTGCGCGAAGCGGATAGCCTGTACATGACGCACGGCGGATGGGCCATTCCGATCAGCGCAATTGACGGACGTGCGTTGAGCGTGGACACGGCTGAGGTTCTTGCAATCAACGACGCGATTCATTCCGGCCGCACGCATGCGGATGCGCTGACGATTGGGCCGACCGGCGACTACGAGTAGCGCCTGGCGGCTGTTCCGCGGATGACTGGCTATGAATCCGCGACCGGCCGACCAGCTGGATGATCAGCGGGTGGTGTCACCCAGCTTGAGGGTCACGGGGATGAGCACGCTCGGCTCGTACGGCTTGCGCCCATCCTCCCGTTGCGCCACCGACCCACCTTCACCGCTCTGCGCGATCGCACGGACGATGTGTCCGACTGCGACCTGCGCGATCTTCTCGAAATCCTGCGCCACGGCGGTCATCCTTATGCCGGCCAGATCGGTCAGATACGTGCCGTCGTACGCGATCACCTGCAGGTCTTGCGGAATCGAAATGCTCCGACGCAACGCCTCCCGCACACACAGCGCGGCGCCGATGTCGGAGCTGACCACGGCGTCGATGCCGTCCGGCTGCATACGGTTGAGCACATCGTTCACCGCATCCTTGTATCCCTGGAAATCCTGCACGTTTCCGGCTTCGACATACTCGTACCGCACGCCGGCCGCCTTGAGCTCCTGCTCCAGCGTGAGGTAATAGCGGATTGTGGGAAACGTCGTCTTGTGCAGGTCGAAATCGTCCAATTCGCCGCCACTTTGCGCCGCCAAATCGAAGAACTGCTCACGTGGTCCGCCGATCATCACCACATGTCGGGCACCGGTGTGGACCAACATGTGCGCCATCAGACGGCCGCCCTGTTCATGGTCGGAGCCGATTGACGCGATGCCGTCCCCCAGCACGCGGTCGAACGCGACGACCGGCCTGTCGATGGACGTCCAGTAGTCGTTCGGATGCGTGGTGTGCGAGCAGACGATGATGCCGTCCATCATGCGACGGCGCAGCATGTCGACGTATTCGGCTTCGCCGTTCTCCGCGTCGGCCGTGGAGCACAGCATGGTGCGCAGTCCATGGGCGGCGAGCTCATGCTGCAGATGCGCGGTAAGGGTGGAGAAGAACGGGTGACGGATGGTCGGCACGATCACGCCGACCAGGTTCGTTCGATTCTTGTACAGATTGCGCGCCAGCTCATTGGGCACGTAGTTGAGTTCCTTCATGGCCGTCTTCACCCGCGAGCGCATGTCGTCGGACACGTATCCCGTTTTGTTGACCACCAATGAGACGGTGCTCAGCGACACCCCGGCCTTCTTCGCCACATCACGCATGCCAACCATTGTTTCGCCCCTTTTTTCGCATGCCGACATAAACAAAATTGACGCACCCCACTTTAGCAAAAGTCGAACAGTTCGACATGGAAATCGCGTTTCCTTTCTTCAAAAACCGTCGCAAAAACACGCTGCGCTCTTCCATCGAATGCCATCGTATTCAGGAGGCCATCATGTCCACACGTCGGTCGTATACGATCGGTTGCATCCGGCTTCCGTATACGATCGGCCACACACGAAAGGGTGGTGCGACGCTTGCGATTACCGCTTGCACCGCACCACCCTTTCCATCGCTTCGACCACATCGATATGCCGTTCCTTCAATCAGGCAAATCAGGCAAATCCATCAGACAAGCAGGCATTTCAATCAAGCGATCAGGCCTTCGGCACGGAGCCTTCCTGGGAATGGTCGAAGACTGGCTTGTTGTCTGCATCGTATTTGTAGACGCCGATGGAGGCCGAGCTTGGGTCATGCGCGTCGTTGAACGCGCCGATGGAGGTCTGGCCTTGGTATTGGATATCCTTGCCGTCCTTCAGCAAGGCGAGGCAGGCCTTGTACGAATCGCACTTCTCGCCCTTGGTGGAGCCGGAGACAGCCATGAGGTTCTTCTGCACGGTTGCGCCATCCGTGGCTCCTCCCTTCTGCGCGGCGAGCGCGGCCAGCACGATGGCGTCGTAGGTTTCGGCGGTGTAGGTGAAGTCGGTGACCTTGGCATTGAAGGATTTGACGTTCTTCTGGAATTCCTCGGTCGGGTGGGCTCCCGGAATGGTGCCGGTGGAGCCTTTGAGCAGGCCCGCTTCGAAATCGGAGGAATGGTCGACGGTGTTGCCGTCGGTCATGTACAGCTTGTGGGTGTCGATGCCTTGGGCCGCGAGCTCTTTGACGAGCGGCACGGTCTGATCGAAGGCGATGACGAGCACCGCGTCCGGATTGGTGGCCTTGATGGCGGTGACCATCGAGGAGAAGTTCGTCTCGGTCGGGTCGAAGGTGTCCTTCTCGCCATAGACCACCTTCACGCCGGCGTCCTCCACGGTTTTGACGACCACGTCACGCAAGGATGTGCCGTATTCGTCGTTGAAGACCACGACGGCGAGGTTTTTCACGCCGTCCTGGGCGATGATCTGGCCGAGGACCGCGCCTTGCACGGTATCCGGCGGAATGGTACGGAAGAAGTAGTCGTTGAGGCCGGAGAAGGCCGTGGATGTGGCTCCCGAGGAAATCATCGGCACTTTGGCGGAGGTGACCTGCTTGTAGGTGTTCTTGACCACGGAGCTGGATGGAGGACCGACCACGACGGAGGGGTTCTTGGCGAGCACCGACTGCGCGGACGAGGTGTTCTGGTCGGCATGGTCGGCGTCCGACGTGTCGGCGGAGGTGATTTCGATGTCCTTGCCGAGCACGCCGCCGGCCGCGTTGATGTCCTTCTGCGCGAGCTTCATGGTGGCGATGTTGGCCGGTCCCAGATAGGCCATGGAACCGGTCAGGGGGAACAGACCGGCCGCCATGAATGTGCCGGACGACTTGGACGATCCGCTGGAAGCCGAATCGGACGAGGACCCGGTGGCCGTGCCGGACGAACCGCAGCCGGCCATCATCATCGTCAACGCCGCAACGGCTGCGGTGATCGTAATAATCGTTGTATTCGAATCCTTCTTGGAAGTGAATGCACGCATCGTAAGCTCCTCTCTTTGCTGCGATCTCGCCGCTCGGTGCGGTTCGAACGCGAATACGTGCCCGGATACGGAAAACCGCGGGAAAGCGCTCGAGCAGCTTTTGGCTGGATTGGTGGATTCCCGCGGTTTGGTTATGCGCTATGGGTTTGCGCAACGATGGGGTTATGCGCTATGCGGCTGTCGGTATGGTTGTCGACCGATGCAGACGGCGACCGATATGACGGCAGCCACTACGGACGGCAGCCGCATTACGCCGGATATCGCATCACTCGGACGGCACATCACCGGACTGGGTGTGGTCGAACACCGGTTTGTTGTTGCCGTCGAAGGTGTAGATGCCGATGTTGGCCGAACTCGGATCGTTGTTCTTGTTGAACGGGCCAATGCCGGTCTGGCCTTGGTATTGGATCTCCTTGCCGTCCTTCAGCAAGGCGAGGCAGGCCTTGTACGAATCGCACTTCTCGCCCTTGGTGGAACCGGAGACGGCCGCCATGTTGGCTTGGATGGTCTTGCCGTCGGCGCTGCCGCCCTTCTGCGCGGCGAGTGCGGCGAGGATGATGCCGTCATAGGTCTCGGCGGCGTATGTGGTGGTGTTCTTCAGGTCCACGCCGGTGGATTCGAGACGCTTGACGAACTCGTCGGATGGGTTGACGCCCGGGATGGTGCCCTTGGATCCCTTGAGCAGGCCGGCATCGAAATCGGAGGAGTAGTCGGAGGTGTTGCCATCGACGAAGTACAGCTTATGCATGTCCACTCCGGCTGAGGCGAGCGCCTTCAGCAGCGGCTCGGTCTGGTCGAAGGCGATGACGAGCGTCGCGTCCGGATTGGACGCCTTGATGGCGGTGGCGATTGAGGAGAAGTTCGTTTCGGTCGGGTCGAAGGTATCCTTCTCGCCATAGACGATGTCGACGCCCGCGTCGCTGGCGGTTTTGACGATCGTGTCACGCAGGCCGGTACCGTATTCGTCGTTGAAGACCGCGACGGCGAGCTTCTGCACGCCATCCTGGGCGATCAGGCTGCCCAGGACGGCGCCCTGCACGGTATCGGGGGCGACGGTACGGAAGAAGTAGTCGTTGAGGCCGGAGAAACTGGCGGAAGTGGCTCCCATCGACAGCATCGGAACACCTTGCGAAGTGATGGATTTATAGGTGTTCTTGACTACGGAGCTGGAAGCCGGACCGATGATGAACGACGGGTTCTTGCTCAGCACGGATTGGGTGGCGGATGTGTTCTGGTCGGCGTGATCCGCATCGGACGTGTCGGCGTCCACGGTGGTGACTTTGTTGTCAAGCACGCCGCCCGCATCGTTGATATCCTTGACGGCCAGCTTTTCGGCGGCCAGTTCAGGCGGGGCCAGATAGGCCAGAGAGCCGGTTTCCGGCCACAGACCGCCAAGCACGAATTTGGTGGTCTTGGCACCGGAAGACGATCCCGAACCGCTTGACGATCCTTCCGACGAACTGGACGAACCGCAGCCGGCGAGCGCCATGACAGCGGCCGCCACCATGGCGGTGGCCGCGACGCCGATCTTTCTTATGCTCTTCATTTGAATCACCGTTTCCTCTCTTGGCTCCGCTTGCTGCCGAGCCCTTGGTGACGATCATCGAGATAGGTTGCTCGAATATCTTGAATCGCACTATAAGCGGCGAGAAAACCGATCGTGTATGCGTGAAGTTAATCAAAGATGAAGCCCGAAAACTGTTGGAAACACAAGGATTTGCACCCGTTTTCAGGCATGGAGGAACCGCCGGCGAGGCATTCCCTTCGGGGGTGCCCCGTCGACGGCGAACGCGACCCTTTACCTGCCTTCCTCCTGGACCTCTTCTTCCAGGTTGCCCAAGTACAAAGAAACGACCTTCGGATCGTTCATCAAATCGCGTCCTTTGCCGGAATACGCGTTGCGGCCTTGGTCGAGGACATAGCCGCGATCGCAAATCTGCAGGCATCGGCGGGCGTTCTGTTCGACGATGACCACGGAGACGCCTGCCTTATTGACCTGGCGCACGCGAATGAAAGTCTCATCCTGCAGCATCGGGGACAGGCCGGCGGAAGGCTCGTCGAGCAACAGGACGGAAGGTTTCATCATGAGCGCGCGGGCCATGGCCACCATCTGTCGTTCGCCGCCGGAAAGCTGGCCTGCGAGCTGGTTCTTGCGCTGGCCGAGCTTGGGGAAGATGGAACACACGTAGTCGAAACGCTCATCGAACAGTTTCGGCGCCTGGAATGCGCCCATGTGCATGTTTTCCGCAATGGTCAGGCTGGGGAAGACGTTTTCGGTCTGGGGCACGAAGCCGACGCCACGGGAGACGAGCTTGTCGGCGCGCAGGTTGGTGATGTCCTCACCCTTGAGCAGAAGCTTGCCGGAATGGATGCGAACCAGGCCGAACAAGGATTTGAGCAGTGTTGACTTACCGGCGCCGTTCGGACCGATGATGCCGACGATCTCGCCTTCGTGCAGGGTCAGGGAGGCTCCGTTGAGGATGTTCACGCCGGGAATGTAGCCGGCCACCAGGTCCACCGCGTCAAGCAGCGGTTCGCCGGCAGGCTCGCCCACATGGATTTGCGCGCGAGTCAACGGCCGCTCCCCGGCCCTTTGCTCTCCAGCCCCTTGAATGTCCGATTCTAGAGAATCGGACACGTGGGATGCGCCCATACCCGTTTGAATGTCCGATTCGGCAGAATCGGACACGTGAGCCACCGAATGTACCGTCCAAACGTCCGATTCTGCAGAATCGGACAAACCCGCTGCCGGAATGGCCATGCCAGCCGCACCAGCCACGCTTGCCTTGTCACCCATCTCAAGCCTCCTTCAAATCTTCCAGCACCGAATCGTCGCCCAGATCCACGTTGGCGTGCGCACCCAAGTACGCATCGATCACTGCCGGATCGTTCATCACGCTCTTCGGCTGGCCCTCGGCCACGATCTTGCCTTCGGCCATCACGGTGACCCAGTCGGCGATATGGCGGACCATGTTGATGTCGTGCTCCACGAACAGCACCGTGGTGCCCTCCTCACGCAGCGCCATGATGTGGTCGAGCAGCGATTGCTTCAGCGCGGGGTTGACGCCGGCCATCGGCTCATCCAGCATGACCAGCTGTGGATCGGACATCAGCGCACGGGCCATTTCCAGCAACTTGCGTTGGCCGCCGGAAAGCGAGCCCGCGTAATCGTCCTTCTTTTTGATCAGCAGGAACCGTTCCAGCAACGCCTCCGCCTTTTCGATGTTCGCCTGCTCCTGCTTCTTCCACATACCGGGGAACAGCGCGCGGAACATGCCTTCGCCCGGTTGCACGGGAGCTCCGAGCAGCATGTTGTCGAGCACGGTCAGACGGCCCATGACCTTGGTCAGCTGGAACGTGCGGACCATGCCCATGCGCGCTACTTGCTCAGGCTGCACGTGGGCCATGTCCTTGCCGTCGAACTGCCATGTGCCGGTGTTTGGCGTATCGAAGCCGGTCATCAGATTGAAGAACGTGGTCTTGCCGGCGCCGTTCGGTCCGATCAACGCGGTGATGCCGTGGCGTTCGATTTCGAAATGGCTGACGTCCACGGCGGTCATGCCGCCGAATTTGCGGGTCACGTTGTCGGCGATCAGGATCGGGTCGGGTTTGTGCACGCCCGGCTTGTTCTCCACGAATTTCAGATCGTCGGTGACTTTGTCACGATAGGCGGTGGAGATGAGCTTCTCGCCTTCCGGCGCTTTGGTGGCCCACTTGGTCAGGTCATGGAACGGCACTCCCGGCTGCACGCCGGATGGACGTCGCGCGCCGGTGGTCGGAGTATTCGTTGTCTCAGGCATGGAAAGCCAACTCCTTTCGGTCGCCCAACAGGCCTTGCGGTCTGAAGATCACCAGGCACATCAGCGCCACGCCGACGATCACCCAGCCGAGGGCTTCGATCTGGTTGGAAGAGATGAGGGTTTCGGGAACGGTGTTGCGCATGACCTCCTTGACGAAGGTGAGCAGCACCCACAGCACGCAGGAGCCGAGTACCGGTCCGAGGATCGTGGCCGCGCCGCCCAACAGCAGAATCGTCCACACGTAGAAGGTGACGGTGCGTCCGAGCGAATCGGGCTGCACGGAACGCGGCAGCACGAAGATGATGCCCGCGATCGCGCCGAACAGACCGCCCAGAATCAACGATTCCATCTTGTATTTCGTTACCGGCTTGCCGAGCGAGCGGATCGCGTTCTCGTCCTCGCGGATGCCTTTGAGCATGCGGCCCCACGGTGAATGGAACCAGCGCCAGCACAGCAGCGCCGCAATCGCCACCAAAACCCAGGCCACGATGCGAAGCCACCAGGAATTGGCGATGTTGTTGCTGTACGTCCACAGCAGGAACGTGGTCGAGCCGTCCGGCAGCGGGGACAGCGATTCGAATTTTCCGGTGAAGTCCTGTGGCGAGATGCCGGCGGAACCGCCCGTGATCTTCGTCATGGCCGTCGACCTGCCGATGATGCGGATGATTTCCGCGGCGGCCAACGTGACCATGGCCAGATAATCGGGGCCGAGTTTCAACGTCGGTATACCGAGCAGCAGCGCGTAGATAACCGCGAGCGCGAGCGCCGCGCACACCGATGCGAACAGGTTGCAGCCCATCGACTGCGTGATGGCGAACCCGTAGGCGCCGAGGAGCATGAATCCGGCCTGGCCCATGTTCATCAGGCCCGTCATGCCGAAGTGGATGTTCAAGCCGATGGCGGCGAGCACGTATGCCGCCGTGGTGGGGGCGATGAGCTCGCCCGCCGCGTTGGAGATGATTGTCATGATGTCCATATGGATCAGCCCACCCTTTGTTGCTTTCCGAAGATGCCCTGCGGGCGCACCAGCAGAACGATGATGAGGATTGCCAGCGCGCTGGCGTAACGCATATCGTTGGGAATGACGAGCGAGCTCATGTCCGCCACGATGCCGATGACCAGCGAACCGATCAACGCGCCGTTAGCCGTGCCGAGGCCTCCAAGCGTCACCGCGGCGAACATCAGCAGGATCAGGGTTGCGCCGGTGTTCCAAGAGATGCCGTTCAGGTAGACGCCGAGCAGCACGCCCGACAGGGCGGCCATCGCGCACGAGAGGATCCAGACCACACGGACCACCTGGTCCACGTTGATGCCGGATGCCGCGGCGAGCGCCGCATTGTCGGAGACCGCTCGTGTGGCGCGGCCAAGTCGTGTCTTGTAGAGGAACAGGGTGACGCCGACAATCACGCAGATGGCGATGAGTGCGGACAGTAGCGTCGGCATGTCGGTGGTGATCGGTCCGAGCTGGAAACTGTCCGGCACCGATTTGACGATGCCTTTGATGTCGCCGCCGAAGAAGAATTGGAACGTGTATTGCAACGCCATGGACAGGCCGATGGTGACGATCATCTGCTGCATGGTGCCGACGTGGCGTCTGCGCAGCGGCCCCCAGACGATTTCGTTTTGGATGAAGCCGGTCAGCGCGCCGATGGCGATGGCGAAGATGGCGGAGACGACCAGCGGCATGTGCATCATCTGCGTGCCGACGTACGCCATGAGGCCGCCGAGCGTTACCTGCTCGCCATGGGAGAAGGACTGCAGTCCGGTGGTGCCGTACACAAGATTCATGCCGACGGACATAAGTCCCAGCATCAGGCCGAAGATTATGCCGGAATACAACTGTTGCCAGATGCGTTTGCCAATGTTGGAACTGCTTTTCCTGGCTGGCGATGGCGTGGCAGCCGTCGAACCGGCCGTACCGGACGTGGTCTTATCGCCATTTGCCGAACCGGACGCGGCGGAAGCGGCGGAATCACTGGCCTGATCGAATCGGACGACGCCACGTTGCTTGTCGAAGCTGGCTTTCTTGATCGTCACCGTCGCGCTGCTGGCCTTCAAGCCGTGTTCTTGTGCGACGGAATCGTCGATGGTGACGGTGTAGTCACCGTCATCGGCAACGGAGAAAGCCCATTTGCCATCGGCCGTGGTCTTGGTCTCCGCCGTTTCCTTGCCGGACAGTTTGATGGTGACGTCCGCGATCGGCTTCTTGTCGGCGTCCTGCAGGATGCCGTTGACGCAGCCGTTACTGGCGGTCGGATTGCATTCGTTCACGGCCTTCGCACCGGAATCGGCAGCGAACGCAGTGGAGGAGGGAAGTATGAAAAGCATCGAGAGAACGGCAAAAACCGCACATATCATGGCGATTCCCGATCGACGATGCCGTATGGAATACGTTACGGCTGTCATTGGTTTTTCCTCTCTTGTTGTCTTCACAACGTAGGAGAGGAAACAGCGTATGCGGTTGCACTCAGATTTCTTTCACGTTACCCGAGACCGTCTGTGTAACGCGAAAATTACGCGCATCTGCCGTGCGGCTACTGGGCGTTTGCTAGGCGGCTACTGTACGTAATCGCCATGCGCGAGCTATGCGTGCGTTATACGTGCGCTATATGTGCGCTACGAGTGCCCGCCCAACAATGCGATGCCGAAACCAATCGCAACGCAGGCCAGAGGCACCAAAACCGTGGCGGCGCCGTAGCCCGCGGCCATGGCGAAGCGACGTTTGCGGATCAGCGACAGCACCTCGTTGAGCGCCGTGGAAAAGGTGGAGAATCCGCCGAGGAATCCCACGACGAACGTCATGACCGTTTCCATATCCACGGATTGGGAGTAGTACGACATCATGGCAATGCCCGCGCACAGGGAGGCGACGCCGTTGATGACGAGCGTGGCCAGCGGGAAACCGTGCTTGCCGGCGCGGTTCCAGCTGCGTTGAATCGACACGTCAAGCACGTAGCGGGCCATGGCTCCGATGCCGCCGAACAGGCAGATCATCCATATCATCAGCGCACCTCCCCTGTGATCGGATCGGCGACGAGCGGAATCTGCGCGGTGATCGGTTTGGGCTCGAAGCTCGGCGGATTGTCGGTTTGCTGCGATTGCGACGTGGCAGGCTGGCTGGGTTGGTGGGGCTGCGCGGGTTGCGGTGTTTGTTGAGAAAGCGGCGTTTGCTGAGGTTGCACGGGACGCTCGGACTGTGCAGGCTGTCCGGAATACGCGGAACGTTCGGGTTGTGCTGGTTGTTCAGGTTGTGCGAACCATTCCGGCTGTTTGGACTGTTCAGACTGTAGCAGGTCGGCCCGCTGAGGAGCCGTTTGGCTGTCATGCGCCATCGGTTGCGGCTCGCTCGAAGCCTGTGATTGCAGACGCGATGACGATTGCGATTGTGACGGCGATGACGACAAGCCCTGCAGCTGCGGAACCGATAGTTGCGGGATATCCAATTGCGGAACCGGCAATCGGAGGATATCCCGTGAAACATCACGTGAAACCGATTGTGTGGCCGGCTGAGCGGCCTGCTGAGCGTCCGGACCGGCCTGGGCAACGGAATCGACCTGCGAAATCGAACCGGCCTGCGCGGCCTGCTGAGCGATCTGCGCGGCCTGCTGAGCGGTCTGTGCCGCCTCAAGAGCCGCCTGCGCAGCGGAATGCGCCACATCCGCCACTTTCACATGGCGCACGCCATGCCCACCCTGAGTGTCCGATTCTGGAGAATCGGACATCTGAGACTGCCGGACGTTACTGTGAATGTCCGATTCTCCAGAATCGGACACAGAAGCACTGGCAAGCGCGGCACGAACCCGCTTGCGGGTGCCATGCGACGTCACGACCCGCATCAGCGCCATACCGGCGGCCGACGCAATCAAACCGCATACGAAACTTGCCGCGAGATAGCCAAACGCAGCCGCGAATCGCTGTTCATGCAGTCCTTCCATGGTTTCCAACATCACGCCGGACATCGTCGAAAGACCACCAAGGAAGCCCAGCCCCACACCGCGGCTGACGACTTGACGCACCCTGCGACGAAGCCACGACGCGGTCGCCATGTATTCGACCAGCATCGCAAACAGAAAACAGGCAATCATATTCGAAACGAACGTGCCCACAACGAACGGCGTTCCGCCGATGGACGGCATCAGCATGTCCAAAACGCGCCGGCAGCCGACGCCGAAGAAACCACCGGCGAACACCACGACATACATCACCGTGTCGGCGAGCGGATTAAACCGCGCCTGCACGCGTTTCATCGGCGCAAGCGGAATCTGAGGCGGATTCTTCGACGCGGCAGCGCCGGACGGGCGGACGCCCGCATGAGCCACTTCTTTGATGTCGATCGATTGCGTAGCGGGATTCGGTTCCGTGCCCGCGTTCACCTCCACTGGGCCGTCCTCCGTTTGCCGTTTTTGCGATTCCATTACGCTCCCCTGTATTGGCCATGCGGCGGACAGCGTTGTTCCGCCCAGAGGCCGTGCAACAACGAGCTGGCCGCAGTTGCCGCCTTCCTAACCCAGACAAGTTTACACGTTGGCTCAACCCGCCCACCCTGAATGTCCGATTCTGGAGAATCGGACACTTAAGCCCCGCAAACCACACGCCGAGTGTCCGATTCGGCAGAAACGGACACGCAGACTCCAAAACCTGTACCCCATATGTCCTTTTCTCCAGAATCGGACATTCAGGCAACGCATCTGCTACCCCATGTGTTCGATTCTGGAGAAATGGACACTTAGGCCTTACAAACTACACGACGAATGTCCGAATCGGCAGAATCGGACATTCAGGCAACCCGCATATGACCTCACGCGTCCGATTCTCCAGAATCGGACATTCAGGATAATTAGGTGGGTTGGGACGCAACGAGGCAATAAGGCTGAGAGCCACTGGAACGTTGAGGAACGCCAGCAAAACCAAGCGTCAGCGCCACACGGTCACAATCGAGCGAAATCACGCACCACACGCAAGTCACGCATCGCACAGGGCGCGCATCGCGAGCCGTGCGTCGCTTTCATTCTCACCGCTGAACAGCACGACCAGATAGTCGCCCGCACATAGCCGCGTATCGACGCGCGGCACCATCTGCCGTTCTCCTCGGCGCAGGCCGATAAGCAGGCAGCCGGACGGCCATCGCACGTCACGCACCAGCTTGCCGTCCGCGATCGCCCCCATTTCCAGCGGAAGCTCCATAATGCCGCGATCCACATGGCTGACGACCGCCGTCGTGCCGCCTTGCGCACGTATGTACCGGTCCAGCAGCTCGCCGTAAATCGGTTTCGTACGGAGCAGATCGGAAACCAGCAATGCGATGAACGCGACGGCCGCGACCGGCAGCATGTGCGTCAACGTGCCGGACATTTCCACGGCCAACAGAATCGATGTGATTGGAGTTTTCACGGACGCCGACAGCGTGCCGGTCATCACGCACACCGCGAAAATCGCCACGGAACCGGACGGCAGCCAACCCAACTGGCGCAACGCCTGTCCGCAGATGCCGCCGGCGAGCGATCCGACCGCGAGAATCGGCATGAAAATACCTCCGGGCGCACCTGAGCCGAAGCTCGTGGACGTGAACAGCACCTTGACCAGGAACAGCAGGCACAGCATGCCCAGCCCGATACGCGCATGCTCGGCCATGTCAATCAGGTTCGATCCGCCGCCAAGCACGTCAGGCAGCCAAATGCCGACCGGCAACGCGATCGCGATCGCTATCATCGGACGACTCCACGCAGGCAGCCTGCCATACAACGTCTGGAATCCAAGCAGCGAACGGTTCATCAGCGAACCGACCAGACCGGCCACCAATCCCAACGGAATCAGCCACACATACTCGTCAAGCGGAAGCTGGCCGATATCGCCGAAATCAAGCACGGGACGTAGGCCGAAACAGTATTTCGACACGAAATCGGCGGTGAGCGACGCGGCGGTGGCCCCCATCAGAATCGCAGGAGAGAAACTGCGATGCACCCCCTCCAAAGCGAACATCATGCCGGACAGCGGAGCACTGAACGCAGCGGAAAGACCAGCGGCGGCGCCGGCGGTGACCAGATAGTGCTCCTGCACATCCTCGCGCTTCCCGCCGCGCAGCCGGTGGGAAAGAAACTGAGCGCCCGAAGCTCCAATCTGAATGGACGGGCCTTCGCGGCCAAGCGACAGTCCGAACAGCGAACCGAGCAAACCGCCGACGAAACGCACCGGAAGAATCGTCTGCCATCGCATTTTCAGACCGCGCATCACCACGCCGTTGGTCTGCGGAATGCCGCTGCCGCCGGCCATCGGCTCTTTCCTGACCATCCATGCAATCGACAACGCGGCCAAAACCGCGGCCAGCGCCCATGGCACGACGAGCCAAGGGGTTTCGCGAATCCGCGCATACACCCAGCGGGCGGTTTCGGCGCCGTATTCGATGCCGAGACGGTAGGCGACGACAAGGAAACCGGAAATCAGCCCTACAACGACGCCGGCCCCCGCCATCTTCCATTTCAGATGGTCGAATCGCGGAACCAGCTTGTCAATGGATGAGGTCGGGGGCACAACGTTCAGTCGGGGCACAGCGCTCAGTCACAACTTTCGGTCATAGCGCTCAGTCACAACGCCTAATCACAACGCTCAGTCAATCAGCGAATGAATCTGGATGATGTGGTCGCGCTGCGGGCCGGTACCGATCACGGAAATACGGCAGCCGGACAGCTCCTCGAGACGCTTGACGTAATCCTGGCAGGTCTTCGGCAGGTCATTGAAATCGTGGACCTGGGAAATATCCTCGGACCAGCCCGGCATGGACTCGTAAATCGGCTTCGCGACGGTGAATTCAGCCTGGTCAGTCGGCATATCGTCACGACGTTCGCCGTTGACGTCATACGCCACGCACAGCGGAATCTCCTTCAGGCCGGTGAGCACGTCGAGCTTGGTGAGCACGATGTCGGTCAGGCCGTTGACCTGAGCCGCATAACGATTGACGACCGCATCGAACCAGCCGCAACGACGCGGACGGCCGGTGGTCACGCCATACTCGTGGCCCTGGGCGCGCAGCCAATCGCCTTCCTCGCCGAACTGCTCGGTCGGGAACGGGCCTTCGCCCACGCGGGTCACATACGCCTTGGCAACGCCGATCACACGGTTGATCTTGGTCGGGCCGACGCCGGTGCCGGTGCAGGCGCCGCCGGCGGTCGGGTTGGAGGAGGTCACGAACGGATAAGTGCCGTGATCCACGTCAAGCATGGTGGCCTGGCCGCCTTCGAACAGCACGGTCTTGCCCTCGTCGAGCGCCTTGTTGAGCACCAGCGAAGTGTTGGCCACGTACGGCTTGAGGCGTTCGCCCAGCTTGAGCAGCTCGTCGGTGGTCTCGTCCACGTCGATCGGACGACGGTTGTACAGCTTGACGAGCATCTGGTTCTTCTGATGCAGGCTGGCCTCGACCTTGTCATGCAGATGGTCCGCATTGAACAGGTCATGCACGCGGATGCCCACACGGTTGATCTTGTCGGCGTACGCCGGGCCGATGCCACGGCCGGTGGTGCCGATCTTGTGCTTGCCGAGGAAGCGCTCGGTCACCTTGTCGAGCACGCGGTGATACGGGGCGATGATATGCGCGCTTTCGCTCACCAGCAGTCGGGAGCAGTCTACGCCACGGCTTTCAAGACCGTCGATCTCCTCAAACAGCACTTCCGGGTCGACCACCACGCCATTGCCGATCACGGGGGTCGTCGTCGGGCTGATGATGCCGGAAGGCAGCAAATGCAGCGCGTACGATTCGTCACCGACCACCACGGTATGGCCGGCATTGTTGCCGCCGTTGAAACGTGCCACGTAGTCGACCTTGGTGCCGATCAGATCGGTCGCCTTACCTTTGCCTTCGTCGCCCCACTGAGCGCCAATCAACACGATTCCCGGCATAACACACCTCCACGATGTCGCCTTGTTTCCGCCGAAAACAGCGTACCGTGAGCCCTCTACTGCGCAGCAGCGGAATTGCGGCGGCAGGCGGTGCGGAGCCGGACCATGCGAAACCGAACCATGCGAAGCCGACAAGACGGACCGTGCCACACGTGCTCGGTCGGGCCACGCTATGCGGATGCCCGCATCACTCCCCCACCATTCCCACACCACGAGTGTCCGATTCTGCAGAAACGGACACTCAGGCACCCAAAATCACACCACAAAAAGTCCGATTCTCCAGAAACGGACACACAAAATCCCACGAACGCACTTCGCGCGTCCGTTTCTGCAGAAACGGACACACAGAGGTCCGGAACCACACTCCACACATCCGATTCTGCAGAATCGGACACGCGGCTATGGAAAGACCACGGAGGACCACGGAATCGTCCGAATCCCAAACCACACCGCGCAACCCGACCACCCGTCGCGTCACGCAACAGCGGCATAATGGAGGCATGACTATCGCAACACCTGAACGTTATGCCGAGATGCTGGATGCCGCGCGCCGTGGCGGATACGCCTATCCTGCAATCAACGTGACGAGCACGCAGACGCTGAACGCCGCGCTGCAGGGCTTCGCCGAAGCGGAATCCGACGGCATCATCCAGGTGTCCGTAGGCGGATCGGCCTACTTTTCCGGCCAAAGCGTGAACGATCGCGTAGTCGGGTCGCTCGCATTCGCCGCGTTCGCACACGAAGTGGCTGCGCGCTATCCGCACATCACCGTCGCACTGCACACCGACCACTGCGCCAAACAGTATCTGGACGAGTGGGTTCGGCCACTGCTCGCGCACGAGGCGGAGCAGGTAAGTCGCGGCGAGGAGCCGACGTTCCAATCGCACATGTGGGACGGCTCCACCGTACCGCTGGAGGAGAATCTCGACATCGCCGAGGAATTGCTCGACAAGTCGGTGAAGGCGCACACCGTGCTGGAAATCGAAATCGGCGCGGTCGGCGGCGAAGAGGACGGCCATTCCGCGGAAATCAATGAGAAACTGTACTCCACGCCCGCCGACGGTGTGCGCGTGGCGGAGCGACTGGGATTGGGCGAGCGCGGTCGCTACATGGCGGCGTTCACGTTCGGCAACGTGCATGGCGCGTACAAGCCGGGCATCGTGCAGTTGCGTCCGAAACTGCTACGCGACATCCAGACGGAAGTTTGGAACGCGGCGCATGACGGGCGATTGGCCGATTCGACCACCGGCTCCGATGTGCTGCGCGATATGCCGGAAGGCAAGCCGTTCCCTCTGGTATTCCACGGCGGCTCCGGGTCCACGCCTGCCGAAATCGCGGAGGCGGTGAGCTACGGCGTGGTCAAGATGAATATCGACACGGATACGCAGTATGCGTTCTCGCGTGCGGTCGCCGGGCACATGTTCCGCAATTACGATGCAGTTTTGAAGATCGACGGCGAGGTTGGCAATAAGAAGCTGTACGACCCGCGTTCGTGGGGACGTGAGGCCGAGACTGCGATGGCCGCGCGCGTGGTTGAGGCGTGCCAGCAGCTGGGTTCAGCCGGGCGCGCGTTGAAGTAGGTTTCTGGGTCTCGTTTTATCCACGCGAAGTGTGGCTACGGGATTCCATGCCGCTTTTCTTGTGACACTTGCGATGTCGACATGGCTGCATGGCATTTGCACGGCGCGTACGGCGCAGATACGGCGCTCGCATGTCCGATTCTGGCGAATTGGACGTGTGAGCACCTTTTTCATACGCTTGTGTGTCCGTTTCTGCAGAAACGGACATACAAACATCTGGTGCGGCATCTCGTACGTCCGATTCTGCAGAAACGGACACGTAGCGTACCAAACCACGTGCCAAAACGTCCGATTCTCCAGAATCGGACACGTGAAATTGGGCGAAACGAATCGAAAGCTCAGGAACGTCGCGAAAACCACACGTTAATCAACGAGCCAGTCACAACGAGCGCCACACCAATCCAGAACGGCATACCCAACGCCACGCCCAGCAACAACGTGCTGGATGCCGTGGAAAAAATCGGGGTCGCATACGAGCCGATCGCCAACGTCTCCATACTGCCGTGAAGCATGCCATACCCCCAGCAAGCGTAGCCGCCGGCAATCGAAAGAGCGCACGCCAGCAGAGCCACATATCCGCCGATGCCGGGAGCCGTCGCAGGCAGACCGTCGCCCGAAACGAAATGGATAATCCACAGCACGACGGCGACACAGCAGAAGAAAATCGTCGTCCCGTCGTATCCGTCGGACATTGACGGCGTCGTACTCGCGTAAATCGCCCAGATAAAGGCGCCGGCAAGTGCCAGTAAGTATGGTAGGGGGTCGCTGGCGATATTGGAGACCGCTTCCTGCATATTCAGGGTCTCACCGCCGACCGCCATCGCTACACCGACGGTGGCGACGACCGCTCCCGGAATCGCCTTGATGACCGCACCGTGTTTACGTGACATGGCGGCGGTCATCAGCACAAGCAACGTCGGCCACAGGTAGTTGACGAGGCTGACTTCCACGGATTGCGCGTTCGTTGTGGCCAGACCGATTGCCAGCGAAATCGACGATTCGTACGCGATGAACATGGCGCCGCCGAGGATGAGATATTTGCGTGGCGCCTGACTGATCGGCTTCGGGCGACGTACGATGAACAGTAACACGCCACCGACGGTATAGATGAGCGCCGATCCGAGAGTGGCACCGAATGATTCGGAAACGAGGCGAACGAGGCCAGCCATGAATCCCCACAGCACGATCGCGGCAAGGCCGATGATGGTCGCAGCGTGCGATGTGGCATGGCCGAGTAAAAGGTTGCGCGGGCTGCCGCCGGAGGATTCCGCAGTATTGTCGGGAAGGTTCTGATCCGTATTCACGATTCCCAGACTACCCATCGGCCATCGCCACGCGTGTCTGACCTACCGCACGTGTCCGATTCTGCAGAAACGGACATCCAGACGCCCAATCCAGCATCTCGCATGTCCGATTCTGCAGAATCGGACGCACAAAAGGCAATTCCGGACGTCCACGTGACCATTTCTGGAGAATCGGACATGTGAGATGTGGTTTTGCAATTCCAGACGTCCGATTCTGCAGAATCGGACATTCATGAGACGAGTACGGCACAAACTAGGCATGGCACAACAGCACAACAACACAACAACACAAACAAGGATAGCGGACCACACACAAGCAGGCCGGACATGGCACAAGTCACGCACAGAGCAAGCCAAATAAGACATAGGACATAAGCAAAGACAGGCAAGAACAAAGCACGAGCCGGCAATCGTCAGCCAACGGCACGGCATAACCGACAGAACACGGCACGACATAACCGACAGAACGCAGAACAAACCAAATGAAATCAGTAGGCCTTGCAACGAAAACCGCTGAACGGCGACCGTCGTCGAACCGGTTCAAACGGAACACCCGCTGCCTGCAATCGCTGCCGCAACTGCCCGCGATCACGCACATGCTCCATTTGGAATCGAACGACATCGACCCGAAGCATATTCAGCTGCGTCTCACGATCCTTCTCACGCAGAATTACATCGATCGAATCGCCTTGCCCCATCATGGACGGATCGACATACTTCTGCCTGCCATCCAGCTCGCCCACGACGATACTGCCATCGTCACGTTTCCATAGAAAGTCGGCGCGAATCTCGCCGCCACTCAACGGACTCACAAACGTGGCCTGCATTCGTGGCCGGCATGCGCCGACCTCCAGAATCGCGGCCAACGCGGTCGCCTCCCCGCCGTTCTCACACGCGGGATCAGCATGTTCAGCGACATACCTGGCGCGCGGAATACCACCAATCCGCTTCCTTCCGTGGACATAGTCCCGCAGCCGATGTTGCGGCAAACCAGACAATCGCAGACCCGTGCAGCACACGACCATCGCATGCTCAAAATCAAGCATGCGGCCGCAATCCATCATCGTGTCCATTTCCACGGTCACCTTCATGCCATCCACGGTTTTCACCGCCGGCATATCCTTGTAAAAATGGGCGATCACATAACCATGGCGCCCCGCCTGCGAGCGTTTCGACACCGCGACATGCACGTAACGCTGCAGCTTGATGGTGGTGGTGAATCCCAACGCGCCCGCCGCGGACGGGCCGCACAACACCCAGCCGGGATGCGTATGGCACACGGTCCGCAAAGCCCACGTGATGCGTTGCGCATATGACAGCGATTCCCATTTCGCGGCGGCGATATACATGCCTTTGTACGGCATGACGATTTCTCCCGTTTTCAGACGTCGCTGAAATGCTCGCCGATCCCTGTCTCGTCTTGGCACCGCCAAGCGACGGCGCGCGTACGCCTGGCCAAGCATGGTGTCAATCCGTTGCTGCGCCTTGGTTTGAGGTGACTTCTTCTGCTGTTTCGTCTGTGATTTCTTCTGCGATTTCGCAGTTTGCTGCCGCGATTGTGCGTGCGTTTGCATTTTCATATCCATGCGCACAAAATAGAGGACTCGAACGGATGGGCGCCACTGGAACAGGGGTTGTGGTCGGAGAACGTGAGTTATCCACAGGCTCCGGGCGTGTCGAGATGGGCAGGCACGTAACGCGAAGCTCAGCCGAAAATTCTCTCACCTACCCCGAGTGTCCGTTTCTGGGGAAACGGACACTCAATGGTCCAATTCCATGCCTCACGTGTCCGATTCTCCAGAAACGGACACTTATGCAGTCAGTGCAACACCCTGGACGTCCGATTCTGGAGAATCGGACATCCGAGCTTTAAAATCTACGCCCCATGCGCCCCACTCGAATCACGCGTCCTACGACTATTGATTGAGATAAGGCATAGGGCATGAGAATTATTGGCCAGACTATCTAATTAGCCATATGGAGGTATCCGTCACTTCCGATTGCGGCCACAGTGCGGCCACTGAACTGTCTTTACAATGAGAAAACCCTTGGAATCATTGCAATTCCAAGGGCTTTTAAATGGAGCGGATGACGGGAGTCGAACCCGCCTTTAAAGCTTGGGAAGCTTTCGTTCTACCGATGAACTACATCCGCAGAATGTGCCTTTTGGGCACGAGTTCACAGTCTAGCATGTCACGGGCGCATATGCGAACACAGACCGCTATGCGGAAATCCGGGCGTCTTCGGAAACCTCATATATCGAAAGGTTCCTCAGCCAAATGGGTTCAGCCGAAATATCCGCCCGACGTAGGCCTTTGCGAATAATCGCGGGAATACCCTCCGTTTGTTCCATATTGCGGACCGTACTGAGAACCATCCGCGCCATATTGCAAGCCATACTGCGCCCCGAATCGCGGACCGCTCTGCGCGTCAGCGCCAAACGCGGCCCCCTGATGGACACCCGACGCGGCGATACCATTCGTCGCGTATCCACCGGCCAGATACCCCGACTGCATGCCCTGCTGTTTCATCTCCTGGCTCATCTGCATCAACCGCGCTATGCGATCCGAAGTCGGAGGATGCGTGGAGAACAGCTTGGAAAAGCCCTCAGCAGAGAACGGATTGGCGATCATCATCGCAGCCACCGACTGCGTTCCAGCGGTCTTGTCCATCGGCATGGCGGCCGCCCCGCCGGAAATCTTGCTCAACGCGGAAGCGAGCGCCTCCGGATCCTCCGTCAATTTGGAACCGTCTTCGTCGGCATCGTATTCGCGTGTGCGGGAAATCGCCATCTGAATCAGCGAGGCCGCAATCGGCGCGAGAATCGTGCTTAGCAGCACGCCGAGCAATCCCAGACCGGCGGATGCCGAATCGTCGCGGTCATCGCGGGAACGTCCGCCGCCGAAATACATGAGCGAATAGCCGAGGTACGAGATCACAGTGGCCATGGCGGAGGCGATCGCGGACGTCAGAATGTCGTGGTTGTAGACGTGCATGAGCTCATGGCCAAGTACGCCACGAATTTCGCGTTCGTTGAGCATCTGCAGGATACCTTGCGTGCAGCAGACCGCCGCGTGACGCTCGTTGCGCCCCGTCGCGAAAGCATTGGGGCTCATAGTTGGGGCGATGTAGATGCGCGGCATCGGTTTGCCCGCCTTCGCCGACAGCTCGCGGACGATCTTATATAGTACGGGGGCTTCCTGCTCGCTTACCGGCTGCGCATGCATGCTGGCGATCGCCAGTTTGTCGGAAAACCAGTAAGAGACGAACGTCGAACCGAGTCCAATGAGAATGTAGTAGCCGAGCGTGCCTTGGCTGGCGCCGGTCGCCCACCAGATGAGCATGATGACGCCCCACATCAACGCGAACAACAGCGTTGTCTTCAAGCCGTTGCAATGGCCGTGCACCTGCAATTTGCCGTTCATGGACACCAGCGTAGAAACGCAGACTGGGATTTTGCTGGATGCTAGCTGGAGGGTGGTTTGGCGAAGTGCCGCAAACCCTACCTCGTTTGTCCGATTCTGGAGAAACGGACAAACATGATGCCTCAGGCGTCGCTCACGTGTCCGATTCACCAGAAACGGACAAACAAGCGCCTAATCCGACCGCCTATACGTCCGATTCTGGAGAAACGGACACATAGGCATCCAAAGTTTACGTTTACAGAGGGAAGCACATGTGCGGGAAGGTTTTACGAACAGGAAAGGAACGCACAAATACCAAGACGAGCAGCAGAAGCAGTACCAAAAAGATGGCTATCCCTGCATGCGCCATCCCTATACGCCCTGTACGCATACCCCGTATGCGCTATCCCTGCATATCGCCCGAATGCACCGCGTCAAGCGCACCGATCAAACCGGTCAGCAAATCGTTGCGATCGCAGGCGTCCGTCAACACGGCAAGCACATACGAGCCGGACTGCGAAGCCACAATCCCCGCGTCGTTCAACGAATAGTAGCCACCTTCGCCGTTAATCCAGCCAGCCTTCGTATACACGGTGTTCGCATCGCCCAGCGCCGCATGAATGTTGGAATTGCGCGAATCCGTCATCTCACCGGCCAACCATTGCAACGATTCCGGCGCAATGCCCTGCGCCCCTGACGTCTGGCCGGCGAAGAGGAACCCATATCCGGCGGTCCACAGTTTGGCCATGTCCCTCGCGGAGGTGAACATGTATCCGCCGCGCTCGGGAGTCATCCTGGATGAGACCCCCTGCTGCTCGGCCCACGTGTTGAACAAATCAAGCCCATACGTCTGGTAGAACCAGTCGTAAGCATCATTGTCGGAATCGCGCAGCACCACATCGACCTTCTGCTGAATTGCGGCGGCTTGCGGATCGGAAGCTTGATATACGGCGTTCAAATCGACGGTACCCGTCGAAAACAACGACATCAGGTACGGCGCCTTCGCCGAGGATGCCGAATAAATCTGCGTATCCGCGTTGTATTCGATCGTACGTCCCGTAGTGATATCGGCGAGCATGAACGATGCGGTGTATCCGCCGTTGGTGAAATTCGCGATTTGCGATTGCACCGCCGCCTGCGATTCAGCGCTCAGCGTGAAACCTTGCGTCGTGATCGCAGGACTGCCGTCCGCCGCGGAAATGGCGTCCTGCACAGCTTGCAATGACACCGGCGCCGTCTGCTGATTTGCCGACGCGTTGTTCGACGCCGCGGTTCCGGAGATTTCGCTCGGCGACATGGCGTGGGCCGATTCCTCGAATCGCAGGTTCGCAAGACCAGCGCCTGCAGCGACGCAGACCAGGCAGGTAAGGAGCAGGCTGGCTACGACGGATGCGGAATAGCGACGCGCGTTCTTACGCTTGACGTGCTTTCCGAAATTCATATCGACCTCACGACTCTAGACATTCGCAACATTCGTGCCGGCAATTCTTGCGGCGTGCCACACACCGCGTTCCATTCACGAGAGTCTACCGCGATAACGCGAATTTCAGGGCTATGCGACAAATCCCTCCACAATGTCTGATGACAGGTACGGCCGATGCCCAAGCCGATACCCCGATACCCCGAACGTCCGATTCTGGAGAATCGGACATGCAGACGGCAAAAACAACGCCTTGAGTGTCCGATTCTGCAGAAACGGACACTCAAGGCGTCGAAAAAGCGGTGGGAACAGCAGCGATTGGCTGTAGGGATCGGCTACGACCGCACGCGTTGCAGTCCGCACTGAACGGCCAAGCGCACCCCTCAGCCGTACCTCAGCCGAACCTCAGATCAGGAGAGGTCCGAAGCGATCAGGCATGCGCCAGCGCGCGCATCTGCTCCGGGTCGATGACCTTCTTGTGCTCGCGGCCTTCCTTCGCGCCCTCGGCACGCTCGTACGCGTCGACCTTCTTCCAGCCGGCGAAGTCGATCGGCTTGACGCCGCGGGATGCGAGCAGACGGTCGATGGATTCCGGGTCGCGGTCAACCGCCACGCGACCGCCCTCGGCGGCCTTGGACAGGTCCTCGAGCATGTTGGTGACGATGAGCAGCGCGTCGGACTTGGTGGATCCGATCAGGCCGACCGGGCCACGCTTAGCCCAACCGGTGGCGTACAGACGCTCACGCACCTGCGCGCCCTCGCCGGACGCCTCGGTGGTGATACGGCCGTCGCCATTCGCATTGGCCAGGTGAGCGCGACGATCGTCGTATGCGATGCCCGGCGCGGAAGCCGGCTTGTAGCCGATCGCATGGTACACGGCCTGCACCGGATACTCCTCGAATTCGCCGGTGCAGGTCATCTTGCCATCGGCGCTGGTCTCGGTCTTCTCCACGCGGATGCCAACGACCTTGCCGTCCTCGCCCAGCACTTCGACCGGCGCGGAATTGAAGTGAATGTAGTACTTGCGGTCCGCCGGATTGCCTTCGAAATCGGTGTCTCCGTCGTCTTCCATATCTTCGGCCATCTCACGGATGGTGAACAGCTCCTCGACCATCTGACGGGTCAGCTTGTCCTTGCCGGCCTCCTCGATGGTGTCGTCGTCCAGATCGAAATCGTCCTCGTTGATGATCAGCTGCACACCCGGCAGCTTCTCCATCTCGCGCAGCTCCTGCACGGAAAACTTGGCCTGGGCCACGCCACGGCGGATGAACAGGTGCAGGGTCTTGGCCTTGTTGGCCTTGATACCCTCGTACACGTTGTCCGGGATGTCGGTTTTGGCTTTGAGATCGTCGGCGTTACGCATGAGCTCGCGCGCCACGTCCATGGCCACGTTGCCGCCGCCAATCACGGCGACCTCTTCGGCGTCGAGCGGCCATTCGCGGGCGCCGGTCGGATAGCCGTCATACCATTCCACGAACTTTGCGGCACCGTGCACGCCGTCCAGATCCGCTCCCGGCAGGCCGAGCGGCTTGTCCTCCACTGCGCCGGTGGCGAACAGCACGGCGTCGTAGCGTTCGAGCAGCTCGTCGAGCGTCACGTCCTTGCCGAATTCCACGTCGCAGTACAGGTGGATGTCCGGGTTGTCGAGGGTCTTCTCGAGCGCGGACGCGATGAATTTGATGGATGGATGGTCGGGGGCCACGCCGTAGCGCACCAGACCGAACGGCACCGGCAGCTTTTCAAACAGGTCGATGCGGGCCTTGGTGCCCAGGCCGAGCTCCTCGCCAAGCTTCTTGAGCTGGCGCAGGAAGATGTCGGAAGAGTAGACGCCTGCAGGGCCGGCGCCGATTACAGCGATACGAAGTTCTTGAGTTTCAGTCACGCGCTCTAGCCTAATATATTCCCTGCATTTGCGATAGGGGCGTACGGGCTTTTTCTTGCGACCTCCACACGCGCACGTGACCGACCGGGAACGGGGGAACGTATCGTCGGGCAAGCGTCGGCGAGCTTCGTCGCAGGTAACGAGCAATCCGTATACTGTTTGCGACCTTACGCGCCGTCAATCGATTGACATGGCCATCGCACCGCGCTTTGGCGGAAAAATTACGATTGCGGCGCACCGTACAACGAAGAAACCATATAACGAAGAAGAAGAATCATGAGCGATTCCAATAATTCGGCGCATTCCAAGGCGCCGACGCAGGGCGGCGCGCGCAAACTCGACAAGAGCGACGCCGGCTATGCGAAGGATCTGAAGCCACGTCATATCCAGATGATCGCCATCGGCGGTTCCATCGGCACCGGCCTGTTTCTCGGCGCGGGCGGCCGTCTCGCGCAGGGCGGCGCGGGTTTGGCGATCGCGTACGCCGTCTGCGGTGTTTTCGCGTTTCTGATGGTGCGCGCCTTGGGCGAGCTGGCGATTCGCCGTCCGTCGTCCGGCGCGTTCGTCTCGTACGCACGTGAATTCCTCGGCGAGAAGGGCGCGTACATCACCGGATGGCTGTTCTTCCTGGACTGGTCGGTCACCGTGATGGCTGACATCACCGCAGTGGCCGTGTATTTCCATTATTGGAAGGCGTTCCAGGGCGTGCCGCAGTGGCTGCTGGCGTTGTGCGCGCTGGCGGTCGTGTTCGTGCTGAATCTGCTGAGCGTAAAGATGTTCGGTGAGGCGGAGTTCTGGTTCGCCGCCATCAAGGTGGCCACGATCATCGCGTTCATGGTCATCGCCATCTGGGCCATCGTCACCGGCGCTCCGGTGGGTAGCTCCCATGCCGGTGTGGCCAACATCACCGACAATGGCGGCCTGTTTCCGAAGGGCATTCCCACCGTGTTCGCACTGACGTTGGGCGTGGTGTTCGCGTTCGGCGGCACTGAGATGGTGGGTGTGGCCGCGGGCGAAGCGAAGGATGCCGAGAAAGTGCTACCGAAGGCCATCAATTCCATGATCATCCGCATTTTCGTGTTCTACGTGGGCTCCGTGGTGCTGATGGCGCTCGTGCTGCCGTACACCGCCTACTCTTCCAACGAATCGCCGTTCGTCACGTTCTTCTCCGGCATCGGCATTCCGCATGCCGGCGACGTGATCCAGGTGGTCGTGCTCACCGCCGCGTTGTCGTCGCTGAACGCCGGCCTGTATTCCACCGGCCGCACCTTGCGATCGCTTGCCGTGGCCGGTTCCGGACCGAAGTTCGCCGCCCGCATGAACAAGCATCACGTGCCGTACGGCGGCATCATCATCACGTCCGCGCTGGGTCTGATCGGCGTGGTGCTGAACGCCGTGCTGCCGTCCGACGCGTTCGAAATCGTCATGAATCTGGCCGGCATCGGCATCGCCGGAACCTGGGCCGCCATTCTGGTCACGCATCTGGCGTTCCTCAGGAAGGTCAAGGCCGGCGAGGAAACGCGTCCCGCGTATCGCATGCCGGGAGCGCCGTACACGAACTACATTTCGCTGGTGTTCTTCGCCGTGGTCGTGCTGTCGAATCTCACCAGCGCGTCCGGCCGTTGGACGCTGGCCATGTTCGCGGTGGTCGTCGTGGCCATGATCGCCGGCTGGTTCTATGTGCGTGGCCGCATCAACGGCGACCTGATGGATGAGATGCTCGACGACAACGGCAACGACGTGCCCGACGTGCTGGAGACCACGGAAAAACCGGGCAAGTAGACCATCATCGTTCGCCTGCAGCCCAAGCGGCCGTCGACGGCAATCGCCGGCGACCCAGCATGCTTTCGGCAGCGGGCGAACGTACAATCGCAATACAAACAAACGGGCCCTCATCGAGCGAGGGCCCTCGTCATACGAGGTGGCAATATGCGTATTCACATCACGTACACCGGCGGCACCATCGGCATGATCGAGTCGCCGAACGGCTTGGTTCCGGGCGCCGACATGCGCGGTTGGCTGCATAGGCTGATCGCGGACGCGCATTTGGATCCGGACCTGTTCTCGTTCACCGAACTTGATCCGCTCATCGATTCGTCGAACGCGACGCCGGACAATTGGCAGACGATGATCGACGACCTGCGTTCGCACCGCGACGAAGCCGACGCGTTCGTAGTGCTGCACGGCACCGACACGATGAGCTATTCGAGCGCCGCGCTGTCTTACGCGCTGGCCGATTTCGGCAAGCCGGTGATTTTCACGGGATCGCAGCATCCGCTTGGCAAAATCGAGTCGGATGCCACCGCGAATGTCACGGGTGCGCTGAATGCCGCGATGAGCGGACGGTTCCATGGGGTGGGTCTGTTTTTCGGGCACCACCTGTTCGCCGGCAACCGCGTGAGCAAGTCGTCAAGCTGGGCGTTCGAGGGCTTCTCCGCACCGTCCACAGGTCCGCTGGCCCGTACCGGCACACCGTGGCATTGGTATGCCGGCAGCGCGCTCACGAGCGAGGGGTGGAAGAATCCGAAGCCGTACACGCGGCATGACGTCGCTGTGATCGACATGGCGCCAGGCATCTCCGCCGCACGACTTGACGCGATGCTCGAACCGCGTCCGGAAGCGGTGCTGCTGCGCGCGTACGGCGTCGGCAACGTGCCCAGCGACGAACCGGGGCTGACCGACGTCATCGCCGATGCGCTGCACGACGGCGTACCGGTCGTCATCGCATCGCAATGCCAGCAGGCGGAAGTGCTGCTCGGCCATTATGAGACGGGCGATGCGATCGCGCGCGCCGGAGCGATCGGATCGGGCGACATGACGCTGGAAGCCACGTATGCGAAAATCATGTTCCTGCTGTCGCAGGGCGTGGACGCGGCCGATTTCGGCACGTGGATGACGCGTTCCATCGCCGGGGAGATCTCGCCAAGCTCGCTGTGATGCGGCGGGGGCGCGCAATCCGTCGCTCAAAATGCGTCATGCGACCGAAAAATGTGTCACGCTTCGAAAAAACGGCGGAAAAATCGAATCGTGCAACAAACAACCTTCGCCCAATGCCCCCGAAGTGTCTCAGCGTAAGCGATTCGCACCCCCTAAACTAGCCTCGGGGGCACAATCGCAAAGCATCATGTCGCACGATTCGAAATTTGCCATCAAAAATGGAATCGTGCGACATTTCATCACGTGTTATCACGTGAATTCGTCGTATGGAACAGCCGTGCACGGCGATGCACGGCCGCGGCAGCCTTGCACGGCCACCGTTTCCAGACACATGACCGCGAAGCCGGGACGCCTTGGCTCCCGCCGATTATTCGCGGTCGAGCAGGGCGGTGAGCGCCCACAGGATGCTCACCACGTCGATCGCCTCCTGCATGAACGCGCCGACGACCACCGGAATCAGGTTGAACGCGGCCGCGACCATGCCGATGATGGCCAGGCCGAGACCGACCAACACCGCCTGCAGCATCACGCGCTTCGTACGACGGGCGATGGCGATGGCGCGCGGCACGGAGGCGATGTCATCGTTCATGATGACCACCTGCGCCGATTCGGACGCCGCCGTGGACGTGCCGTCGGTCATGGCCATGCCGATGTCGGCGACCGCCAATACGGGGGCATCGTTCACGCCGTCGCCGACCATCATGGTCACTTGGCGGGTCATGGATTCGCCGACCACACGCTGCACGACCTTGTCCCACGCGGGCTGGTGCTGATGCGCGTCCTCGGTGGCGTTCTTGACGGCCGCCACCTTGCCTTCGGGGAACAGTTCGGACTGCACGTCGTCGATGCCGACCTCGCCCGCGATGATGCGCGCGGAGGCCTCCTTGTCGCCGGTGAGCATGGACAGTTCGCACACGCCGAGCCGATGCAGCTTGTCGAGGGAGGCTTTGGCGTTCGCGCGCGGCACGTCACGTAGCACGATGCGCGCGGCCAGTTTGCCGTCGATTGACACGTAAGCGGCCATTTCGTCCGGTTCGAGCGGAGCGAACAGCGAGTTGACCTCCAGTTTCCGCGGGGCGGCGCCAAGTTCGGCAGCCTGCGTGTCCGATTCTGCAGAATCGGACATCCGAGATGCGTTCCGTCCACGTTGCGTGTCCGATTCTCCAGAAACGGACATCTGAGCACCATTCAAACCCGTCTGAATGTCCGATTCTCCAGAATCGGACACATGAGCAACGGAAGCGGACTGCGCGGCGGAACTGGTGGATACGGAGGAACCGGGTGCGCCTCCGCCCAACACATGCGTGAAACCAGCCTCATCGGCCGTCGCATACGCGAACCGGCCCACGCGCACCCGATGCCCGTTCACCTCGCCGGACACGCCTTTGCCAGACTCCTCCTTGATGTGCTTCACAACCGGATAATCGCGGCCATGTCCGGGCAGATTCCGTTCTGCGCACAGCCGCTGCCCATTCGCATACCGCTCGTACAGCTTCTTCATAGCCTGCTGTCCGGCCGCCGCGATGCCTTTGGACAGGATGTGCACGGAATAGCCTTCCACCACGCCGGCCATCATGAGGATGTGGTCCTCGTCGTACGGCGAACTGTTCTCGAACGGCTTCTCCACGCGCACCACCTGCGGTTGTTTGACGGTGAGCGTGCCGGTTTTGTCGAAGAAGATGTGCGATACGCGGCCAAGATTTTCCAGCACGTCCTGCGCTTTGATGAGGATGCCGGCTTTAGCGAGACGGCCGGTGCCAGCCACGTACGCAACGGGCGCCGCAATCAGCAGTGGGCAGGGCGTGGCCAATACCAGCACCTGCGCGAATCGCAACGGAGTGCCGGCGACGGCCCATGCGATGCCAGCGATCGCCAGCGAAAGAATGGTGAACGGCACAGCCAGCACGTCGGCTGTTTTGACGACAGTCGGGCGCGATTCCTGCGCCGACGACACCAGTTCGAGGATTTTCTGATACTGCGAATCTTGCGCCAATTGCGTGGCACGCATCGTCAAAGCGGTCGACCCGTTGACCGCGCCCGACAACACGCGTGCTCCCGCATACACTTCGCGCGGCACCGGCTCGCCGTTGATATTGCTCAGGTCCAAGGTGGCCACGCCAGACAGCAGCTCGCCGTCGACTGGCACCGTCTCGCCCGGCAACACGAGAATCACGTCGCCCAGCTTGACCTGGTCGACCGGAACGGTGTCAAAATGCTCGCCGGCCGCATCAAACGTCTTTCCGGCACCACGAATGTCCGATTCTGCAGAAACGGACACGTGGGCATCCTGTTTGCCATCACGAATGTCCGATTCTCCAGAATCGGACACGTGAGATGCGTTGCGTACCGTCTGGATGTCCGATTCTGCAGAATCGGACAAATTTGCACCAGCCACGATGACCGCCGCAGCACCAGCACCAGCCACCTTGCGGAAGCCGTCCGCCGTCACGTCCGCCGCGTGCTCGTCCTCGGAGGCGTGCACGTGCCCGCGCAGACCCGGCAGCGACACCACGTGGGCCGTGCGCGGCGCCGCGTCGACTAGCGCGGTCAGATTGCCCTCGGCCTTCGACTGCGCGAATTCCTCGATCGCCTCGCCGGACGAAATCATCAGCACCACGGCCCACGCGGCCCAGTATTCCTGCACCGCCACCGTCGACGCAATCGCGATGACGGCCAGCAGATCCACGCCCACATGGCCATGCCGCAAATCGTCGATCATGCCGATCACCGTCACCACAATCGTGTACACGACCAACGCGATCACGATCCACTGTCCGACGCCCGGATTGAACGGTCCGAAGGCCAACGAGACACCCGCCGTCTCCCATGGCTTCCACACGCCCAGCAATGCCAGCGGAATCGCGGCAAGAATGGTGATTGGAAGCAGCGGGACTTCCTTACATAAAGCAATGATTCTACGCATGAGAATCTCCTTACGCTCGTTTCGGACGCCTTGTTAACCCACCGGCGCCCCGCCTGCGCGGACCATCGATACACGGCGTAAAAAGATGTTTTCAGCATAACAGAGCATTGCGATAGCCATGCGCCGGACGTGCAAAAGACACGCTGACAGCGCATGAAAGGCATACGAAAAGGGCTGTGCGATTGCTCACACAGCCCTTGCTTTTCGTTGGTTTTCCGACGTTTTTCGTAGGTTTTCCAACGTTCTTGCGATTACGCGACCGGCACGGCCCACGTTCGCGCTTCGCCGTCAGCACATCGGGTGGCGTCCACCCGTCGCACGTCCGGCGTCACGCGTCACGTCGGCTTTACCACATGCCGAACGGATCGAACAGGCCACCGCCGTCGCCGTTGCCATTATTGTTATTGTTGCCGCCGTTGCCGAGACCGTTGTCTCCGTTGCTGTTATCGTCGTTGTCGTTGTTGCCATTGTTGTTCTGCTGACGCTGGTCCTGCTTGTTGGAGGAGCTCGTCTTGCTCTCCTCCTGGTCGAGCGTCACCTCGAGGTCCATGGTGTTGCCGCCGCGAACCACGGTCAGCTTCACCTTGTCATCCATGGCGGAGGCGCGGACGTAGCCGAGCAGCGAGTAGTTGTTGTTCACAGCCTTGCCGTTGAACGCCACGATGGAGTCGCCCGTCTTCACGCCGGCTTTGGCCGCAGGGCCGCCGTCGGTCACGGCCTGCACCTGGGCGCAGCCGCGGGTCACGCCATCGGCTTCGACCGTGGAGCTCTTGATGGTGATGCCGAGGACCACGTGCTTCACGGAGCCGTTGTCGATGATTTCGTTGGTCACCCGCTTGACGAGGTTCGACGGAATGGCGAATCCAATGCCGATGGAACCGGCGGTGCCGGACGAGCTTGCGGTGGAGGCGATGGACGAGTTGATGCCGATTACCTGGCCAGCCGCATTGAAGGTCGGGCCGCCGGAATTGCCCGGATTGATGGCCGCGTCGATCTGCACGGCATTGGTGACGATGGCGTTGTTGTCGTCATCGGTCACGGTCACCGGACGGTTGAGCGCGGATACGATTCCGGTGGTGACGGTGTCGTCGTAGCCGAGCGGGTTGCCGATGGCCATGACGGATTCACCGACGGCCAGATCGTCGGAATCGGCGAATTCCGCGACTTTCAGGTCGCTCGGCGGATTGTCGAGCTTGATGACGGCCAAATCGGTGGTGGTGTCCGTGCCGACCACCTGGGCGGAATACATGGCACCGCTGGCAAGCGTCACCTGAATCTGCTGTCCGCCGGAAATCACGTGGTTGTTGGTGGCGATGTAGCCCTTGTCGCTGATCACCACACCGGATCCCTTGGCCTCACCGTCGCTGGTCGTCACGTCGATGGCCACCACGGAGTCGGACACTTCCTTGGCCACCGCGCTCCAATCGACCGCCTGGCCGGACTTCACCTTGGCGGAGCCGGAACCGGACGTGTTGGATTTGACGTCGGACAGCGAGCTGGAGGACGGCACATGCACCCAGCCGTTGGAAATCGCGGTGAAGCCGATGCCGAGGCAGAGCGCGCCGGACACGAGCGCCGCCACGACCGCGGTGACCACATGGCTGGCTGTGCCGGACTTCTGCTTCGTTACGACGGGCGAGGACGGCTGGTTCGGGAATCCCTGGCCTGGCGTTCCGAACGGGTTGCCGTTGCCTGCCGGCGGAACGTTTGCGCCATACTGCGGCTGACCACCGTTTTGCGATTGCGAGCCGTTCTGCGCGGTGGGAGTGGCGAACGGATTGCCGTTCGGCTGGTTCTGGCGATTGCCGTTCATATACGGGTTGCCGAAATTGCCGAAGAACGGCCGGCCCTGTTGCGGCTGTCCTTGCTGCGGCTGCGCGGGATTGCCAGCGTTTTGGCCTGCAGTTTGGCTCGCGGCACCATTCGCCGGCGGCGTAGGCACGGGGCCGTACGCGCCGTATTCCGGTGCCGGACGATACTGTTCGGTCGGCGCTGACTGCGGCGAAGTGCCGACCACCGTGCTTTCGCCGGCGGCGGAAGCGTAATCGGGCGTATCGTCCGTTGCGTCCACGGCAGGAATGGCGGTGGTGGGACGTTCGTCCGAGTCCCGCACCTCGATCGGTTCGGTGATGGAAGTCTGCGTTTCGTCGGCGACGGGCTGTTCCGACGCCTGCGGCGCGGTCTGCTGCGCGTCGTTCTGCGGCTGCGCGATGTTCTGATCGCTGTTCTCTTCAGCCATTGTTTCTCCTTATTCGTCTCGCGGCATTCACATGGTCAGCAATCGTGCCGCTCGAACTGCTATTTAAGAGTAAAGATAGTTGCGCTGGAAGTTTCCTGAATGTTTGTTGAAAGTAATAACCGAATCAGGTTACAGTTTGCGGACCATCGTCCGCCCGACGGGCCGTCACCCGTACGGACGGCAGCCGTCAGGCCAGTATCTGCCTAGCTTCCGCCGGCATCGAATTCCGGCGATCCGCGGCAATCGGCGCTATCGCATAAAGTACATTGCATGACAAGCCTTACTGAATCGCACACCGACCAGACCGCGGAAGCCGCACCGGCCGAAAACCTGATCGAACATCCGCGCGGAGCGGAACCCGGCAAACCCGGCCGGCGCGACGCGTTCTATTTCGAACAGAAAACCCGCCTTCCCGACGCGGCCGACGGCAAGGGCCGTGGTGGCGCGCGTTACGGACGCACCGGCATCATCCACACCCCGCACGGCGACATCCACACCCCGGCGTTCGTGCCGGTGGCCACCCAGGCCGCGATGAAGGCCGTACTGCCGGAAACCATGCGGGACCTCGGCGCGCAATGCCTGCTGTCCAACGCGTTCCACCTGTACGAACGCCCCGGCGAGCAGGTGCTCGATGAGGCCGGCGGACTGGCGAAGTTCATGAACTGGAACGGACCGACCTTCACCGATTCCGGCGGATTCCAGGTGCTTTCGCTCGGCGCGGGCTTCAAGAAGACGCTCGCCATGGACGTGACCGGCATGAAATCGGATGACGTGATCGCGGAAGGCAAGGAACGGCTCGCATTCGTGGACGAGGACGGCGTGACGTTCAAATCGCCGCTCAACGGCTCGCTGCACCGTTTCTCCGCCGAAATCTCGATGGGCATCCAGCACAAGATCGGCGCCGACATCATGTTCGCCTTCGACGAACTGACCACGCTGATGAATACCCGCGGATACCAGGAACGCTCCGTGGAACGCACCTACCGTTGGGCGCAGCGTTGCGTGGCCGAGCACAAGCGGCTCACCGAAGAGCGGCTTGGCAAGCCGTACCAGGCGCTGTACGGCGTGGTGCAGGGCGCGAATTACGAGGATCTGCGCAGGCATGCGGCCGAGCAGATCGCCTCGCTTGATTTCGATGGCGTCGGCATCGGCGGCGCGATCGAGAAGCGCATCATCGGCGACACGTGCGCCTGGATCTGCGATGCGATGCCGGAAAGCCGCCCGCGCCACGTGCTCGGCATCGCCGCGGTCGACGACATCTTCGCCTGCGTGGAGAACGGCGGCGACACGTTCGATTGCGTGGCGCCGGCGCGATGCGGCCGAAACGGCGCGATTTTCACGCGTCACGGACGCTACAACATCAAGCGCGCACAGTTCAAGCACGATTTCGGTCCGCTTGAGAAGGGTTGCGACTGCTACACCTGCACGCATTATTCGCGCGCATACGTGGATCATGCGTTGCGTGCCCGCGAATTCAACGGTTTCACGCTGGCTACGATCCACAACGAGCACTTCTTCGTGAAGCTGCTCGATGATATCCGCGCATCGATCGACGGCGGCTATTTCAACGAATTCCGCGACGAGACGCTCGCGAAATTCTACGAAAACGGGTCTCGCGGCTGATCCGCACCGGCATGGAGCGTTGCGCTTCGGCCGGCTGCCCGGTTTTATCGAATTGTGTGAGTCGAATGTCCGATTCCCGACTCACACAATTCAGAACATCACAATCAGACACACATCAACAGATGTTGCTTTAGTCTGCAATCTTCTAATACTAGAATATTCAGCACGTATTCACATCAATCAAGGGGGATTGTGATGACTATGCGAAACGGAAAAAAACTGCTTCTTGTGTATCTGTTAGGCACCACCGGACAGCAATCGTCTGTATAGCGCTGGCGGCGATTTGCGCAATCTGCGTCTGCCTATACTGCATGTTTCCCAACATGTTTCACGGTATGTTCCACGGAAACGCCCACCCCGACGGTCCGTCGACAACGCAGTCCTCTTCACAGACCAAAGCCGATTTCAGCTCTGCCGACATCGCCGAACTCAACAAAGCAGTTGGCAGTACGGATGGCAATTCCGTAAGTCTTGCCGCAGCACATCCAAGCTATGTCGTTGGATCGGACGGCACGCTCAAAGTACAACCCACCCGAAGCGTCGATGAGCTGCACAACAGCGGCATGTACCAGCTGACGGTATTCTGCCTAGGAAATGGAAAACTCGATATCGATTTTTCCATTGGAACGGCGGCAAGACAGCAAACCATGCAATGTCTAACGGAATCCGTCAACCAGACATCGGTGAACCTCGACGTGGACATAGCAGATACCGGCACCGTGAACAGCACGACGGTTATCACGCCAACGAGTTCATCGAAATGCCTAATCGCATACCGATTGGATTATCTGGCTGCATAGCCACTGCGCCGCCTCCGGATCACCCTGTCTCGCCCACCCTGTTTGTCCGATTCTGGAGAATCGGACATCCGCGCCCTATATTCAGCACCCTGTGTGTCCGTTTCTGCAGAATCGGACACGCAGAGTCATGTTCGGGATGCATGTTTGTCCGATTCTGGAGAATCGGACATTCGTTGGGCATTCGTTAAACATTCGGAAAACGAAAATACCGGGCACCCTGCACGGGCGTCCGGCATTGTTTGCTTAGTGATTACCGCGATTCACGGCTTGCGGAGGCCGTGAAATCAGCCTTCGATGGCAATCTGGTGCTTGGCCTCAACCTGCTGTTGCGCTTCAGGCTTCGGCATTTCCAGGCACAGGGTGCCATCCTTGTAGCTGGCGTGAATATCGGAATCCTTCACGTCCTCGCCAACGTAGAAGCTACGAGAGCAAGAGCCGGCGTAGCGTTCGCGACGCAGCCAGCGACCGTTGTCGTCCTTGTCCTCGTGAGAGCTGTCGCGATGCGCGGAAACGGTCAGATAGCCGTTCTGCAGATCCAGCGAGATGTCATCCTTCTTGAAACCAGGCATGTCGATGTCGACCATGTAGCCCTTGTCGGTCTCGCGCACATCGGTGCTCATCATGCCCGTCGACATATTCGCATCGCATGCCGCGTGATCCATGTTGCGCCAACCCTCGAAGAACGGATCGTCGAACAGGTCGGAGAACATCGTGTCATTCATCAAAGCCGGAAACATTGCCATAATCGGTACTCCTTAAGCAAATGCGCGTTCTGCGCGCGGAGTAATGCGGCTTGGCAGCCGGCCGTGCGATTATCGCCGCGGCGTCACCATCTGGCGACACCGACGACCGGGTTCGTTGCCACATCCGGAACCCTCCCGGGCTCCTGACCTTGACCTTTCACTTCACCCAACTCTTCCGGGCGCCTCTCATTCCGGAATTATGCTCACAGTGAAATGCGATGATGGCGCGATGGAAACGATGCTGCCGCTTTGGCTATTTTCAACGGATTTGGCAGTCGCGCGATACTTGGAAATTCCGAAAATACGGAAAACACGGCGAAACGATACCAATACATTCTGCCGATTCGCCGTCAATCGCCAGATATTTCTTATATTTCTGTTATATTTTCCGGTTGTGCCGTATACAAGAAAACCCCGGACCATTAGCATTCCAACGTTCCGGGGTTTTCCATTCCCGTGCGAGCGGGGGGAGTTGAAACATACGGGAAACGTTGCTATGTAGCCGTTTTCATTGATATTTCAATGATTTTATGTCAATATTAATCAGCGTGAATCGGTATAAAAAAATTTCGATTCTTATATTTTTCTTATATTTTTTTGTACGTTGGCATCCGGTGGCGTGCTAAAGTTGTTTTCGGCCGGGGGTCCTCTGCGGCGTTGAAATAAAACGCAATGAGCGGAGGCGTGCTCCCGGCTTTTCCGTCACGTTATCGTCACGTTATCGTTTCCGCCCATTCCCGGTGTTTTCACCCACTTGGAAACGTTGCAATTCCAACGTTCCGACTCCCGTCACGTTTTACGAACCGTCACGTTTTAAAACTCCGGGGAGATAACGGCCCTATGCGGCGGGGGACGTGTTTTTCCTGCCGGGAGGGGATACCGCCCCTATGCGCGGCTCTCAAGGCCGCGGGCGGCGCGTATGTTCGTGTCCTCGGCGGCCTTGACGCGCACAGTGGTTATGTTCACGCGCTGATCGTAAGCTTTGCGAGACGGTTCGGGCGGAGCACTCCGAAGCCGAATCTGAAAGTCGCACGCAATCCGATTGAATCGTTCTCGAAATAACGTTGATCCGTCGTTGCCAGCGTCACGTTGCCGATCGCGCTTACTATCTGCGAACTGTCCAGCACAAGAACGGTGTTCTTCGCGGCATGTGTGTTCAACACTACCGGGATGCCGAACAGCTGAGGAGCCGGACTGTTGGCGACGTCCGGCGCAATCACCGATTTGTTGTTTGCGTCCTTCAGCTTCAGCAGGTAAGCCCAAGAATCGTAACCCATCACAAGAGCGTCGGGCGTGCCGCCGTTCGTTCCGATGGTTCCCATGGCGTCGATGATGGCGTCCAGATTCCCGTCGATGGTCCCCGTGCCGATACCGTCGATGTTCGCCAGCCCGGTCATGCCTAACTGTCCTGATTCCGGTTTCGGCTCCGCCAGGAAAGCGGCGTCGGCTTTGGCGGCGAGAGCGCGTGCAAGACTGTTCCCAAGCATGTTCGGCACGCCGTCGTTGTTGTATGCCTCGTTTGACGCCACGGTGACCAATCCCACCTTTTTCGTGGGCACCACGAGTTCGGATAATTCCGGGTCCTTGCGGTTGAGTTCCGCGCCTTCGGCGGCGTAGTCCGCTTCAGGATCGTCGGCCACGTATGCGATTCGTGCCGTCTGCGCGTCTCCCTTGGCCTGTGCGCTGGGCGTGGTCAGAGAGAATACGAGCGCGGTTGGGATGGCGTCTTCGGCGGCGATTACTGAGGTGTTCGGGAAAGCGCCTTGATTCTGCGCGCTTGTGGTGGTCAAGGCGTTGGGGATTGTGTTCTGTTCGCCGGTCATGATGATGTTTTCCTTCGGTTCCTGCGGCCTTGCGGGTGGAATGGAAAAACCCGTGGCCGCTGTTGTTGATCCTGTTGTTTTCAGCGGCCACGGGCCTAAGACTGTCGGAACGGCCACGGGCCATTCCCGTATGTCATTCTATCGCATCGGCCATATGTTCGGGTCACGCTGGTATGGGCGTATCGCCCGGGGCACGGCGTAGGCGAGCACGCTTTGCTTTGCGGCCGGGCGGCTGGGTTTTGTGGCGCTTATGGTCGGCATGGTTGTTTTCGGTTTGCTGGGCGGTGCCTTGAAAGCGTCCATACGGCCCAATGTGCGGAGCAGGGCTTTTACCGCCTGCATGTCCAGCCGATCCGACGTGTTGCCGTCCGCGTCCCTCATGAACAGGTCGGATGCGCTTCTGATCCGGCGAGAGACGACGTGAGACGATTCGTCGTGAGTCCTGTAGCTGACGTCCAGCACCGTTCCCAGTTGTGCGTCGAGGCTGTTCAACACCATTTCGAGAATCTCCCTGCGTACCGGCTCGCCTTCCTGACTGTGCACATACGCGGGGTCCTTGCTGTGTCCGTCCGGGGTCAGTCGAGACTCATTCATTGTGCGGATGGCGTCGGCGGCGATTCGCAGGCGCAAGGCGTCCACATGAGCGTTGGCGGCGTCGAGCTGGGCGGCGTGTTCCCGCTCCCGTGCGTCGATTCCGGCGAGCGCGGTGGATAGTCTCTCTTCGGCGTTTTTGGCTCTGAGGCGGTATTTTTTCGCTTCGCTTGCGGCTTTTTGGGCTGTGGTGTCGTTTTGTTGCGGCTGTTGTGGTTCTGGTGTTGTGGTGGTGTCGGTCATTTGTTGTTTTCCTCCAATGCGGCGGCGATTCGTTCCAGTGCGTCGGCTTTGCGTAGTTCGGCTTCGACGATCATTGCCTCTGTTTCGTTGCGGAGATATTCGTAGTGTTTTGCTTTGGGTGCGATGCCGCCGTCCTGTGGGGCTGGTGTGAGGATGTGCGCGTATTTGTCCATGAGTTTTTTCATGTTGCCTTCTTTGTTGGTGGTATTCTGATTTTGTGGTGTTGGGAGCCCGGCCGGAAGGTCGGGTTTCTTGTTTATTCCGACTGTTTCACGATGATGACGTTTTCCACGTCGCTCGTGCTTGCGACCGTCATGATGGCCTTGAGCTTTTCAAGTTCCTTGCGTTGCTGGGCGCAACGCTTCCGCAACGTCTTAAGTTCATCCATGTTGGCGTTGTTCCGGCATGGCGTCCGTGACCTATGCCGTCGTTTCCGTGGCTTCGTCGGTTCCGGTGGTGTTGGCGTGCTGTATGCGGGTTTCATACGTTCGCTCTCCTTGATATGCTTGGTGTTCGGACTGGCCGAACGCTCGTATGCGGTTTATCTATGGCGTTCGGCCTGTTCCTTTTTCGAGGATTGGGGCCGGACGGTGTGGCGGTGGCGTCCGGCCCTTTTCACTACCGTCTTTTTGACGCGGCGATACGGTTGATGATCGCGGCATAGCGGCGGCAACGCTCCTCCAGCTCCTGCCGTTTCGACCTCTCCTGTTCCAGTTCGCGTTCCAATCGCTTGACAAGCAGTTCCGGGCGGGTCATTGCTTCAGCCCCTTGCGTAGTCTGTTGACGAGGGCGCGTGCTTCGGTCAGCCAGCGGGAGAGGTTCGCGGCCTGCTCGATGAGTTCGTCCAGTTCCTCCGGCCTGTCCACATGCCATTCATCCCAATCGATGTTTAACCACGGGTCTATCTCGCCCGAAGGTGTGCGCCATACGCGCATGTAGATGCCTAACGGCCCCGGGTCCGACTGGTAGATGAACCAATCGTCCTCGGGATTGCGCGGGTCCGCCGGTTCGTTCTTCACGTGCCCTGTGAACAGCATTGGGGGGGGGGTGACGTTTTCGGCCATTAGTGCTCCAATCCGAAGAAGTCGGGCACGTCGTTAGGCCTGTGCGTCTCCAGCAAATGACGTTCGCCCATCGTCCCGCCATCACTGGTACGGCACGGCTCCGAAACCACAAGAAACGCGCTGGGTTCCGTCTCGCCCTTCATGACGCCGTATACGGCGCTGATCTGCCGGTCGGAATGCTTGAGCACGTCATACGCGCGGCCATTGAGATACGCAAGCGTCGGTTCCAGCCGGTTCAGGTTCCGGCGCATACGGCGGGTGAACCGTCGTTCCGCCACGTCCGCCTCCGGTTTCACAGCCGGTTTCGTCCCGGACGCTTCGGACGTATCCCGCGCACGTTCCCGAGCGTCCGCGAGCGCTGAGCGTAATAGGTTGGCTTCGATTGTCTTGATGGCGTAATCCTGCATGGTGATCGTGGCGCCCATGACGGTATCCGTCTCGATGTCCTTGAGTCCGTAGACGCGGCTGGAGTCGGAAACGGAACGTGGCACTAGTACGGCTCCGGCTTCGGCCAGTAATGCGTCCAGTCGGGTGCGCCACGTCTTGTATGCGCTGGTAATGGTGTCCGCCCTATTTTCACCCTTGGTGACGTTTTCGTTAATGGTGGTCATGATATTTTTCCTTCCTGAAATGGTTGTTTTTTGTGTTTGCGCGATTTTGGGTGCCCACATGCCCACATGTTGGAATTACTGGGTTTTGGGTGCCCGCAAGGTGCCCTCATTGTGCCCGCAAGGTGCCCTCATATGTGCGGGCAGTGCGGGCAGTGCGGGCAGTGGTATGCGGGCAGTTAAAACCCTTGTGGGAGTAGGGTGCGGGCATGTGGGCACCTTATTCGACTGATAATGAATAGATGTTTCCCCCACCGATTCCGTCCCGCCTATCTACTTTTCCCCCTTTGTATAGGTCTGATAGGGCGTCTTCCATGACCTTGCGTTGCGGCTTGCTGAGTCTGTCCCTTAAGTCGCGTTCGGTGATGCCCTCGCGGGTTGGGTCCAGTCTGTCCAGCAGTTCAAGCAATCGAGTTTTGGCGCGTTCGGTGACGCTTCGGTTGGCCTGTTCCTCCGCGTCACGCTTCACGCTGATCTGCTCAGCCTGAACGTCCACGGCGCTCCGGCGCGATAGTTCCATGCACTCCGCACGAATCCTGTCGGACACGTCCATGAACAACATGGCCAATTCCCAATCAACGCGATCAACTTCCAGCCGATAATCCATGAGTGCGAGCAAGGCCGCAACCCTCGCCACCAATTCCACACGGTGCGCATCTAACGCGGTAGCCTGTCCAAGGACGCTCAACCGTTGCATATGGTCCGCATACGTCATGGCGGCAGTTGGAAACGAGATGATCGTGAGCGGGTAGCCCTCCCGCGCGTCCGGTCCGTTCTGCGGCATCCTGTCCAGAGAACCGTGCTTAAGCAAGGCGGCGAGCGCTTCCAGTCCGTTTCCCTCCGGGATACGGCACGGGTCATAAGGGAACGTTCCCGCTGGTGGGTTGGGACGTTTTACCGGTGCGTCAACGTCCACGCTGGGCATGTATACGAACCGTCCGGCCAATCCCGTTTGCGCTTCGTCAAACAAGACTCCCGCGTTGCTGGGCTGGACGCCAACCACGGCGGCCAGCCGGTAGGCGTATGGCGGTAGCTTAATCTGGAATTGCCGTCCCTTCGTGTCGTCGCCCAACGGTTCGTTGCTGAAGCTTTCCAGCAAGGTCGGCAGTATGGTACTTCCCTGTCGGCTCATTGCCGCCTTCAGGCTGACCACTTCAGGCATGTACAATAGGCAGCGGTCGGTCATGACCTTGTCCATGTACTCGCCCTTGACGGGTTTTCCATCACCGTCCGTCGCGGGTATTTTCGAGACAAACTTAGCCGGGATGCTCTCTCCCGTCTTCGGTTTGACCTCCTCCAACATGCACAATGGCGGGGTGGGCATGAGTCGCCGTGCCAATCCCATGGTGCGGCCCTTGCCCGAACCGGTCGGCCCCACAAGAGCAACGTTGACGTTGAGCGTCATTGGCATGTCATGCGGCGTCAACTGCGCCACCACGTTCGGCGGCGTCAACGCAGACATGCGCGCCAGCATCACGCCAACCAATCCGTAGGGGCTGAGCCTGAGCGACTTCGCATACCTGTAGGCGTATTCCAGCCACTTGCGAGCGCTGAAGAACGTCTTATCCGCGGCGCTGTCCATATGCCCCGCCCTCCAATCTGCTATTGAGCCATTCGGCCAGTCTGAGTGCTTCGCCCTCCGTAAGGGTTATTTCCCTTCGTGTCAGCGGGTCCGGGCCGATGCCTATGGCGATGCCGTCCATGTTCACGTCGGCCTTCAAGAGTTCCGGGCCTGTGACCGTCACGCCCAGCCGGTCATAGGTGGGTACGTGCCTGATCTGCAATCCGCTCATATCCGGCCCCCTGTAATGTTGCGGGTACGGTTCCAATGGTTCGTATGGTTCCCCTCCGGCGTTCCGTGCGATTCCGTCGCCCATGTACCAGCCGTTCGGCTGGGGTGCGAGTCCATCCCAGATGGCGCGCCGGTGGTTGAGCAGCTGGTAAAAATCCGCGATGCCAGCGCGGTACCCATTCCCGCGAGCGCCACCATGAGAGCCGACAGCGGTTGGGGTTCGGCCAGTCCGGCAACGAGTACGAGGGAGAGCAGAGAGAGCGAGCCGCAAGCGTCGCTCAACACTTGAAAGCGTCTCCCGGTCCTCCGGGTAATATGCCGAGAATCTGCGTATTTGTCTTGTGTCCACATGCGGTTTCACCTCGATACTTCGTCTACGATGTCCCAAGCGGTTCCGGCCAGATTGCGGATGGCCTGAGCGTCCGCGAGAATCGCATAGCCGATCCCAATAAGCGCGTTCTGGGTCGGGTCCTTCACGTTCAAAGTGGTTTCAGCCTGAGTGAGATAGTTCAACGATCGGTTAATCAGTTCCGTCGCGGTCGGCGTCTTCGTCTCGCTCATTTCGCATCCTCTCCGGTAATCCATGCGTCAAGGTCGGAACGGCGGTAGAGGACCTTATGCGTGCTGGGCTTGCTGAACTTCGGGCCACGTCCCTGATATGCGAGCGTCGCTAACGTCCGTTCGGTAGTTCGGGCGTATTGGGCGGCTTCCTTGCGTGTGAGCCATTCAGTAGTTGTGATTGCCATATGACCACCTCTTGTTTTATTTGTTTACTTGGTTATCGATGTATTACATCGTTAGTAGATAGAATTAGCACGTTCATCGATTAAATACAAATTAGACACGCCAACGCTGTAGTAACTTCTTCATCGATTTATTAGATTGATGGGCATGGAAGAAAAGAAAAAACGCCAAGTGAACCAAGTAGCCGAAACCGGGCATACAGTCGCGGCAAACATAAAGCGACTGCGCGGTACTATGCAATACAAGCAATTAGCCGAGAAGCTAGTGGAAGTCGGAAGGCCCATAGCAGAGCTGGGATTACGTAAAATCGAGTCCGGCGAGCGCAAGGTAGACGTCGATGATCTGATGGCGTTCGCCATAGTTTTCGGTGTCAGCCCTCTAACCCTGCTCATGCCGGAATACGCTTCAAACAAGGTTTCCACACGCATAACCGGTGTTGATATGCCGGTTTCGTCCCTGCTCGCGTGGTCGTGGGCTATGTGCGACAAACCGTTACCGTCCGAGGAGTCGGACGCCATGCAGGAGTCCGGCGACATGGCCGGGATGCTGGACGCGGCTGAATTGTTCCGCTTCAGGTCAAGCCCGAAACGGATGGAAGACTGAAGCATGGCCAGCTACGAACGGTATACGCTCAAGTCGGGCGAGAAACGATGGCGCGTCTACTGGCAACAGCCCGATCATTCGCAACGCAACAAGAGCGGGTTCAAACGCAAGATAGATGCCGAGGATTGGATAGCCCGGAACGTGACCACGGCCATAAACGACGGCGCATATGTGGACCCACAGGGCGGCAGGGCGCTTATAGGCGAGCTGGGCGTGCAATGGCTCGAATCGCATAAAAGCGTATGGAAGCCGTCGCACTACCGGAGCGTCGAGACGTCGTGGCGGGTCCACGTCGCCCCCAAGTGGGCAGGCAGGAGACTTGCACAGGTCCAGCACAGCGAGGTACAGCAGTGGATCACCGATCTGTCGGCCGAACGTTCGGCATCCGTCGTGCTCAGGGCCTTCGGCATCCTCAAGGGCATCTACGAGATGTCGCAGAAGGACGGCCGCATCGCCAAAGCCCCGACGGATGATGTGGCGTTACCTCGGAAACAGCGCAAGAAACACGTTTACCTCACTCCCGAGCAGTTGTATAGCCTTGCGGACTGTTCGGGCGCGTATGGCCCTCTTATTCTCGTTTTAGGGCTATGCGGGCTACGTTGGGGCGAGGCCACCGCGCTGACGGTCGGTGACGTCGATTTCAAGCGGAAACGACTGCATGTGACGAAAAGCGCCACATGGGTGGGCGGCGAGGTCGAATTAGGTTCCCCGAAGAACGGGAGGAGCCGGGATGTTCCACTGTTCGACCCCGTGGCCGAGGCGTTGCGTCCAGTCTGTGATGGGCGGGACGCGGGGGAACTGCTGTTCCGGGGCGAGCATGGCGGATACGTCCAGCAGGTGAGCATCGGCAGGAATCATAGATGCTGGTACAAGACGGCGCTCGAACGATCTGGCGTGCCGATGCTCCCGGCCCATGACCTGCGGCATACGGCGGCCAGCATCGCCGTTCATTCCGGCGCGAACGTGAAGGCTGTTCAACGGATGCTCGGCCATTCGTCGGCGGCCATGACGTTGGATGTGTACGCGGATCTCTTCGAGCATGATCTGGACGCGCTCATATCGGACGTGAACAGCGCCGTGGAACGCTCCAAGTCGGCGTGAATCGGCTTGGTGGTGTTTTCGATTCTTATATTTTTCTTATATTTGAACCGTTTTCGGATATAGAAAACCCCTCCGGATTGTTGGAATTTCAACGTTTCGGAGGGGTTTACCCATGGTGCGAGCGGGGGGAGTTGAACCCCCACGAGCATACACTCACTGCCACCTGAAGACAGCGCGTCTACCATTCCGCCACGCTCGCAGACAATCGACTAATTTACACCTCTTCATTCCAAGTAACAAATCGGCGTGTCGCGATTGGCGGATGGGAGCCGCAGAGCATGCCCACAGCCAGCTCAGGCGGCATGCTCGGCCTTGTACTGCGTGCCCCAGTCCTTCATCGCCTCGATGATCGGCTGCAGCGTCCGTCCGGTTTCCGTCAGCGAATACTCCACGCGCGGCGGCACCTCCGGATACACCTCACGATGCACCAACCCGTCGCGTTCCATCTGACGCAGGTTCGCCGTCAGCACTTTCTGCGATACATTGCCGACCGAACGGCGCAGCTCGCTGAATCGTTTGGTGCCGTCCAACAAATCTCGCAGAATCAGCACCTTCCATTTATCGGAGATCATCAGCAATGTCGTCTCTACGGGACACGCCGGTAATTCACGTTCCATCGAAAAAACTTCTCCTTCATGAATCGCAATAAAATCAATAAAAGTTCCCTTTTGGTAACTATAGCACTTTATTGTGCCTTCTTCCGTTTTGGTCAGTATGGAAATAATGTTCATAACGACAGCGGGAAGCAACGGGAATCCGCCCGCCAAAACCTTAAGACACCTACGAAAGGAACGAACATGAAGATCGCAGTAGTGGCAGCCAACGGCAAGGAAGGCCAGCTCGTCGTCAAGGAGGCCGTCAAGCGCGGCCATGACGTGACCGCCGTGGTGCGCGGCGAGAACAAGTCCGAGGCGCAGCACGCCATCATCAAGGATCTCTTCGACCTGACCGCGGCCGACCTCGCCGGCTTCGACGTGGTCGTGGACGCGTTCGGCGTGTGGGCACCGGAAGACCAGCCGCAGCACTCCACCTCCCTCAAGACCCTGTGCGACGCACTGTCCGGCACCGACACCCGCCTGATCGTGGTCGGCGGCGCAGGCAGTCTGTACGTCGACGCCGAGCACAAGACCCAGGTCAAGGACCTGCCGACCTTCCCGGAGGCGTTCATCCCGCTGGCCAACGGCATGGGCAAGTCGCTGGAAGAGCTGCGCGAGCGCTCCGACGTGAAGTGGACCTACATCAGCCCGGCCGCTGATTTCCAGGCTGAAGGCGCACGCACCGGCTCCTACGAGCTGGCTGGCGAGGAGTTCACCGCCAATGCCGAGGGCCAGAGCTTCATCAGCTACGCCGACTTCGCCATCGCCGTGGTGGACGAGGCCGAATCCGCCAAGCACGTCGGCGAGCGCATCTCCGTGTACACCAAGTGAGGTACGCGCCCAACCACGCAGGGGGCAGATTAGCCGGTCTGCAGGCATCCAGAGTGTCCGATTCTGCAGAAACGGACACTCATGGGTCCATTTTCTGGGTTTCGATGTCCGATTCTGAGGAAACGGACATATAGGCCTTGCGGAACATGCCTTACGTGTCCGATTCTCCCGAATCGGTCGCGCGTGGTGTTCTGCAGATGCCGCGGATGTCCGATTCTGGGGAAACGGACATCCGCGGGGTCAATATCTGGGTCTGAGTGTCCGATTCTCCAGAAACGGACATGTAGGGTACTTATACGGGCTTTTGTTTGTCCGATTCTGCAGAATCGGACACGTGGGGTACCAGGGTACGCAGGGTATGCGTGAGGTACGCGGGATGCGCGGCATGCACGTGGGGCGGGCATGGTCTGCGTGGTTTATGGGTATGAACGGAAGGAATGTGGATGGATCAGCGGCAGCGTCGCGTCTGGCTTATCGGGCAGTTGCTAAGGGAATATCCGGAATATCAGGATGCCGACGAGGCGGATTTGCCGATTCCGCACGATGACGAGGAGCAGCGTCTGCTGCTGCGCGCGCTGCAAAACGTCCGTCCACCCGCGCCGGTGAGCGAACGGTTCCTGCATGTGCAGGACGAGTATCTGGGTGCGGTGCTCGCGCAGCACGCCATCACCGACGCGGACGACGTTCTTCCAATCGAAACCATCGTGCCGGCAGGCATCAACGTACAACGTGCGTGGCCGGCATCGCCCGTGCGAAATGGTCAGCCTTCGCAAACCCCGCAAAACCCGCAAACCCCGCAAACCCCGCAAAACCCGCAAAACCCGCAAAACCCGCAAACTCAGCAAACCCTGCAAACTGCCCAAACTCCACAAACCGGCGCAACGCTCGCCATATGGCAGGGCGACATCACCACCCTGCGTTGCGATGCGATCGTCAACGCGGCGAACAGCGGGCTCACCGGCTGCTATGCGCCGAACCATCATTGCATCGACAATGCGATTCATACCGCCGCCGGCGTGCAGCTGCGCCTTGCCTGCGATCGGATTATGGAGCAGCAGGGGCATCCAGAGCCGGTCGGCCACGCCAAGATCACACCGGGATTCAACCTGCCCGCGCGCTACGTGTTGCACACGGTCGGCCCGATGATCCCCAGCGGCGATCCGACGCCGGCCGAGCAGGAGCAGTTGGCGGACTGCTACCGTTCCTGCCTGCGTCTGGCCGCCGACCATGGTCTCGAAACAATCGCATTCTGCTCGATTTCCACCGGCGAATTCCGTTTCCCCGCAGAACTGGCGGCGCGCATCGCCGTGCACACGGTCCGCGATTTTCTTACGCAGCGATGTGCGCAAGAATTCCCGCAACAAGAAGTCGCGCAATCGCAGCAAACGCAATCGCAGCAAACACAATCGCAGCAAACGTCAACCAACGCCACAGCCGCCCCAGCCGCTTCAACCCCCGCCAGCCCCGCCAACACAGCCAGCCCCGCCAACACAGCTGACACCGCCAACACACCCAGCACCATCAGGAAAGTGATCTTCGATGTCTTCTCCGACCGCGACCGCCAGATTTACGAGCGCGTATTCGCCGACCATGCCTGACGGGAGCATGCCTGACAGGAGCATGGCTGACAGTGAGCATATCGCCGCGATCGAACGGCTCGCGAAGGCGTGGCATGAGGCGGATTGCGTGCTTATCGGCGCCGGATCAGGCCTGTCCACGTCGGCGGGTTACACGTATTCCGGCGAACGCTTCGACCGCCTGTTCTCCGATTTCAAGGAGCGCTATGGCATCACCGACATGTATTCGGGCGGTTTCTATCCTTTTGACACACTTGAGGAGTACTGGGCGTGGTGGAGCCGCGCGATCTACTATAACCGGTACGTGCCGGCGCCCAAACCGGTGCATCACATGCTGCTGAACATGTTGCATTCCACCGGTAAGGACGACTATTTCGTGCTGACCACGAACGTCGACCACTGTTTCCAGAAGGCCGGTTTCGACAAGTCGCGTCTCTTCTACACGCAGGGCGATTACGGCCTATGGCAGTGTTCGCTGCCGTGCGCGCAGGTCACCTATGACAATGAGCAGGCAGTACGTGAGATGGTCGAGAAGCAGTCGGACATGCGCGTGCCGAGCGATTTGGTGCCGCATTGCCCACGTTGCGGCCGTCCGATGATGCCGAATCTGCGTTGCGACGCCTCGTTTGTGGAGGATGACGGTTGGCATGCCGCCGCCCGCCGGTATGGCGATTTTCTCGAACGGCATGGGAATTCGCGCATACTATTGCTTGAGCTCGGCGTTGGCGGCAATACGCCGGCAATCATCAAATATCCGTTCTGGCGATTGACGGGCGAAAATTCGAACGCCACATACGCATGCCTCAATCTGGGCGAGGCGGCGGCACCAGCGCAGATTCACAGCCAATCCATCTGCCTCAACGCGGACATCAGGCAGGCGCTGGGCGAGCTGGCTGTGGCGCTCAGGAAGTAACAGTCAAGCCAGGAAATACGGCAAGATGCGGCCGCCTATCCATTTTCCCGGCTTGGCTGCGTTTGTCCGACGCGTCGGTATCAGCATCGAGACATACGGGCACTCGGCCATGGGCATGTGAGAAGCGGACGCACGCGCTCAGCGCACCAAAAACACCATGACGAGGATCATCACAAATCCGACCAGATCGGTCGGCTCGAACACCGCACCGGTCCACGCAACGGCGGAAATCGTGGCCATCACCGGTTCGCTGGTGCCGAGCATGGTGGCGCGCATGGCGCCGACGCGCATCACACCGGCCATGTACAACCAGAATGCGCCGAACGTGCCACCGATCACGGTGAAGACCATCAGCCCAATCCCGGCCCAATCCAAGTACGGCGCCGACGCCCACGGCTTCACGAACGGCAGCAGCACCAGTCCGGAAATCAGGAATGCGACGCCGTTGACGGTGAAGTTTCCCCAACGTTCGATGAGTTTCACCGGCACAATCGACATGGCGGCGGTGGAAATCGCATTGACGACGCCCCACGCCAGACCGGCCAGCGGCAGCTTCAGCGTCGTGACATCGCCGCCGGTCGCGATCAGCACGGTGCCGGCGAAGGCGAGCGCCACGCCAATGCCTTCGCGCATGCCGGGAAATCGTCTTCCACGCAGGCATACGAAGGCGAGGACGAACAGCAGATTCAGGCTTTGCAGCACGGTGGCGGTGCCGGAGTTCGTCCAGTTGATGGATTCAAGATAGGCCACCTGAACGAGGAGCACGCATACGAGGGCGGTCGTCAGGATTCGTGGATACGATGCGCGGTCGCGCAGCATGCCGGAAAGCGGCTTCGGCGTCATGATGGCCGAGCAGGCCAGGAACAGCACACCCGCAGCCAGTTCGCGCACGCACGCTATCCAGAGCGGCGACGCATGGTAGGTGCCCATGAGGATTTTGGAGACGGTGGCGTTGATGCCCCACAGCACGCCTCCGCACAAGGTCATTGCGATGCCGACGAGCAGATCCTTCGGCGTACGTTCGAACGTCTTTCCCACCATCGGTCGCTGTTCTCCTCTTTTCGCCAACATATCCGTCTCTATCTCGCAACCGCATCCCGCAGTCTCACGCACCATTCAACAACCATGACGCAACTTATGGGAGTCACGGCGGTTCCACGGCATCCACGGCATCCGTTTCGCAATGGCACGGGATAGACGTGGCGCATGGTCGCAAAAACAGCGCCGAAAACAACAATGCCGGCCGTACGAGATGGATTCCCATACGGCCGGCATTGCAATCGGCAATTCCGTAGAACGGTTCAGCGGTTGGCTGGGATCGTTGCAGTGCGCGCCGCGATCACCAGCTCCGCTTTATGGCGATCACTTGCGACGCTGGCGCATCAGCAGCACCGCACCGCCGGCGATGACGAGCATGGCCGCCGCAAGCATCATGCCCAGCACGTTCGAGCCGGTGCTGGCAATCGTCTGGGCTGCCGTCTTGCTGCTGGCCGTGCTGGCGTTCGTGTTTTCACCCTGGTGGGACGGACCAGCCGGCTTGACGCCCGGCGTGCTGTCCTTCACCGCCACGGTGAACCTCACCCGGGCGCCACGGTTGAACTTCACCGTCACGGAGCCGGTGGTGCCGGTCTGCTGAGCGTTGAGGAACGTACTGGTCAACGTGATGACGGAGTCGTCCTTGTTGTCCACATAATCCTTGCCCTTTTCGAGCGGCTGGTAGTTGTATTCCACGCTCTCCACGGTGTTGCCATTGAAGTTGACACCCACGTTCAGGCCGGCCTTGTTCGCGGCCTTGGCGTCGGCATCATACTTGTCGTACGTGAAGGAATCGCCCGCGGTCAATACGGCACTTCCCTTCCAGTCGCGATCGGCAGCCAGATCGTTCAGGTTCCAGATCTGCGTGCCGTTGTACGGATTCGCGGTGCCGATGCTCAGACCGGAGTTGGTCTCGGCGAACACGCGCAGACCGTGGTTGTTGTTGTCTCCGAGGCCGTTGCGGGTGATGGTCTGGAAGTTCAGGCCGTCGCTGGTGACCACGAGGTCGAATCCACGCTTGTTGATGGTCGCAGAGGACAGGTAGCGGCACACGCCCACGAAATACGTGAAGTTCTTGACGTTGTCTTCGGTGAGCCACTTGTCGAGCTGATCGGTGATGGAGGACGGCAGCATCGGGCGGACTTCCTGGTAGAGCTTAAGCAGCTCTTCCAGCGCCTTCTGGAACTCCTCACGGTCTTCGACCGTATACGTGTTGGCGTCGTCGAGAGACATCGTGGCCGTTCCGTCGGACGAGACATCGGTCTGCTTGGATTCCAAATCGCCCGACATGTCCTGCATCAGGGATTCCATGCGCTCCACCTTGTCGAGCTGAGCGTCGGAAGACGTGTCGACGGCCTTGCCAGCGGTCTCATCGGACTGCGTGGCCACCGGGGACTTCGCATCCTCGGAAGCAGCATCGCCATCCGTCTTCGCGTCGGCATCATTCGAATTGGCATCGGACGTGCTGGCGTCAGCCGAATTCTTGGACGAATCGTTGGATTCCGCCTCAAGGTACTTCTTGATGTATTCGATCTGCTGCTTCCACTCTTCCGGAGTGCGCTTGAGGATGTCGCCGTTGGCGAACTGCGTGACCGGGTAAGCCAGGTCGCTGATGTCGAACGTGCCCGCGTACATCTTGCCGTCATACGACTGCATACGCCACACGTACTGGTTGAGATGACGGCTCATATCGTCTTCGGAGCTGAGGCCCGCGCGCATCGCCTGGCCGTCGATGGTGCCCTTCGGCGTGCCGAAGTACTTGTCCCCGTCGGCGCCGGCCACGAGTTCGAAGTTCTCATTGGCATCCATGCGCCACAGGTTCACCGGATTCGACATGTCGTTGTACATGTTCTCGAACTTGTTGTTCATCATATCGGGCAGAGCCACCATGGGGTCGTTGTAGCCGCCGATGTACAGATGGTTCTTGTACACCACCAGGTTCGCCGCGCCGGAACGGGTCGCGCCGAAGCCGAAATCATACTTGGCGCCGTCCTTGGTGTCGCCCACAAGCGGCGTATACTTCCAGCTGCCGTCGGCCTGCTCCTCGCCGCGGACCAGCGCAAACGACTGCTTCTTGGCCGACGTGCCGGTGACGATGGTGATGTACAGCCTGTTGTTGAAGGCGATCATATCCCAGATGGCACCGCCGAAGATGTTGTCGGTGTAGTGGTATGCCGGATAGTTGAACAGATCCTGCTGCGTGGCGATGGTCTTGAACGACTTGGCGCCCGCGGACGGATTGGAGGAAGCCACGATGTAGGCGCCATCGGCGCCGATCATGCTGGCGACGAGCTTGTTGCCTATCACGGCCAGACCGCGGATGCCCACGGAAATGCCCTCTGCCACGCCACCGCTCTGGTACACGACCTTGCTGGAATCATCCTTCGGGTCGACTTCCAGCAGATACGGCGCACCCTGCGCCGCGGCCGCGAAATACAGCTTGTCATGGAATTCGACGGCCGCACGGTAGCCGTTCACGTTGAACTTGCCGCCAGTGGCCTTCTGAATCGGCGGCACGACGATCTTCACTTCGCCGGTGACCGTATTGATCTTCAGCAGCAGGCTGCGGTTCTCACCGCTGTCGAGGAACAGCTTGCCGTTGAACATCATGTCAAGGCTGGCCTTGATCTTCGCATAGGTGGAATTGGTCTGGACGGCGATGTGCTTCAAAGTGCTGCCCATAGCCGAGTAGCAGGTGCCCACGTACATCCAGTCGCCGTAGCCGAGGGAAGACCAGGAGTAGTTCTGTCCACGATCGGCCTCGCCATCACCGACGGTGGCGTTGCCGTTCGCATCGACATCCGTGATGCCGTCGATGGCATAGGTATCGTTCTTCGGATGCGAAATCTTCGTTGCGGTGTATCCCGCGCCTTGCTGCACGGTGATACCGGGAGCCTTGCCATTGGAATCCGCTGCGGATGCCACGGAAACCGGAACGAGCATGGCGCATGCGGCTACAGTCGCGATGACAGCTTTGCTGAATTTCGATTGGAATCGCCGAGGTGGTGACGTTTTCTTGGACTTCCCGACCGGGAGGAGAACCCCCTTATGGCGAAGTACAGCAGGGAGCAGCGCGACAGGGCCGTGGACCTGTACATCAAATACGAACGCTGCGCCGCCGACGTGATCCGCGAGCTCGGCTATCCCAGCAGGGGCTCGCTGTGGATGTGGCACAAAGACCGGCTCGAGGAGGAGCGCACCGGCGTCCCCTCCAGGCGCGGGGAACGCCACAGGCGCTACAGCGACGAGCAGAAACAGGCCGCGGTGGACCACTACCTCGAATACGGCAGACGGCTCAGCCGCACCATGCGGATGCTGGGATATCCGAAAAGCAAGGAACTGCTCATGGCGTGGATCGACGAGCTCGCGCCCGGCCAACGCAAGCTGAGGCACGGGCCGGTGCCCGAGGAACTGAAGCGGAAGGCGGTGGTCGCGGTCGCGTCCGGACGGCTGAAATCACGTGAGGCGGCCGCCGAGCTGGGCGTGGAGGCGTCCGTCGTGAGAAACTGGAAACGACAGATGCTCGCCGGATCCAAGGAGACGCCCGTGACGAAGGAACGCAAGGGAAAGGCCGGGAACGGGAGGGCCGTCGCGCGGCCCGTGGTCCCGGACGCGCCGACGGCCGCTGGCGGTTCAGGGGACGCGGCCGGCCTGGCGGACGCGGTGGCGTCGCTGGAGAGGAGGCTGGCGGAGACGCGGGCCCGTCTGGACGAGCTGGACGCCGACATCGAACGGCAGCGGCGGGAGAAGAAGGAGCTGGACATCGAGATCGCGATCCGGAAGGGCGCGTTGGAGCTGTTGGGAAAAGAGCCGGGCGCAGGCCCGGAAAACCTGACCAACCGCGAGAAGACGCTCCTCGTCAGGACCGTTAGCGAGACGCTGGGCGTGACCGCCAGGAGCCTGTTGGGTGTGGTCGGCATCGCGCGCAGCACCTACCATTACCAGCTCAACGCCATGAAACGTCCCGACAAGGATGCTTCCCTCCTGGAGCTCGTGCGCGAGGCGTTCGAGAACAGCGAGCGGCGCTACGGGTACAAGCGGATCCACCTGGAGCTGAAGGGCATGGGCGTCAGGGTGTCGGCGAAACGGATCATGAGGCTCATGACCGGAAACGGCCTGGTGCCCCTGTTCAAGAGCGCGAAGCGGTACAGCTCGTACAAGGGCGAGCTGACCAAGGCCCCGGCGAACCTGGTGGACAGGGATTTCCACGCCGAGCGGCCGAACATGCTGTGGGTCACGGATCTCACGGAGTTCTCGATCCCCGCGGGCAAGGCGTACCTGTCGCCCGTGATCGACTGCTACGACGGGCTTCCGGTCGCGTGGACGATCGGAACGAGCCCGAACGCGGCGTTGGCCAACGGCATGCTCGCCGACGCGTGCTCCACGCTCAAGGACGGCGAGAAGCCAATCATCCATTCCGACCGTGGATGCCACTACCGGTGGCCGGAATGGATCCGCATCTGCAAGGAACACGATCTGACGCGTTCGATGAGCGCGAAGGGATGCAGTCCGGACAACGCGGCCGCGGAGGGGTTCTTCGGCCGTCTCAAGCAGGAGTTCTTCCATAAACGCAGTTTCGCGGGCGTCTCGATGGACGAGTTCATCAACATGCTGGACGAGTACATGGTCTGGTATCGGGACAAGCGGATCAAGACGGAGTTCGGCATGAGCATCATGGACCGTCGACGCGAGCTCGGTCTTGTGGCATGATTGGTGGTGATGGAATCAATGACGAGTCCAACAAAACGGCACCAGCCCCCGCTTCATTGTTTTTCTCTCCAACACCCCACCCGTCCCTGCGACGAATGGCATGGGATAAAAATATCATGAGCTTGCGAGAAAATTGCCGGAATGCCACCGGAGCATGCGATATTTCAGAGGGAACCGCGGCCGCAGCACGCGCGGCCGCATCATCCCCCTACAGACTGGCGTCGGGGGCAGTGAGAAAATCGAGGATTTTGTCCAGATACGGCCCGAGCACGTTGTTCGGCATGGAGAAGATCTCGTGCAGCGATTGCCCGTACCGAACCTTCTCGATTGATCCACCGCCTTCGCGCACTCGTTCCACGAAATCGTCCTGCGGTCCGTTGAGTACCCAAATGTCACGTCCGGCCTGGAACAGCAGCATCGGGGTTTCGATCGCGCCGCACATGTCCGGCTTGAGGATGGCGCGGGACAATGCCAGTGCCTGGTGTGCCCATTCGAAGGTCGCCGCGTTGGTCTGGCACGACACATCGTCGCAACGTTGCTGATGGAACCAGCGCACGCGCGCTTCGGAAGCGCCCTTATGCTCGTCGAGATCGAGGTCAGTCGAGAAATCGGTATGCCCGAATACACGCGATTTGCCGAATCCCAGTCCGCACAGCATGCCCGTCGCGACGCGCGCCAGCCATGTCGGCATGCCGACGACGGGTGCGATCATGGGCGCGGACAGCACCGCCTTGTCGAACAGGGACGGGTAGCGTTCCAGCACGGCCGCGCCGATGCCGCCGCCCATCGAATGGCAGTACAGGTTCAGTGGCTTGTCGCACGCGTATTCGCGCGCGACGCTATCGGCGAAGGCCGCGAGGTCGGCTACATACCGGCGCCAATCGTCGATCCATACTAGGCTGGGATTGTCCACGTCGTGCACGGAATGGCCGTGCCCACGATGTTCGAGGATGCATACGGAATAGCCAGCCAGCAGGAAATACCATGCCATCTCACTGTATTTGCGCGCGAATTCGGTGAATCCATGCGAGATGACGATTGCACCGCGGAACACACCCGAAGCGCCATCCTCACGCAACGCGTCGAATTTGGCCGCGTCGTAGCAGCAATAGTGCAGCCGGCCTGGTTCGTCCAGTTTGGGAAGTTCGTCGCCGTTCCAGTCGACGGTGGCGGGGTCCATCCATCCTTCCGTCATGCAGGCGTCCAGCGCGGGCAGCACCTTGCCTTCCATTTCGGCGTCGTAATTCGCCTCGTCGAGCAGCCTAAGAATCATGCTTTCATCATACGAATCCCGCATGAACAAACCTTTGACCCACAGCGCTTAGACTCCGCGTATCGGACGTGCTCCCCCATGCAATGGACGCACTCCCCCATACAATATCGGTATGAAAATCATGTCATTGTGCATGGCATTCGTCATGTTCTGTACCATGCAGCCAGCCGGAACGATGAATTCGGCCGGCGAGAACACAGCCGCTTCCGCCGACGCGACGAGCGGAACCGCGTCCGCCATCATCAGCTGCCCGCCGCCGTTGCAGTGGCTGTGCGGAAAGTGAGCCATGCGATGAATCCCACGAAATCCGCAGCCACCCCCATACCCAAAGTCCACCGTGTGGCGCTGGTCGATAACGATCCTCGCGCATTGGAATCGTTGAGCCTACTCATCGAAGCGAAGGTTCCCACGGCCTACGTGGTATGGACGGCCACTTCCGGCGACGAGGCAATCGAACGATGCCAGAGGAACGACGACAATCTCAACCTGCTCATATTGGACATGTCCATGGAGGGATTGCAGGGGCCGGCCATCTGCCATCGGATCCGTCTCATGGACAGGCATCTGCCGATTCTCGGCATCACCAGCTTCTCCATCAACAGCTACCGCAACAAGCTGATGGAGGCCGGAGCGCAGGGGCTGATCGGCAAGGAGGACTCCGACCAACTGGCAAAGGCCATTGAACGGCTTTGCGGGGGCGACGTGATGGAGGGATTCGAGCCTCCCGCCTTGGCCAGCGTACGCATCAGACGCGAGGAGGAGAACTCACCGCGGCTCACCGTGCGCGAGGAACAAATCATCTCCCTGTGCGCCGACGGCATGCTGGACAGGGAGATCGCCGAACGGCTGGACATCTCCGAAGGCACCGTGCGCAAACATATGCAAGGCATTCTCAAGAAGCTGAACTGCAAGACGGCACGTCAGGCGGTGGCGTTGTGGGTGAGGTCGCATGTGCGCTGAATCAGCAAACTCAACAAAATCCATGGAATCCACTAAATCCGCAGAATCCAAACCCCTCAGTGCCTTCCGCACGTGGCGTGCCCATATGCGCGCCGACCATCCGAGGCTCTGGCATCCGATCCGCATGGCCGTCGCGGTCATCACCATATGGTGGATACTGTTCTGTCTGGTGCTCGCCCCACCTGGCAATCCCGCGGCGACCGTCTGGACCGTCATCGAAATCGCAGCGCTGCTGCTGTCGACGTTCTTCCCGAAATCGATGTCACTGCTGTTCCTGGTCATGGCCGAATCGGGGCCTTGGCTCATATCCGGAGCCGACGTCAATTCGTTGCCGGGAATCCTCTACGCGTTCGGCATGCTCGCCTACGAAACCAACAATCTTGTGGCATTGCTGCTGCTCGCCTATTCCATAGCCGACCAATTGTTCTGCCAATTGGTCCTTCACATGAATGGCTCCAATCCCGTATCCATCATCGCCATGATCGGCCTGATATTGATGCTCGGATGCGCCTTGCGATGGAATGAGACCATGGCCGTCAGCCGCATGGAGGCGGAGCAGACGAAGACGCGATTACGTGAGATGGAAAGCCGCGCCCATATCGCGGAAGCCATACACGACGCCGTGACGGGAGATCTGTCCGCCGCGGCTTTCGTGGCGCAGCGTCGCATCGACGTATTGTCCGGCAGGAATGGCCGCGGAAGCGATGGCAATGGTGCGGACGGAAGCGCCGACAAGGACGGCGGAGCAGACGGCACGACGGCGAACGGCGGCAAAGACGTGGCCGAAAAACGGGAAGAACTCGACAAATGGGAGCAAGTCAACGATTACATCCTGTCCGCTTTGACCAACGTGCATCGCGTCATCGACGAACTGGATATGGACGTCACCGTTCTTGAGGAGGACGCGGATGGCAAGGCCTTTTCCGACCTGCTCAAAACCACGATGGCCGATGGAGACAGACGTCTGCGCTCGCTCGGATTCGACATCACCTCGATTCTCCATGTGGCGGGCGGTGCGCCGAGCGCATCCCCGAGCCTGGCCGGAATCGCCAATGATCTGCTTCGCGAGACCTACGCCAACATCGCACGTCACGCCCAGCCCGGCAGCAAGGCGGATCTGTCGGTGATACTCAAGCCGAACGCCGTCGAGATCACGCAGATCAACCGGACGAGGACCACCGAAACGGATCGCACGCGTCCGGGAGGCCACGGCCTCGCGTACTTCAGCAAACAACTCGAATCGCATGGCGGCAAACTCGAAACGACGCTTCGCGACTGCGAATGGACGCTGTTCGCCTACCTGCCGATTCCGGTGCCTGAAAACCTGCCGCCCCTTGCCGGGCGTCTCAAATCGTGACCAGATCGTGACCAGTCCCACAGGCCGCGAAGCCCGCAAGGGTGCTACGCAGATGTGGTACACCCTTACTTGCAGGGGTGTTCGCAGCCGTCCTATCTTCCCTATTGAGAAGGGATACGCGTCTCCCCGCGATTCGACGGATACTTGGCAGTCCGTGGAATCGCAGGGGGACGCGTTCTTTTTTTCTTTTGGTTTTATCGGGACGTTTCTGGTTTTTGCCGGAGTGCCGTCAGGCCAGCGCTTCGGCGAGGAAATCGCGTTGCAACAGCAGCAGGTTGCGTGCCACCGTCTCGTCGTTGGTCATATGCGTGATGCCGTTGAGCGGCAGGAACGTGTGCTTGCGCCCCGCGGCCATCAGCGCCTGGCTCAATCGCAGACTGTTGGCGATCGTCACGTTGTCGTCGGCGAAACCATGGATGAGCATGAGCGGTCGGCTGAGCTTCGGCGCGTCCGCGATGATGCTGTTGCGTTCGTACGTGGCCGGGTCGAGTCCCAGATACCGTTCGGTGTAGTGCGTGTCGTACAGCGTCCAGTCGGTCGGCGGAGCGCCCGCGCAAGCGGCGGCGAACGTGTCGGGCGCGTCCAGCACGGCGAGCGCGGACAGGAAGCCGCCGTACGACCAGCCGATCATCGCCACGCGGCCGAGGTCGGGTTTCGGCATGGAGACGCCGGTTTCGGCGGCGATTTCGGCCATTGCACCGGGCAGCGCATGCACGGCGTCGACCTGGTCGGCGAGCGTCACGGCTTTCATGTCCAGATAAATCTCACGGTCCCAACGCGGTCCGCGGCCGGTGGTGCCGCGTCCGTCGGCGGTGACCACGATGTAGCCTTGGTCGGCCCACCATTGCGCGTCCCAGTAGAACGATTGGCTTTCCACGACCTGCTGGAATCCCGGGCCGCCGTACGGCTTCATGAGTACCGGCAGGGTGTCGGCCCGCGCGTATGCGCTGTTTTCGGACGGCAGGATGATCGCCGTGTGCAGCTTGCGTTCGCCGAGGCGGGCGAATCGCACGTTCGGCGTGAAGCCGGGGACCTCGGCATGGTTTTCGATCGGCGCGACCACCATCGACATCACTTCCGCGCCGCCGTCGCTATCGGTGCGCACGTTCATGCAATGCTGCATCTGCGACCGCGCGTCGTCCATGCCACGGCCGGTCACCACGCAACCGTCGCCGGCGCGGGACATCGTCCATTGTCCGGGCGTGTAGGTGAGCGGCTCCCAGCTGCCGTCGTAGCGGATCGAGACCACGTCGAAGCTGCGCGCGTCATGTCCGTCCGCGTTGGATTGCCACAGGAACGGCAGTTCGTCGGCGGGCAACAGTTCCGGCGTGCGCTGCACCACGCACAGCACATCGTCGTCGGTCACGTCGAGCACCTCGCGCACCTGCAGTCCGGCCGGGGTGAAGGCCTTGCCATCCACGGTGAGACGGTTCGTGTCGGCGTCCATGTCGTTCATCGCGCAGACCAGGCGGCCGTCAGGCGTGTATGCGGGGGTGCCTGCGATCAGGTCGAGCCAACGGTCGTTATGGTGTTCCTCAAGCACGCGCGTGGTACCGGGCTCCTCGCCGGGAGCGTATTCGGGAATGGCGATGGAGAAGGTCTCCACTTCGTCGCCGTCCTCGTCGGTGAAGCCGTTTTCCGGCGTGCTCATGGTGACGACCGGGTCGCCCACACGCACGGCGAGCACCTGGTCGTGCTGCTGGAGCCGGTCCTGCACGAGCAGCAGCGGCTCATGACCGGTCGTCCAGCTGACGGCCGCGAGATATTCGTACGATTCACGGTCCCAGTCCACGTTGTGCGCGATGCCGCCGTAGTAGCAGCCATCCGCGTCGTAGCCGAGTTCCAGCAGGGTGAGATGCACGTCGGCATTCGCCGTCATCGCCTGCGGATAGCGACGTCCCTGCGCGGGTTTCGTCGGGTCGGCGGGGTCGGCGATGTACCAGGTCCGCTCGTGGGAGGCATCGAAGGTTTCGAACAACACGTATTTGGAGTCGGGCGACCACCAGAAGCCGTCGTAACGGTCCATTTCCTCGCCGGCGGCGAATTCGGCGAGGCCGATCTTCCATTCGCCGGCCGGTGCGCCATCCGTTCCGTCAGTTGTTCCGTCGGATTGCGAGACGGAAGCCACCACGGACACCGCGTCGCCGTCATCCGCGTCTTCAGCAAGGTCGACATCCACCAGATACGTGCCGGTCGTGTACATGATGTGCCGTCCGTCGGGGCTGACGCGCGGATTGAGCACCGGCTTGAATTCCGGTTCGTCGATGGCGATGGCGCGCGTCGCACCGGCGGCGATGTCGGTCAGGAACAGTCCGCCGTTGATAGTGAACGCAACGCGTTTGCCGGCGGCGTCGACGGAATATCCGACGATTCCGGAACCGCCTTCGCGCGCACGTTCGCGTCTGGCCTTCTCCTCGGCCGGCACATCCTCGGCATCGGCGTCGGCAAGCAGCGTACGCGGGTCGGCGAGCAGGATTTCATTGGATTCGCCATCCTCGCCGATCACGCTCATCCACAGTGATGTGACGGTGTCCTCCGGACCGTCCGACCGCAGGAACAGCGCGCGCGAGCCGTCGCCGATCACGCGTGCGGAACGCGGCGCTCCGCAAGTGAATCGCAAAGTGCGCGCCTTCAACGCTGGAAATTCATCAATCGCATTAACCATGCCTTCCAATCTACCGACGATCGGGACCGTCCCTTCGTCGGCGGTTCGAAAGCCGTCCGATACGCCGACGGACGGAACCGTTCCGCCGACGAAAGGTTGGATACCACCCCTTTACATGGAATTTTTGCAAGCAAGTCCTTGTTGAATTGGCTCTCGGCACGCCAAAGCGTAGGATAGGCAAAGACAGAAAGGGACAAGTATGAGTGTTCTCGACCGATTTGAGAAGAGCGTGGAAGGCGCCGTCAACGGGGTTTTCGCCAAATTCGGGTCCAAGGACCTGAAGCCCGTCGACCTTTCCAGCGCTCTGGAACGCGAGATCGACAAAGAGGCCATGCCCGTCACGCGCGACCGTACCGTAGCCCCGAACGAATATCGTTTCAAACTCAGCACTCCGGATTTCAACAACATCGTCGAATGGGGTGCGGAGACTCTTGCCAACGAACTTGCCGACAACCTCACCCAGTACGCGAAAAGCCAGAACTACGCGTTCGTCGGCCCGGTCGTGGTGATCTTCGAAGAGGACCTTGAGCTTACCAAGGGCGATTACCGGCTTTCCAGCGAATCCGTGCAGGGCAACACCGTGCCGGTCACCACCGATGCGCAGACCGAGGATTGCCCGATGCTGGAGATCGGCGAGCATCAGTATCTGCTTACCGAAGACAAGACCATCATCGGCCGCGGTTCCGACTGCGACATCGTCATCGACGATCCGGGCATTTCCCGCCGTCATATGGAGATCGACATCACCGACAACGGCAACACCGTCATCGCACGGGACCTGGGCTCAACCAACGGCATGTACGTCGAAGGCCATCACGTCGAGGCGGCGACGCTGCTCGACGGCAACACGATCACCATCGGCCGAACCCGCATCCTGTATTGGGCTTCTTCGCAGGATCAGGAGTAACCGACCCCAACCCGGGGAGCCGCCTTTATGCTCACTGAATTAACGTTTGCGATCCTCAAGTACGGGTTCCTCGTACTGCTCTGGATTTTCGTCGCCTGCACGGTGCGTTCGCTGTACAGGGACGTCGAGATTCTCAGCCCGCGCAAGTCGCGGGCCCATCGTCGTAAGGAACGCGCCGCGCGCAAGGCCGTGGAATCGCCCGCGCCCGTGGCCGTCTCCGCACCTGCGTCCAACGCCGCCGCAAGTGCCAAGCCAACGCTTCTGGTCGTCATCGATGGTCCTCTTGCCGGCAGTTCCGTCCCTTTGACCGGCAACACCATCACGCTTGGCCGCGCGGCTTCGAACACCGTGGTGCTGGATGACGAATTCGTCTCCTCGCACCACGCCCGCGTCTACACCGATCCCGCCACCGGCCGCTGGGCCATCGAGGATCTGGGCTCCACCAACGGCACCATTGTCAACCATCAACGTTTGAACGCGCCGATGATCCTCGGTTCGCGCGTACCGGTTCGCATCGGCGCGACCACCTTCGAATTGAGGTGACCGTCGTGCCGACTTCCGCCGCTTCACAGCAATTGTTCATGTATTCCACGGTCGTCTCGGACGTGGGTACCGTACGTTCCAACAACCAGGATTCCGCCTTCGCAGGCGAACATCTCATCGCCATCTGCGACGGCATGGGTGGTCACGCCGGCGGTGACACCGCCTCCACCATTGCCATCCGATCGCTGGCCCATATCGAGCAGGACGACGTCGAAGGAGACGTGCAGGCGATCTCCCATATGATGGCGACCTCCGTCATGGCCGCGCATGACGCGATCGTCGGCAAAGCCAAGCGTGAACGCCGTCTCGCCGGCATGGGCACTACGGTCACGTCCGTGGCACTGGTGGCCGGATGCTGGGTTTTGGCGCATATCGGCGATTCCCGCGCATACCTGTTGCACGACGGCCATCTGATCCGCATGACGAGCGACCACAGCTACGTGCAGCATCTCATCGACACCGGTCGCATCAGCGAGGCCGAGGCACGCAATCATCCGCAACGCAATGTGGTGATGCGGGTGCTGGGCGATTTCGATATCGATTCACGTCCCGACATCGCCATCCGCAAGGCGGATCCCGGCGACCGCTGGCTGCTGTGCTCCGACGGCCTGTGCGGCGTATTGGAGGATTCCACGATCGAGGAGGTGCTGTCCACCTGCTCCGATCAAGAGGAATGCGCGCAGCAGCTCGTGTCGATGGCCCTGCGCGCGGGAAGCACCGACAACGTCACCGCGGTAATCGCCGACGCGACGCTCGCGCTCGACGCGGATGCGTTCGACCTGCCGCACCAGACCCCGCTCGTCGGCGGCGCGGCCAGCGCGAGCCTCGAACCTATCGCGGACATCGTCAACGAGCCGGTCGCCACCGCGCCGCCTCTGCGGGAAGGCAAGCAGTCCCCGGCGGCACGTGCGGCCGCGCTTCGCAACGGCAAGGACCCCAAAGAGGAAACGAAACAGCCGGAACAGCGCGTCGCGCAACCATCCTCGGTCCGTGAAGACAACGGCGACCGCACCAATCCCGACACCGGGGAGATTCCGGTCGTGCAGAAGCGCAACGGGCGCATCTCCGCCGATCCGAACGATCCAGAAGTGGCCAAGGCGATTCGCAACGAACATCTTGAGGAACGCAAGACGAAACGTTCCCGCAAATTCCGCAACCGGATCATCGCCGTACTCGTCACCATCGTGATGCTGCTCGGCATTGCCGCGGTGGGCGCGGGCACCTATCGCTGGAGCCAGACCAAGTACTACATCGGCGACGACCACGGCACGGTGACGATTTTCCAAGGCGTGCCGACGAGCATTTTCAACCTCAGACTGTCGCATGCCGTCACGGCCACCACCATGAAGACGAGCGAATTGCCGCCAAGCTGGCGCGAACAGCTCGCCCAAGGCATCTCCTTCGACACTTACGACGAGGCGAAAAGCCATACGCGTCTGATCAAGAAGCAGCTCCGGCAACAGCAGGAAGCCGAACAGAAGAAGCAAGAGGAGGCGCAGGCCGCCAAGAAGAAGCAGGAGGAGGAAGCGCAGAAGCAGAAACAGCAGGAAGAGGCCGCCAAGAAGGCCGAGCAGGCCAAGAAAACGGACGGTGACAAATCATGATTGCTACGCGCTTGAAGCAATTCGGAATGCTGGCGTTCAGCATGCTGCTGTGCGCCGTGGCGTTCTTCCAGATGTTCGAGCGCACCACGAACGGCTTCCCACAGGACTATCTGTGGATGCTTGCCTTCGTGGGAGCGTTGTTCCTGACCTCCTGGGGCCTGCTGCTGCGATTCCAGCCTTACGCCAACCAGTCGATCATGTGCTGTGTGATGGTGCTGACGGGCATCGGCGTCATGATGATCGCGCGCATCGACCAGGATACGAAGACCTCGGTGGCGTTCCGCCAGTTGATATGGCTGTCGATCGCACTGGTACTGGCCAACCTGCTTATCGTGTTCATGAAGGACTACCGCGTGCTGCGGCGGTTCTCGTACGTCAGCATGATCATCGGCATCGTGCTGCTGCTGTCGCCGATGATTCCGGGACTCGGCTCCGAACAGTACGGCGCACGCATCTGGGTGAAGATCCCAGGCCTGGGCTCGTTCCAGCCAAGCGAATTCGCCAAACTGTTCCTGGCGTTCTTCTTCGCCTCGTATCTGTTCGACCATCGCGACCAGCTCGCCGTCGGCGGCAAGAAGGTCCTCGGCCTCCAGCTGCCCCGCATCAAAGACATGGGGCCAATCATCGTGGTGTGGATCGTGTCCATGGGCGTGCTGATCGTGCAGCATGATCTCGGCACGTCGCTGATGTTCTTCGCCATGTTCGTGTCCATGCTGTACGTGGCCACCGGGCGCAAAAGCTGGATCGTCATTGGCTTCATCGCCTTCGCCGTGGGCGCGGTGGCGGCGGCGAACATCTTCAGCCACGTCGGCGCACGTGTGGACGCCTGGCTACATCCGTTCGACGCAGCGCAGTACAACAAGGAATACGGCGGCTCGTACCAGCTCGTCACCGGCATTTTCGGTCTGGCTTCCGGCGGTTTGATGGGTACCGGCCTCGGTCAGGGCCATCCGTCGATCACGCCGATCGCCAATTCCGATTACATTTACGCGGCTTTGGGCGAGGAACTGGGATTGACTGGCCTGATGGCCATTCTGATGCTGTATCTGCTGATCATCGCCGCCGGCATGATCACGGCGATGAAGATTAAGGATGGTTTCGGCAAGCTGCTCGCATCCGGTCTGGTGTTCACCATGGCGTTCCAGGTGTTCACCGTGGTCGGCGGCATCACGCTGGTCATTCCGTTGACCGGCCTGACCTTGCCGTATATGGCCGCCGGCGGATCGTCGCTGATCGCGAACTACATGCTGGCCGCACTGCTGATCGTGATCTCCAATTGCGCGAACAAGCCGGAATCGGAACTCGACAACGACACGTTCCAGCAGGAGGCCGTCAAGGCGCTGCGCGAACGCGAACGGACCCGCCGTGCCGAAATCAAGCAGACACGACAGACCGTCTCGACCCCGCATGAGGCAACGGATCCTCATCTAATCCAGCAGGCCACGGAAATCGTGGAGCCAGCCACCCGCGACCTGCCCATCCCACGGCAAGGAGCATCACATGAATAAATCGCTCCGCCAGCTGTTCACCATCGTGGTGGCGTTGTTCGTCATCCTGGGCATGTCCACCACCATCATCACGGCCATCCGCGCCAACCAGCTCAACAACGACGCGCGCAACGTCCGATCGCTGTACCACGAATACGGCACCCCGCGAGGCTCCATCCTCGCCTCGGACGGATCGGTCATCGCAAAATCCGATCCTTCCAACGATTCGTTCTCGTATCAGCGTTCCTACTCCAATGGCATGCTGTACGCGCCCGTCACCGGGTTCTTCTCCATCAGCCAGCGCGGCTGGAATGGTGTCGAGGCGTCCCGCAGCGCACTGCTGTCCGGCCAATCGGAGCAGCTCGTCTGGCAGCGGTTCAAATCGCTGTTCACCGGGCAGGAGAACAAGGGCGCCAATATCGAGACGTCCATCGATCCGAAGATCCAGCAGGCCGCATACAACGGTCTGGCCAATTCGGACGGCGCCGCGGTGGCCATCGAACCGAAGACCGGCCGCATACTCGCCATGGTCAGCACGCCCAGCTACGACCCGAACCAGCTGGCCAGCCATGACATGAGCGAGGCGAACAGCAACTACAGCACGCTGTCGCAAAGCGTTTCCAATCCGATGCTCAACCGCGCCACGTCTCAGCTGTATCCGCCGGGATCCACGTTCAAGACGGTCGTGGCCGCGGCCGCGCTGGAAAGCGGCCAGTACCAGACCGACACCCAGATTCCTGCCGGCGCGAGCTACACGCTTCCGGGCACCGTCACGCAACTGACGAACGCCACCCCCCAAGCCAACGGTTCCGACAACAAGATCACGTTGGAGGACGCCATGGCGTATTCCTCCAACACCGCGTTCGCCCAGCTTGGCGTGGCCTTGGGCGATGACGCTGTCTCGTCCATGGCCAAGAAGCTCGGCTTCGACAATCCGATCACCGTGGACGGTTCCAACTACACCGGCACGCCATGGGTGTCGGTCACCTCGAAGTTCCCCACCGACGTCAACGACGACAAGCTCGCGTTGGCCTCGATCGGCCAGGGAGACACCGTAGTGACCCCGTTGCAGAACGCCATGGTGGCCGCCGCAGTGGCCAACGACGGCAAGCTCATGCAGCCGACGCTGGTCGATCGTGTGCGTTCGGCCGATCTGTCGGTCATCTCGCAGACCAAGCCGACGGTCATGTCCCGCGCGTTCAGCGCGGACACCGCCAACAAGCTCACGCAGATGATGGAGGCCGTGGTCACCAAGGAGAACCCGAACCTCGCCATCGACGGCGTGCAGGTGGCCGTGAAGACCGGCACCGCGCAGATCGGCGACGGCAACTCGGCCATCGATGGATGGGTCATCGGCTTCGCTCCCGCAGACGATCCGAAGATCGCGGTGGCGGTCGTGGTGCACAATGTTGATTTGTATGGCTCGTTCGCCGCGGGTCCGATTATGAAAGCCATGATGCAGGAGGCGCTGGCAGAATGAAACTGATTAAAGGACAGCTCATCCACCGACGCTACCGGTTGGATTCCCGTCTCGCCCAAGGCGGCATGGGCGAGGTCTGGAAAGGCTATGACATCCAGCTCGGCCGTCCGGTGGCCATCAAGGCGCTACGCGGCGACCTGGGCGTCACCCAGGAGGCAAAGCTGCTCCGACTGCGTGCGGAAGCCCATAATTCCGCCAATCTTGCGCACCCGAACATCGCAGCGCTGTTCGAATACTACGAGCATGACGGCATCGGCTTCCTCATCATGGAATACGTGCCATCGAAGTCGCTCGCCGACCTGTATCACGAACAGAACGGCCCGATGGAGCCGACCAAGCTGCTGCCCATCCTCATCCAAACCGCCCGAGGCCTTTTCGTGGCGCATTCCCATGGTGTGATCCACCGCGACGTGAAGCCGGCGAACATCATGGTCTCCGATTCCGGCGAGGTGAAGATCACCGATTTCGGCGTCTCCTACTCCACCAACCAGGAGCAGATCACGCAGGACGGCATGGTGGTGGGCACCGCGCAGTACATCTCCCCGGAGCAGGCGCAAGGCAAGCATGCCACGCCGCAATCCGATATCTATTCGTTGGGCGTCGTCGCATACGAGGGCCTGTGCGGACACCGTCCGTTCACGGGCGCGACTCCGGTCGACATCGCAGCGGCGCACGTCAACAATCCGGTTCCGCCGCTGCCCGACACCATCGATGTGCAGCTGCGCGAATTCGTCATGTCAATGCTGGCCAAGGATCCGCTGGACCGTCCGAAGGACGCGCTGGTGGTGTCCCGCACCCTGTCCCGCATCGAACGCCGTCTGCTGGACCAGCAGACGCAGATGGCCGACACGATGATCGTGTCCTCGGGGGGAAGGCTTCCCCGCCGCGTGGTCAGCAAACCCCATATCTCCGTGAGCAATGATTGGAAGGAACAGGGATGAACATCAACATGCCCACCTCTTTGGCTGGAGGCCGTTATCAGCTCGGCCAGCTCGTCGGCCGTGGCGGCATGGCCGAAGTGCATGTGGCGACCGACACACGTTTGGGGCGCACCGTAGCCGTCAAGATCATGCGCGCCGATTTCGCCACCGACAGCATCTTCCTTGAACGTTTCCGCCGCGAAGCCCACTCCGTCGCCCAGATGAACAATCCGAACATCGTGAACATCTACGATTCGGGCGAGGAAGCCGTCACCACGGAGACCGGCGAAGTCGAGCATCTGCCATATCTGGTGATGGAATACGTCAAGGGCCAGACCCTGCGCGACATCCTCAAGGTGAATGGCGCGTTGAGCCAGCGCGACGCCGAGCAGGTGATGATGGGCGTGCTCAACGCGCTCGAATACTCGCACCGCATGGGCATCATCCACCGGGACATCAAGCCCGGCAACATCATGATTTCCGAGCAGGGCGTGGTCAAGGTCATGGACTTCGGCATCGCCCGAGCCATCGACGATTCCGCGGCGACCATGACGCAGTCGCAGGGCGTCGTCGGCACCGCGCAATACCTGTCTCCGGAGCAGGCTCGAGGCGAAAGCGTAGACATGCGCTCCGACCTGTATTCCGCCGGCTGCGTGCTGTACGAAATGCTTACCGGAAGGCCGCCGTTCACCGGCGATTCCGCGGTGGCGATCGCCTACCAGCACGTATCGGAAGTGGCCACTCCGCCGAGCACGATCGTGCCGGGTCTGCCGAAGATGTGGGATTCGATCTGCGCGAAGGCGATGGCCAAGGATCGGCAGAACCGTTATGCCACCGCCTCCGAATTCAAGAACGATCTGATGACGTTCATGAACGGCGGTGTGCCGATGGCGGCCGCGTTCAATCCTCTGACCGATCTGACCAATATGAAGGCCCGCAAGCAGGCCGAGATGGACGCCAACACCGTGGCCATGACCCCCGCCACGGAAACCACCGCCACGCAGGCGTTCAATCCGGTCACGGGCCAGTTCGAGGCAGTGCCGAATCTGAACGCGGCCCTCGCCACGAAAACCCGCACCGAACAACGCGCCAAAGAGGCGCAGGAGCGCAAAAAGAAGAAGATCATCATCGCTTCCGTGGTCGGTGGCATCGTTGCGCTGCTGGCCATCATTGGCATCGTCTTCATGCTCAACGGCCACAAGAAGACCGAAGACACGGTGTCGGTACCCGACTTCACCACCACATCGAACATCTCCGAAGCCCGCGTGGAGGAGCAGCTCAAGGCCCTCGATTTGAAGCTCGACGCCCGCGAGGACACCACGTCCAGCCAGCCGAAGGGCACCATCACCAAGCAGAATCCGAAGGGCGGCAAGAAGGTGGCAAAGGGCTCCACCGTCACCGTGTGGTTCTCCACCGGTCCGCAATCGGTGTCCGTGCCGGACGTGTCCAAGCACACCCAGGAGGAGGCCAAGGAAATCCTCGAGGCGGCCGGCTTCAAGGTGGGCAACGTCACGACCATAGACAGCGCCACCGTGGCCAAGGACAGGGTCGTGAAAACCAATCCCGCGGCACGTTCGAGGCAGACCAAGGGCACCATCATCTCGTTGTACATCTCGTCCGGTCTGACCCAGATCCCCAGCCTGGTTGGGCAGCCCAAGGACACCGCCGTTGAACGGCTTAATGAGGCAAGCTTCACGCAGATCACCATCGAAAGCGAATCCTCCGATACCGTGCCCGCAGGCTCCGTGACGCGCGTCGATCCCGGCGAGGGCAGCACCGTCGAAGCCGGCTCCCCGGTGACCATCTGGGTGTCCACCGGAAAGCAGCAGGTCAATGTACTGAATGTGGTCGGCATGAGCTGCGTGGACGCGAAGGCACTGCTGGAAAGCGTCGGCCTGAAGGTGTCCGTTTCCGGCCCTACGGACGGCCTGGTGACCGGCATGAGCCCGAACGGCGGTAGCAAGGCCGACGCCGGCACCACCATCACGCTGACCACCAAGAGCCAGTCCACCGGCAGCGATGACGACGACAACAACAATAACGGTGACGACAACGGCAATGGCAATGGCAACAACAACCAGCAGCAGCAACAGCAAAACGGCAACGGCAATTAGCCAGCCGACTGACCGGTGATATGAAAAGGGAGCGGTTCAACACCGCTCCCTTTTCATATGCCCTCCTTATGCCTTCATATGCCCGCGAATCGTCGCCGACGAGGATCCGCGGATAACCGTATAGGAAAGGAGCCGTCATATTCCGTTCGAGACCGTAAGCTTGGCCGAACGGCCTTGAGTGTGTCGCGAATGGAATATGCCGGCTCCTTTACGGACCTATTGCCACAGATCTACTGCCGTCCGCGCCGTCGCCGAATCGGCGGAAACTACTTGATCACCTTCGGCTGCAATCCGATCGACCGCTCCACCGCCGAGTCCTGTCCGCACACCTTCAGCCAATTCGCCAGCAGACGGTAGCCGTCCTGCGTCATCACGGATTCCGGATGGAACTGGACTGCATACATCGGCTTGCTGCGGTGCTTGATGCCCTGCACGATGTGATCGCCCTGCGTCCACGCGGTCACCACCAACTCGTCCGGCACGGAATCCGGTTCCACGGCCAGGGAATGGTAGCGCGTGGCGGTCATCGGATTGGCCACGCCTTCGAAAATCTCGTCGTCGATATGCTCCACCTGGCTGGTCTTGCCATGCATGATGGTCGGCGCATGGCTCACGGTGGCGCCGAACACCTCGGCGAGCGCCTGCATGCCGAGGCACACGCCGAACATCGGCTTGTTCAGCTTCGCGCACAGACGGATCATGTCCTCGCTGGCGCCCGATTCGGACGGGGCTCCGGGGCCCGGGGAGATCAGCACGCCGTCGTAGTCGTCGATCACGCCCGGCTGGGACGGGTCTATCGCATCGTTGCGCACCACGGTCACGGTGGCGCCGAGCGTCTTCACGTAGCCGACGATCGTATAGACGAACGAATCGTAATTGTCTACCACCAAAATGCGTGCGGAATCGGTCATCTTGCTCCAATCAACGTTTGAACAGCAGTGTACGTGCGTGGCGGGCCGCCGCGCCGTCCGCGTCTCACGCAGCAGGCGCGTGCCGAATCACACCGCCGTGTAGTTCGACATCTCCCGCAGCATCGGAATGGTCGACGCGGCCCACGGGAACAGCCATTCGAAGCAGGATGCGGCGGCGGCGAACAGTAGCAGCGCCAGCAGTAGCAGGCGAATCGGCAATACGCCCGGCTGCAGTCGCATAAGGCTGCCGTACAGGCTGAAATCGGGCTTCTTGCGGCGTCCTTCGCGCACGTCGGCGATGTACGGCCACCGCCATGCCACGGCAGCGGAGATGAAGATGATCACGTAGGCGGCGAGCACGCCCAGGATCCATGGTTTCAGCGTGCCGATGGACGAGGCGAACGATGGATGCTCGTTGTTGACGAATTTGACTTTGCCGTTCGCGTCCGTGGAGGCCAGTTCTTTGGGGATGCCGTCGGACACTTTCGCCCAGTAGGAGAATTCGGCGTAGCTGATCCAGCGATGCGTCGGAGTGGAGTATTTCGGCTCGCACGTGGTCATGGTCAGCATGCGTTTGGTCGGCGTCGCGCCCGGGTTCTCAGGGTTGGGCGCCACGACTTCTATCTGTGTCGGCAGCACGATTTTGTAGCTGGTGTAGCGGTATACGTACCAGTAGTCCTGCGTACGGATGATGATCGGGTCGCCTTCCTGCAGCTTGTCTACGTCGCCGAGCGGCTGTCCGTAGCCGTTGCGGTGTCCGGCGAAAGCGAAGTTGCCGATTTGCCCGGGCATCTGCGAGGTCGTGTAGTGGCCGAGACCGTGCTTGTTGAGCTGGGTCAGGTCCGTGCCTTCCACGAGGTTGCGTTCCCATTGGCCGCCGAATCGCGGTATGTAGACTTGGGCGATGAGTTCGCCTTCTGTGGCGCTTTGCGGCTGCACGGGCGGGTCGCCTTCCTGGGCCTTGGCCACGGTGACGTTGCCGGATTGCGACGGATCGGACCATGATACGGATTGGCGGGCTTCGATCTGGTTGTGTTCGGCCTGCACGCCCGTCCACCACATCTGCCATGCGATGTACAGCGCGCACACCACGGCTGCGGTCAGCATGAGTTCGGCGAGGATGCCAAGGACCGTCCACAGCACGCCTTTGGCACGTCCGCCGCTTTTCTGGGCCACATGTTTCATCTGCTATTGTTTCCCCTCTTGCGATTCGTCGCTTGTGCCGTCGTCCATCGCTTTCGCATACTGCAACGGCTGTTGCAAGGCGTCGGTCGCTTCGAAATGCAGCTTGTCCTTCTCCTCGACCTGCCATCCCAGGCCGAACGCGCTGACATACTGCCGGTATATGGACACTTCCGTGGAATCGTCGAGTGCCTTCCTCATCTCGTCCACCGGTCCGATCGCCGAAATCTTGAACGGCGGCGAATACTTCTTGCCTTGCAGCAGCAGCACGTTGCCGGAGCAGCGTACGGCGGAGTTGAACAGCACGCGCTGGTCCATGATCTTCATGGATTCGGCACCGCCCGCCCATAACGCGTTGACCACGGCCTCGACGTCCTGCTGGTGCACCACGTAATCGTTGATGTTGGCGTTGGAGCCATTGGAATCGACCATATTCTCCCATAACGGGGAATCGTCGAGCGTCACCACCAGTCCCGGACCTTCCACTTCGGGAAGCATGGTGCCGTTGCCGGCATTCTCGCTGTCCTGCGAGCCATCGGAGTTCTGGCTGTCGAGCGTTTTGCTCAGATCGTTCACTCTGGAGCTGAGGGCGTCGACTTCGGAACGCAGCGAGTTCACTTTTTTCACGCGTTGTTCCACGAGTTCGGCGGTGTCGTTGCTCACCACCACGGAACGGTTGACGCGCAGATTGGTGGCGAGTAGGAATCCCGAGAACAGCAGTACGAGGAAAGCCGCGACGCCGGCCGCCTTGGACCGTTTCACGCTGTGTTTCCCGGTGTGCTTCGCCATGATGCCTTTCTGGACGATTACGGACGGTTGTCCCGATTGTGAACAGTTTCACGCCGTAGGTTCGCCGCTTTCGCGGCCACCCACTATTATATCTTTTAGCCGATTTAAGGAGACTATGCTGATGGCTGACGAAGAGCTGCACGAAACCACCGCGGACGACCAGAAGGACTGGCAGGCCGAGGCCGAAGCCGAAGCTGGCACGGGTGCGGAAGAGACCACTGGCGACGAGGCTGCCGCCAAGTCCGACGAAAACGATGACGATCTCGACATCCCCATGGACCGCGTGGAAGCGGTGCTGAACGCCACCGCCGACAAGGATTCCCTGTCGCCGCAGATGCAGCGCATGATGAACCGTCAGGCGGAGAACACCCGCCGTGTTGAGGAGACCATCAAGGGCACCAAGTCCAATCCGCGTTGGTTCGTGCCGCTGTTCTGCGCGCTGATGATCATCGGTCTGGTGTGGGCCGTGGTCTACTACCTGACCTCCGACTATCCGATTCCGCACATCGGTGCTTGGAATTTGGCCATCGCGTTCGCGATCATCATGGTCGGTTTCATCATGACCATGTGGTGGCGCTGAGCCGTCTAATGGGTTCTGGATCCGATAGACCAATCCACCCGAACTAAACCCTTCGAAAAAGACGCCCAGGATTTCCTCGGCGTCTTTTTCATTTCCGTTCTGTCTTACTTCTTCTCCGCTCCATCCGGCCGTCTTCGCTCCCTCTGCCGGATGGCCCCATCCGCTAACGGCCGGCGTCGATTTTCGTCGTACGGAACAGCACATGCGCGCCGCCCTGCATGGTGGTGCCGAACAGATAGGCGTCCCCGCCGTCGGCCAGCTTGAGCTTCCGACGCAACTGCGGCGCGTTAAGCGGAAAATTGCGCACGGCGATATTGGCACGGTCCAAGCCGGCAAGCAATCGCCGCAACTCCTTCTTGCCCATGCCGCCGACCGACTCAATCGCAAAACCTCGCCCCGGAAAGCCGGACACGGGCTTGTCCGAAACGAACAGGTGGCTGCCCGGCCCGATCTGCGTCACGCCGTACCGCTCCTCGATCGCGTCGAAACAGCCGGCCTTCATGATCGACGCGTTCGGCTCGTACAGATAATGCGGATGCTCCGGCAGCGGTGTCTCCCCGATGCGCAGACCGCGCGTGTAGGCCGCGGCATCGTAGTCGAGCCGCTGGTCGTCGTTCACGCAGTAGACGTGCGGCGCGCGCGGCCCATCGCTGCCATCCAGCACCAGCAGCAGCTCCTTGCATTCGTTGCCGGTGGACACGATGTGCACTTCCGCCACCGCGCCCGCGAAATCGTCCACCGCCTTGCGCCAATCGAGCATCGGCGACAGTTTGACCATCACGTACCGTGCCTTCGTCAGCAGCTCGTCGCGCAACGCCAGCACGTCGGGCGTGCAGTCCTCGATCGCGTAGGTGCGCGCGCCATGCTCGTCCCGTCGCGCGGGATCGATGTAGATCAGCCACGCGGGCTCCATGGAATGGAGGTATTCCACGCCATCCCCGCATACCACACGCACGTGCGCAAGCCCCAAGGCCGCCATATTGTGCGCCGCGAGCCCGCACAGATGCGGCTGCCGCTCGACGTACGTGGCCTGGCCGAATTCGCGTGCGATATACGAGCAATCGACGCCGAATCCGCCCGTCAAGTCCACCATGCTTGCTTCAGAGACCGCACTTCCTGTCGATTGCTGCGTCGGCTGCGGTGTCGACCGCAGCGTCGATTGCAACAGACGCCGTGCGATTTCGGCCTTATATCGCGCTGTGAACTGCGATGAGCACTGTTCCATGGAAATATGCGCGGGATAGATGATATCCGCGCACGCGGCCCATTCCGGCAGTTTTTTGCGTGCGATCTGCCAGCCGGCGATCTGGTCGAGCGCCATCGGCAGGTCGAGGCCTTCCTTCCGTTTCGCTTTGAGCGCCAGATCGCGCACATCCTCGTCGCGATGCGTCTCGACGAAGGCGCGCGTCACCTCATTCATCAACGGGTTTTCCAGGATTCCGTCGTCATATCCGTCCTGCGGCCGTTCCTGCGATGGACCATGCGATTCGTCGCGCACCATTCCGCACCACCTTTCGTCCTTTTGATTCAGCTTTTTCGTCATACACCCCAATCAATCCATTCGTCTGTGGATAACAAGTGGACAAATGTGGATGAATGTGGACAACGTCTATATCTCGTGTCCGCAATAACTTCGTGCCACGAAATATCGGCGGCGATTTTCCCCATTTTTGTGGGGAGTGGATAATGGTTATCCACATTTCCCACCCATGAAATTCCATGCATTCCGCCATTTTGTGAATATCCATGTGGACAATTCACCACGTTATCCCCGAGTTACCCACAGCTTTTACCCCAGTTATCCACACAGTTATCCACGATTGTGGATAACTGTGCAATCCGAATACCCCCTAATATTGCCATGCCATCATCTGCAACAACGGATTACACATGTCACAGCACACGACGACCACGGCTATCGCAAGAAACACGGCAACGCCGTACACCGCTGCACGCCAGCCCAGACCCTTGCCACGGAACGCACGCAGACCCGAGACCAGCAGCCACGCGAACAGGCCGCCGATGATGAAACCGCCGATATGCGCCTGCCATGCGATGCCCGGCGTAATCACCGGCATCAGGAAATTGACCAGCATCCAGATCAACATCGACCGGATATCCATGCCGATGCGGCGGTATACCACCAGAATCGCGGCGAACAGGCCAAACAGGGCGCCGGAGGCACCGTATGCCGCGGTCATCCAGCCCGACGGCGAACACACGGCCCAGACCATCAATCCGGCGCCGCCGCCGAGGCCGGACAGCACGTACAGCGCAAGATATGGCCAATGCCCCATCATCCGTTCCAGAACCGGTCCCACGCACCACAGCGTCAGCATGTTGAACAGAATGTGCCACAGCGAGTTCGGCTGATGCAGGAACATCGATGTGATAAAGGTCCACGGATGGCGTACGGCCGTGGCGGGCATCAGCATGCCGGCGCTCACGAACGCATTGCCCGCGGATGGCCAGACCGCGTACAGCACCGCTTCCACGAGCCACACGACGACGCATGCCGCGATGATGATCATGGTGATGACGGGATCGCCGTTGCGCCAGCGGTATCTCAGCGAACGCGCGGAAAACAGGTCCCTGAACGAAGGGGAATCGGGGAACAGACTGAATCGTTGATATGCCATAGCTCAAACACTACCGGCATGCGCCGGAATTCCCGGCGCGTAAATCCACCCAATCGACACATTCCGCGAATTAAAATGGGAAGCGCAGTTGGTTTGAACGAACAGGCCAACCAATGTTTGGAAACCTTGAAAGGAGCCGTCATGGAGAACAAGTCTTCTAACGGTTGGAAGTTCTTCGCGCTGCTCTTCGGAGCTTTGCTTGCCGGCGTCGTCGGTCTGTACATCTACAAGCAGCAGAATCCTGATTACGACCCATGGGAGGAACCGTGGGAGAACAGCTCCTCTCCGGTCGACCTTGGTCTGAACAAGGATGCCGAGCCTGAAACCGAAGCGGCCGAAGCACCTGCGGCCGAGCCTGAAGCCGCCTGATCTTCCTTTTCCTGTCGTACGTTTTCAACAGACGCTGTCGACAGATCAGAAGAAGCCCCGTATCGTGTGATGCGGGGCTTTTTCGTGCGATTCAAGGCTTTTCCCTTGATGGCATGCTGCATCCGTGGCGCACTGCATCCGACCGGGCATGCGAAAGGGCCTCCGGGATTTCCCGGAGGCCCTTCGTCATCACATGTTCGCCCGTCGCGCAATGTGCGGAACCGTCAGGCGGCCACGTGGACCATCAGGCGAGCGGAGCGAAAGCGATCATGCGTGTGTCACCAAGGCGTCCGGGACGAAGGCGTACGAAGGTACGTCGAGTCCCGAACAACGCAGGTGACACTCCATAATCACTTGAGCGGACCGCGGAGCCGTCAAGCGGACAGCCCAGTGGGCTGTCCGTAGGCGACGCCGAACGGCTATGCCGTGAGGCAGAAACCAGCGCGCAGCTGGCATACCGGGACGCGAGCCGTCAGGCGAGCGGACCGGTGTGCCAGATGCGCTCCAAATAATCCTCGATGGAGCGGTCGGAGCTGAAGTAGCCGGAGTTGGCCACATTGAGCACGGCCATGCGGCTCCACTTCATCGGATCGCGGTAGGTCTCCTCGATCTGGGCCTGGATGTCCATGTACGCACGGAAGTCGGCGAGCGTCATGAAGTAATCCTTGTTCAGCCAGTCGTTGACGAGGTCCTTGTAGGTGTCCTTGTCGCCGTTGGAGAAGGTGCCGTCCGCAACCATGTCGATCGCGGCCTTGAGCTGCGGGTCCTTCTCGTAGTATTCGCGGGACAGGCCCTTGGTGTCGTAGCCCTTGGCGTACAGAGCGGAGACTTCCGGCTCGGTCATGCCGAACAGGAAGAAGTTCTCGGCGCCCACGCGCTCACGGATCTCGACGTTGGCGCCATCGAGGGTGCCAACGGTCAGAGCGCCGTTGAGGGCGAACTTCATGTTGCCGGTGCCGGAGGCTTCCTTGCCGGCCTGGGAGATCTGCTCGTCGAGGTCGGTGGCCGGGATGAGGTTCTGGGCCAGCTCGATGTTGTAGTTCCACGGGAAGTAGACGTTCAGCTTGCCCTTGACGTCCGGATCGTTGTTGATGACGCGGGCGACGTTGTTGATCAGCTGGATGGTCTGCTTGGCCAGGTAGTAGCCCGGGGCGGCCTTGGCGCCGAATACGATGGTGCGCGGCATGACGTCGTCGGCGGAGACCTTGCCGGACTTGATGTCGGCGTAGTCGGCGATGACGGACAGGATCTTCAGGGCCTGGCGCTTGTACTCGTGCAGACGCTTGACCATGGTGTTGATCATGGTGTTCGGGTCGATGTCGAAGCCGTACTTGCGCTTGGCGAAGTTGGAGAAGTCGACCTTGTTGGCCTGCTTGACGGCTGCGAACTTCTTGACGAACTCGTCGTCATCGGCCAGCGGGACGAGGCCCTTGAGCAGCTCGAGGTCGCTCAGCCACTTGTCGGTGCCCAGGCCCTCGGTGATGAGGTCGGACAGACGCGGGTTGGCCAGCTTGATGAAGCGGCGAGGGGTCACGCCGTTGGTCACGTTGGTGAACTTGTCCGGATACACGTCGGAGAAGTTCTTCAGGGTGACGTCCTTGAGCAGCTCGGAGTGCAGCTCGGCCACGCCGTTGACGTGAGAGCCGCCGTAGGAGGCCAGGAAGGCCATACGCACGGAGTCGCCGGTGTAGATGGCCATGTCCTTGATGGTAGCGTCGTCGACGCCCTTGGCCTTGAGCTCGGCCTCGAACTGCTCGTTGATCTTCTTGATGATCTCGAGGTGACGCGGCAGCAGCTCGCCGATGAGCTTGGACGGCCACACTTCCAGGGCTTCCGGAAGCAGGGTGTGGCAGGTGTAGTTGAAGGTCTTGTTGGTGATCTTCCAAGCGGTGTCCCAATCGTAGCCGTACTCGTCCATGAGGACGCGCATGAGCTCCGGGATGCCGATGACCGGGTGGGTGTCGTTGAGCTGGAAGGTGATCTTGTCCGCGAAGGTGGTCAGATCCGGCTTGTCCTGGCCCGGGTAGAAGACGCGGATGGCGTCGTGGATGGAGGCGGACACGAAGAAGTACTGCTGCTCGAGACGCAGAGCCTTGCCCTGCGGGGTGGAGTCCTCCGGGTACAGGATCTTGGAGATGTTCTCGGCCTCGACCTGCGGCTTGACGGCGTCGAGGTACTCGGACTTGTTGAAGGTGAGCAGATCGAACTCGTCATAGCTCTTGGCGGTCCACAGACGCAGGGTGTTCACACGGCCGGAGGCGTAGCCCGGAACCATGTAGTCGACCGGGACGGCGCGCACGGACCAAGCCGGCTTCCAGACCTTCTTGCCGTTCTCTTCGACGACTTCGCCGCCGAAGGAGACCTTCTGGTCGCGGTTGTAGTCGATGTGGCCCCACGGCTCCTCGTTGGCCAGCCAGTAATCCGGGGTTTCGACCTGCTTGCCGTCCTTATCGAATTCCTGCTTGAAGATGCCGTACTTGTACTGGATGCCATAGCCGAACGCCGGCACGCCAAGGGAGGCGAGGGAGTCGATGAAGCAGGCGGCCAGACGACCCAGGCCACCATTGCCCAGACCCGGCTCGTATTCGGCGTCGATGACTTCCTGGGCGGAGAATCCGAGGTCCTTGACGGCCTTGTTGAACTGGTCGGTCAGACCGGCGTTGAGCAGCGCGTTCTCCAGCTGCTTGCCCATAAGGAATTCGGCGGACAGGTAGCCGACGGCCTTGGTGTTGCCGTTGACCATGTCGGCCTGGGTCTTCATCCAGGAATCCACGAGATGGCGACGCACTGCGGCGGACGCGGCGACGTACACATCGGCCGGCTTGGCCTGCTCGACGGTGACGCCCTGGGTGTACTTCAGCTGCTCACGGATCTCGTCAGCGAACTGTTCCGCGGTGACCGCGGACTTCGGTGCGGTAATTTCAGTCATTGATTGACTCCCTTTGACGGATACTCTCCAGGAACATTATGCCTTACTCCAGCGTCCTTGCATTTGCGGCCGCATGAACACCAAGTAACATCATGCATACGTTCTCATGTACAGCATACTACGCAATCGCAAAAAGACGAAATCCCAAGTAATCACTTGTCGGCACTCGTTTGCAAAAATTTGCAAAACAATGCAAAAGGCGGTGCAACGGGATGCAGCCGCTCATCGTACGGTCGAAAGAAATCGGCACGAGCACGCCGATAACGTCCTATCGAACAGCGTAGTCGTTTGTGCGCGGCACAATACGGGTATGGCTGTCATACGAGAACAGGACTTGGGTAGGGGGCGCGCCGCCTTCAAGCAATGGCGGGAAGCGGCACACGACATTTTCGAGGAACATATGCCGGCCGACGATGCCGCCGCCCGCGATTTCCGGCTTGACTTCTTTCCGCGGCTGCCGCGCCAGCTATGGGCGATGGCGGTGCGGTATTCGTTGTATCTGCTTGAGAAGAAGGCGCCCGGCGAAGGCGTGGAGGTGCGCGTCGCGCCATGGGGGGCGATCAAGATACTCGACGGGCCAGCGTCCGACCCGCACAATCTCACGCCACCCGACGTCATCGAGCTCGATCCGGACGTGTGGATGCGGCTTGCCACCGGCATCACCAGTTGGCAGGAGGAGAAGGATGCCGGACGTATCACCGCCGTCGGCGAGCGCGACGACCTGAGCGATTTGCTGCCGTTGGCGTGACCGCCACAACACAACATGGCACAACGCGACATAACACGACACAAAAAAATGACCCGCGGCTTGAGCCACGGGTCATTCATGTAAAGATTCATGCAGAACTAGTCCTGCTTCTTCGGCTTCAGCGCGCTGGGCACCGGCATCGGGATGGGCTTGTGCGGCTTCGGCGCGGCCTTCGCTGCCGGAAACTCACCACTGGTGGCCTTCGCAGCGGCTTCCGCGGCCCACTTGGCGTACTCATCGAGGTCGTCAACGGAATCGGAAGATGCCTGACCATCCCCAGTGGTCTCATCTTCGGCGTCCACATCGTGGGCATACTTGGCTTCGATATCGGCAAACGGGTCGAAGGAACCAGAACCAGGCTCCTGCGCACCGAGCTCCTTGGCAAGCTCATCGTAATCGGTGTCGGTGGTCAGGTACTTGAGCTTTCGGGCTATTTTCTGCTGTTTGGCTTTCTGACGTCCGCGGCCCATCTGACCCCCTGAGATTACTGTGCTATCAATTCATCAAACAAGAGAGTACCACTTATTGAGCATTATTTCGTTGTCGGCTCAGACTTTTACGATAAAATCGTTGATTTTCTTAAGAAAAGGACACATATGACGGACGAAACCCAGGAGCAGCAGATCACCGCTGTCGGCAACGAAATGAGCGCCAGCTTCCTCGCCGCAAAGAAGCGTTCGGATGCAACGCTGGCCAAGCTGGAGGAGCATCCGGACAAGTTCACCATGCTCACCGGCGATCGTCCGACCGGTCGTCTGCATCTTGGCCACTACTTCGGCTCCATCCGCGAGCGCGTGGCCATGCAGAACCGCGGCGTGAACTCGAACATCATCATCGCCGACTATCAGGTGATCACCGACCGCGACACCACCGAGCACATCGAGGACAACGTGCTCAACCTGGTGCTCGACTACATGGCTGCCGGCATCGATCCGAACAAGACCATGATCTTCACTCATTCCGCCGTTCCGGCCGAGAACCAGCTCATGCTGCCGTTCCTGTCCCTGGTCACGGAGGCCGAGTTGCACCGCAACCCGACCGTGAAGTCCGAGATGGAGGCCTCCGGCCATGCGCTGACCGGCCTGCTGCTCACCTACCCGGTGCACCAGGCGTGCGACATCCTGTTCTGCAAGGCCAATGTGGTGCCGATCGGTAAGGACAACCTGCCGCACGTGGAGATCACCCGTACCATCGCCCGCCGTTTCAACGAGCGCTACGCGAAGAAGAACCCGGTGTTCCCGGAGCCGAGCGCCATCCTGTCCGAGGCGCCGGAGATTCCGGGCCTTGACGGCCGCAAGATGAGCAAGTCCTACGGCAACTCCATCATGCTGGGCGCCACCGCGGAGGAGACCGCCAAGCTCATCAAGAAGAGCCCGACCGATTCCGAACGCCGCATCACCTTCGATCCGATCGCTCGCCCGCAGGTTTCCGCGCTGCTGACCACCGCCGGTTTGGTGACCGGCCGCGATCCGAAGGACATCGCCGAGGAGATCGGCGACTCCGGCGCAGGCGCGCTGAAGAAGTACGTGATCGAATCCGTGAACGAGTTCCTGGCGCCGCACCGCGAGCGCCGTGCCGAACTGGCCAAGGACATGGATTACATCCGCGACGTGCTGCACGACGGCAACAAGCGCGCGAATGCAATCGCCAACGAGACGCTGGAGCAGGTGCGCGAGGCCATGGGCATGCGCTACTGAGCCGGGGTGCCGGCAGCAGTCGGCACCCCCCGTGGCTTATATGGGCGGGTATCGGAGCAGTTATCTCGCTTACGTGTGGCAGATTTCGACTGCCGGCCATGTCTATTTCGCTTACGTGTGGCACCTCAATCTGAAAAAGCCTGGGGATGGACGTTGGAATTTCAACGTCCATCCCCAGGCTTTCGCATATCACATGCCACACGTAAGCGAAATGCATGCGGTCATGATCGAGATTCTGCCACACGTAAGCGAGATACAGGCTTTCCTCTGCATGCAACGGCATGCAGAGGATCATGCAGCAGCCAATTCACTGGGTCAGATCTGCGCGCGCTTCTCCCCTGCCGCGATTTCGGCGGCGACCAGATCGTCGTCGACGTGGCGGTCGTCTGGGTCGTCGAGGTAATGGTCGAACTCGTGCAGCACCTCGGCGCTCGGCTCCGGCGTGAGCAGCGAGACCACCACGATGAACAGCAGCGAGATGATGAACGCCGGCAGCAGTTCGTAGATGGCGAACACGCCGCCCAGCGGCTTGATGAAGTTGTGCCAGATGAGCACGGTGGCGGTGCCGGACAGCATGCCTGCGATGGCGCCGTACTTGTTGGTCCGTCTCCAATACAGCGAAGTGAGCATCAACGGACCGAAGGACGCGCCAAGGCCCGCCCACGCGTACGAGACGACCTGGAAGATGGAGGAGTTCTGGTCGAAGGCGATCACGATGCCGAACACGAACATGACGAGCAGCGTGATGCGGGCCACCATCATCACCTGACGGTCGGTGGCCTTGCGGTGCAGCAGTCCGTGGAAGATGTTCTCAGCCACGGCCGAGGCGCCGATGATCATGTACGAGGACGAGGAGCTCATGGACGCGGCGAAGATGCCGGATACCACGATGCCGCACATGAAGCTCGGCAGCAACGCCTGCGCGACCACGATGAAGATGTTCTCGGCGGCCGCCTGGGTGGCGAACTGGGTAGGCATCATGGCACGGCCTACCAGACCGATGCACACGCCGCACGCCAGCGAGATCACGCACCACGTGGTGGCGATGATGCGGGACTTCTTGATCTCCTCGGAGCTGCGGATGGACAGGAAGCGCACGAGCACCTGCGGCATGCCGAAGTAGCCGAGGCCCCACGCGAGCATGGAGATGATGGTGATGATGCCGTAATCGGCGGGGGCGCCGAACATGGCCTGTCCGGCCTGAACGATCTGCTCGCCGGCCGCGTTGAGCACCGGAGCCGCCGTATGCGTGCCATCGAGGAAGCCTGGAATGCCTTTGAGGAAGGCCACGGTGTTGTCGATGCCGCCGGCGGACGCGACGGAGCCGACGAATACCACGGCGAGCGCGAAGAACATGAGCAGGCCCTGAATGAAGTCGGTCACGACCACGGACAGGTAGCCGCCGATGATGGTGTAGGCGAACACGATGGCCGCGCCGACCACCATGGTCAGGTGGTAGTCCCAGCCGAAGAGCGTGGAGAACAGCTTGCCCACCGTCACGAAGCAGCTGCCGACGTACACGCAGAAGAACACGAGGATGATGAGCGCGGCGATGGTGGAGACTATGTTCTTCTTGTCATGGAAGCGCTTGGAGAAGAAGTCGGGGATGGTGATGGCGTCGCCGGCGACTACGGAGTAGCGGCGCAGGCGGCGTGCGACGAGTTTCCAGTTGAGGTAGGTGCCGAGGGCCAGGCCGATGGCCGTCCACATCGGGTCGGCGGCACCGGTGAAGTAGGCGACGCCGGGCAGGCCCATGAGCAGCCAGCCGCTCATGTCGGATGCCTCGGCGCTTAACGCCGTCAGCCATGGGCCGACGCCGCGACCACCGGCGAAATACTGTCTCGTGGACGAGTTCGAGCGCTTGGAGTAGATGAATCCAATGGTCAGCATGGCCACGAAGTAGATGACCATGGCCACGAGGACCCAGATGTCTTTGGAAACCACGTCCCATTCCCTCTCTTCAAAAAACGATGATTTGACCCAATGTAACCGTTCGGGATCACGTCGATCCCGAACGTCTCACGTTGAGAGCCGAAATATGGGCCGTCAAATGCCGAACGCCAAGACGTCACACGTCGTAGCGCCAGGACTTGTCGGTGATCACGCGGGCCATCGCAAGTCCGATGGGCAGGCAGATGATCACCATGAAAGCGCGGAACGCCCAGTCCAAAGCGTTCAGCGTATCGAACTGGCCGAGGTGGAACATGGCCTGGTACATATACAGACCGGGAACCATGATCACAATGGACGGCACGGTCAGGCAGATACGCGGATAGCCCAGATGCGGCGGAAGCCATCCATGACGCACCGCGGAGCGCCAGGCGGAGGCGAGCAGACCGGCAAGCAACGCGCCGATGAACGCACCGGCTTCGGCGGGAACGCCCATGTCGACGATCTCAAGACGCAGGGTGTCGGTGATCAGGCCGATGGTGGCCGCCACCAGGCACATGCGCTGCGGCGAGTTGAACATCACGGAGAAGCCCCACACGCCGATGAACGCGAAGAGCATGCGCAGCAGGCAGTTGACGACGGGATTCAGGCCCAAAGGCTCGAAGCCTTCCGGATTCAGATGCACGACGGACGCCACCATCCATCCGGCCAGCGTGGCCATCAGGATGATGCACAGCACGTAACAGACGCGTTGGATGCCCGACGGGAAGTCGATCTTCGCCATGTCAAGACCGCCCGTGATGAGCGGGAATCCCGGGATGACGAAAAGCATGGCGCCGATGTAGGCAGTGTCGTGCTGCAACGCGACCGGGTTGAACAGGCCGATGAGTCGCAGCGTGCCGGTGCAGGCCAGGGCCGCGACGGCGACGCACACGAAGGTGACGAAGAACTGGTTGAGATGGTGGGCAAACAGCTTGCGGCGCAGCCAATGGCCGAGACCAGCGCCGACGAAGGCTCCGATCATATCGAAGGGGCCGCCGCCCAGCAGGAACACGAAGGATGCGCAGGCACAGGCGGAGGCGAATCCGGCGAACAGCGGCGAGTACAGCGGCTTTCTGCGTTCGATCATGTCGAGCCGCTCATGCGCCTGACGCACGGTGATGCCGGGCTGGTCGCCACGGGTCTTGCCGATGTGGTCGAAATGTTCGGCGTATTCCTTCGGAGGCTTGCCCGCACGCTCCCTAACGAACCTGCGCGCCTGTCCACGACGGCTACGCTTGGCATCGGAGCCCGATACTTCCGCTGTCCGGCCGGAAGCCTTGGAATCGGAAGCCGAATCGGCCTCCACGTCGGAAACCGCGTAATCGGCGCGATACTGCGCTTCTTCAATGTCGCGCAGGTGCAGCGGACGCGCGGTGGAATCATCGTCCTTGGCACGCTCCGTCACCATTTCCAACGCGTCGAGAACGGGATCGTCGGAGCCTTCCTGGTTCTGTTCGACCTTCTGCCGTTCGCGCAGCTGCTTGGACAGGTCGGCGGAGACCTGCGAGGCGTCTTTTTTGTCAAGATGCTGCATCAGCCCTTCGGAAACCTCGGACTGATGGTGGTACATCGAGCCCTTGCCCAGGTTCACGTTGAACCAGTCCGCGAAATGCTCGAGCAGCCAGATGCGCTCGGTGTTCACGCCGGTGGTCGGCAGGTCGATGACTTCGGTGATGCGGTCCTTGCCGTCGGTGCAGGACGCCTCGATATCGGTGAGGTTCACATCGGCACGCACGTGCACGCCCAGCGGATAGGCGATGCGGTGCATCATCTCACGGACGCGGAAGCTTCCCGTTCCGGCGCCGAGGTCGAGCATGCCGACACGTACGATCACACTGGCTTTCGCCGCGATTCCTGCATCGGTGACCGGCTTGTCCCAATCTCGCTCGATGTCTTCCATGTCGAGCGGGATGGAGTGGGTGTGGAATTTGCTGACTGCCTTCGCGCTGCTATTGACGCTTTCAGCATGTTCATCATGTTCATGTAGTGCGCTCACGCTATTCAGGTCTAACGTGTGGGCTGGTCGGGAAATTTTATGGCATTCGATCGATTCCATTTTACGGACATACGATGTCCACGATTCGAACTTTTCCGGTATTTCCGTAACCAAACTGTCGATTTGCCGCGCATACAATGGTCGAGCATTTACCCACCAGACTTAGGGCTGTGGGCTCGCAACAGATGGCCAAAACAATCGCGGAGGTGCCGCGAAGGACCGACAGACCGAGCAACCCGATGGTTTGGAGAAGGAGGTCTGATGACAACTGAAAACGAACAGATCACGCCTGCCGACGCGGCCATAGTCTCGTCCGGCACCGGCACCAAAGGCCCCGAGGAGCGTGATCTTCCCGCTTCCCTCAAAGAGGAAATGGACCTGTGTCTGCAGATCCTTCGTGAGGTGCTCGGCGAATTCGACGAAAAGCTGCTGGCCAAGTTCGATGAGGTGCGCGAGCACGCGCTGAACGCCAGCGCCGAACGTTTCTCCGGCATTCTTTCTGATACGAATCCCGACCAGGACGACCTGCAGAAGGTGGTCGACATCGTCGACAAGATGGATGTCCACGACGCCCAGCTGCTGGCCCGCGCCTTCACCACCTACTTCCATCTGGCCAACCTGTGCGAGGAGAACTACCGCGTCTCCGTGCTGCACCAGCGCGAGGCCGCAGTGGATGAGAACCAGGCCGTCGACCCGGTGAACGAAATGACCTGCGCCTACCACCAGCTCATCAACGAGATGGGTCCGGCCAAGGCCCAGGAACTGCTCAACAAGCTTGAGTTCCATCCGGTGTTCACCGCGCATCCGACCGAAGCCCGCCGCAAGGCCGTGGAAGGCAAGATCCGCCGCATCTCCCAGCTGCTCGAAGCGCACAAGCTGCTCGGCGGCTCGGACAAGAAGGAAAACTCCCGCCGTCTCTTCAACGAGATCGACGCCCTGTTCCGCACCTCCCCGATCGCGCTGAAGAAGCCGACACCGGTCGAGGAAGCGGACACCATCCTCGATATCTTCGACAACACGCTGTTCTACACCATTCCGCAGGTATACCGTCGTTTCGACGACTGGGTCCTCGGAGACAAGGCCGGCCTCGTGCCGCCGGTGTGCCCGGCGTTCTTCCATCCGGGAAGCTGGATCGGCTCCGACCGCGACGGCAACCCGAACGTCACCGCCAAGGTGAGCCGCCAGGTGGCCCGCAAGTTCAGCGACCACGTGCTGGGCGCGCTGGAGATCGAGACCCGCCGCGTCGGCAAGAACCTGACGATGGAAGCCGAGACCACCCCGCCGAGCGCCGAGCTCAAGGCCCTCTGGAGCCACCAGAAGGAAATGAGCGAGCGTCTGACCGACAAGGCCGCCCTAATCTCCACCAAGGAGCTGCATCGCGCCGTCATGCTGGTCATGGCCGATCGTCTGAAGGCCACCATCGAACGCGACGCCGACCTGATGTACCATTCCTGCGACGACTTCATCGCCGATCTGAAGGTGGTGCAGCGTTCCCTCGCTGAAGCCAACGCCAAGCGTTCCGCCTACGGCCCGCTGCAGGACCTGATCTGGCAGGCCGAGACCTTCGGCTTCCACATGGTCGAGATGGAGTTCCGTCAGCACTCCGTCGTGCATTCCCGCGCTCTGGAGGACATCCGCGAGCATGGCCTGCACGGTGAGCGCGGCGAGCTGCAGCCGATGACCCACGAGGTGCTCGACACCTTCCGTGCGCTCGGCGCCATCCAGAAGCGCAACGGCATCAAGGCCGCGCGCCGCTACATCATCTCCTTCACCAAGAGCGCCCAGAACATCAAGGACGTATACGAGCTGAACCGTCTGGCATTCGCCCATCCGGAGGACGTGCCGACCATCGACGTGATCCCGCTGTTCGAACAGCTTGAGGATCTGCAGAACTCGGTGGACGTGCTCGAAGACATGATCAAGATCCCGGAGGTGCAGGCTCGTCTGAAGGCCACCGGCGGCAAGCTCGAGGTCATGCTCGGCTACTCCGATTCCTCGAAGGACGCCGGCCCGACCTCCGCCACCCTGGCCCTGCATTCCGCCCAGGAGCGCATCGCCAAGTGGGCCGAATCGCACAACATCGACCTGACCCTGTTCCATGGCCGCGGCGGCGCCGTCGGTCGTGGCGGTGGCCCGGCCAACCGTGCGGTGCTCGCTCAGCCGGTCGGTTCCGTCAAGTGCCGCTTCAAGCTCACCGAGCAGGGCGAGGTCATCTTCGCCCGCTACGGCAACCCGGCGCTGGCCATCCGCCACGTGGAGTCCGTCGCGGCCGCCACGCTGCTGCAGTCCGCACCGAGCGTGGAGAAGCGCAACACGGACATGACCAAGAAGTACGCCGACATGGCCAGCAAGCTCGATGAAGCCGCGCACAACCGCTTCCTCGACCTGCTGAACACCGACGGCTTCGCACCGTGGTTCTCCACCGTCACACCGCTGACCGAAATCGGCCTGCTGCCGATCGGCTCCCGTCCGGCCAAGCGTGGTCTCGGCGCCAAGTCCCTCGACGATCTGCGCACGATTCCGTGGATCTTCTCCTGGGCCCAGGCACGCATCAACCTGGCCGCATGGTATGGTCTCGGCACCGCATGCGAGAAGTTCGGCGACCTCGCCACCCTGCGTCAGGCGTATGAGGAGTGGCCGCTGTTCTCCACGTTCATCGACAACATCGAGATGTCGCTGGCCAAGACCGACGAGCGCATCGCCAAGATGTATCTCGCCCTCGGCGACCGTGAGGACCTCAACAAGAAGGTTCTCGACGAGATGGAGCTCACCCGCAAGTGGGTGCTCAAGATCGTCGGCGATGAATGGCCGCTGCAACACCGTCACGTGCTCGGCCAGGCCATCCGCATCCGCTCGCCGTACGTGGACGCGCTGTCCGTCACCCAGGTGCTCGCCCTCGGTTCGCTGCGCAAGCGCGTGGACAAGGAAGAGCTCACCCACGGTCAGAAGGAGAACTACACCTATCTGATCCTGTGCACCGTTTCGGGTGTCGCCGCAGGCCTGCAGAACACGGGCTGATTTTTCGGCTGATTGCCTAGATAAGTACGCGAGCGGGGAGGTCCGTGCCGGCGAACGGCGCAGCCTCCCCGCTCGCGTACTATCTGGCCAGATTGCGGTCAACCCACGCATCCAGCAAACGTGCAGGCTGAACCGTATGATGAACCGTAGCCGACACAGCGGAGGGAATTGGCAATGGCAGACGATGACGAACTGTTTGTGAACCAGGACGAGGTCGAAGGCACCGCAAGCGGCGTGTGGAGCCGTATGCTGGCCGGAAATCGCAGATTCGCGGAAGGCAAGCCGGAGCATCCAAACCGTGGCGTGGAGGCCCGGGAGGCGGCCATCGACATGCATGATCCGGATGCGGCCGTGTTGAGCTGCTCCGATGCGCGTGTCAGCCCTGACATCATTTTCGATTCAGGCATTGGCGACCTGTTCACCGTGCGCACGGCCGGACAGGTCATCGACGACGCCGTGATCGCCAGTCTGGAGTACGCGGTGGACGTGCTTGGCGTACGGCTTCTGGTGGTGCTTGGACACCAGAATTGCGGTGCGATCAAGCAGGCGAGCAAGGAATACGAGGCGCTGCTTCACGAGCTGACGGCCGACGCGGAGGATTCCCTGATGGCGGCCGACAGTATCGCTGATCTCGACGAGCGTATCCTCAACGCGGAATCGTTGATACTGCGCACCGTCGGCTTGTCGATTTGGCAGGCGCATGAATCGGAACTTGAATCGGCGGAGGATTTCGAACGCGTGCACATCGCGCGCACCATCGAGGAACTGGTGGATCGTTCCGACGTGATCCGCAAGGCGCTGGCCGAGGACCGGCTGATGATCACCGGCGCGCGATATCAGCTTGATTCCGGCAAGGTCGAGGTCCTGAGCTTCTGACGATTGTCAGTTGGTTGCCGACGATTGTCAGTTGGTTGCCGACGATTGGCGGTCCGCCGGCAACCGTCGGCCGTACACGCCATCCACACGTCCGCCGTCCGTGGCCTCTCCCCCGCTTTGACATGCCGTTGCCTTAGATTGGAACCATGTCACTTGGTTTGAACATCCTCCTGATTTTCGTATTCCTGCTGCTCGGCTCCGTGTTCGCCGGAACCGAGCTGGCACTGGTCAGCCTGCGCGGATCGCAAATCGACCAGATGGAGCAGGAGGATGCCCGCGGCAAGCGTGTGGCGCAGATCGCCCGCGACCCGAACACCTTCCTGTCCACCGTGCAGATCGGCGTGACGCTGTCCGGCTTCCTGTCCGCATCGTTCGGCGAATCGTCGATCGCACCGTACGTCGTGCCGGTCGTCGAAAGCTGGGGGGTGCCGCGTTCCGTGGCCGCCCCGCTGACCACCATCGCACTGACGCTGATCATCTCGTATTGCTCGATCGTCATCTCCGAACTTGTGCCGAAGCGCATCGCCATGCAGCGCAACGAGCAGATCGCGCGCGCCGTGGTGCCGGCCATTCATGTGTTCGCCAAGGTTTGCAAGCCGATCATCTGGCTGATCGGCAAGAACACCAACGGCATCGTGCGCCTGCTCGGCTTCGATCCGAACGAGACCGACAGCGAGGTGTCCGACGACGAGCTGCGCGTGCTGGTCAACACCAACACCAACCTGAGCAAGGACGAACGTACCATCCTCGACGACGTGTTCGACGCGTCCGAGACCATCGTGGCGGAAGTCATGCGCCCGCGTGCCGACGTCGCGTTCCTGGACGGCTCCATGCCGCTCGCGGAGGCCGCTGAATACGTACGTGAGATGCCGTATTCCCGCTACCCCGTCACCGGCAAGGACTTCGACGACGTGCTCGGCTTCGTGCATGTGCGCGACCTGCTCGACATCCGTGATCCGAAGGCGAAGACCGTCGCCGACGTGACGCGCGAAGGCATCTCCCTGCCGGGCACATCCAAGCTGCTGCCAAGCCTCGAACTGCTGCGCAAGCGCGGCATCCATCTGGCCGTGGTCATCGACGAGTACGGAGGCACCGACGGCATCGTCACATTGGAGGACATGACCGAGGAATTGGTCGGCGATATCCGCGACGAATACGATCTGCCGGAGGAGAAAGGCGGCGAACGCACCGAGCGCACCGCTTTCGTGAATGGCGTGGCCACCATCGAAGGCGGCATGACGATTGAGGATTTCGCGGATTTGACGGGCATCGAGTTGGAGGATGGCCCGTACGAGACCGTCGCCGGCTACTTCCTGGCGCACACCGGCAAGATGGGCGAGGTCGGCGACGTGCTGCCGTCCGATGACGGTTACGACATGATCGTCACCAAGGTGGACGGCCGACGCATCGAGACGTTGGAGGTGCGCCGGCACCAGTCCGGACAGCCTGACGAGACCGATGAGACCGGTCAGTCCGGCAAATCCTCCCCTACAGCACCACGTGCCGATTGATATCCCGACGCAACTGCCTCCATTGCGGTAGATAGGCGCTCATACGACTCTGAAAGCCCTCTCCGTGCCCGTTCTCCCATAAGTGGGTCATCTCATGCACAAGCACGTATTCAAGGAATCTGGGGGCCATTAAACCAAGCTGCAAGTTGAGCCTGATTCGTCCGGTCCGCGGCGTGCACGATCCCCAGCGCGACGTCATGACGCGCAGCGTGATATGCGTCGGTCCACGCCCGATGATCGGCAGCCATTTCGCGAGCAAAGTCGGCAATTGCGATTCGATGTTGCGTCTAGCTCGCGCCTTGTTCGCATCCGTCCAGACGAACGTATGCGGATATGTGCGTGAGTCGTCGGACGGGCCATGGAAGCCGGAATCGCCCGTTCCTGCCATTCCAGTACCAGCGGAGCCATCCACGCGCTGGAAGCCGTCTTCTGACGCGTTCTGCGCCGCGATCTGCGCATCCCTGGCCTGCAGCATGGCGCGTCTCGCCCGTTCGATCCATGGCTTACGTTCCGTCACGAATCGTTCGATGGCGCTCTCCGCCATCCGCTGCGGCGCGGAAACGACGATATCCGCGTTCGGCGGCTTGATGCGCAGATACATGTTTTTGATGGGTTTTCTTACGATGGTCACGCGCATTCCGGCGATGTCCGTCACCGTTGTGGAGATCACGCGATTGCGGCCGTTTCCGCGATGTTCCGCTCCCCTGCCGTTGCGGCCGATTGTTTTTCCGCTGCCGCGCTGTCCGTTCGTCATGCCTTGCATTATGTCACGACACGCCGAAAAACGAGCGGTATTTGACTTTCCATGCGATTCAGGTATTATTTCAATTCGTTGTGTTCAAGACACAGCAAGTTGGGCCCGTAGCTCAGGTGGTTAGAGCGCATCCCTGATAAGGATGAGGTCGGAGGTTCAAGTCCTCCCGGGCCCACGTAGATGGTAAGGAAGCGGCGGGGCCGCTTTTTTCACCTATGGGGCTATAGCGCAGCTGGTAGCGCATCTGCTTTGCAAGCAGAGGGTCGCCGGTTCGAACCCGGCTAGCTCCACGGGGCTATGGCGCAGCTGGTAGCGCATCTCCATGGCATGGAGAGGGTCAGGGGTTCGAATCCCCTTAGCTCCACAGTTGAAGGCTTCCGATGATTCGGAAGCCTTTTTTCATATCTGTCAAAAGACGTCAACAAATGCCGGCAAAGCCGGCGGGGGAGTGGTACCGCTTGGTTGCGGGCGCCACTCCAGATTCTTTAGGCGTTCTAAGCGTTTTGGGCACTCTGAGCGTTCTGCTTGGCAAGCTCGTCACGGATCTGCTGCAGCAGCAGCACGGTCTGCTCTTCGGCGGTGGGCTCCGCCGTCGCGGCCTCCTCATCGGCCTTCTTCTGCTCGGCAAGCTTGGTCTTGGCAAGCAGCGCCTCGGTCATGTCACGGAATTTGTTAATCGGCACCAGAATACAGAAATAGACGGCGACGGCAATGATGAGAAAATTCAGAACCGCACCCAGCACCGCGCCGAACGAGACGGTCGCGCCGTTGAACGTGATCGCCAGCAGGCCATCCATGTTCGGCTTGCCGAAGATCATGGCGATGAATGGGTTGATGACGTTGTTGACGATCGCGTTGACCACGGTGGTGACGGCACCGCCCATGACGACGCCGACTGCCATGTCGATCATATTGCCGCGTGCGATGAATTTCTTGAATCCTTCAAACATGGTTTGCTCCTGTTCTGTATTCGCGATTCCGTGAATCGCGTCAATGGACAAGTCTCTCCTTCTTCCGAATCCATCCTATATCCGCCATAACCCGCCCGAATCCATACGCCCAATGTCCGATTCTGGAGAATCGGACACTCAGGGCTCCTCCGCATACCTCCATATGTCCGATTCTGGAGAAACGGACATTCAGAGCCCTTCCGCGCGCTTCCACGTGTCCGATTCTCCAGAATCGGACGTTCCAAGTGCGGATATTTCCACGGACACGGGTGCCGGCATGCTCCAGCCAAATCCTGAGCAATATCTTGTGTGTCCCTCGACCATGCACATAGAATGAAATCGCCTTATTGATAACCCAACTATCCCGAAGGGGAAAAATATGCTCACTGATGAGTACGTCAAGCGCGTGTATGCGCAGGTCGAAAAGCGCGATGGCGATCAGCCGGAATTCCTGCAGGCCGTTCGCGAAGTCTTCGAAAGCCTTCAGCCCGTGGTTGAGAAGCACCCGGAGTATGAGAAGGCGGGCGTGCTCGAGCGCCTCGTCGAGCCGGAGCGCGTGGTGAAGTTCCGCGTCGCATGGACCGATGACGAGGGCAAGGTCCAGGTGAACCGCGGCTACCGTATCCAGTTCAACTCCGCGATCGGACCGTACAAGGGCGGTCTGCGCTTCCACCCGACCGTGAACGAGGGCGTCATCAAGTTCCTCGGTTTCGAGCAGATTCTCAAGAACTCCCTGACCACGCTGCCGATGGGCGGCGGCAAGGGCGGTTCCGACTTCGATCCGAAGGGCAAGTCCGACGCCGAGGTCATGCGCTTCTGCCAAGCCTTCATGACCGAGCTGTGCCGTCACATCGGCCAGTTCACCGACGTTCCCGCAGGCGACATCAACGTCGGCGCCCGTGAGATCGGCTACTTGTTCGGCCAGTACAAGCGCATCCGCGACGAGTATTCCGGCGTGCTGACCGGCAAGGGCCTTGAATTCGGCGGCTCTCTGGCCCGTACCGAGGCCACCGGCTATGGCCTGTGCTACTACACCCAGGAGGCTCTGCGCGTCCTGAAGAACGATTCCTTCGAAGGCAAGACCGTGGTCATCTCCGGCTCCGGCAACGTGGCCATCTTCGCCACCGAGAAGGCCCAGGCCCTCGGCGCGAAGGTCGTCACCGCCTCCGATTCCAACGGTTACGTCTACGATCCGGACGGCATCAAGCTCGATATCGTCAAGGACATCAAGCTGGGTCACCGCGGACGCATCAAGGAATACGCCGAGCGTGTTCCGGGCGCTGAATATCACGAGGGCTGCAAGGGCGTGTGGACCGTGCCGTGCGACATCGCGCTGCCGTGCGCCACGCAGAACGAAATCGACGGCGAATCCGCCAAGGCTCTGGTCGCCAACGGCTGCAAGGTCGTGTGCGAAGGCGCCAACATGCCGTCCACTCCGGAAGCCATCGCCGTGTACCAGGAGAACGGCCTGCTGTACGGCCCGGCGAAGGCTGCCAACGCCGGTGGCGTGGCCGTGTCCGGTCTGGAGATGAGCCAGAACAGCTACCGCCTGAGCTGGACCTTCGAAGAGGTGGACAACAAGCTCAAGTCCATCATGGAGACTATCGTCGCCAACTCCTTGGCAGCGGCCAAGGAATACGGCCATGAGGGCGATCTGATGCTCGGCGCCAACGCCGCCGGCTTCGTCAAGGTCGCCAACGCCATGGTCGCCCAGGGCGTGCTGTGATCGCCGTGATTCGCTGAGCACCGTTTCGGCTTTCCAAGCCGGTTCGCATCGATTCGAGTATTCTGGAGTATTCCGATACCCGATTGATGCGGACCGGCTTTTTGCTGCCCGTTATGGCCCGCTGCCGTCCTTTTGCTGCCGTCCTTTTGCCATCCCCAGTGTCCGATTCTGCAGAAACGGACATCCACGGCACTCCCAATCCACCTTGGATGTCCGATTCTGCAGAATCGGACATTCGAGCCACATAAAAACCTGCCCGCACATACAAAAAACGGCCCGCACCATACCGGTACGGGCCGTTTGCGTCGCAGATTGTGTGGTCCAGCCGAATCAGTCGTCACCGAGCGTCACATGCACGCCGCCGACCAATGTGCTCACCACGTTGTACAGCAACGTCACAATGACCGCCAGCAGAGTGATCAGCACCACTTCGACGATCGAGAAAATGGTGACCGCGCTCAGCACGGTGCTCAGCGAAAGCACGTTGGCAAGATCGAATCCACCCGCGTCAAGGCCGGTGGAGGAGACGATCTGCGTCACCTGGTCGAACACGCCGGCCACGTCCAGAACCGTCCACAGCAAAGCCGCTGCAACGACCTGGATGATGCCGACCGCTATGGACAGCATGAACGCCACCTTGGCTGCGGACCAGGCGTCGATGCGGGTCAGGGACAGGCTCATGCGACGGGCACGCGGCGCGCTGCGACGAGCCACCTTGTCACGGACCTTCACGCCACTGGTCGAAGCCGCAGAAACGCCTTCATGCGCCTTGATCTGCTCTTTGCCGATCAATGGCTGGCTGGAAGCGGAACGAGCCACGCGCGGGGCGCTCTGGCCCTCCTGCGACTGCTCTCTGTTGTTGTTCTCGCTCATCGTTGCTCCTTGCAAAATCTTGCCTGTTTCTAGCTGAGGCTATCAGTTTTCACAGACGATTGGCCGCGTGGCTTTCACGCCGTCGCCGTCTCGCCATCGCCCGGCTCGGCAGCGGTTTGCGCGGCGGCTCCGTCCTGCGATTCCTGCGATTCGGCGACCGCGGTTTCCTGGGATTCCGCGGTTTCGTCCTCGTCCGTCTCCTCGTTGCGTGCGATGGAGATGATCTCGTCGTTCTTGTCCGGCTTGGCGAGCGTCACACCCTGGGTGGTACGTCCGGTGCGCTTGACTTCGGCCACGTTGGAACGGATGACCTTGCCGGACTTCATGATGGCCATGATCTGGTCTTCTTCCTCCACGATCACGGCGCCCACCAGGGAGCCACGGCCTTCGGCGAGCTGCACGGCCTTGACGCCGTAACCGTTACGGCCCTGCAGGCGGTATTCGCTGATGGCGGTGCGCTTGGCGAAGCCCTCGTTGGTGACCACGAGCAGGTCCTTGTCGGAGTCGCCCCACACCACGTCCATGGCCAGCAGTTCGTCGCCGTCGCGGAACTTCATGCCCTGCACGCCGGCGGTCTGACGGCCCATCGGGCGCAGCTGCTCGTCGTTGGCTTCGAACTTCAGGCTCATGCCCTGCTTGGAGACGAGGATGATGTCGTCATCCGCGTTGCACAGCGCGGCGCCGATGAGCTCGTCTGCGTTCTCGCCGTTCTCGTCGGTCATGAGGCGCACAGCGATGAGGCCGCCCTGGCGCGGGGAGTCGTATTCGGCCAGCGCGGTCTTCTTGACCTTGCCGGAACGGGTGGCGAGCACCAGATACTTGGCCACGTCGTAGTTCGGAATCGACAGCACGGTCTGAATGGTCTCATCCGGGCCGAATTGCAGCAGGTTGGCCACATGCTGGCCCTTGGAGTCGCGGGAGCCTTCCGGCAGCTCGTACGCCTTCAGGCGGTACACGCGTCCCTTGTTGGTGAAGAACAGCAGCCAGTTGTGCGTGCTGGTCAGGAAGAAGTGATCGACCACGTCGTCCTCACGCAGCTTGGCGCCCTTGATGCCCTTGCCACCGCGGTGCTGGGCGCGGTATTCGTCGGCCTTGGTGCGCTTGATGAAGCCGGAGTGGGTCACGGTGACCACCACGTTCTCTTCGGCGATCAGGTCTTCGACGTTCATCTCGCCGGAGTACGGCAGGATCTTGGTGCGGCGTTCGTCGCCGTACTTGGCGACGATTTCGTCAAGCTCGTCACCGACGATCTTGCGCTGACGTTCCGGCTTGGCGAGGATGTCGTTGTAGTCGGCGATCTTGCGCATGAGCTCGTTGTGCTCGTCGAGGATCTTCTGGCGTTCCAAGGCGGCCAGGCGGCGCAGCTGCATGGCCAGGATGGCGTCAGCCTGCACCTCGTCCACGTCAAGCAGGTCCATAAGGCCCGTACGGGCGGTCTCAGCGGACTCGGAGGCACGGATGAGGGCGATGACCTCATCGATCATGTCAAGGGCCTTCAGATAGCCCTGCAGGATGTGGTCGCGCTCCTCGGCCTCGCGCTTGAGGTATGCGGTACGGCGTGCGATGACCTCGAGCTGGTGGTTGATCCAATGGCGGATGAACGCGTCGAGGCTCAGCGTGCGCGGCACACCGTCGACCAGAGCCAGCATATTGGCTCCGAAGGTCTGCTGCAGCTGGGAATGCTTGTACAGGTTGTTGAGCACGACCTTCGGCACGGCGTCGCGCTTGAGCACCAGCACGAGGCGCTGGCCGGTACGGCCGGAGGTCTCGTCGCGCATGTCGGCGATGCCCTGGATCTTGCCGTCGCGCACCGCTTCGCGGATGGATACGACCAGACGATCGGGGTTCACCTGGTACGGCAGCTCGGTGATCACCAGGCACATGCGGCCCTTGATCTCCTCGGTGTTCACGACGGCGCGCATGGTGATCAGGCCACGGCCGGTGCGGTAGGCCTGTTCGATGCCCTTGTGGCCGAGGATGGTCGCGCCGGTAGGGAAGTCCGGTCCCTTGATGATGCGGATCAGGTTGTCGAGCAGCTCCTCACGGCTGACGTCCGGATGGTCGAGGGCCCAGTGCACGCCTTCGGCCACCTCGCGCATGTTGTGCGGCGGGATGTTGGTGGCCATGCCGACGGCGATGCCGGACGAGCCGTTGCACAGCAGATTCGGGAAACGGGCCGGCAGCACGGTCGGCTCCTGGGTCTTGCCGTCGTAGTTCGGCAGGAAATCGACGGTGTCCTTGTCGATGTCGCGCACCATTTCCATGGCGAGCGGCGCCATACGGCATTCCGTGTAACGCATTGCAGCTGCCGGATCGTCGCCGGGGGAGCCGAAGTTGCCCTGTCCGTCGACCAGCGTGTACCGCATCGACCACGACTGCGCCATACGCACCAAAGTGTCGTAGATGGCGGAATCGCCGTGCGGATGGTACTTGCCCATGACCTCGCCGACCACGCGAGCGCACTTGGAATAGCCGCGGTCGGGACGATAGCCGCCGTCGTACATCGCGTAGATCACACGGCGATGCACCGGCTTCATGCCGTCGCGCACGTCGGGGAGCGCGCGATCGACGATCACGGACATGGCGTATGCCAGATAGGATTCGCGCATCTCCTGCTGCAGATCCTTCTTCTGGACACGTTCGCCCACCATCAGGCCGTAATCGGTGTTATCGGCCTCCTGCGGGCTCAGCGGCTCCATGGAGCCGTCCGGCACAAACTGGCCGTCTTCGTTGTTGTTGTTTTCGTCTGCCAATTTCTTAATCCTTGCCTAGAAGTCCTCGAAAGAAGTCCTTGGAAGCCCTTACGCGTCGATCCAGCTGACGTTGCGCGCGTTGCGCTGGATGAACAGACGGCGGGGTTCGACTTCGTCGCCCATGAGCATGGAGAAGGTCTCATCAGCCGCCGCGGCGTCCTCGATCTGCACCTGCTTCAGAATGCGGTGATCGGGGTCCATGGTGGTCTCCCACAGCTCCTGGTAGCTCATCTCGCCCAGACCCTTGTACCGCTGGATGCCTTCGCCCTTCGGCAGCTGACGTCCGGCCGCCTTGCCTTCGGCGAGCACGCGGTCGCGTTCGGCGTCGGTGTAGACGAAGTCGTGCGGGCCCTTGGTCCACTTGAGGCGGTACAGCGGCGGCATGGCCACGTACACGTAGCCGGCGGTGATCATCGGACGCATGTAGCGGAAGAACAGCGTCAGGTTCAGCGTTGCGATATGGGCGCCGTCGACATCGGCATCGGCCATGATGATGACTTTGTGGTAGCGCACCTTGTTGAGGTCGAAATCCTCGCCGTAGCCGCCGCCGACGGCGGTGATCAGCGATTCGATGGTGTCGGACTTCATCATGCGGTCGAGGCTTGCGCGTTCGGTGTTGAGGATCTTGCCTCGCAGCGGCAGGATGGCCTGCGTGATCGGGTTGCGTCCCTGGATGGCGGAGCCGCCTGCGGAATCACCCTCCACGATGAACAGCTCGCATTCCTCCGGATTGTTGGACTGGCAGTCCTTCAGCTTGTCCGGCATGCCAGCCGATTCGAAGATCGACTTGCGGCGGGTGTTCTCACGCGCCTTCTTGGCGGCGAGACGCGCGTGAGAGGCTTCGATGGCCTTCTGGATGATGTTCTTGGCCTCGCTCGGGTGGGCGTCGAACCAGTCGCCGAGCTTGTCGGTCATGACGCGCTGCACGAAGGTCTTCGCCTCGGAGTTGCCGAGCTTGGTCTTCGTCTGGCCTTCGAACTGCGGGTTGGTGAGCTTGACGGACACCACTGCGGTCAGACCTTCGCGCACATCGTCGCCGGAGAGGTTCTCGTCCTTGTCCTTGAGGATGTTCTTCTCGCGTGCGTAGCGGTTGACCAGGGAGGTCAGCGCAGCGCGGAAGCCTTCCTCGTGGGTGCCGCCTTCGGTGGTGGAGATGGTGTTGGCGAAGGTGTGCACGGCTTCGGAGTACGCGGTGGTCCACTGCATGGCGATTTCCGCGGAGATGCCGATTTTGAGGTCCTCGGCTTCGAAATCGATGACGTCCGGTTCCACCGGAGTGGCCTTGCGCGACTTCACCAGGTAGTCGACGTAGTCCTTGATGCCGTCGTTGTACTGGTAGGTGACGGTCTGGAACTTGTCCTCGCCGTCGTTGTCCTCGCCGGACACCTCGTCGCCGGCCTGATCGGGTTCGCGCAGGTCGGTGAGTGAGATCTTCAGTCCCTTGTTCAGGAACGCCATCTGCTGGAAACGGTTACGCAGAATCTCGAAATCGTACGTGGTGGTTTCGAAGATCTTGCCGTCCGCCCAGAACGTCACGGAAGTGCCGGTGGATTCGCCTTCCTCCATCGGACGGCCCTTGGCCAGATGCGCTGTCGGCTTCTGGTTGATGTAGGTCTGGGTCCAGTGGAAGCCCTGGCGGCGCACTTCGATGTCCACGCGGGTGGACAGTGCGTTCACCACGGAGATGCCCACGCCGTGCAGACCACCGGAGACCGCGTATCCGCCGCCACCGAACTTGCCGCCGGCGTGAAGCTTGGTCATCACGGTTTCGACGCCGGAGATGCCTTCTCCCGGCACCTCATCGACCGGAATGCCTCGGCCATCGTCCACCACACGCACGCCGCCGTCCGGCAGAATCGTCACTTCGATATGCGAAGCGTAGCCGGCCAGCGCCTCGTCGACGGAATTGTCGACGATCTCATACACCAGGTGGTGCAGGCCGCGGGGACCGGTGGAGCCGATGTACATGCCCGGGCGGATGCGCACCGCCTCAAGGCCTTCCAGAACCCTCAGATCGGATGCGTCGTAATGCTCCGGCGACAACGAGTCGTCGAGCTGCGCGTCTTCGAGCTGATCGTTCTGGATTTGATCCTGAATCTGATCTTCCTGCGTGTTTTCAGCTGATTCGTTCAGCGAATCCGCGTCAAGGTCTGCCACAGAGATTCCTTCCTGCATTTACCCCGCCGTCAGGGTCATTTACGCAGGTGATACCACCTAGAACGCAAATAAAGGCCCCTTCTAGGCGTTTACATACACTGCTTGATATTCTACTCATGGAGGGGGACAGCGGGCGAGAGACTTTATCCTCGGAATATCGCCGTTTTACGCTCCGAAATATCCGGAACGACCATCCGGCGCACGCCGGAAAAGGCACCTATGAAAAGGTGCTTATAAGGCCTATACGAAGGTGCCTGTCAGTACCGAATCTTCTTGGAGATATGCCCACGGCTGAATCCCTGCTGTTGCGGGCCGGTGACCTTCACCTCGTTGATGGTCAGCCCCTCGAGATTCTTGCGGATGGTATCGGTCAGCTCCGGCACCATATATGACAACGTGGTGGTCCATGCGGGACTGTCGCAACGGATCGTCAGCACGCCGTCACGCAGGCTGACGGGGTAGGAGTGCAGCGCGTTCGCATCGCCCACGACCTTATCCCAATGGTTCCGCATCTGGGCCATCTTCAGATGCGGGATCCAGGCGCCGTTCTGCGCCAGAATGTTGAAAAGGCTCCCCATCGTCACCGGATCGCGTCCGGGTTTGCCGAAGCTTTCCCATGCCTTGCGTGCGTTCTCCTCACGCTGTTTGAGGAGTCCGGCGCGCTTGCTGACGTGCTCGAACACCTCGGCCGGCAGCTTGCGTTGGTCGAGTTTCAGGATCTCGCAAATCGGCGGTTCCGGCATCAGTCCTCACCATCCTCGTCCTGCGATTGCTCCGTCCGCGACTGCGCGGCCTGCGTACGTCCTCCGCGCCCGGCGGCGAGCAGTGCCGCCATCGCGGCCACATCGCCGTCCATTTCCTGCGATTGCGTGTGCCGCAACGAAGCGACGTCGATGATATGCGCCCCGCTTTGGGGAATGTCGCTCGCCGCGGCGACGGTGATGAGCACCTGATCCTGCCGCTCGGCGAAATCGAGTATCTGCCCGCGTCGGGATTCGTCGAGCTGGGCGAACACATCGTCGAGAATCACGATCGGTTTGGTTTCCCACTGTGCGGAAACCACCTCGTACAGCGCCATTTTCAAAGCCAGAGCCATCGTCCACATCTCGCCGTTCGAGGCGAATTCGCGGGCTGGCATATCGTTGAGCAGCAAGGTCAGGTCGTCCCGCTGCGGGCCGATCAGATTCTGCCCTCGGGCCACTTCGCCGGGGTAGATCCGCTGGAAATGACGGCTGATTTCCGCCGCGGGCTCGTCGTACAGCATCACTTCGTCGAAGGATGGCTCGTATGACAGGTCGGCCACTTCGCCGGACCCTGCCAGCGCCTCGTAGATTCGTGAGAAGGGCTCGCGTAGCCGTCCGATCACTTCGTTGCGTTCCCGCGTCACCTGCATGCCGATTTCGATGAATTGCCCGGTCCACACCTCCAGGCCGCTCAGCACGGCCTGGCGCCCGTATTCGGGGTCGAGTCCGGAACCATCCGAAAGCTGTTTGAGCAGCGCGGCGCGCTGTTTGGCGATATGCGTGAACTGCTGCAACGACTGCATATAGCGGGGGAGCAGCAGCGATGCCGCCTGGTTGAGGAAGTTCCGTCTGGTGGCGGGGTCGCCCGACACCAGACGCTGGTCTTCGGGGGTAAAGGACACGGATGGCACCGTTCCTATGATGTCCCGCATGTACTGCGATTTTCCGCCATCCACGCGCGCCCTGTTGGCCCCACGCGCGGCGATGGTGATTTCGTACGAACGCCGTCCGTCCGCGCCTTCCACATTGGCTCGGATAGTAGCGGAAGGGTGCCCCTTTTCGATGAGTGGCAACGACGATGAGGTGCGATGGCTGGATCCGGTGGAAAGCACTTCCACGGCTTCCACGATATTGGTCTTTCCCAGACCGTTGGATCCCTGAAGAATGTTGATTCCCGGCTCGAAATCGATTACGCAATGCTCCCAGGACCGGTAGTGGTCAAGCGCGAGACGGGAAATATGCATGGAACGTCAAAACCTTTGGAGGATTTGGAGATGAAAGTATAAAAGTTCAGTTTGGAGGGGGCAGGATGCGGCGATTGGACTGCCGTTGGTTGGCTGCGAAAACAGTGGACTTTCGCAGCCAACCAACGGGGAACGGACTCAGCTGTTGAAGCGCATCGGCACCAGCAGATACCGGTAGTCCATGGATTCGTCGGAGTCGGCTTCCTTCTGTCCGTTGAATTCCACGGGCTTGACCGCGGTGGTCATCTTCATGCGCACGAACGGTTCGCTGATGGCGCTCAGGCCTTCGACCAGGTAGGACGGGTTGAAGGCCACGGTGATGTCCTCGCCGTCCATGTCGATGTCGAGGACTTCCTTGGCTTGGGCCTCGTCAGCGGCGCCTGCGGCCAAAGTCAGCTCCTGGCCGGTGAACATCATGCGAATCGGGGCATTGCGCTCGGCCACCAAGGACACACGTTTGATGGCGTCGACAAGGGCCTGCTTGCTGATGACCGCCTGAATCGGGTATTCGTCGGCATACAGGCGATCCACGGCCGGGAATTCGCCGTCGATGAGCTGCGATGTCGATACGCGGCCGGCGTTTTCGAAACCAAGCAGAGACGGATTTTCGGCATCGAAATCGATGATGACGTCCTGATGCTCATCCAAGGAGCGGGCCACGTCGCGAAGCAGGGAGCCGCGGACCAAAGCCGTGGTGCTGATGGTTGGATCGGCCGGATTCCAGGCAAAGCTCGAACGGGCCAGACGGAAGCGGTCCGTGGAGCTCATGATGACCTTGTCGCCTTGGAATTGGACGCGGATGCCGGTGAGAACGGGACGATTCTCTTCACGGGAGACGGCGACGGAAGCCTGATTGACGGCCTGCGCGAAGGCGGCGGAGTCGGCCTGTCCAAGCGTCGGCGGAACCACAGGCAGATCCGGATATTCGCTTTCCGGCATGAGCTGCATGGTGAAGGTCGATTTGCCCGAAGTGATGGTCATGGTCGAGCCGTCGGTGGAGAGATAGGCTTTGGCGGCTGGCAGGGATTTGGTGATGTCGGCGAGCAGTTTGCCCAGAACCAGAACGCTTCCGGCTTCGTCGATGCCGGCTTCGATGTGATGGCGGGCGGAGATGGCGTAGTTGAAAGCGGAAAGCTGGAGGGTGCCGTCAATGGCTTCCAGACGGATGCCCGCGAGAATTGGCGCTGCTGGACGGGCATCGATGACGCGTGTGGTCCATGCCACGGCGTCGGCAAGGGCTTGGGAATTGACTTCGACTTTCATGGGGTATTCCTCGTTTCGTTCGTTCCACATGCCATTCTAGCGAAGCGGCATACGGGAGAAAAAGCGTGGGGAATTCCCCGCTTTATGGTTTTGATGATTAGCTTAAGAAAAATCCTACTTCCGTAATAATAAGCCCTGTGGATAGTGTGGATAACCGCTGTTACCCCAGATTCCACAACGGTTCATTGCCAGTCGCTTTCTGTGGATAACTTCGGAACAGAGTGTGGACAAACATGGTACTTATCCACAGGCAAAAGTACGACGAAAAGTTATCCACATTTTGCGGTGAATAGTCCACGATTTGCCCACTGGCTCCGGCGGCGTTTCCAACGCGTTTTCCACAGATTTTTCCGCGGAAAGTGGATATCCCTGTGGATAACTCGAAATAAAATGCTTCACACGCCGGCGTGTCAAGCGTTAAGTAAAAAGGTTGGTAAATTATTTACTAACCATGAGAAAAACGTTACGGGACAATGCCTGAACGGCTATAAATAGCTATCGATGACTATGCGCAATTACGCGATTACTTGTCGTTCGACCTCTGCTTGAGCTGCAGGGTCAACTCGGTCACGTAGTTGTAGATCTCCTGCTTTTCCTGCATCTCATCGTTGATGCGGGTGTACGCGTGCATCACGGTGGTGTGATCCTTGCCCCCGAACACCAACCCGATGTCGTTGAGGCTCATACTGGTCAGCTCTCTCACCAGATACATGGCGATCTGACGTGCCAACGCGATCTTCTTGGTGCGGGAACGGCCTACGATGTCATCGAAGGTCAGATAGAAGTACTTCGCCACCTGACTGATGATGTCCGCGGGCTTGATTTCCACATCGGTGGTGAAGAAGTCCTGCAAAGTCTGCTCAGCCAACGCCCGGGTGACCGGCTGGTTGCTCAGCGAGGCCATGGCCGTCACGCGGTTCAGAGCGCCTTCAAGCTCTCGGATGTTCTCGGTGAAGCGTTCCGCGATGAGATTGAGCACGTCATTGGGGATATCGGACGCGTTCATGGTCGCGATCATGCGCAGAATGGCGATTCGTGTCTCCAGATCCGGCGGTTTGACGTCGACGGTCAGACCGGATTCGAAGCGGGAGATCAGACGTTCGTTGAATCCCTGCAGGTCCTTCGGCGGCACATCGGAGGCGATCACGATGCGCTTGTTGGCCTGGTGCAGGGTGTTGAACGTATGGAAGAACTGCTCAAGCGTCGCGTCCTTGCCGCTCAGGAACTGGATGTCGTCGATGAGCAGCACGTCCACCTCACGGTAGCGGCGGTTGAATTCCTTGATTTGGCCGGAACTCTGGTTGGTGTCCGCCAGGGCCTCGATGAACTCGTTGGTGAACTCCTCGCTGGTCACATAGCGTACCTTGAGGTTGGGGTCCTTGACCAGCGCGTAGTTGCCGATGGCGTTCAACAGGTGGGTCTTGCCCAGGCCGGAGCCGCCGTAGATACACAAAGGATTGAAATCATGCCCCGATCCTTCGGCCACGGCCAGCGCCACGGTACGCGCGAAACGATTGGAATCGCCTGGCACGAAGGTGTCGAAGGTGGCGTTCTTGTTCAGATGGGTCTCAGGATCGAGTAAAGGCCTGTTCTGGCCGCTTTGGAAGTTGTTGTGATGTTCCGGCGGCATGGTCGTCGGAATCGGCAGCTGGCCCTGCGTGGTCTCGTTTGCGGGTGCCTTCGCGGGCGTCTTCACCGGCGCTTTCGCCGGAGATTTCACGGGGGAGAAGCGCGGATAGTTTTCGATGGGCGCCGGTTCGGGCTTCGCGGGCTTTTCCACGATTTTGAATGCGGGGAAGATGTCCTGTTCGGCCGATTCGCGCAGCGCCTCCATCAGCGGCTGGTTCAGTTCGGTCTGGAGCGCCTGCTGGGCTGCGGCGGAGGGGACGCACAACATGATGGTGGGACCCCACATGCCTTCCGGATAGACGTTTTCCAGCCAGCTTCTGTCCCGCACGGACAGCGATGGATTCTGATGCAGCAACGCCAGAGCGTCGGACCATACCCCACGAGCCTGTTCGAGAGGGTCTGTTGTCGTATTTTCGGCCACGGATAACCCCTTTCTCGATAGACGTGCCATTACGGTGCAACTGTATATTTGTACTCTTTTTTCCCCAGGTTATCCACCGGGGCGCGTGTTGAAAAACCTGAATTGTGAATAACGTTGATGTGATTTGTGGATAACTTTTGTGGGGAATTCGGCGGAATAGCAACGATTCTGTGGATTATTCTTCGTGGGGAATCCCCATAAAAATGTGAAGGAAACGGTTGGGAATTTCATTCTGTTCAGGGGTCAGAGTAATTTAGTAGAGCTTGACTCATGAGGAGCCGTGCCTTGGCATGGCTAAAACACCGGGAGCATTAATTATGAAGAGGACATTCCAGCCGAACAACCGCCGTCGTCACATGAAGCACGGTTTCCGTCAGCGTATGCGCACCCGCGCGGGCCGCGCTCTGATCAACCGTCGTCGCGCCAAGGGCCGCAAGTCCCTCGCTGCCTGATTTTTTAGTGGCATAGAGCGGTGGAACGGCTGAAAAGCCATCGCGATTTCGTTGCGGTGCTCAAACGCCGTCGTAGGGTATCGCGTGAGGACATCGTCGTGCATTATCTGATGCGCGACGATGCCGTAACGGGCGATACCACGACGGTGCATGGTCGTCGTATAGGCCTGGCCGTTTCCAAAGCCGTTGGCAACGCGGTCACGCGTAATGCTGTGAAAAGGCGTTTCCGCGTGCTTGCGCGGAAATACGAATCTCTATTACCTGAATCCTGCGATATCGTGTTGCGCGCCAAGCCAAGTGCCGCACGTGCCGATTTTTTGTCGCTCGAGCAGCAGATAGCGGCATGTTTTGAAGCGGTGAAGCGTAAAACCGCCCAGCATCAATGAGCGAACATCGCCGTCGTCATTGGACGGTGCAGCTCATCCGCTGGTATCAAAAGCATATTTCCGCCCGTACCGCACCCCGATGCCGGTATTATCCAAGCTGCTCGAATTATGCGATTCAGGCGATTGAACGATTTGGCTGCCTTAAGGGTGGCCTTCTTGCGTTATTGCGCCTTCTTCGCTGCAATCAATGGAACCGTGGTGGGATCGACGATGTTCCGCAGCTCTATTCCTTGTTTTACAGATGTTCGTGGTCGAAGGCACACGAGGAGCCTCGACTCACGCCTCTGGACGTAGAAAAACCTATAGGCGATAAGGAGAATGGCCTGTAATGAATCAAGATCAATTCCTCCTCGACAGTGGTTTCTGGGGCTGGCTGTATAAGCTCCTGTACCCTGTCGAGTGGCTTATGACGCAGATCATGGCCGTATTCCACAAGTTCCTGGTGATGCTGGGCATGAACGAGATCGGTTTCTCGTGGGTCATGTCCATCGTGTTCCTGGTGATTGTGGTCCAGGCGTGCGTGTTCCCGCTCTTCTATAAGTCCATGAAGGGCATGCGCAAGATGCAGTCCCAGATGGCTGTCATGCAGCCCAAGATGCAGCGCATCCAGAACAAGTACAAGGGCAAGAACGATCCGGCCAGCAAAGAGGCCATGCAGCGCGAGCTCATGAAGCTGTATGAGGACAACGACGCGAATCCGATGGGTGGCTGCACATCCATGCTGCCTATGTTCGTGCAGGGCCCCGTGTTCATGTGCATGTTCTACACACTGTCGGCCATCCCGTACATCGCACGCGGCAAATTCAGGAACGGACAGGGCCTTGGCGCCTTCGACATCGCCACGGCCAAGGAATTCACCTCCACCACGGTGTTCGGCGTGAACGTGGCCGAGAACTTCACCACGGCAGCCGTGTACGGCAAGGTGGTCATCGCCATCTTCGTCGCGTTGATGTGCTTCTGCCTGTGGTTCATGCAGTACAACAGCATGAAGCGCAATATGGCGCAGACCGCTGCGAACAAGCAGACCGAAATGATGCAGAAGATGATGCTGTGGCTGTTCCCGATCATGTACATCTTCTCGGGTATCACCATGCCGTTCGCCGTGCTGGTCTACTGGCTCACCAACAACATCTGCAACCTGTTGCGTTCCATCTGGCAGATCCACGTCTTCCCGACCCCGGGCTCGCCCGCGGCCGAAGCGAAGGAGAAGCGCGACCATGCCCATGAGAACGCCCGCCGCGCCAAGGCCGGCCTGCCGTCCCTCGAGGAGGAGGAGCTGCAGAAGGCCAAGGAAGCCGCCGAGAACAAGGAAAAGAACGGCTACCAGCGCGTGCAGCCGAGTCGCAAGAAAAAGAAGAAGAAATAAGTATTGGGTGTGTCCTGTGTTCCACGTGAAACACAGGACACACCGCTTTATATGCGGTCACCAACGTGATACACAACAATCGCTAGACTTGAATAACAAGAACCCCGCTCAAAGGAGTACAGAACCATGGCGCAAGATGATGAGAAGACCATCGATCAGCTCAATGAGGAAGCTGATATCGCTGCCGATTATCTCGAAGGATTGCTCGACATCGCCGATTACGAAGGCGATATAGAAATGGGCGTGCGCAACAATCGTCCGATGGTGCAGATCGTCGCCGACGACGATACCGACATCAAGCATCTGATCGGACGCAACGGGGAAGTGGTCGACGCGTTGCAGCAGCTGACCCGCCTTGCCGTGCAGCAGAAGACCGGCGAACGCTCCCACCTCATCGTGGACGTCGACGGCTTCCTGAAGCGCAAGCGCCAGCGTCTGCACGACCTCGCCTTGGATGCCATCGACGAGGCCCGTGAGACCGGCGAACCGGTGGATTTGAAGCCGATGAATTCCTTCGAGCGCAAGATCGTCCATGATGTCGTGCGCGAAGAGGGTATGAAGTCGCGTTCCCACGGTGAGGAGCCGCATCGTTACGTCACGGTGTACGTCAAGGCCTCCGCGGTCGATGACATCGATGATATTGATGACGAAGGCTGAAAAGCCGCACTGGTTTCACGTGAAACACACTTAAGCGCTGCTCTTTTTTTGAGTGGCGCTTTTTTGTTGGTTTTCATGCGATATGTAATCCGGTATCTAAATTGCGATTTGTTTTTTTGCGATTTCTGGGTGCGCTGCGGCCGCCATATTTCGTTCCCGACACACTCAAGGCCGTTCGGCCAAGCTTACGGTCGGGAACGGAATATGGCGGCCTTCGCTTTGGGGACGATTAACTTGGGTTTTGTAAGCGTTCTTATGGTTGGAGGTATTACAGCTTCGCAACCCTGTTTCTATAAGCGCCTTTGGCTGGAGGTACAAGCTTTCGCTTTGGGAGAGACGTTTACCTGGGGGATCGTAAGTGTCTTTGAGGTTGGAGGGATCTTTCTAGACCTTGGGCTTTCGTCGTGTGACGTGGGGCGAGGAGGGAAGGGAACGCAAATAATGGGGCTGGGGTTGTGTGTCACGTGGTGGGAGGGAGGGAATGGGATATAGGATGGTGACCATGAGTGATGTGCATGACGAATTGGACGGATCGCCTATTCTTGAGGAAGTGCTTGGCGATGCGTTGGACAAGCTTAAGGTGTTTCACGTGAAACTCGCCACGGAAGGCGAGCCGCGTGGATTGATTGGGCCGAGGGACGTCGGCATTATCTGGGAGCGTCATATCCTGAATTCCGCCGCCATTGTGCCCTTTGTGCGTGAGGCTACGGCGAAAAGACAGTTCAAGACGGTTGCGGATATCGGCAGCGGTGGTGGTTTCCCGGGCATCGTGGCTGCCGCCTGCCTTCCGGACCATCGATTCACCTTGGTGGAGCCGATGGAACGCCGTGTCGAATGGCTTCATGAATGCGTCGAGGAGATGGGCTTGGAGAACGTCTCCATCGTGCGTTCCCGTGCCGACGCGGTGATCGATGCCGTCCGCGGTCCGAAGGGAGGACGAAAGGGCAGGGGAGTGGAAGCCGTTGATCTTGACGGCAATCCCATCCACATGCCCCATCCTTTCGCCGTGGTGACCTGCCGTGCCGTCGCTCCGATGACCAAGCTGTCCGGATGGACGCTCCCGCTGCTGGACAAGGGCGGACGTCTGGTCGCGTTGAAAGGACGCTCCGCGCAGGATGAGATCGTCAAGGCGGCCAAGGAGATTTCAAAGAACGGTGGAATCCGTCCGCGCGTGGTGGATGCCGAAGTCGGACCCGGACTTGAATCGACGCATGTCCTGATGGTGGATAAGCGATAAGTTATCCACAAAACGGCGCAAGTTATCCACACTATCCACAATCGTTGGAACGCTTCGAAAATGCTTTTAAAAAAGCTTGAATTTGCAGCGATTGCACGGTGGATAACTTTTGAGTGATTAGATGGGTTATCCACCGACTATCCACCATTGTCCACAATGGTGCGAGGGGCTGCGCTCGGACGGGAATCTGTCCACACGAATGATGAAACTTGAGTTTGAATATGCATAGGAAGGCTAGTTCATGACTGGACCTGGTGAACCAGATAATCTGACTTCGATGGAATCCGCAACGGATACCATCAAGCGAATCTTCAAGGGATCGAATTCCCCGGTTGGCGCGCAGATCGCGGATGAATCATCGCGGTACAAGGCGCTGGAACATGCCGTCTGCCCGAAACCGGCGCAGACGCGACTGATTGCCGTGGCCAATCAGAAGGGTGGCGTCGGCAAAACCACATCCGCAGTGAATCTGTCCGCGGCCCTGGCTCATTTCGGCTGCAGGGTGCTGCTCATCGACATGGATCCTCAGGGCAATGCCTCCACCGCCCTGGGCGCTCCGCACGCTTCCGGACAGCCTTCCGTATACGACGTCATCGAAGGACGCAAGCGCATCGCGGAAGTCAAAACCACATGTCCCGACTTTGAGAACCTCGATGTGGTTCCCGCTTCCATCGATCTGAGTGGTGCGGAATTGGAGGTCGCCGATATGGCGGACCGCAATTCTCTGCTGAAGAACGCGGTGGACGAGTTCCTTGAAACCAGCGAGAATCATTATGATTACGTGATCATTGACTGCCCGCCCAGCTTGGGCCTGTTGGTGATCAACGCCATGTGCGCCGTGCATGAGATGCTGATTCCGATCCAGGCCGAATACTATGCGCTGGAAGGTTTGGGGCAGCTCATCAACACCATTGGCCTGGTGCAAGAGCATTACAACCCGTCGTTGCTGGTCTCCACGATGCTCATCACCATGTACGACAAGCGCACGTTGCTGAGCCGCGAGGTGCATGGCGAGGTGAAGAAGCATTATCCGACGATCGTGCTTGACACCACCATTCCGCGTACGGTGAAGATCTCCGAAGCGCCGAGCTTCAATCAGAGCGTTATCGCATACGATCCCAAGGGAATGGGAGCGATTGCGTATTGCGAGGCCGCGTTGGAGCTTTCGCGTCGTTCCGAGACGGTATTGCAGGCGATTGACGCAAGAAGGAATGAGAACTGATTATGACTACGAAGTCTCGTCTTGGCAAAGGTCTCGGCGCACTGTTTCCTTCTCTTCCGGGGGAGCCCGTCTCCACGAAGCAACCCGCAAAGCAGCCCGTGGAGCGAGCCGAGGAGCCGGCGAAAGCCATTTCCAAGAATGTTCCGGATGTCGCCAAAGGCAATGCCAAGAGCGGCACCAAAGTCGATGCGAAGAACGATAGGAACGGTGCTGCCACTGCGCGTGCGTCAGTGGACGCCGTTCGGGATATGAAGAAGAGCGTTTCACGTGAAACGAAGAAGAACGCGCATCACCGTGCCAGCATGCCGTCCATCTCGCTGAACGAAAGCGCCCATCCCGCCGATATGTTCTTCGGTGCCACGACCGAACCGGTTTCCGAACACAACAATTCGAAGAGTGTTTCACGTGAAACCGAATCGTCGGTAAAATCGTCCGAACGGAAGAAGAAGGACGACGAACCGGAACTGCTGCCGGTGCAGGGCGGCTATCTGGTGGAACTGCATGTGAGCGATGTCGGCCCGAATCTGCATCAGCCCCGTACCATATTCGACGAGGATGATTTGCGTGAGCTGGCGGAATCCATCAAGGAAGTCGGCGTCCTACAGCCTATCGTCGTGCGTAAGCGTCCGCAATCGCAAATCGAGGCCGCCCGTAAGGAAGCTGCCGAAAATCCGGCCGAACCGCACAATATGTTCGACGGACGCATGGATAGCATGTACGAGCTCATCATGGGCGAGCGTCGTTGGCGTGCGTCGCAAATCGCCGGTTTGAAGACGATTCCGGCGATCGTCAAAACCACCGCCGATGACGACATGCTACGTGACGCATTGCTTGAGAATCTGCATCGCGTGGCGCTGAATCCGTTGGAAGAGGCGGCCGCTTATCAGCAGATGATCGACGATTTCGGACTGACCCAGTCGCAGCTGTCGAAATCCGTTTCGAAGTCGCGTCCGCAAATCGCCAATACCTTGCGATTGCTCAATCTGCCGGCCGCCGTGCAGAAGAAGGTCGCTTCCGGTCTGCTGTCGGCCGGCCATGCGCGTGCGCTGCTTGGATTGCCGACGGAAGAGGATATGGAGCAGCTGGCCACGCGCATCATCGCCGAGGGGCTGTCCGTGCGCAGTACCGAGGAAATCGTCTCCATGAAGGTGGCTGAAAGCAACCAGGAGAAGAAGCCGAAGGCCAGCAAGCTCAACCCGTGGGCCGGCACTCCTGTCCAGGTTGGTCTGGAGAAGCGCTTCGGCACCAAGGTATCCATCAAAGGATCAAAGAAGCATGGGCGCATCGAAATAGTGTTCACGTCGGAAGACGACATGGACCGGATCGTCGATTTGCTTATGCAGCAGCAGAAGTGAGATATGCCTGGGCATCCAGCGCGGCTCGGCATCCCATGCCCGCCGCGCTGATGGCCTGACGGTACACGCTGTCCACGCAATCGCCCGCGGCGAAGATGCCGGGCATGCTGGTACGCGTGCTGGCGCCTTCAACATCGATATAACCGGCCTTATCGGTGCGTACGAGCCCGTTGAGAAAGCCAGTTGTGGGAGTGTGCCCAATCGCTACGAAAACACCATTGGCGGAGATTGTGGAGCTCTTTCCGGTGGCGGTGTCGCGTACCTCCACCTCCCGCACGCCATCGTCGTCACCGCGGATTTCCTGGACCACGGCGTTAAGTATGAAATCGATTTTCGGATTGCTCCGCGCCCGTTCAACCATGATGTGCGATGCTCGGAACGTGGAACGACGGTGAATCAGGGTTACGGATGATCCGAAGCGGGACAGAAAATCCGCTTCCTCGAAGGCGCTGTCGCCTCCGCCGACCACCACAATCGGCTTGCCGCGGAAGAAGAAGCCATCGCACGTCGCACAGTAGGAGACGCCCTTTCCGCCGTATTCCGCCTCGCCTGGCACGCCCAGCTTGCGATAGTCGGATCCTGTGGCGATGATCAACGCGCGTGCGTCATGCCGTTCGCCGCCGTCGAGAACGACGGTCGTGATGCCGGACGCTTCGTCACGAGAGATTGACACGGCATCGTCCTGGATGATGTCGGCACCATATTTTTCCGCCTGCCTGCGCATGTTGTCCATCAGGTCGGGGCCCATGATGCCGTCAGGGAAGCCTGGGAAATTCTCCACTTCGGTGGTGTTGACCAACTGTCCGCCCGGCGTCAGCGCGCCTGCCACGACCAACGGCTTGAAGCCGGCGCGGCCCAGATAGATCGCCGCGGTGTATCCCGCGGGGCCAGAACCGATAATCACAACATCATGCACGTCACTCATGATAGCCACTGTAATGCAAGGTCGGACGTGGCAACAATGTTTCACGTGAAACAGAAGGGCACATTGCAATGGAAGAACACGTGAAACCGAGAAGATGCGCGTGGCTGAAGAAAAAACGAAACTAAATAACCGAAACAAAAAGAGGACGTGCGGAACAATCTCCACACGTCCTCTTTTACCGTGTCGCGCGATTGCGGCGAATCAGGAATCAGAACACCTGAATCGATTCGATGTACAGCTGGCTGCCGGGAAGGCTGTTCAGCGGCACCCACAGCAGGATATCCTGCGTTTCCACGGTCTTGTCGAACTTGACATCGGTGGTTCCGCTGGCGTCGAACTCGAATTGGGCCACCTGCTCGCCCTGGGTCGGGTTCGACGTGGTGTTCACGCGGATATAGCCCTGGCCTCCGGAGGAGCGGATCTTGATCGTCATGCGGGACACCTTCTGCGACTGGCTGAGGTGCAGATAATAGCCGTATCCCTGCTGTCCATCCGGATTCGACAGGAACTGACGGTTGTCGATTTCGTACGCGGTGGTGTTCTCCGGAGCCTTCGGATCGGGGACCTGCTTGGCCTCCTTGTCGGGGCTTTTCTCGGTGGTGCCGTTCGACTGCGCGGAATCATCAGTGTCGGAGGAATCCGCATCGGCGGCGGTTCCATCCGGTCCGAAGGGGACTTTGTCGAGATTCATTTCCGGCCACGGATCTCCGGAAGTGCTGGTATCCGAAGAGGAGGAGTTCTGGAACAGCCCGTGCAGAGCGAATCCCAAGGCCACGGCCACCACGACGACCGCCACGATGATGGCCGCCACCTTGGTCTTCATGTTGCCGAACAGCTTGGCATCGGCGACTTCGGTTGAAGTGGAGGAAGAGCCTCCGTTCGGCGCGAAGCTTGGCGGAGTGGGGGCTGTTACCGAATTCTGGTACGCCTCCTCGATCGCGTCCTGCTCCGCCTTCAACGCACGCGCGGACTCCTCTCCGGGCTGGATGACGCGTCCATCGGGCCCGATCACCGGAATGCGTCCAGTCTTCTCCAGCTGCGAATCGTCGGTCTGCTTATCCGACGAAGGCGCGGAGACGCGGATGGGGAAGGAGAAGGGGTAGTCGTCGGTCGCTTCGTCGGCACCGTCGATATCCTCCTCGGTCAGGATTTCACGACCGTTCTTCCACAGCGATTTCACGGCACCGCTCGTCGCCGCCACGCCCTTGGCCAGTGCCTCCTTGCTGTCGGACAGATCGGTGTGTGGAACGGGGGCTTCAAACGTCATTTCGGGGATACTGCCGGATTCGCTAAGCGTTTCCGGAAGCGGGAAAGTGTCCTGTTCGAGAGCCTGCAATAGGGGGACGTTGACAATCGAGCATTCCGAGTTCGCGGAAGGCAGAATCACGTCGGTGCCGTGCAGTTGCGCAAGCGGCTGGTAATCACCCAGCAACGCCTCCAATTCGGCGACGGTCGCCATCGGCACGGTCGGGAAGCCGTCCTTCTCCTTGAGGTTCAGACCACGCTTGCAGATCACGCGGAATTCCATTGGAACGTTCGGTGCGATCGCATCAAGACGGAAATCCGTGGACAAGGTTGACGGCTGTCGCGTCAGCAGCGAATACAGCAAAGCGGCCACCTGCCGAATCGCAAGCTGCTCCTTGCTTTCCGTGACCTGCGCGCGCGAGGTGTCGGCAAGCATGACGCTGATGGGCGCGTCGGCGATCTCCACGCCGTTGCGGGTCAGACGCACGGTATCCGTATTGATCGAGAAATGGGTGAGGCTGTCCTTCTGCAGCACGTGGAAGGCTTCGACGACCTCGCCGAGGATGGAACGTATCGCGGTGAAGCTCAGCGGCTTGTCACGCGACGTGAGGTATTCGGTCAGCGGCATGCCGGCATCGAGTTGCGTGACGACCAGAGCCACCTCGCCGACGTGCTGGAGCTGAAGAACCTGGGTGAAGTGGGAGTCATGGGAGATTGCCAGCATGGATGCCGTGGCGTTGACGTCCTGCAGCGCCTTGCGGTTGTTGACGATGAAAAGCTGGCAATCCCTGGCAAGCACATGGTCGCTTGCTTTCCAGACCTGCAGGCCGGTTTCCTCACGCAATGGCGAAACCAGCACATAGCGGTTGCTGATGGTATCTCCCAGTTGAGGTTTCATGGTTTCCTTCAACTTCTGTAACGATGGATGATTCTACTTGTGGTTCTGTTCCTGTTCGCCGTTTTCGGCGTCGCTTCGCCCCAGTTTACCGTTGGGGCTGGTCGGCTTGACGGGTCTGCTGGCAAGCCCCGGGATACGTGAAACGATCATGGTTTTCACGGAAACGAGTTCCTCGGAACGCAGCGCCCACAGGCATGCCAGATAGACGATGGCGATGATGATGGCCAGGATCATCGCGGACAGGACGGCCTGCCCCCAATTCATAACGCCGTCGTCGCGGCAGATACGCGCTCCGACCAGTCGATAGACGCCGTCGCGGCAGAACAGGCCCACGACGATCGCAGCGATTTCCGCGATGATGGATTTCGTATAGGAAAGGAAGATGCGTCGTCCGTCCACGTTGCCGTTGAATCGCTTGCGCAGCATGACGAAGAGGATCGGGAACGGTAGCATGAAGCTCAATGTGCCGGATACGCCAATCAACGTGACCCATTCGGTCGGCGGCAATACCGCCTCGCCGACCAGCAGGACGATCACCTGCGTTCCGATGGCCATGACGGTGAACAGGAACGGATTCCTGCCGTCCTCGAACGAATAGAAGGTTCGTTGGATGATCAGGTAGGAGCTGGCGAACGGAATGCCGAGACCAAGTGCGACCAATGGTCCGCACATGAGCAACGCCTCGCGTACGGTCACGGACGGCAGCAGCGACAGGATGATCGGCAACGGAAGCACCACGAACGCGGCTCCGAAGAAGCACATGATCAACCCCATGACCCGCAACGATTGACTCAGATCGTTGCGCGCCTCGGCGAGGTTGCGTTCGGCGATCGCTCGGGAGATCTTCGGGAATATGGCGGTGGCCACGGACACCGCGATCAACGAATAGGGGAGCATGTAGATGGTGTACGCGTTCTGGTAGGTCGCGTTGCCGGCCACGTCGAGCGGATTGATATGGAACGCCAGCTGTGCCGTACGTGGCGCGCTGGTGGCGATGCGGGTAATCAGGATGTTGCCGATCTGGTCGACGATGACGATGCCGACGCTCCAAATGGCGACCGGTCCCATCGAACGCAGGCCGATGCCGTGGATGCCGAATTTCGGACGGTATCGCAGGCCGATTTTCGTCAGTGGAATGAACAGCACCAGTGCCTGGAAGGCCACGCCAAGCGTCCAGGCCCCCGCGGTCAACGCGATCTTCGTCGGCGTCCAGAATTCCAGCGGGCGTTCGGTGGCCCTGCCGAACAGTGCGATGAACGTGCCGAAACCAATGCAGCTGATGACGTTCGCGCCGACCGAGCTCCATGCGTAGGTGACGAAATGGTCCTTCGCGGCGAGGATCTGCCCGACCACCGTATACAGGCCGTAGAAGAAGATCTGGGGCATGCACCACAGGGTGAACGATGTGGCGAGGGCCATGGTCTCGGCGCTGCCGTTGACGTACAGTCTGGTCAGCAGTGGCGTGGCGATGGCCATGAGCAGCGTCACGCCCAGCAGCATGGTGATGGCGAGGGTGATGAGCTTGTTGAGTTTGGTTTCGGCGTCTTTGGCTTTCAGCGTGCGCACGATCTGCGGCACGAGCACGGCATTGAAGATGCCGCCGGAGACCAAGGTGTAGATGACCTGCGGAATCATCGATCCGGCCTGGTAGGCGTTCGCGGCGTAGCCGGTGGTGCCCAAGGCCCATGCGAGCAGGATGGTGCGGATCTGTCCGGTCACACGCGAAGCGGCGGTGCCGGAGGCCATGATCAGCGAATTACGGCCAACGGAAGAACTCATTCGTCGGGATCCTTCTTACGGTTGAATTGACGCCACAGTCCCACGATTCCCAAAAGAACGGCGAAACCGATGATGATGAAGCCGCTTTTATCGCTGATTTGCAGTGCGCTGGTGATGTGCGTGACCTGCGTTGCGCCGAACGTCGCGCCGTTCCTATCGAACAGATTGATGGTGGCGTTCGCCGTTCCGGAGGCGACCACGCGGATGGTGAACACCACCTGTGCCTCGCCATGCGCGGGCACTTCCACGGTATCGAATCGCGATGTGACGATCTGCATGGAATCGGAAAGGGAGGAGACCTTCACCTTCACCGGATAGGGATGGCTGTTGCTGATGGTCACCGGCATTTTGGCGGTTTCGCTGACCACGTTCACGTTTTCCGTCGGGGTGATAGCCACGCCGTTGATCAGCAGGGATGCGAGCTGCATAGTCCCTTCCGCCATGGTGCTTCTGGATGGGCTCTCGTTCCCTAGCGCATGCAGGGCCATGATGGAGTGCGTTTTCGTGAGCTGCTTGCTCCATTGGGCGAGGCCAGAACGGATGCCGGACGGGGTTTTCTTGTTTGGTTTGGCGAGAATCGACGCGTTGAAGCGTTTGACGTCATTTGACGCGTTCGCCAGTGTGCTCAGCGTCTGCTGGAGCGCGTTGCGCGCTTCGTCGGACAATCCGTCCGATTCGGGGATGACGGTTTCCGTTTCGTCGTCCGCCGTGGTGTCGGTCTGCTTCAGTGTGGCGAGATCGGTGAGGCTCAGCCATGGCGATTGCTCGATGTCTGTCATGAGCCTCTCCACGATGGCCGGATCGGAATCCTCGTCGAGGCAGACCAGCAGATTGCGTTCCGCATACGGCTGCTCCATCTGGTAGAACGCGCTTTGCGCCACGAATCGCGCGAGCCTGCCGGCGTCGCTTCCTTCGCCGTCGGTAGCGGCTTCGTCGCTGGTAGCCTTGCCTTGCGCCAAATCGGACAGCACGTTCTGCGCGGACAGGACGGTGACATTGCCCGCATTGGTGGAGACCACCGTCTTGCCGGTCTGTACGGTCGCCTTGTCGTCCTCTTCGAAATCATGGGTGGCGATGACGGTGTCATATCCCTGCTGCCGTGCCTTCGTCAGCGCCTTCATGGTCCAATTGCCGTTGCCCTGCCATGCGTATCGTGCGGTATCCGCCTGGGAATCGCCCAAGGACGATCGGTATATCCGCAGCGCGCTGTCGGCATTCCATTCCGTGTCGTTGACGCCGGCCGCGGAATACGTGGATTCGTTGCCCAACGCGGAATACGCGGTCATGTCGAACAACGCGGGTTGGGTGATGCCGTCGACTTGGGTCGGCATCGACATCGACTTCAGATAGGTGGGATCGCCCACCACCTGCAACATATCGTGTTTGGCGAAGACCTGTCCCAACGATTTGAGTCGCGTGTCGTCGTCTTTGCCGGGAACGGCGATTTTCGACAGTTTCGCGTCGGTGACTCCGCCTTCGTCGACCAGCTGGCCGAGCAGATTGCTGTCGGTCGTCCATCCGTTGGCTGCGAGCGGCTGCGCGACGGTGATATGCATCGCCGGCGTGTTGGGGGAGTTGAGACCGTCTCCGGTGCGCGTCACGAAGGTGTGCGATCGCGCAAGGGTGGTGCCGCCCGCCGAATATTCCAGCAGCACCGGCTTTGGTCCCCAGGAGTTGATGGTGGCGAGCGATTGCTGGTTCGCGTCGGCGTCGATGTTCACTTTGGCGCTGGTGCCCGGCCGCAGTGAAGGCACGTCGGTTTCCCCTACGGTATTTGGGATGGATATGGGGCTGGTTCCTTCCGACCATTCCTGGATGTCGTTGCGCGACACGAAGGTATAGAAGGCGTTCATGGCCAGCGTCAGCGTTCCCGCGGGAAGCACCTGGTCGGTGGTGTTGGTCACCGTGGCGCTCAGATGGTATCCGGACGTGTCCGTCAGCACGGCGGTGGAGGAGTCGATGGACACCATCCCGGCTGTCTCGGTCGTCGGATTCCCGGATTCTGTGGCCTGTGCCTCGGGCATGGGCGCGTATAACAACATCAACGCCATGGTCAACACCATGGCGAGGATGGACGATAACGCGCGAAGGTCATGCCGGGCATGCCATTGTGCGGATTGATTCACTGTCACGCCTGTCTGTTGAGTTTCCTTGCGTACAACCATGCTATCTTTCGTTCGTTCGGGTAGCTCAGAACATCGTCCAAATCAGCGAAATCCACCCAAATGGCGTCCTCGGCCTCATGGTCGGGATCCCCTTCGACGGTCAGTTCCCCGCCGATCTGCCGCAACGCGAAGTGGTGTACGAGTTTGTGCACGCGCTGGCTGGTTCCGGTGAACCAGTAGTCGATGGTGGCGATGGAATCGACCACCTCGCCCAGTATGCCGGTTTCCTCATGCACTTCGCGTACGGCCGTCTGCTGCGGCGTCTCGCCTTTTTCGATGTGTCCCTTCGGCAGACACCATTCCAGATGTCCGCTTCGCGAATGACGTGCGATGATCGCCACGCGACCTTTGTCGTCGAACACCAGCCCGCCCGCCGAATATTCGCGTACCACCGGCAATTCCTGCGCGTCGAGCGAAGCGAACGTGGTCGGCCCGTCCGCGTTGCGCCGCCGTGGCATCATCGCCGGCGTCGGAGCGCTTGGCGTGACAATCGTCCGCCGCTGCAGCGACACCGACTGCGATGTGTACAGCAGTTTGTCCGGTTCCAACGGATTTTGGGCATGGTCGTCCGCAGCATCGGCAAGCATGCGTGCAAGATCTGCGGGCGTAATCATGATTCCAACCATACTCAATTCTGTGTGCAGGTGGAGTAACGGTATGCTGGTAAACGGAAACTTGTGGCGCTTGAAAGGGTTGGCGTGAACTTCGAAGTGTGGCCTGAGGCCATTGAATTGGGACGTATGTTTGCCGCGGAAGGCTACGAATTGGCGTTGGTCGGAGGTCCTGTGCGCGACCTGCTGCTTCATCGCAAATCGCATGATCTGGATTTCTGCACTTCGGCGCGTCCCGAGCAGTTTGAGCATATTCTGCGCCGTTTCGGGCATGATGGCTTCTGGGATATGGGCCGTAAGTTCGGCACGCTCGGCGCGATGCGCAGGCGTGAGGACGGCACCGAGGTGAAGGTGGAGGTGACCACCTACCGTTCCGACACGTACGATCCCGATTCGCGCAAGCCGGAGGTCAATTACGGCGACACGCTGGAAGGCGACCTGTCCCGTCGCGATTTCACCGTGAACGCGATGGCGTTGCGCGTGCCGCAACTTGAATTCGTCGATCCTTTCGGCGGTGCGAACGATCTGGCCAAGGGCGTGTTGCGCACGCCCGTCGATCCGAGGCAGTCGTTCGACGACGATCCGCTGCGCATGATGCGCGCCGTGCGTTTCGTGGCGCAGCTGGGCTTCCGTATCGCGCCGGAGACCGCGGAAGCGTTGTCCGATATGGTCGACCGCATCGAAATCGTCTCCGCCGAGCGGATACGTGACGAACTGGTCAAAATGCTGCTGTCCGATCGTCCGCGCGCCGGCATCGAGGCGCTGGTCGATTCCGGTCTCGCCGACATCGTCTTCCCGGAAATCCCGGCATTGCAACTAGAGATCGACGAGCATCACCGCCATAAGGACGTGTTCGAACACACCATGATCGTCATCGAACGCGCGGTCGCCCTTGAAACCGGCCCCGACGGTCCGGTCCCGGGCCCGGACCTGACGTTACGTCTGGCCGCCCTCATGCACGACATCGGCAAGCCGAAGACCCGTCGCTTCGAAGCGGGCGGCAAGGTGAGCTTCCATCGCCACGACGCCGTTGGTGCGAAAATGACCCGCAAGCGTCTGAAGGCACTGCATTTCGACCACCACATGGTCGAGGACGTCAGCGAGCTGGTCAACCTGCATCTGCGCTTCCACGGCTACGTGGAGGAGCCGTGGACGGATTCCGCGGTACGTCGCTACGTCAAGGACGCGGGCCCGCTCTACGAGCGTCTGAACCGTCTTACACGCGCCGACACGACCACGCAGAACAAGCGCAAGGCCATGGTGTTCGCAGCCGCAATGGACGAGATGGAACAGCGTGTGCGCGATCTCAAGAAGAAGGAGGATTTCGACGCGATCCGTCCGGACCTCAACGGCGACGAGATCATGCGGCTGCTGGGCATCGAGCCCGGTCCGATGGTCGGCAAGGCGTACAAGCACATGCTGGAATACCGTCTGGATAATGGTCCGGTCGAACATGACGTGGCCGTGGCCGAGCTTGAGCGCTGGTACCAGGAGCAGGCCGGACAGGCGGAACAGGCTAAATAACGCCGGCAAAGCCGGGTGCGGTCGAATACGGTCCGTCATGGCGTCTGTTCCGCGCGCCGCTTCACGTGGCCATCACGTGCCATTGCGCGCAATCGTCCATAACACCGCGCTAACACCGCGCACGATATGAAGAACCCGCGTCCCCCAGAGAAAGGGAACGCGGGTTCTTCCGTTGACTCCGCTGATGAGCAGCCGATCAGCCGTTCAACTGAAAAGCTGCTTAACTGAACAGCTTTTCAGCCCTGCGGATTCACGGCATCATGCTCGGAAGCCTTGGGCAGATTGGTCATCTTGTCCGCCGCGACGCAGCCCTTGATGCTGGTGATCGGCTTGCCTGCCGCCGGAACGTTCTTGACATCTTGCAGGTTGTCGAAAGTGGCGCCGACGACGACGTCGACCAGCTGGTCCTGACGATCGTCCATCACCAGCATCGCGTCGGTGAAATTGCTTGCCACGGTGTACGCCTGGTTCACGCCGTTCTTGCCGAAGACGATCATCGTGCGGTCGACCTTCTTGGTGTAGTTGCCGGGCGTCTGGGCATTGAATTCGCGATTCTGCAGAGCATCGCTCACCGCCTTGGCGAAGCCGGAGAACTTCGTGCCGTTGAGCACGCGCAACGTGATGTTGCGGTTCTCGACATACTTGGCCTTGCCGTCGGTGTCCTTGACCGCGCACGGGGCCTGCTGCCCGTAATTGGGCTGCACGGCGGTCGATTTGACTGCGCCCAGACCACCGACATGGAAGAAGAACAGCAGGGAGATCACCATGGCAACCGCCAGAATGGCGCCGGCGATGCCGAACACCGTCTTTTGACGGCGGCGAATGTATTCCTTGCGCGCTGTGCGCTCATCAGTAGCCTGGGTCATGTGCGAGTTCCTTTTGAAAAAACCAATTGCCAACAACCTTACTGTCACGCGGTGATATGCACGATTGGACGGGACGGCGCGCTGGTCGTGATGATGCGGTCGACGCAACGGCTGTCCTGCCATGCGGCCTGCACCGCCGCGGCGATATCGTCCGTCGGGACGAAAGCGATGGCGGACGGGCCGGAACCGGAGACGAACGCCTGCCTTGCTCCGGCCCGCAGCGCCTCCTCGATGGCCTGTCCACTGCGCGGATGTAGGTAGATCGCGGCCTTCTGCAGATGATTGTCGTCCGACTCGCCGGCGCCGATCTGATCGAAGGTGGCATACACTTCCGGCGTGCGCAGTTCCGCACGGTACGCACCGACCAGCAATCGTCCGGCGAAGCCACGTTCCTTAAGACCACGTACGATGTCGCCATCGTCGTCAAGCTGCTCGATGCGCTCGCCGAAGCCGGTGCCGCGCGCATAACCGCCCGTCAGGCAGAACGGCATATCCGCGCCCAGCGTGGACGCGACTTCCCTCAGACGCTCGATGGGCCAATCGAGATTCCATAGGGCGTTCAGCGCCAGAATCGTCGCCGCCGCGTCGGCCGATCCGCCCGCCATGCCCGCGCCGACGGGAATGCGTTTGTCGATGCTCAACGCCACGTCCGGTTCATGCCCGCTGGCTTCGGCCATGGCGAACAGCGCCAGCACGGCATGGTTGCGGCGCATGTCGCTGACGGAGGAGGCCAGATCGCCCAGATACGCGCCTTCGAGATTGAGCGAGAAGCCGGTGCCGGGCGCCTTGCGTGTGGCGGTGACGGTGTCGTATACGCCGACCGCGCAGTAGATGGTGTCGAGCTCATGGCGCCCACCCCATTCGGCGTGGGAGGGCCCCACGTGCAGGGTCAGGTTCGTTTTCGCCGGACAATCCACGCTTACGGATTCGACGATGGCGTTCATGCGGACACCTCGTCCAGCGCGCGGGCCAATGCCACGAATTCGTCGATGGTGAGCGTCTCGCCGCGACGGGTGGGATCGATGCCGGAACGTTCGAACGCTTCCGCCGGCACGATCTTCTTCAAAGCGGCGTGCAGGGTCTTGCGGCGCTGCCCGAAGGCCGCGTCGATGAGACGGAACACGGTTTCGCGATTCACGACGGAACCGTCGGCATTGTCCGCGGCGGGGGTATGGCCGCCCGGATGGCGTTTGAACAGCACCAGCGCGGAATCCACGTTCGGTGCCGGCCAGAACACGTTGCGGCCGATGACGCCCACGCGTTCCGCGGTACCGTACCAGGCAAGCTTCACGCTCGGCGTTCCGTAGATCTTCGACCCTGGTTTCTCGCTCAGACGATCCGCCACTTCCTTCTGCACCATCACCAGGAAGGTGCCCAGATTGTCGAAGCGCTCCAGCAGGGTGAGCAGGATCGGCGTGGCTACGTTGTACGGCAGGTTGGCCACCAGCGTGAAGGATTCGTCGTCATTGAAGTCGGGAAGGTTCTCCGGACTGATGGTCAGCGCGTCGCGATTGACCACGCGGAAACGGTCCACGGCATCCGGCATGAATTCGGAGATGGTCTTCGGCAGGCGCTCGGCCACCGGCGGATCGATTTCCACCGCGGTCATGGTGGCGCCGGTCTCCAGAATCGCCAAGGTCAGCGAGCCCAACCCGGGGCCGACTTCCAATACGTGGTCGTCGGCGGTCACGCCCGCCTCGCGTACGATGCGGCGCACGGTTCCCGGATCGATCACGAAATTCTGCCCGAATTTCTTGGTTGGGCTGATGCCCGCCTCGGCCGCGATGCGCCGGATGTCGGCCGCCCCCAACAAGCGGCCCTGCGTATGATCGTTCACGTTTTCTGTCATTCCCTCATTATCCGTTCATGCCGGTACGAAATCGCCTGCAATGGCAGGACGGGATCAGTACCATCCGACTTCCTCGGAGTTCTTCCACGCTTTGGAGGGAGTGCCGTAGCGTTGTGCGATGTAGCTCAATCCCCAATCGATTTGCACGGCCGCGTCGTCTTTCCATCTTGCGCCGAAAGTGGCCATTTTGCTGCCCGGCAGCGATTGCGGGATGCCGTATGCGCCTGAATCCGCGTTTTCGGCGTCCCACTGCCATCCGGATTCGCGATTCCAGAGTTTGACCAGATCCGTCCAATTCTGTCCGGTCCATCCGCGTTGCGCTGCCGCGCCGGCTGCGTAGACTTGCGTCTGCGCGGCGGAAGCATGGTACAGACGGCAGCCGGCCGAAGGGTCGCTTGGCTGCGGCGTGGGCGTCGGTGTAGGAGTCGGCGTGGGCGCCGGATCGTCCTTCTTGGTGTTGCTGGAACCGGACGTGCCGTTGCCGTTGCTCGTCGTACCGGAATTGTTGTTGCCGGAACTATTGTTGCCGGAATTGTTGTTACCGTTGTCGGTCTTGCCGGAATCCGTTTTGCCTGTGTCCGTCTTGCCCGAGTCGTTCTTGTTGCCGGAATCGTTCTTCTTGTCAGAACCGGTGTTCTTGTTGCCGCCCGTGTCCGTCTTGCCGGAATCGTCCTTGCTGCCCGAATCGTTCTTCGTGCTCGAATCGGCGGAACCATCCGTCTTTCCGGAGTCGTTCGAACCGTCCGAACCGTTCGAATCATCCGAATCGGAGGAATCATCCGAGGATTTCGCGGGGCCTACGGCAATGACCTTGTCTATGGCGATTTTCGTGGTCTTCTCGTCGGACAGCGTCTCGCTTTCCTTCACGCCGTCCACATATGTGACGGCGTACGTCTGCTGGATTTCGCCGTTCTCGCCTTCCTGCCGCACCGTGACCTCGCCTGGCTGCAGGTTCGGATCGACGATGGTCTGCGTGCCGAACGGCACCTCCTTGGTGCGCGTCTCCTCGCCGTGCGTCACCCTGCGGACGCGCAGAATGGTCTTCCCGCCGTCCTTTTCGACGCTGACGCGGTCCTCCTTGCCCAGCGTGATGCCTTTGGAATCGAGGATGGAGGCCGCGGGAAGCTTGCCGTTCGGCGCCACTGAGCTTTTGCCGTCCGCGATGACGGTGACGGGCCCCTTCTGGTTGATGACCAGGCCGCCGGTGAGCTTGTTGTAGACGTTGTTGATGCTGACGGTGATTTTCGCCGCTTCGGTCTCGTTCTGGTTGAAGAAGTCCAGCAGCTGTTCGGCGCTGGTCGCCACCGTCCAGAACGGCACCTCCTGGCCGTTGATGGTGATGGTGGTCTGGTATGCGCTTTGCACGGTCACCACATCATGGTTCTTCAGCATGCTTGTCGGGCTGGTCGATTCCACCAGGTCGTGCGTTTTAATCTTCACGCCCTGTTCCTGCAGCAACCGGTCCACGCTCATCGCATATGTGGTCACGGTCGTCGTTTCGCCGTTGACGGTCAATGCGACGGATTTGCGCGCGCCGATGCCGAACGCCAGCGCCGATGTAAGGGTGAGTGCCGCCACGCATGTTATGACGCGGACGCGCCGGAGCGTCACGAATCTCTTGGGTGTCCACCTTCTCGCCATGCGGCCTCTTTCCAGCATTGTTGACAACATCGTCATTGTAGCGATTCAGCCGGATTGTCCGTCGCTGTTTTTCTTGGATTTCCTCCGTACCGACGCATTTGCATTCGATTGGGGACGGGATTTGCCAAGAATGGAAGGAAGAATAGAAAAAGGGGGCAGGAGAGAAGGGGATGTCCTGCCCCCTGTCGGACGAGACAGGTTGGGGAACGCCTCGTCCGTTTTGCCAGAAGTCTCAAGTTGGGGGAAGACTTCTGGAGCACTTACCCGTGGTAAGAGGTCTAAGCCCGCTATGCGGGTTCGAGCCTCCTGTCGGGATCGAACCGACGACCTGCCGCTTACAAGGCGGCCGCTCTGGCCATCTGAGCTAAGGAGGCATGTTCCGTGGTTGTACGGAATACTACGGAACGTTGAATAGCATAACCAGCGCATCCGCGGTAGTCAACTTGTGATTGTCCTATGAGATGCGCCGGTAGCTATAGGGGGTATTTTATTCTCCTGTGGTGACGGAAATGGGCTTCTTCTCGGATCCGATGGACGGCATCTTGCCTGCCACGCCGACCTCGTTGGCCTTCAGTCCGATCGATTCGAGCAGACCATCCTTGACAGTCGTCTGTGCGGCGCTCAGCTGGTCCATCTCCCAATATTCGCCGTTGATGATCACCGTCGGCGTGGTCATGCTGCCCTTGTAGCTGCCGGTCTGATGCCACAGCTCGGGGCGCTTCGGCGTGTAGGTGTCGATCGCGTCAAGCCATTCCTGATAATCGCGTCCGAACGCCTTGTCCGCCACATCCTTGGACGCGCCGGCCGCGATCATCTGTTCCTTGAGTTTGCTGTCGCTCACCGATTTGTAGGAGGAGCCTTCCTCGGGTTGGAAGTCTTCGGCATAGACCTTCTCCATGAAGGAGATCAGATGGCTCGGATCGCTGTCATGCTCGGCCAGATAGATGGCAGCGTTTGCTGCACGGCTGGAGTATTCGTCGGTGGACCAACGGTCCATGAACGCCATGAAATGCAACTCCAGGTTGATCTGCCCCGCATCGACCATCTTCTGTAGGTCGGCGTCAAGCTGACGATGCAGATTGCCGCATCCCGGGCACAGGAAATCCATGTAGATCTCCACCGTCGGAGCGCCGTCCACGGACTTGCCGTAACCGTTCTTGGAAATCAGCAGTCCGCCCTTCTTGTCAACAAGCGTCGGAGTGTTCTTCACCTTCTGCAACGCGGCGTACGCTTCCTGCACCGTCTCCGTGGAGGCCTTCGTTTCGGCCTTCTTATGCATGTTGTGGTACACGGCGAACGCGCCTATCGCCACCAGAATCACCAGTATCGCCACAACAATGCCGCCGATGATCGTCTGCTGTTTGCGCTCCTTCTCCATCTGTTCGGCGCGCGCCTTCATCGCTGCGGCCTCGGCGGCCCTGCGCTCGGCGCGACTGGCGCGCTTCTGAGCATCCTTGCTGTTCTGGGCCATCAATGTTCCTTTCGATCCTATGAATCCTAATGATGTTGTGCTGCGCACCATAGTAGTGGTGCTCAGCTATCAATTCGCTGGAAATCCAGTTTCCCGAGATTGCTCCTGAAGTTCGCTCAAGTGCCGCAGAATAGGCGGTTTCCGGAGAGCTCCGCCCCCCAATCGCATCACTGGCGCGCCAGGCGTCATCACAGCCACCAGCCAGCCGATCGCGCAGAACGCGGCCTGCGCCAGACCGCTTTCGGAAAGAGGACCTTCAATCAACGTCGGCAACGGAATCGACAGACCGAAGACGTTCGCGTCCACTATGGCGTACGGCAGCTGCAGCACAACGGTGGCAATCGACAGACCCAGCGCGACCACGGCAAGCATGATCAGCGTGCGCGTCACCGCCACGCCGAGGCCTTTCACCACGTGCCAAGGCAGGCCGACCAGCCGTAACAGCCAATCGGAGCCCTTCCTTCCGCCACCGCGCTTGCCCTCACGTTCAAGCTGCGCTTCCGTATTGAACCCGATGGCGGCCAGTGCGCAACCGATGATTAGCGCTGCGCCGAATGCGACCCATAGTGAGAACATTCCGCACACGGCCACGGGAATCGCCATCAGCGCGCAGGGGAGCAGTCCACGCCCCAGCATCGCGCCGCGCTTCACATCGGCGGGATTCGGCGCTTCCTCCATGGCGATTGGCGCATTCATGGCATGCATATTCGCGGTCGGCTGCGCTGGTTGGAAGGATGCAGGCGATTGCCGTGCCGCAGCCACATCGCTTTGCGGGATGACGGATGGCGGTTGTTGCATAGCAAGGCGTTGCAAGGCGGGTTTGATATTCGGATCGATCTGCGTCGGCTCCTCCGCCGGATTCCACGCGTCCTGCGCCGGCAGTATCCGCGTGGTTTGTTCCATCGGCATGACCTGCGTCGATTGAGGCAGCGTCTGGGTAGCCGTTGGCATGGTTCGGGTGGAACCTGGCATGGTTTGCGTGGCGTCTGGCATGGCCCATGCGGCTGCCGGCATGGCCTGCGTGACGGTTGGTAGCGTCCGTGTGCCGCCTATACGCTCTGCGCCGCTTATACGTTCGTTGGGAGGCAGTACGTCCGTTTCGTCGCCGATGCTGTCGTTACCTTCGCCGCCGGTCCAATTGCTGCCTTCATCGGCGGTTCCATCGTTGTTGCCGGCGCCGTCGATGGGTGCAATCGCCTGCGTCGCGTCCATGCCGGACATGTCGATTACCTGCGTGGCCTCGCCAGGCTGCGGAAGAGCCTGTGTGCCGGCGGTGCTTTCGTTGGCTGTATCGTCCTGCAATCTCCACAGAATGCGCGGATTGTCGGGCGATTCAGCAAAAGGGGGCATCGCCTCCGTTCCGTTGCCGCTGCCGGCCGCAACCCACGATTGCGGATTCAACGCATCCACGGCGATCGCCTGCAACAGATCTTCCGGTGAGCAACGTTTCGTGCGATCCGGGTTGAGCGCCGCACGGAACGCGGCCATCGTGCCAGCGGGCAGTCCCGCAAGATCGGCGCTGCCGGCCGCGGCACGCTCCAGCACGGTCATCATCGGCTTTGTGCCGAACACCGGTTTGCCCGTCGCGGCAAACGCAAGCACGCTCGCTACCGACCACCAATCGGTCTTCTCATCAGATTCGGCGCCATCGATGATTTCCGGCGCGATGAAACCCGGAGTGCCCATCACCAGGCCCGTGCGCGTCACATGGCTTTCGCCCTCGCCCATGGCGATGCCGAAATCCACCAGCACCGGGCCGGTATTCGACACCATCACATTGGTCGGCTTAATATCGCGATGTACGATGCCGGCCGCATGGACCGCTCGCACTGCCTCAATGAGCTTGCGTGCCAGACGTTCCAGATCGTCGCCCACATAACGGCCATTGATACGCACGTCCTCACGCAGGTTCTTGCCTTCGATCAATTCCGTCACGATGAAGGCCAACGCGTCATCCAGTTCCATATCCACAATGCCGCATACGCCCGGATGACGCACTTTTTGCAACGCCATAGCCTCTCGACGCAGGCGCTCGCGTGCGGTCAGCTGGTCACGCTGCTGTTGTACGGAATCGTCGTCATCGGACAGGGAATCGCGCAAAATCTTCATTGCATACTGGTGTCCGCCGTCATCGCGTACGCGCCACACTGATCCCATTGCCCCCGAACCAAGTCGAGACATCAATGTGTAGCCGCCAACCAGGCTGCCTGATTCCAGATTCGCTGCGCTTAAGTCGCTCATGCCACCCATGGTACTTGGCGTGCAGATTATGCACGCGAATCGACAGGCTGGGTGAATCGCCGTACATCGTTCTCCCGAGTCTGATGAAATCGAATCACCGACATGAAGGAGTGTCTTCACGTAAGTGTCTCACTTCAGCGATTCCATGGGATGCGGGGCAGTGTCACATGGTTTCGTGGTTCCGATAAAGGCATTGGAGCCGATGTGTCGTTTGGTTATGAGAATCAAGGAGGAGGCAGACCATGCTGCAAATCAACATGGCTGATGTCATGAACGTCATCGGTTCATTGACACCGTATCTGATTGCGATTGGCGTGCTGTTCGTGCTCGCGCTGATCATCACCTTCGCCGTCAATAAGAAGACGGTCAAGGACGTGGCGACCCGTAAGATCGTTCATTCCGAATCCTGGCTGGTGGCGCTGGTAGGCATCATCGTGGCCGTGTCCATGATGTTGACCGGCCCGCTTTCCACGCTGCTCAACAATGCGACCATCACCAAGTACACGCTGTCCGACACCACGGTTTCCAAGGCCAACGAGCTGGCCAAGGACGTGCAGTCGGAGGCGGTCACCCTGTTGAAGAACGACGATTCCAACCTGCCGTTGTCCGGCAAGAAGGTCAACGTGTTCGGCTGGGGTTCCACCAATCCGGTCTACGGCGGCACTGGCTCCGGCTCCATGTCGAAGCAGTACAAGACCGTCTCCCTGCTTGATGGCATGAAGCAGGCCGGCCTCAAGACCAACACGGAGCTGAGCAAGCTGTACACGGACTACCGCAAGGACCGTCCGGAGGTCGGCATGTTCGCTCAGGATTGGACCCTGCCTGAGGTTCCGGCCAAGCAGTACTCCGATTCGTTGATTTCCGATGCGAAGTCCTTCTCCGACGAGGCAGTGGTCGTGCTGACCCGCGTCGGCGGCGAGGGCGCGGACCTGCCGACGGACATGAAGGCCGACGGCATCACCTACAAGAACAATTCCAAGGACTACGAGGACTTCCAGAAGGGCGAGAGCTTCCTGCAGTTGTCGAAGACCGAGCGCGACATGATCGACCTGGTCACCAAGAACTTCAAGAAAGTGACTCTGGTGTACAACGGCGCGAACACGTTCCAGTTCGATTTCCTGAAGGACTATCCGCAGATCAAGTCGGTGGTGTGGTGCCCGCCTGCGGGCCAGACCGGCTTCTCCGCCCTGGGCGAGGTGCTCGCGGGCAAGACGAACCCGTCCGGCAAGACCTCCGACACCTTCCTCAACGATCTGACCCAGTCCGTGACGTACAACAACTTCGGCAAGTACGAATACACCAACATGACCGACAAGGCGGCCAAGTACAAGGGCTTCACCGGTGACGACGTCACCGCTATCCCTGGTTTCGTGAACTATTCCGAAGGCATTTACGTCGGCTACAAGTTCTATGAGACCGCTTCGGACGAGGGCCTGATCGATTACGACGACACCGTCGCGTTCCCGTTCGGCTATGGCCTGTCCTACACCTCCTTCGATCAGAAGCTCTACAGCGTGAAGTACAAGGGCGGCAAGGTGACCGTCACCGCCACCGTGACCAACACCGGCGACAAGGCCGGCAAGGACGTCGTCGAGGTCTACTACAACCCGCCGTACACCGACGGCGGCATCGAGAAGGCGTCCAGGAACCTGGCGGGCTTCGAGAAGACCAAGGAATTGAAGCCGGGCGAGTCCCAGACCGTGAAGGTCGAGTTCGATGACGACGACATGGCGTCCTACGACTACAAGGACGCGAAGGCGTACGTGCTGGAGAAGGGCGACTACGACATCTCCATCCAGTCCGATTCGCACCACGTGATCGACCACAAGGCGGTCACCGTGAAGGACACCGTCACCTACGATTCCGATTCGAACACGCACAACGGCGACAAGACCGTGGCCACGAACCAGTTCGACGACGTGGCGGGCGACGTGACGTACCTGTCCCGCGCCGACCACTTCGCGAACTACAAGGAGGCCACCGCCGCGCCGACCAACTTCAAGATGTCCGACAAGGCCAAGGAAACCTTCTATAACAACACGAACTACGATCCGAAGAAGTTCGACAAGGATTCCGACAAGATGCCGACCACCGGTGCCAAGAATGGTCTGAAACTGTCCGATATGTACGGCAAGGACTATGACGACGCCGATTGGGACAAGCTGCTCGACCAGCTCACCTTCGACGATATGGACAACCTCATCGCCAATGGCGGCTACGGCACCCAGGCTGTGAAGTCCGTCGGCAAGATCCAGCTGACCGATGCGGATGGCCCGGCATCGCTGAACAACAACTTCACCGGCGTTGGCTCCATCGGCTTCCCGGCTTCCACCGCATTCGCCTGCACGTGGAACAAGGACCTCGCCAAGCAGTTCGGCGAGATGATCGGCGATATGGCCCACGACATGCACGTGGCTGGCTGGTACGCACCGGCCATGAACATCCACCGCAACGCGTTCTCCGGCCGTACCTTCGAGTACTTCTCCGAGGATTCGCTGCTCTCCGGCGTGATGGCGTCCAATGAGATCGCCGGTGCCAAGTCCAAGGGCGTGTACTCCTTCATGAAGCACTTCGCTCTGAATGACCAGGAGACCAAGCGTACGGAGATGCTGTGCACGTGGACGAACGAGCAGGCCATGCGTGAGATCTACCTGAAGCCGTTCGAGATGAGCGTGAAGGAGGGCGGCGCCCAGGCCGTGATGAGCTCCTTCAACTACATCGGCAACACCTATGCCGGTGCTAACAGCGCGCTGCTGCAGACCGTGCTGCGCGGCGAGTGGGGCTTCAAGGGCTTCGTCCTGACCGACTACTTCGGCGGCTACGGCTATCAGAACGCCGATCAGGAAGTGCGTGCGGGCAACGATTCGATGCTTGCCACCACCAAGATTACCAACCACATCACCGATAAGTCCGCCACTTCCGTGAAGGCGATGCGCCAGGCCGCGCACAACATCCTGTACACGGCCGCCAATAGCTGGCAGTACGCGAATGGCGAGCCGAAGGTCGCTACCCCGATCTGGAAGACCGCCATGTACGTGGCCTGGGGTGTGGTCGCGGTGCTCGTGATCGGTCTGGAATTCCTGACCATCAAGCGTTACCTGAACCGCAAGAAGGCCGTTGCCACGGTTGAGCCGGCTGCCAAGCCCGCTCAGGCCGAGTGATTGGCTGATAACTGAAAACCAATAATTGAAACCCAAGCCGGGAGCCTCCGTGAAACATGGAGCCTCCCGGCTTTTTGCATTCCCATTGCCTCCGTCCGGATCTGCGCAGTCTTTCTTCGGCACTGTATTGGTTCGGCACTGTACTGGTGAGACCGCCAGGCTATGGATTCCATAGCGCAGATTGGTGCATTGTTTGTGTCTTCGCTTCATCCGCATTTGGTTTTGCGATTCCGACACGCCGTGTGTTGTTGTTTTCGTGTTCACTCTGGCGTTGTCTTCAGGGTTTATCCTGGTCCCGTCGGTGGTTCCGGCCTGTGTCGCGCGTGTTTTCGACACGCCGGTGGATGCGAGTGTTTCCAACGGTTCACGCCATGCCGGTGGATGCCGGGTTGCGTGTTCGCGGGTTCTCGTGTAAGTTTATCTCTTGCTGCTCAGCACGGCGGCCTGGCTCCTTGAGTTTGGGGCGGTCTGCTGGTGCGGTGGTGGTTTGAGAACTCAAGAGCGTATTTGTACTACTTCTTTATAGTCAATGATTGCCAGTTCATCACCGGCCACGCGTTCGCGTGTGGTGCCGAGGGATCGGTCAAACGATGATGAGGTTTTTGTGCGATGCGCCTTTCCTTATAAGGCGATCGTCAATTTTCTTATTGTGAGAGTCATTCAATTGGTTCTCTTCATGAATTTTTTTTGTGGAGGGTTCGATTCTGGCTCAGGATGAACGCTGGCGGCGTGCTTAACACATGCAAGTCGAACGGGATCCAAGCAGCTTGCTGTTTGGTGAGAGTGGCGAACGGGTGAGTAATGCGTGACCGACCTGCCCCATACACCGGAATAGCTCCTGGAAACGGGTGGTAATGCCGGATGCTCCAACGGATCGCATGGTCTGTTGGGAAAGATTCTATCGGTATGGGATGGGGTCGCGTCCTATCAGGTAGTCGGCGGGGTAACGGCCCACCGAGCCTACGACGGGTAGCCGGCCTGAGAG